>CAZJWJ010000054.1:0-34106 GCA_964549495.1 uncultured Anaerolineales bacterium | reverse complement strand
TCGGCTGAAACCTTCGCCGACGCTCACCCTGAAACTTTAGGCCGACGCATGACAATCGGCTCACCTCCACGGGCAAGCCCACGACCGGTGCCCTTCTCGGGCTCTGGTTCTTCGTCGAGGACGACCACGTGATCAATGGTGCCATCGACACGGACATGAGGCCCTTGACGGAATTTCGCCGACGGATTCGAGCCGCGGCGAGTCGCCAGCCGAAGTGAAAGTGCCCGTGTCGGAAGACCGTTGACGGGTAGGCTGGCGAAGTGCTACCTTCGGCCTGGCGCTTCCACAATCCAAGCGACAACTGCGTTTCGCGGCTCGCTCGCGGGTGGTGATCTCGACCGACCACGCCAGGAGTAGGGAGTTGAACGATTACACGGAGGTCCTCTGCAATGCCCTTCGAGCGAGCATCGCGTCGAATGCGAAGCAGTGCGCGACATTGGTGCGCCGTTCCGTTCCAACGGCGAGTTGGACGGGCGAAGATCACCGCGCGCTCGAACTAGCCGTCGAGTCCGTTATGCTGGAGGCGGTGCATGATCTCTTTCGTGTGCTCGACAACCATCATGAAGAGTTGCCGGAGGGTGTGCTCAGCTTTCGGATCTATGCCAGGCCCGGACGATGGGAGGAATGGCCCGAAAGTGAAGATCCTGAGGAGCCCAGGTCCGGATTCGGCGCACTGGAGGGCCGGCGTCGAGTTCCGCCATTGCGGTGGGTTGAAGAACCCGAGGTCCTGGTTTCGGATCCAGACGACGGCTACGCGGAGATGTGGCGGCAGTACCTCTTGGATCACGAGGGTTGACCCAGTCCGAATCGTTACGAATCGAAGCATGCAACCATGAACCTGCGGACGCGCCACACGATTGGCGGAATCCTGATTCTCGGCTCTGCGATGGTGCAGCTACCCGTTGATGCTGCGCTGGTTGCACAAGGGAGTCCCGGCGGTGCCTGGCAAGTCGTGGCCGGAGACTTTCAGACCATCGCCCATCTCGCGTTGTGGCCGCGGGTGACGGCGGCACCGTGATTCGCCGCGAGAGGCTTGGCTTGGCGGTCCCGCCCACGCCGGATCCCGCCTCCGATCCCATGCCCTCGATCTACGTCCCGGGAGTCGACAGTTGGCGACTGAGGACTCGGACGGTTCGATGCGATGACATACCGGCGGGTATCGATGCAGCGGACCACGTGGTCGGCATCCAGTCGCCGCTCGGCGATCAGGCTGTTTTCCTTGGAAAGACCAGATGAGCAGGAGGATTCCAAGGCTCGAGACCGAGCGGCTGATCATCCGCGAGCTGACTCTGAATGATCTCGAGGCGATCCACGAGCTGCTCAACGCGGCCTTCGGCTCCGACCTGGATCTGGAAGCGCGCCGACGTTGGCTCCAGTGGACGGTGCTCGGCTACGAGCTGTTCGCCGAACTCCAGCAACCGCATTACGGTGAGCGAGCCGTGGTGGAGAAGGCGAGCGGCGAGGTCGTGGGTGCGGTGGGAGTCGTACCCTATTTGGATACGTTCAACCGGGTTGCGGCATTCGGGCGTGACCCGCACGATCCGGCCACAGCTGAAGTCGGCCTCTTCTGGGCAATCGCCCCGGCACGGCAGGGTCAGGGCTTCGCCGTCGAAGCCGCCCGAGCACTCGTACAGTTCCTCTTCGAACACGAGATGCTCGGGCGTATCATCGCCACCACGATCCACGGGAACCTGCCGTCCCAAGGGGTGATGCGCAAGCTCGGCATGTCGATCCAAGCCCTCGACGAGCCACCCTCGTCGGATACGCTCGTGATCGGTGTGCTCGAGCGCGGGGCGGGATCGAAGGGTTAGGGCTCGGTGAACTCGAAGCGGTCGATGATCTCGTCCATCCAGGCTCGATTCGCCACGGAGGGTTCGCCCTCCTGATAGGGCTCGGCCTGGTTGCCGGTCAGCTGCTTGGGCTCGACGAGGATCTCGACGATGCGATCGTCGCGCATGGTGATGATCTGGGTGGCGATGCCGGCCGGCCCTACCGAAAGGTCATCGACGCGAAGCGCGTCGACGCCACCGAGCTGGACGGTCTGGATCGAATCCTCGCTGAGCATCTCGGGCTCGTAGGCGATGAGCCCGCCGCGCGCCAGCAAGGCCTCCGGGGCATCCAGTGACAGGCCCTGCGTGTTCTCGCGGACCGTGATCGACAGCTGGTAGGTGATGGCGCGCGGTTCTTGGTAGGAGAAGGCGTCGTTGGGCTCGATGACCTTGGTGCCGGGGAATAGGACGTCGGACGGTGAGTCGCCATCGCGCATCGAGTAGAGTTCGAGCGGATAGCTCACCCGGTAGCCGCTATCGGCCTGATAGGCCATCCAGGTCGCGCTGGAAGCATCTGCCGGGATTATCGTTCCGGACGCGGCGGGGCCCGTCGAGCAGCCGACGAGCGTCACCGAAACCAGCAAGGCTAGGGAAAGCAGGATCGTTCGGATCACGTGACGGCTCCTCTCCACGGGGTGGAGTGTGAAGAAGCGACCGGTGCCTGCGGGCCGGACCGAGGCGGGGGGAAGGACTCGACGTCGGCGAATTGGGCTCGGCCCCATGCATGGCTAGATGCAAGACGGCCCGGCGAAGCTCGCCGGACCGCGGCAAATTATAGATCTCGGTCGAGCCGGAGGCGCAAGATTTCATCCGCTCGCCCGTGCCCGGCCGGCAATCGAGATCCGCGCGGGCCGGCCAGGTGCCGGGCGCGGCCTCGAAGTCGCTCAGCCGACGGCGATCCCGCGCGTGTAGAGCAGCCACATGCCGGCCAGGTAGATCAGCATGATGAAGGCCGCGTCGAGCTCCACGAAGCCCAGGCGGCGTTCGATCCGCGCCACGTTGCCCAAGAGGCCGACCGCGGTGAGGACCAGGGCCAGCAGGGCCGCCAGCGTCATGTCCGGGTCGATGCCGGCCAGGAACCGGCCGTCCAGCACGATCAGGTCGGTGAGGCCCAGGGCGAAGATGTTGAAGATGTTGCTGCCGAAGAGGTTGCCCACCGCCATGTCGAAAGCGCGGATGCGGATCGCGCTGATGGTCGTGGCGGCCTCGGGTAGGGAGGTCACGATGGCCACCGCCGCCGTGCCCATGAAGCCGGCCGACAGGCCGGTCTGATCCGCCAGATTGCCCGCGCTGGCGACCATCACGGGCGTGGCCAGCGACAGCACCAGCGAGGCGGCCAGGAAGCCGAGCAAGCCGTGGCGCAGCGAGGGCACACCGATCAGGGCGGGCTCTTCCGCCGCGGGTGCGGCGGGCATCGGGTCGCTGCCGCGCAGCAGGAAGACGCCGCCCAGATAGAGCGCGATCAGCATCAGGCTGTCCAGCCCGACCCAGCCGATGCGCAGCGGCAGGTCGGCCAAGATGAACAGGACCGTGGCCGCCAGCATCAGCACGGCCAAGGCGCCGCTGGTGGCGTGGGCCAGAGCCACCGAGCGCAGCAGCCGCACCCGGCGATGCGCCGTGTCCAAGAGGCCCAGCAGGCACATGTTGAACATGCAGCTGCCGAAGATGCTGCCCGCCGCCATGCTGGGCAGCGCCTGACCGACCGATGCGATCATCGTCAAGAGCTCGGGCAGCGAGGTGGCCAGCGCCAAGAGCAGGGTGCCGACGAACATGCCGCCCAGCCGCGTGCGCACCGCGATCATATCGCCGTAGTGCGCCAGCCGCCGCGCGCTGGCCACGATCACGACCGCGCTGAGCAGGAAGAGGACCTCGCTCACCCCTCGCGGCGCTCCCCGGAATCGTCATCCGGCGGCGCGCAGGCGATGCCCTTGGCGAAGGCGGCCGGCCACGCCACCAGCATGCCCGTGTTCGGCAGGTCCAGATCCCCGACGATGCGCTCGACCTCCGCACGGCAGACCTCCACCTGCGAAGGCGGCACCACCGTCATCAGCGTGAAGTGCCCCTCGTAGGCGCCACCGAAGAGGCGCGGGAAGCCATAGGCATAGCGGGCCCCGATCGTGCGCCGGCGCCGCCGATGCAGCCCCGTGCTCTCGACGATCGTCACGCCGCGCACGCCCGCGCCATGCCAGGCCTCGAGCACCTCGTCCAGCCGATTGGGATCGTCCAGCACCAGCAAGACGACATGCGGCGGCGAGTCTTCTGCTGGCGACATGGTCTGCACCTCCCTGCCCGAAGAATTCCGGCGGCGGGCCAGCAAGCACGCTGCCGCCACTCATGATAAGATCATCGCCCATGGCGACCAAGGCAGCTGGCTGGAACTTCCCGGCACATTTTCGACAAGGACAGTACAACTGGCGCGGCTCGAGCCTGGCGGCCAAGCGCCTCGGCGCGGCGGTCAAGGAGATCCAGGCGCGGGCCCGGGTGGACCCGGAGACGGCCGCCGAAGGCAGCGTGCGGCTCCTGGAACGCCTGGTGCCGGCCATCGAGCACATCGACAGCTCCAGCGGCCAAATCGGACGAGCCGTCCATGAGGCCGTCGAGGAGCTTGCCGGCGTGCTGGAGGCCGCCGACGTGTCGGATCGAAAGCGCGAAGCCTGGCTCGAGCGTCTGTGGCAGGCCTACGAAGACGACGGCTACGCCTACCTGGAGTCGATCGGCGCGCTCTGGGGCCGATTCTGCGCCTCGCCGGAGGTGGCGTCGCGCTGGGCGGACGAGTTGATGCCGCTGGTAAGGCGCGTCAACGCGGAGCGTCGCGCCGGCAACTACGTCCACAGCAATGCGACGGCAGCCTGCCTGTCCGCGCTTCTGGCCGCGGGCCGCCACGCGGATCTCCTGGCCCTCATCGACGAACTGTACAAGCCCATGTGGCATGACCTCCGCTATGGTGTGGAGGCGCTGAGCGCCATGGGCGACCTCGAAGCTGCACTGCGCATGGCCGAGGCCAGCCGGAGCTCGGCGGGCTACTACGAAGACGCGATCGACGCGGCTTGCGAGGCCATCCTCCTCGAGCAAGGCCGAACCGAGGAGGCCTACCGACGCTTCGGCCTCAGGGGCCACCGGCGCAATACGAACCTGGCCACCTTCCGCGCTGTCGCCGCCGCCTACCCGACCATCCCGCCATCGAAGGTGCTGGCCGATCTCATCGCGGACTCGCCCGGCGAGGAGGGCCGCTGGTTCGCCGCCGCCAAGGCCTCCGGAGAACTGGGCCTGGCGCTCCGTCTCGCGGAGACCTCGCCCGTCGACGTGCGCACCCTCGTGCGAGCCGCGCGAGACGCGCGCGAGCGAGAGCCCCGGTTCGCGCTCGGCTGCGCCCTGGCGGCCCTTCGCTGGATGTGCGCTGGGCAGTTCTACGAGATCACGGGCAGCGATGTCCAGGACGCGGTGAGCCACGCACTGAACGCGGCCGAGCGCGTCGAAGGGTGGGACCGCAGGCGCGCCGCTCGCAGCATCGACGCGCTGCTCGCCGTGGACCAGTCTTCCAAGGCCTTCGTCCGCACCATCGCCGCGCGCGATGTGCGTCGGGAACTGGAGAAGTGAGGCCATCCATGTGCCGGCACCGGTGAGGTGAAGAGGGCTACATGCACCTCGAGAGCCAGCGCGTCAGCGCCAGCGGCAGGCCGATGACGTTGGTCTCCGAGCCCTCTAGCCGGGCCACCGGGCGGAAGCCGGTGTGCTGGATGGCATAGGCGCCGGCCTTGTCCATCGGGTCGCCGCCGGCCACGTAGGCTTCGATCTCGGCATCCGAGTAGTCGCGCATCCAGACCCCGGTCGTGGCCGAGGTGGAGCGGGAACGACCGGTCTCCGCGTCCACCATCGCCAGCCCCGTCACCACCTCGTGTCGCCGGCCGCGCAGCCGGCGCAGGGTCGCGGCCGCATCGGCAGCGTCGGCCGGCTTGCCCAGGATCCGGCCCTCGAAGACCACGATCGTGTCCGCGCCCAGCACCCGCGCCGGTCCCTCGATCTGCGCCGCCACCGCGCGCGCCTTGGCCAGCGCCAGCCGACGCACGTGGGGTTCGGGCCGCTCGCCGGGCAGCGGTGACTCGTCGATCTCGGCCACCACGACCTCGAAGGGCTCGGGCGCCAGGGTCGACAGGAGCGCCTTGCGGCGCGGCGAGGCGGAGGCCAGCACGATGGGCGGCTTGGACCGGTT
Organism: uncultured Anaerolineales bacterium; assembly: GCA_964549495.1. GTDB lineage: Bacteria > Chloroflexota > Anaerolineae > Epilineales > Epilineaceae > JACKBJ01. The sequence continues at coordinate 28,067 of CAZJWJ010000054.1, read as the reverse complement.
GGGCGGTGTGGTTGTAGCCATGGAGCGGATTGTAGTCGAGGACCGCCCGCGGTGCAGGCTCGCGGACGGCCGGCCGCAAGTACCACCGCCGGTCTGCCGCGAGATCGGCCGACGCGCCGGTCGATCCGTTGACCCCCCTGGGCGATCCCCATATGATTGCGCTTCCCCGATGGCCGGACGGCCGCCCGCGCGCCGAAGCGGCCGCGATCGTCGGGATCGCGCCCTTTCGAATCCGGCGTCCAGGAGGCAGCCCTCATGAAGATCCGCATCCTCGCCACCCTCGCCCTCCTCTCCGCGGCCGGCGTGGCCTTCGCGGTCGCCGGCCCGCCCGATCCCATGGCCGCCCAGGCCGACGCCAGCTGGCGCCCCTCCGAAGCCATCGTCCTCTCCGGCGCCGACCTGCCGCTCTTCGACGGGGCCAGCGAGCTGGAGATCTGGGCCTGGAGCTGGGACGGATCGACCTGGCGTCTGGTGGCCGAGCAGCTGGACGAGCGCAACGGCGCCACCTACGTCGAGACCGAGGATGGCATGCTGGACGCCGACGACGAGCTGGTCTTGATGCTCGACGATGCCGGCATGCCCGCGCCGGAGGGCGAGCGGCCGGCCGCCATGCCCGAAGACGCGCCGCGGGCGGTGCTGAAGATCTCCGATCCAATGGACGAGGACTATGCCGGCGAGATCCACCTCTTCCGCTCCGAGAGCGGGCCCGAGATCGCCATCACGCCGCGGCTGCGGTGGGAGGCCGGCGAGCGCGAGATCGTGGGGGAGCATTACCGGATGGGGCCGGCCGATGCTGGCGAGGACGGCTTCTTCGGACTGCGGTCGTTCTTCTTGACCGGTGTCGAAGAGGACCTGGTCGATCGTATGAAGTTGCGCGGCAACCTGACCGGAGCCGGAGCGGTGAACGAGGAGACCCTATCCGCTGCGCTGGGGGTCCTGGGAATCGACCTGAGCGGGGACCCGGTCAAGGTCGGCCCGCTGCGCGGTCTGCTCGAGGGAGGGGGAGAGGCCTATGATCGCCGCTTCACCATCTTCGCCGGCACCGAGGACCTGGCGGGACTCGGCGGGGGGATCATCCAGCTGACCAACATCCGCGTCTCGCTCGACTTCACCGCCGCGGTCTCGGGCGCGACCTACCACGACGCCAACCTGCCGGCCGGCGTCACGGTCGACGGCAGCCCGGATGCGGTGCCGGACGCGCCCGTGCCGGCCTGGCGCGAGATCCGGCTGGGCGCGGGGCGCTTGAGCCTGCTCTCGAAAGCGGTCGACGCCTCGGCCGAGGCGCGGGTCTACTACCGTGACGATACCGACGGGGGCAGCGATGACACCGGCGACGGCATGGCCTACGCCGATACCGGCGTGACGGCGCCGGACATCGACGCCTTGCTCGAGACCGGCTTCCCCGGCGACCTGCTGGTGCTGCCGGCCGGCGCCGAGCCGGCGCCCGAGCGCCTGATCGAGTGGCGCGAGAACCCGGTGACCGTCGAGATCGAGTCGGATGACCTGCCGGACACGCCGACGCCGGAGCCCACGGCCACCGGCGTGGCCACCGAGACGCCGACCGAGATGCCGACCGGCGAGCCCAGCCCGACCGCCGAGCAGACGCCGATCGACGAGCCGGAGGCGCTGCTCTACCTGCCCTTCCTCGAGCGTCCCTGATGTCGCGACGTCCAGAACTCCCTGACGCGATGGACGAGGCCTCCACCGGCGAGCGCGCCGCGTGATCGAGATCGTCTTCCTGGGCACCTCGGCCTCGGCGCCTTCGGTGCGCCGCGGGCTGCCCTCGACCATGGTGCTATACCGCGACAAGCGCTTCCTGATCGATGCCGGCGAGGGCACGCAGCGGCAGTTGCTGAGGAGCGGGCTGGGCTTCAAGCGCCTGGACACCGTGCTCTTGACCCACGGCCACCTGGACCACATTTTGGGCCTGGGCGGCATCGCCAGCACCTTCGCCCGTTGGGAGGCCTCCGATCACCTGGACATCCACGGTGGCCGCTGGGCCCTGGAGCGGGTGCGCGAGCTGATGGGCGTGGTGGTGCGCGGCGGGGGCGACGACTTCGTCATCAACTACCGAAAGCTGGAGCCGGGACCGCTGATGGAAGTCGGCGACCTGGAGGTGGTGGCCTTTCCGGTCAAGCACCGCGGCAGCGGCAACTTCGGCTTCGTCTTCCAGGAGCGCAGCCGCCGGCCCTTCCTGCCCGAGAAGGCCGAGGCCTTGGGATTGCCGGCCGGCCCCGTGCGGCGCGACCTGGTGCGGGGCCAGGCGGTCACCCTGGAGGACGGCCGGCGCATCCAGCCCGACCAGGTGCTGGGGCCGGCCACGCCCGGCACCAAGCTGGTCTTCATCGGCGACGTGGCGCGGGTGGACGAGCTGGTCGGCATCGCTGGCGACGCCGACCTCCTGGTCTGCGAGAGCACCTACCTGTGGCGCGATCGGGACACCGCCCGCAAGTTCGGCCACCTGACCGCGCGCCAGGCGGCGCAGCTGGCCCGCGATGCCGGTGCCGGCCAGCTGATCCTGACCCACGTCTCGCGCCGCTACCCGGCCCGCGAGATCCAGGACGAGGCCCGTTCGGTCTTCCCCGACAGCCTGGTGGCCGACGACCTGCAGCATTTTGCGGTGCATTCCGGCCGCGTGGAGCGCATGGCCGACCGATGAGCGCGTGCCCCGCGGCGGCGCCCGCGGGAACGAGCCCGAGCATCTAGCGAGGGATGGGCAATGCAGGTCGTCGACGTCGATGCGCTGGGACCGGTCACCTCGGCCCATGCCGAGTCCGTTCTGGCCTGCCGCCGGCAGCAAACCCACCCCAACGACTGCGGCCCCTTTGCCGCCGCGGCCATCATCCAGGCCCTGACCGGCCGGCCGGTGGTGGCCGAGGAGCTGGCGGCCGCCCTCGACCGCCCGCGGCGCCGCGGGCTCTGGGGCATCCTGCCCCTGGTGCGGCGCCTGCCGCGCTACGCCACCTTTCCCTGGGGCGTGGCCGACGCGCTGCGGCAGCACGGGCTGCAGGCCGGCTGGCGATTCGGGATGGAGGCCGAGGACTTGATCGAGCGCCTGGCCCGGGGCGAGCTGCTGGTGCCCATCGTCGGCGCCTGGCGGCCCAAGCCCTGGGCGCATTACATGGTCCTCTTGGCCCACAACCCCGGCCGCGGCTGGGGCTTTGCCGACCCGGCCAGCCCGCACCAGGCGCTTCGCTGGTATGCCGACGCCGACTTCCGTGATGCCTGGAGCGCCATGGGGCGGATGGCCGTGACCATCCCGCCGCAGGCCGGGGATTCGGAGGACTCCGGGCCGGCCGAATCCGGCGGGCCGATCGCCTGAGAGCCTGTTTCTTAAAGCAGGTTCGTAGCGAGCCTGAGGCCGCGGACGTGCTGGCAAGGCATCGAAGCGCAGTCGTAGCCTTGTGCTACGGCGAGCTTCGATAACGCAGCCAGCGCGTTCGCGGCCTTGGGCGCAGCCGGACCTGTTTTAAGAAACAGGCTCTGAGCCCTCCCTCGGCGGGTCATCCCGACGCCCGCCCGACGCCCGCCCGACGCCCGGCAAACGCTGGTCCTGCGCTCGGCCCGAGAGCCTAGCGAGAGAATCGGCCTAGCGCTACAATGAGCCGGCGATGCCCGCCCTGCCGGCATCCCCTCGTTCATCGCCCCCACCTAGCAAGGAGCATCCCCCATGTCCACCGTCAAGATCATCGAACTGTCCGGCGCCTCCGAAGAGAGTTGGGAGCAGGCCGTCAAGAACGCCGTCAAGACCGCCGCCAAGACCCTGGATGACCTGATCTGCGTCGACGTGGTCGGCTGGACGGCCAAGATCAACGACGACGGCGAGCTCTACGAGTATCATGCCAACGTCAAGGTAGCCTTCAAGGTCCATTAGTTCGGCGCCGTCCCAACGCCGCAGCCCCACCGAGACCCGGGAAGCGCCCGTGAACCCTTACCAAGACCAACCTGGCCAGCTCTACCTCGGCCAGCGCCTCGACGATGCCGGCGGCAAGGCCACTGGCGAGCGGCTGACCCTCGAGGCCCGCGATCTGACCACCCACGCGGTCGTGCTGGGCATGACCGGCTCGGGCAAGACCGGCCTGGGCATCATCCTGCTCGAAGAGGCCCTGCTCTCCGGCCTGCCCTGTTTGATCCTGGATCCCAAGGGCGACATCACCAACCTGGCGCTGACCTTCCCCGAGCTGCGGCCGGCCGACTTCGAGCCCTGGATCGACGCCGGCCAGGCCGAGCGGGCCGGTCGCAGCCCGGCCGAAGAGGCGGCGGTGGTGGCCGAGCGTTGGCGCGAGGGCCTGGCGGGCTCCGGCATCGACGGCGATCGCCTCACCCGCCTGCGTCAGGGATCGCGCTGCAGCATCTTCACCCCCGGCTCCTCGGCTGGCCTGCCCCTGAACGTCCTGGGCTCGCTGGCCGCGCCGTCCGGACCGGTCGACGACGAGGCCCTTCGCGACGAGATCGCCAGCTTCGTCAGCAGCCTGCTGGGTTTGGCCGGCATCGAGGCCGATCCGATCACCAGCCGCGAGCACATCCTGCTGTCCAACCTGATCGACCGGGCCTGGCAGGCGGGCCAGGACTTGGATCTGGCCAGCCTGATCGGCCAGGTCCAAGCGCCGCCGCTGCGCAAGCTGGGCGTCTTCGAAGTGGACAGCTTCTTTCCGGAGAAAGACCGCACCGACCTGGCCATGCGACTCAACGGGCTGGTGGCCTCGCCGGCCTTCGCCGACTGGATCCAGGGCCTTCCCTTGGACATCCAGACGCTGCTGCGGACCGAGGACGGCCGGCCGCGGGCCAGCATCGTCTACCTGGCCCATCTCTCCGAGGCCGAGCGCCAGCTGGTCGTCACCCTGGTGCTCTCCAAGCTGATCACCTGGATGCGCGGCCAGAGCGGCAGCACGGACTTGCGCGCGCTGGTCTACATGGACGAGGTCTACGGCTACGCACCGCCCACGGCCGCGCCGCCCTCCAAGAAGCCCATCCTGACCCTGCTCAAGCAGGGCCGGGCCTTCGGGGTGGGCATGGTCTTGGCCACGCAGAATCCGGTCGACTTGGACTACAAGGCCATGAGCAACGCCGGCACATGGTGCATCGGCCGGCTGCAGACCGAGCGCGACAAGGAGCGGGTGCTCGAGGGCCTGCGCTCGGCGGCCGGCGGCGTGGATGTGGCGGCCCTGGACCGCGGCATCGGCGCCCTGGACAAGCGCCAGTTCCTCTTGCACAGCAGCCACCTGGACGGGCCCGCCTACTTTGCCACGCGTTGGGCGATGAGCTATCTGCGCGGTCCGCTCACGCGGCCGCAGATCGAGCAGCTGACGCGCGACGCACCGGAGCGGGATGCGATCGAGGCCGCGGCCCGAGCCGCCGCCCGGTCGGCGACCCGCTCCGCCGCGGTTGACTCGACATCGGATGGCGGTCCCGAGTCCGCGAGAGGGTCGGCTGTCGACGCCGGCCAGGCGCTGGCCGAGGACGAGAGCCAGCTGATGCCCGAGATCGCCAGCAACGTGCGGGTGCGCCACCTGTCGCCCTCGGCGCCCTGGGTGGCCGAGGTGGGCGCGGTGCCGGGCGGGCGGCGTTTGCAGGCCGGCCTGGCCGCGCGGGTGCACATGCGCTTCGACGAGCGCGGCGCCGACCTGGACCACCAGCAGGAATGGGAGGCGGTCTTCTTTCCCTTGGCGCAGCGCTTCGACGCTTCGACCGGGCTGGACGTAGACCACGACGAGCGCGACTTCGTCGATGAGGCGCCGGCCGGCGCGGTCTACGTCATGCCCGAGGCCAAGCTGCATACCCTGACCTACTTCCGCGACGTGGAGACGGCCATCCGGGCCGAGCTCTACCGCAATCGGGAGCTCGAGCTCTGGCACAATCCGGAGCTGAAGCTCTACTCGCGGCCCGGCGAGGCCCGGGCCGACTTCGAACTGCGCTGCGTCTCGGCCGCCGACGACGCGGCCGATGCCGACGCGGCCGGGTTGCGCGAGACCATCGAGAAGCGCGTCGACCGCTTGGAGGACACGCTGCGCAACGCCCAGCTGCGGGTGCAGGAGTTGGAGGTGGATGTCGACCAGCGCCGCGGCCAGGAGCTGATGGCCGGTGCCGGCGACTTGATCGGCGCCTTGCTCGGCGGCCGCGGCGCGGCCAGTAAGGTCGCCCGCGCCGCGCGTTCGATGCGCAGCCTCTCCTCGCGCCGCTCGATGACGGTGCGCACCCGCGAGCGCCTCGAGTCGGCCGCGGACAAGCGCGACGCCAAAGTCGAGCAGATCGAGGCCCTCGAGGAAGAGCTGCGCGAAGAGCTGATCGCCATCGACGACAAGTGGCGCCAGGCGGCCGGTCGGATCGAGCGGCTCGAGATCGGCCTGGAGCGCAACGACATCGACGTCGACCAGCTGACGCTGGTCTGGATTCCCACCGAGTGAGCCCGAGATCGGGCGATCCTGCTGCAACCCGAAACCGACGCATCCCGTAGACCGAGACGCCATACAGTCCGTACACAGAGGAGATTTCATGGCTTCATCGATGATCGACATCATGACCCAGCAGTTGGGTCAAGAGGCGATGGCCGGCGTGCTGGCCGATCGCCTGGGCCTGGACCCGCGCACGGCCCGGCAAGCGGTCAAGATCGGCTTGCCGATGATCGTGGCCGGCCTGGCGCGCAACACGGCCGATCAGAAGGGGGCCGACGCCCTGGCCGGTGCGCTCGAGCGCGACCACGACGGCAGCCGCCTGGACGATTTGGGCGGTTACCTGAAGCGCGGCGGCGACCTGAGCGAAGGCGATGCCATCCTGGGTCACGTCCTGGGCCGCGATCGCGGCAAGATCGAAACCGAGATGGGACGCGAGACGGGCCTGGACCCCAGCGTTCTATCCAAGTTGCTTCCGCTCTTGGCCCCTTTGGTGTTGGCCTACCTGGGCCGCACCAAGCAGCAGGAGCGGATGTCGCCGGGTGACCTGGCCGGCTACCTGGACCGCGAGCGCGATCAGATCGCCCGCCAGGGCCTGCCGCGCATCCAGGTGCCCCAGCCGCCTTCGAAGTCGCAGCCGCAGGAGAAGACCGCCGGCGACGTGATCGGCGACCTGCTAGACCGCGACGGCGACGGCTCGGCCACCGACGACGCGGCGCGCATCGGCATGGACCTGCTGGGCAAGCTGCTCGGCGGAAGCAAGCGTTGAAGCGTGCGGCCGGCGAGCCGGCCGCCGAGTGAGACGAGGTCGAACTCCCTGCCCCATCCAACCTGCCGGTCAGCGGACCGGCACCGCCCCATCATCCATTCAGCACAGCGCACAGGAGTGACGCAACACCATGGCGATCTTCGACAAGGTCATCGATTTTCTGAACACCCCGCTGCCCGGCGGCAAGAAGAAGGACAAGGACGACAAGGCCAAGGCCGCGCCGGCCAAGTCCGACGCCAAGAGCGATCCGGAGGGCAAGAACCAGGCCAAGGCCATCGACATCCAGGCCGAGATGCGCAAGCGCGATGCCGACATCCGCAAGGCGGCCAAGGAGGCCCGCGAGGACAAGCTGCGCAACGAGCTCCTGGCCGAGCGCCGCAAGCTGCGCGACCTGCGCCGCGAGTACGAGTCCGAGATGGCCAAGCAGGCCGAGGCCCACGCCAAGGCCGAGGAGACCACCTACACCGTGGCCGCCGGCGACACCCTGTGGGGCATCGCCACCCGCTTCCTGGGCAATGGCGCCCGCTGGCCCGAGATCCACGAGGCCAACAAGGACAAGATCGAGAACCCGAACCTGATCTACCCGGGCCAGACCCTGGTCATCCCCGACGACGAGGACTGATCTGGGAGCACCCGAGGCCAGATGGTCGGGACGCCAGGGCCTGTCGAGACCTCGGGTGAGCTTTGGTGCTAGAAGAACGAAGCGGGGCGGCCGTCACGGCCGCCCCGCTTCTTCACGTCGATTCGACAGCGATCAGGCGATCGACTTGCCGGTGACCTTCTTGTAGATGAAGGCGACCAGGAGCGCGCCGAGCGTGGCGATGGCAATGCCCATCGGCGTCAAGGCGCCGAATGCGGTGTCGAAGAGCGCGCTGGCGATGTAGCCGCCGACGATGGCGCCCACGACGCCCAGGATGACGTCCATGATGTTGAAGGCGGTGTCGCGGCTGGCGATGTAACCGGCCAACCAGCCGGCGATGGCACCGACGATCAACAAGACGATGAGTCCCTGCATGAGTCGTTCCTCCTTGCATCCCGTGGGACGCGTGATCGGGTAGTCCTCGAGAGCCGATGGCTCCGGAGGATTAAACACGAGGCGAGCGCGAAAGTCACGGCGAAGGAACGCCGTCTCGACCACCGACGATCGAGCCCGCAAGCATCCCCTAGACAGAGTACTAGCGCGGGCTCCAGAAAGCCAGGCTGCCGCGGATCAAATCGCGCGGCGGGCTGCCGTCGATGGGGATGACGCGCACCATCGAGCCGCCGGGCTGGCGCATCGGCAGGACCAGGGAAGTGGAGTCGGGGGACCAGATGCGGTGGCTGAGGGCATACTGGTCGAAGAAGGGCAGGACCTGCAGGGTGAAGCTGCGGCTGGGGTGGAAGCGGGCCAGCTCGCGCGGGCCGCGGGCGCTGCGCGCCACCTCGACCACGCGCAGGACCATCTCCAGGTCCGGCGTGGACTGGGCGACGATCCGGGCCGGACGAGTCGGGCGCGTGAGGTCTGGCGTCCCGGCCGTCCAGCCGACCTGGAGCCGGCCGGGAGCGGCCGCCCGGATGCTGTCCTGGTCCAGAGTGCGCTCCAGCGTGAGGTAGGCGATCCAGCGGCCGTCCGGCGACCAGAAGAAGGCCAGCACCGAATCGCCGACCAGACCGCGCACGCGGCCCGACTCGGCATCGATCAGGCGCAGGGGGCCGGCGGCGGCATCGGCGTCCTGGCGCGGGCTGAGGAAGGCCAATTCGTCGGCCGCAGGGCTCCAGCTCATCGGCGCCAGCCCGAGATGGTCGATGGTCTGGGGCTCGGCATCCGGATCCTGGCGGTCGAGCACCACGATCTGCGAGACCTCGCCTTCGGCCGGCTGGCCGTAGGAGAGGTAGCGGCCGCTGGGCGAGATGCCGGGTGTGCGGAAGCTGCCGACCGCCGTAGCACCCAGGCTCTGCCTGGCGCCGGTGACGATGTCGACCAGGCCCAGCGCGCCTTCGCCCGAGCCGGCCTCGGCGGCGTGGACCAGGACCTGCGGGTTGCGCTGCGCCCAGCTCCAGTAGAGCGGCGTGCCGGCCGCAAGCAGGTTGTGCTCGCCGGTACCGGGCTCGGCGGCGTGCAGTCCGACGCCCTCCTCGGCGTGGTTGGCCAAGAAGCCCAGGAAGCGGCCGCCGGGGGCCCAGTAGAGGTAGAAGGGGGTCTCGACCGCGTCGGTGTAGAGCTGGCGGGACTGGGCATCGGGCTCGTCCCGGGTCAGGTAGACCGACGCACGGTTGCCGCGGATGCCGATGGTGGCCAGGCGCCGGGCGTCGGGCGACCAGGTGGGCAGTCCGAAGCGGATCTCGTCGTCGCCCTGCAGCTCGCGCGGCTCGCCGCCCCGCGGATCGATCGTCACCAGGCTTCCGTCCCGCCGGATGACGGCGATCCGGTCGATGGCCGCGGCACGGGCCTCCGGGTCCTCGGATGGATCCTCGGACCCGTCGGTCGCTGCCTCGTCGCGGATCTCGAGCAGCCAGGCGGGCTTCCCGTCGGCGACCGGGCCCGGTCCGAAGGTCCACAGCAGGGCGCTCAGCGCGGCCGAGCAGGCCAGAAGGCCAAGCAGCCAGACCGTCATCAGACGTCGCATGCGCAGTAAGCCTTTCTCCGTCGCGATGCCCCCCCCCGAGGTGCATCCCGACCTCGATTATAGGGTAGACGGAGTGCTCGTGCGCGGCGGTCGGTGCTGCCGGCGCCGCTTCCCACCCCGGAGCGTCCCTCGGTCGATGGGGCAGCCGAGACGCAAGGACGCCGGCCACCCGAAGGTCGCCGGCGTCCTCGCTCTCGGAGTCGCTCGTCGGTTGGGACGATGCGGCCGCTGCTAGCGCACGCGCTCGCTCTTGACCGCCATCGGCAGGAAGATGCTGCTGCCGCGCCCGACCGTCGGCGGCTCGATGGGCGTGTCGCCCAAGTCGCCGGCCTCGGCCACGATCTGGTGCTCGTTGTCGGTCTCGATGACCGCGCGCACGCCCAGGATGTCGTCAAGCGTCCAGGTCTGGCGCGGCGGGATGTCGGCGGCCGTGAACTGCCAGTTGCCCGAACCGTCCACCGTGATCGGCAGGTTGACCGGATCGCGTCCCTCGATGGCCAAGGTGACCAAGACGAAGCGGTCCGGCGCGGCCTGCAGCGTCACGATGTCGCCTACGCTCCAGTCGAAGCGCAGCACCTGCATCGGGATGTCCGGTGTCTCGCCCGAGGCGTCCAGGCGCACCACGTCGGTGGCCTGGATGATCAGCGGATCGCCGGAACCGTCGGTCAGCTCGACCAGGAAGTAGCCGTCGCCGGTGGCCGTGGTGCTGGCGCTGCCGCGGGTGTTGCCCGTGCGGTCCAGCACCGTCACGCTGACCGGCGAGGAAGGCGTGGCGCGCCCCTGGACCCGGCTGGTCTCGACGAAGACCTGGCCCAGCGAGCGGAAGACGTGGCGGTAGATGCGATGTCCATTCTCCAGGAAGAAGGCCACCTCGATGCCCTCGCCCGGATCGACGCCGATGGCACCGAAGTTGTTCTCGAACTCGCCCTCGTCGTTGGTCTGGGTGCCGAAGTTGAAGCCGCCGCCCCCGAAGACCGGGTGCAGGCAGACGTCGGCCGGCCGGCGGATGCGCACGATGCTGTTGGCCGGGCCGGTGCCGCGGATGGCGGCCTGCCCCCAGGTGACGTCGATGGACAGCTGGGGCAGCTCGACCTCGACCGTCTCGCCGGCCAAGTCGACCCGCGCCGTCTGGCCGGCCTGGCTGCGGAAGAGCTCGCCGCCGGCTTGCTGGGCCTCCAAGTCGAAGCTGGAGTCGAAGCCGACCGTGCCGTTGGCGCTGGCCAAGGTGCTGCCACCGCCGCCGACGAAGCGCGCCGAGACCGCAGCGCGCGGCTCGCTGAAGCCGCAGACCGTGCCGCCACCGTGCTGCACGTTGGCGATGGGTACGTAGCGCGTGCGCTCGACCAGGTGGCCGCCGGGCTCGCGGTAGAGCAGCCACATGCGGCTGCCTGGCTGCACGTTGTAGTTGGGCTGGTCGAAGTTGTGGGTCCAGTTGCCGTCCTGGCCGATCTCGGGCTCGGCGAGTCGGAAGCCGCCGCCTCCGCCACCGCCGCCCGGGCCGCCGCCGCCCGGACCGCCGCCGAAACCGGAGCGGTTGAAGGCGTCGTTGACCCGCAGCTGCAGGAGGCCGCCCGGCGTGGCGCGGCCCGCGATGTCATCGCTCTCCGTGTCGCCGGCCACCGTCAGCTCGGGAATGGTCAGGCTGACCAGCTCGCGCGTGGCCGGATCTTGGACCGTGATCGTGTCGCCGGCCCGCGCCAGGGGGCGCTGGCCGCTTTGCTCCAGCGTCACCTGGAAGGTGGCATCGCCGGCCGTGACCGTGGCGGCGCTGTACTCGCCGCCGGTCAGGCCGCGGTAGAGGATCTCGATGGGCGTGTTGGGCCGCCATGAGCCCTGCAGAAGGGCCGTGTCCAGGTCGTAGCGCAGGCCGGGCACCGTCAGGCGGCTGTTGACATTGTGACCATCCTCCATGGTGTGGAAGAGGATCTGGTCGTTGTGCTGGATGTCGAACTCGCCCTCGAAGCTGTGGCTGAAGGTACCGTCGGCGCCGGCGACCAGCTCGACCTCGGCCTCGCCGTCGACCAGGATGTGCTCGATGGTCAAGTCCAGCGCGCGGTTGGGCGTGGTGATGCCGTTGACCAGGTCGTCGGCCACGAAGGCTACGCCCGAGAGCTGCGGCAGGAGCAAGTCGATCTCGTCGTCGCCGACGATCACGCTCACCGTGTCGCCGGGCAGGATGATCACCGGCTCGCCCAGGCTGTCCTCGAAGCTGAAGGACCAGAAGCCGCTGCCGTTCAGGCCGCCGCCCCCGCCGCCGCCACCGGGACCGCCGCCGCCCCCGCCGGAGACGTCGTCCTCGGCCTCGCCGACCGTGATGTTGCCCTGGGAGTCGATCAGCGTGGCCGTGACGTTGCGCTGCTGCGGCCCATTGCCGTAGACGACGCTGTTGCCCATCTCGACCGTCAGCTGCACCGCCGCCCAGGTGGTGAAGAGCTCGTGGCCGCTGAGCAGGCGGATGTCGACGTCGCCGCCCATCGGGGCCTGGATGTCGCGCTGGCCGTCGAAGCTGGCACTGTACTGCCCGCCCGCGTCGGCCGTGGTCTCGACGATCACCTGGTTCTGGCCGCCGCCCTGGCTGACCCGCACGCGGCTGCCGGCCGGCGCTTCACCGCTCACCGTATCGCCGTCCTGGTCGGTCATGGCCGAGACGGGCGGGATGGTGATCACCACCGGATCGCCCTCGATGAACTCGACCTCGACGCGATCGCCGACCTCGAAGCTCACGTTGCCGCCGCCCCCGCCGATGCCGCCGCCTCCGCCGCCGGGACCGCCACCCCCGCCGCCGGTGAAAGCGTTGAAGAGGGCATTGTTGTTGGCCGTCACACCGTCGACGGCCTTGACCGTGCCGTCGCCGGCGCGGACGGTGACCGTGAAGCTGCGGCCGGCATCGGCCACGCCGGTGACGTAGCCGGCGTGCACGCCGACCCGCACCTGCTCGATGGCGTCGAAAGCCCGGAAGCGCAGGCCCTGGCCATCGCCGACCGTGGCCGCGATGCGCCAGCCGGGCCCGATGCCCTCGGCATCCGGCAGGCTGGCCTCGAAGCGGCCGTCCGGCCCGATGGCCGCCGTCGCCTCGTGGTCGTCGCCCTCCGGCGAGGTGGCCTCGATCATCGCCATGCCGCCGGCCGGCCCGCTGCCGCTGACCGTCCGCGCATCCGGATCGACCTCGACCTCCAGCTCGGGCACGACGCCGGTCAGCATCAGGGACGCGCCGTCGACCGGGCTGGTCAGGGTGATGGCGACCGTGTCGCCCACCTCGACCGGACCGAAGTCGTTGCCGCCGCCACCGGGTCCGCCGCCACCGCCGAAGCCGCCGACGTCCCAGTCGGTGCCGCCGTTCTGCACCGTCGTGTCGTCGCTGCCCTTGTCGCTGCCGTCGGCACCGGTGATGCTGGCCTCGACCGCGTCGCCGGGCGTGGCCTCGCCGGAGATCTCCCGCGAACCGACCGAGGCGATGGCCACGAAGGCCGCCAGCTCGGCGCGGATGGTGTTGTCCTCGCTCTGGATCCACAGCTCGCCGGCGTCGCCCGGCCTGATGTCCGCGCTGCCGGCGTAGTCGATCGAGAAGCTGCCGTCGCCGCCAGCGGTGGCGGTCCGGGTGATGGCCTGGCCCGCGCTCGGCATGACCGCCTCGACCATCGCGCCGGCCGGCGCCGAGCCGAAGACGCGGTCGCCCGCGGCGCTGACATCGGCCATCAGCTGCGGCACGAGCATGGTGGCCGTGACGCCGCCGGTGGGGATCAGGGTGATCTGATCGCCGGGGCGGATCATGTTGTTGCCGCCGCCCCCACCCCCCGGCCCGCCACCGCCGGGACCGCCGCCGCCCCCGCCGAAGTTGATCTGCACGTCTCCGTCGGGGTTGGACTGGCCGGCGCCCTGCGCGCGCAGGTTCCCGTCGGCACTGCGCAGCTGGCCGACCACCCGGACCGAGGCCAAGGTGTTCCAGTAGAGCGTGTTGTCGTGCAGGGTCAGATCGACGCCCGTCGCCGCGACCGCTTGGGTCTGGGCATGGACGCGGGCCGTTTGGCGGCCCGTCGAGGGCTCCGAGTCGCCCTGCCGCCCGGGCAAGAAGACCAGGATCAGCGCCGCGAGCGCCGCGAGGATGGAGAGTCGGCTGAGCAGGGATCGCCGCATGGGTGGATGGCCTCCGGATTCGGGCTCGGTGCGCGAGCGATAGGGATGGGCTTGGGGCCGGACCGCGATCGGGATCGCGGTCCGATGCGACCTGTCGAGGCCGCAGGCCTCGTGCCGCCTAGGGATTATCGTCCCGCACCGCAGAATGGATTGCGCGACTTCGCCAGGCTTACAGAAAGTTTACAAAGCCGGCGGCGAATCCCGTCGCCCTGGCGTCACCGCAGCCGAGCCGCGACCTTGGGGCGGCTAACCATACCGACGCCGAGCGAGCCCTTAGCCGCTCTCAGAGCAGGTCGACCGGGTCGACGTCGACGCGCCAACCCGGCCCGGGCTGGAAGCCGGCCAGCAAGGCCTGGGGATTCGGGCTCTGGAGGATCAGATGCCAGCGGCGCCGGCCGCGCAGGTGCCCGAAGAAGGCCGGCGCCGGTCCGATCACGCGCGTGTCGGCCAGGCCCTGGCGGTCGATTTCCTCGCGCAGGCGATCGGCCAGCTCGCGGGCCGCCTGGCCGGCGGCGCGCTCGCTGCCCTTGGTCAGGTAGATGAGGCGGACCAGGCGGCCGAAGGGCGGATAGCCCTGTTGGCGGCGGAAGTCGATCTCGCGGGCGTAGAAGCCGGCGTAGTCGTGCCGGGCCGCGGCCAGGATGGCCGGATGCTCCGGGGCATAGGTCTGGAAGATCACCCGTCCGCCGCGCTCCGAGCGGCCGGCCCGGCCGGCCACCTGGCTCAGCAGCTGGAAGCTGCGCTCGGCCGAGCGGAAGTCCGGGAAGTGCAGGCCGGTGTCGGCCGAGACCACGCCGACCAGGGTTACCCGCGGCAGGTCCAGGCCCTTGGCGATCATCTGCGTGCCGACCAAGATATCGGCCCGGCCCTCGATGAAGCGGGCCAGTATCGCCGCGTGCGAACCCTTGCGGCCGGTGGTGTCGGCGTCCCAGCGCAGGACGCGGGCCTCGGGGAAGGCCTCGCCGGCTGCCGCCTCGAGCTTCTCGGTGCCGGCGCCGAAGTAGCGGATGCGCGGGCTGCCGCAGGCGGGGCACATCATCGGCGGGGGCTGGCGGTGGCTGCAGTGATGGCAGACCAACAGGCCGCCCTGATGATGATGCGTCAAGGGCGTCTGGCAGCGCGGACAGTGCAGCACCTCACCGCAGTCGCGGCAGAGCACGAAGGTGGCGCTGCCGCGGCGGTTGAGGAAGAGGATGGCCTGCCCGCCTTGCTCCAGGGTCTCGACCAGCGCCTGCCGCAGCGCGCGGCTGAACATGGAGGTGTTGCCGGCCTTGAGCTCCGCCCGCAGGTCGACGATCTCCACCGGCGGCAGCTCGCCCCAGGCCACCATCGGCGCGCGATCGCCCGGTTGGGCGCCGACCGCGGAGGCCGGCGCGGGCGCTTCCGACCGCTCGGCGGTGGCCACGCGGCGCGGCAGCTCGAGCAGGTCGTAGTGGCCGCGCCGGGCTTCCCAGTAGCTCTCCAGCGAGGGGGTGGCGCTGCCGAGGAGCGCCAGGGCGCCCTGCAGGCCGGCCCGGCGCAGGGCCACATCGCGGGCGTGATAGCGCGGCGTGCGGGCTTGCTTGTAGGCCTCGCCGTGGGACTCGTCGACCACGATCAAGCCCAGGCGCGGCAGCGGGGCGAAGACGGCCGAGCGCGAGCCGACGATCACGTCGAGCAGACCGCGCCGGGCCCGCTCCCAGGTGTCCAGGCGCTCGCCTTCGGAGAGCTCGGAATGCCAGACGCCGACCCGGCCGGGGAAGCGACCGGCGAAGCGGCGCACCGTCTGCGGCGTCAGGGCGATCTCGGGCACCAGCACGATGGCTTGCCGCCCCCCGAAGAGGCAGCGCTCGATGGCCCGCAGGTAGATCTCGGTCTTGCCGCTGCCGGTCACGCCGTGCAGGAGGCAGACCCGCGGCCGGCTGGCGTAGCTGACCCGCGGCGCGGCGGGGGACAGGCCGCCGCGGCCCATCAGGGCCTCGATGCGCTGCCAGGCTCGGGCCTGGTCCTCGGTCAGGGCCGGCGCCGGGCTGGGCGCCTCGCCGGAGCCGCCGGCCAGGGGATCGCGCCAGACCTGCTCCTGGCCGAGCTCGATCAGGCCGGCCTCGGCCAGGTCGCGCAGGCTCTGGCGGCGCGCCCGCGTGGACCGGACGATCTCGGCCACCGGGGCGCGCCCGCCGGATGCCGCCAAGTAGGCCATGGCCTCGGCATGCGGCTGGCAACGCCGCAGCTCCATCTCGTGCTCGCGGGCCCGACCGTCGGAGAGCTCGAGCAGCACGCTGGAGGGGATCTCGATGGCCTGGACGTGGCCGGCCTCGACCAGGGCGTCCAGGCTGCTCGCGCCGCTCTCGGTGGCCGCCAGCAGCTCGCCGCGCTCCCGCGGGCCGCCAGCTTGGGCCAGCCAGGCAAGGATGCGCGCCTGGGCCGGCGCGCGGCCCAGCTCCGCGTCGATCAGCGCCTCGGCCGCGGCGGGATCGAGCCGGCTCTCGACCTTGCGCTCGCCGGCGCTGACGCGGATGGCGCCGCTCTCCTCCAGGTCCCGCAGATCGGCGGCCGTGGCGCCGGTGGCCGCGCGCAGGTCCTCGAGGCTGGGCAAGAGGGCCTCGGGCCGGCGCAGCCAGGCCAGCACCGCCGCCTTGCGGTTGGGCCGCAGCCGCCGCAGCGCCGCGTCCACCCGGGCCTCGTCGAGCTCGAGCGCCAGGGCCATCTGCCGGCGCTTGGGCCCCACGCGTCCGGCGCGCGGGCGCAGCTCGCTGCGCGCCAGGCCGGCCGCCTCCAGCGCCGCGATGGCCCGACCGGGCTGGCGCAGGCCGGCCCGGACGATGGCTTCCTCGTCCAGGCCCTCGTCCTTGCCCAAGAGGCCCAGCAGGCGCTGGGCCGGCTCGGGCAGGCGCCGGACCCGATCGGCCTCCAGCGGGGCCCCGCTGCGTTCGACCCAGCGCAGGTGGCCGCCCGGCTCGCCGGGCGGCAGGAAGCAACGCAGGCATTCGTAGAAGGGGGCCAGGTAATGCGCGCTCATCCAGCGCGCCAGGGCGATGTCGGCCGGGCTCAGCGCCGGCTCCTCGCCGATCAGCTCGGCCAGGTCGCGGGTGCGTTCGACCGGGCTCTGGGCATGCAGGGCCACGACCACCCCGGCCACCAGCCGCCGACCGAAGGGCACCCGCACCCGATGGCCGGGCTCGAGACGGTGAGCCATCTCGGGCGGAACGGCGTAGTGGTAGCCGTCGCTGGTGTCGGCGCCCGGCAGCCGGCCGCGGTCGACCGGTACGTCCACCGCCACCTCCGCGAAGGGCCAGCCGATGCCCGCCCGGCCCATCCCTGTCCGGCTCATGCTCGATCCCGGACGGCCGTCTCGCCCGTCGAGCGGCCCCCGCCTCCCGCGCCCGCCCGCGGCGGCTTCACAGCTCTACGTGTCGGCCCTGGACGCGGTGCTTCTCCGCCTTGATGATGGCCTGGATGAAGTCCACCGTCACGTCCAGCTCCCCGCGGCGGTTGACCACGACGTAGTCGAACTCGACCACCCGGCGCATCTCCTGCCGCGCGGTGGCGATGCGCATCTTCAGCCGGTCGGCCCGGTCGGTCTTGCGCTCGCGCAGGCGCCGTTCCAATTCCTCCTCCGACTCGGCCATCAGGAAGATGAAGATGGCCTCGGGGATGATCTGCCGGATGGTGCGCGCGCCTTGCACGTCGATGCGCAAGACCACGTCCTTGCCGCTGGCCAGGGCCTGGCGCACCTGTTGCTTGGGGATGCCCTTGTAGTCGCCGTAGACCACGGCATGCTCGAGCAGCTCGTCCTGGTCGATCATCTCGGCGAAGTCCTCGACCGAGACGAAATGGTAGTCGACCCCGTCGACCTCGTGCTCGCGGCGCGGGCGGGTGGTGGCGGTGACCACGAAGTGGAAGCGCGATCCGCGCGCGGCCAGGCGGTTGAGCGTCTCGTCCTTGCCGACGCCGGAGGGGCCGGAGATGACCACCACCAGGGGCTCGGGATCGAAGATGCGCTCGATGATCGCTTCGTGCGCCTGGGGGGCCGTGGAATCCTCTGCGGGCGCGGCCGCTTCGGCGGCCGACCGTGCGGCGCTGCCGCCGGCCGCGGCGCCGAGATCGGCCGCGGCGCCGGGGTCGGACGGGGCGACGGGGTCTTCGGTCTGGCTCACCGCTCGGCTCTCCTCGATCGCGCTTGGGGAAGGGCTATTCTTCCGGAAGCGGCAGGCGAAGTCCAGCCCGCCGCAAGGCCGGCTCCAGGGCCCCGCGCAGATCTTCGAAGACCGCCCCGGGCGGGCGGTCGGCATCCACGATCACGAAGCGTTCCGGCGCGGCGGCGGCCAGCTCCAGGTAGCCTTGGCGCACACGCTGGTGAAAGGCCAGGCTGGCGGCATCGAAGCGGTTCCAGGCCTCGCCCTCCCGGCGCCGGCGGGCCAGGCCGCGCTCCACGGGTAGGTCGAGCAGCAGGGTCAGATCGGGCTCGAGCCCGCCGGTGGCCTGCCGGTTGATGGCCTCGATGCGCTCGGCGTCCAGGCCGCGGCCGTGGCCCTGGTAGGCGCGGGTGGCGTCGGCGTAGCGATCGCAGAGCACGAGGTGGCCGGTGGCCAGGGCCGGCCGGATCACATGGGCCAAGAGCTCGGCCCGGGCCGCGCAGAAGAGCAAGACCTCGGTCTCGGGCTGCAGGGGTCCGCCGTCCAGATCGAGGAGCAGCCCGCGGATGCGCTCGCCGACCGTCGTGCCGCCGGGCTCGCGGGTGGCGACGACCGCCAGGCCATCGGTCTCGAGCTCGGCGGCCAGTCGCAGGATCTGGGTGGTCTTCCCCGAACCCTCCGGACCCTCGAAGGTGACGAAGACACCGGGCATGATGGTCGCGCCCGGCTCAGTCGCGGTAGACGCGCACGCGGCGCTGGGGCTCGTTGCCGCGCGACAGCGAGCGCAGCGAGGCCTCGCGGGCCAGCTGATGCTGTTGCCGGCGCACCGAGGCCTGTTGCGGCGCCAGCTCGACCATGTTGCGTGCACCGCTGCGGATGGTCTGGATGGCGTCGCGGGCCTCGTCCAGGGCGCGTTCGACGCCGTGATCGCGGTCGCGCACCCCGAAGAGGTCGACCAGGGCGTTCTCGATCTGGGCGTAGGTGTTGGAGCGCAGCACGTAGACCGGCTTGCGCAGGTCCTCGGCCTCGCTGATCACCGCCGGCCGCTTGCGGTAGTAGCTCTTGAGCGTGATCAGCGCATCGGCCTCGTTCAGTTCTTCGACCAGCCGCACCGGCACGCCCAGGGCCTTGGAGGAGCGCCGCAGTCGATTCTGGCTGACGCCGTAGGCCAGGAGCCGCAGGGCGCGCGGCCGCAGCTCGGCGCCGTGGGGCGCGTTGCCATCGCCGCGCTCGCCTCGAGACGGGCGACCTCGACCGCGATCGGGAGCGGTCGTCCCGCTCGCGGTCCCTGCCTGCGTCGGGCGCTCGCGTGGGGCCGAGGCCCAGGGCGCGGCCGCGGCAGAGGGCTCGCCGGGCGGTCCCAAGTCGCCCCGCTCGACCACGGTCTTGCCGGCCTCGTCGGTGTAGCGCCGCTCTGGCCGCAGCTGGCGGCCGCGCAGCAGGGCGTCGATGGCGGTGGCGGTATCGTGGTGCACGATCAGGCTCTGCCAGTCCTGGATCTCGATGACCACGTCGAAGGTGGGGCTGGAGCGGCGCTCGAGCACCGTCTTCTGGGTACCGCGCCGGCGCGCCTCCTCGTCGGACAAGGTGACGCTCTCGATGCCGCCCACCAAATCGGACAGGGTGGGGTTCATCAAGAGGTTTTCGAGGTTGCGGCCGTGGGCCGTGCCGATCAGCTGCACGCCGCGCTCGGCGATGGTCCGCGCCGCCAGGGCTTCCAGCTCGCGGCCGATCTCGTCGATGACGATGACCTCGGGGTTGTGGTTCTCGACCGCCTCGATCATCACCTCGTGCTGCTCGGTCGGCACGCGCACCTGCATGCGCCGCGCCCGGCCGATGGCCGGATGCGGGATGTCGCCGTCGCCCGCGATCTCGTTGGAGGTGTCGACGATGACCACGCGCTTGGCCTCGGCCAAGAGGCGCGCCGTCTCGCGCAGCATGGTGGTCTTTCCGACGCCCGGCGCGCCCAGGAGCAGCACGCTGCGGCCGGTCTCGACGATGTCGCGCACGATCTCGACCGTGCCGAAGACGGCCCGGCCCACGCGCAGGGTCAGGCCGATGATGTCGCCCTTGCGGTTGCGGATGGCCGAGATGCGGTGCAGGGTCCGGGCGATGCCGGCCCGATTGTCCTCGCCGAAGTCGCCGATGCGCTCGATGACGTGGGCCAGGTCCTCCGCCTCGACCTCCATGCTCTCGAAGGCGATGCTGCGATCGTAGCTGCGCAGCTCGGGGTTGCGGCCCAGATCCATCACGATCTCGACCAGCCTCTCGATCTCGACCCGCTGCTCGATGGCTACCTTCAGGCGCGGGGGCAGCACTTCGAGCAGCATGGCCACCTCGGCGGCTGGATCGGAGTCGGGCGGTGGCATCACCGCCGCCTTGGCCTCCGGGCTCGCGGCATCCGAGAGCGGGCGGCCGGTGGCCGCCTCGCTCTCGAGGGTTGTGGTACTCGTCGTTTCGTTCAAGGACTCATCGCTCCTGATCGTTCGGAGGTGTGCCGCTCCCCTGCGGCCGCCACGGGCGGGCTGCAGCGGGTGGGCATGGCTTCCAGGCCCTGCTCGCCGGCCTGGCGCTTCTGCCAGCTCGGCTCGAGCACGCGGGCCGTATGGTGCTTGACGAAGTGGCTGCGGTCGGCCAGCGGCTCGAATCCATGGCGGCGCAGGGCCGCGTGCAAGGCCGGCCGATCGGAACCGACCGCGGTGAAGAGCCGTCCCGACCCCGCCTGCTCGGCCAGGCGCAGTGCCTGATCCAGGATCGAATCGACGCCCGACTCGCCATCGACCACGAGGCCCATCCAGCGATCCGTCGGCCCTTGGCAGAGCCGGCAGCCCGCACGCAGGGCGCCGTGACCGTCCAGCCAGACCCAGCTCCGAGCTCGCAGGCGATGGCCGCCCATCGGGTAGCTGGCCCATTGGCCGCCGCCCGGCTCGTGGGCGTCGAACTGTGGGAGGGTCGTCCGGGCCAGCCGGTCGAGGTCCGCGAGATGCTCGGTTGCGGCCGGCCGGCAGTAGAGCGGCGCCTCGAGATCCGAGGCCTTCTCTGCCTTGGACGCGCGAGCCGAGGCGGTCGTACGTTCTGCTCCTTCGGAGGCGTAGACCCTGTCCTGGGCCAGCCTGGCAAAGCCCAGCTGCTGCAGGGTCTGCCGGGCCAGGGCATCCCCGCTGTCGACGGCCACGAAGAGGCTGCCGACGCCCAGCCGCGGGAGCTGGTGGCAGGTCTCGGGCAGGAGCCGCTGCCAGCTGAGCACCGCTCGCGGACCGGCGTGCAGGCCTGGCGAGACGTAGACCAGGTCGGCATGCCGCCCGCCGATCCTCAGCCGCACCTGCAGGAAGCCATCGGGCAGGCTGGCATCCTCGGGCTCGAGCAGCCAGGTTCGATAGGGGCCGCGCCGGCCCGGCACCAGGCTGCCGAGGGCATGCTGCAAGGGGCTGCGCCCGCTGAGGACGAGGCCCTCGTGATCGAGGGCGCTCCCTACCGCCTGGCGGCGGTGCAAGCGCAGGACGTCGCGCGGCGAGAAGGCTCGGATCACGCTCCAGAGTATAGCACGCGTCCGGCTCAGTCCTCCCGAACGCGGTAGTCCGCGTCGATGGCCGCCTCGGCATCGCCCGCGCTCTGGCCGCCCTCCAGCTCGGCCACGACCTCCGAAGGGGCCATGTCGATGAAGAGCTTCAGCGCGATCAGGATGATGGCCAAGTCGTCGATCTGGGTCAGCAGCGGGATGGCATCCGGGATCAGGTCGATCGGTGAGATCAGGTAGACCAGCGCCAGGATGGGGATGGCCTTGACGGCGCGCGGCACGCGGCCGTCGCCCAGGAGGCGCAGGGCCAGGCGCCCGTTTTGCGCCAGCTCGCGCAGCGCGGAGCCGCCGCCGGGTCGGGCGACGCTGGCTTCGGCCTCGGGGATCTGCTCGTTCATGCGATCGCTCCTATGGATCGCCCAAGCCGCCGGGCGTCTCGGTCGCGGCGCCGGGCTCGGGTTCGGGGCCGGCCGTCTCGGCCGGGTCGTCGGTGTTGGCGGCCGGGGATTCCGGGCTGGTCTCCGCCGTCGGCTGGTCGGCCGCTGTGGACTCGGGACCCGGGCTGCCCTCGGCGGCCGCCGCATCGGGACCGGCGGTCGGCGTGCCCTCGCCCTCGCCCTCGACCGGTTGGAGCGGTACGGAGGTCGGGATGTCGCTGTCGGGCGTGCCATCGGTGGGGCGTTCGGCGCCGGCCGGCGGCTCGGGGCCCAGCGAGACCTGCGAGAGATCGTCGAAGCCCATCACGCCCGGCTCCAGGCCGCGCAGGCGCTGGTTGACGACCACCAGCGGCCGGGCGTGGGCCAGGAAGATGCGCGCCGTCGCGGCGTCGACGGTCCGCGCGGCGGCCTCGTAGACCTCGCGGCGCGAATCGGTGTCCATGCGCTGCGCGGCGGTCAGCGAGCGGGCCAGGTCCCCGTTTTGGTAATGTCCCTCGGCGGCGAAGCGGCCGGGGATGCCGAAGTGGAAGAACCAGAGGTTGTCCGGGTCGGGCGACTGGGCTTCCCAGCCGCCGATCCAGGCCGTGAAGCGGCCGGATTCGCGATCGCTGAGGAATTGCCTGAGGCCCAGGGCGCGGACGCTGGGCGTGATCCCCAGCTCTTCGAGCATGGCGCCGATGGACTCGGCGGTGCCGACCGGATCGGGCAGGTAGCCGCGGGCCACCTCGGGCACGAAGATGTTCAGGCGGAAGGTGCCGTCGATGCCCTCTTCCTCGAAGATCCGCTTGGCCTGGTCCAGATCGCGGGCCGGCGCCGCAACGTCCTCGGCATGGCCGAGCCAGCCCGGTGGCAGGAGCTGGCCGGCCGGCTCGCTGGCCGGTCCGAAATGCTCCTGGGCCAGCTTCTGCCGGTCCAGGGCCAGCGATATCGCCTGCCGCACGCGCGGGTTGTCCAGGGGCGGGCGGCTGTGGTCGAGCATCAGCCAGGCGCTGCTGCGCGAGGGCCGGGCCAAGAGCCGCAGCCCGGGTGCGGTCAGGCTGACCGAGACCGGCGGGCTGGCCGAGAGCGAGGCGCCGTGCGCCCGCCCCTCGGCGACGGCTTGGGTGCGCTCGACCGGATCGGGCAGCGTCACGAAGCGCAGGCCGGAGGCCCGCGGGCTGCCGGACCAATGCCGGCCGAAGGGGATCAGGCGGATGCCGCTCTCGTCCCAGGCGATGACCCGAAAGGCGCCGCTGCCGACCGGCAGGTTGGCCCCGCCCGATCCGTAGGCCTCGTCCTGGGCCTCGACCGCGGTCGGGCTGGAGAGGCCGAAGGGCACCATGGCCAGATGCTGCAGAAAGGGCGAGAAGGGCGCCACCAGCTCGATGCGAACCTGCAGGGGGCCGATGGCCTCGACCGATTCGACGATGAAGGCGTCGTTGCCCTCGGCGTCCTGCTGTCCCAGGTAGCCGAAGAGCCCTTCCCAGGCCCGGAAGTCCCCGTCGTGCTGCGGATGCGCCGGGTCCATCCAGCGGTTGAGGTTCCAGGCCACGGCCCGCGCATCCAAGGGCGTGCCGTCGTGGAAGACCAGGCCCTCGCGCAGGGTGAAGGTGAAGCTGTTCTCGCTGGGATTGGCCTGCCAGGTCTGGGCAATGCCCGGCGCCAGCTGCGTGGTGCCGGGCCGGAAGCTGACCAGCCGGTCGTAGATCTGGGCGGCCACCTGCATGCCGGCCGGATCGAGCACGCCGCGCGTCTCGTCCAGGGCCAGCCGGCCGGCGTCCAGCGTCACCGGTTCGGACTCCAAGGCCCAGATCACCTCGTCCGGGCTGGCGGTGGCCTCCGGCACGGCCGTGCCGGAGATGCCCGGGCCGGGCGTCGGCGTGGGCTGGCCGCAGGCGGCGAGGAGCAGGATCGAAGAGACGGCCACCGCCAGGTGGCGCGAGCATCTCGATCGCGATTGGAGAAAGGGCAACATGGAGACCGGGACAGGGTTGGTTGGCGTCAGTCTAGGGTCCCTCGCCGCGGCGAGGGGGGGCGAAGTATAGCCCCCGCCCGCCGCGGGCGCCCAGCCTCGTCGGGGGACGATCAGCCATCGTCATCGTCGTCGCCACGGTCGTCGCCACGGTCGTCGTCGCTACGGTCGTCATCATCCTCATCATCGCCGCCGCTACCACTGTCGTCGCCGTCGGTGCCGTCATCGCTGTCGGAATCGTCGTCATCATCGTCGCTGCCGTCATCCCCGCGATCGTCGCGGCCGTCATCGTCGCCTCGATCGTCGTCCTCCTCTTCGTCCGGATCCGAGGGCGCGAGCGCGCCGGGCGCGGCTCCGCTCGAAGGGGCGGAAGGTTCGAGCGTCGCAGCCGATGATGGGCCGGAGGTCGACGGAATTATCGGGCTCGTCCCGGCCGGGCTGGCCTCTTCGTCACCGGACGGTCGATCTCGGGTTGCCGTCGGGCGGCCGTCCGGGGCCGGCGTGGCAGGCGGCCGGCTGGGGATGGCTTGCAGGGTGGGCCAGGGATCGACCGAGGGCTCGAAGGGGACCTGGCTGTCGTAGAGGATGGCGTCGGCCAGCAGCCGTCCCTCGCGCACCACGCCCCTCACGTGGACCCACTCGCCGATCTCGGCCGTGCCGACCACCAGGGTGGCCGGGCGCATGCTCAGCTCGATGCCGCCCACCCGCCAGCGCTCCTCGCCAAAGTCCTCCACCGGTCCGCTGAAGTAGACCTCGGCTTCGCGGCCGGGTTCCGCCAGCAGGCGTTCGACCTCGTCGATGCGGGCCCGGGTCATGGCATCGATGGCCGCCTGGCGCAGGCCCTCGGTCGGCGCCGCGGACAGACGCGCTCGTTCCAGACTGCGCTTGATCGGGTAGAGTGGCTCGCCGGGCAGGGCGCGACTGGCGGCGAAGACCGTGCTGGTGCCCAGCAGGAGGAACACCAGGACGGTGGCAGCCAAGCCCGTGCTCCAGGCACCGAGCCGGTTCCAGGGCCAGCTCGGACGGGAACGCTGCGAGGAAGCGAGGGCATCTTGCGCGGGCAGGATCTCGGCCGCTTGCTCGAGGAAGTCGCGCCGGGCGGCCGAGCGCAGGGACGGCGCGGGCACGATCTGGCGATCGCGCAGCGCCGCCGCCATCCGCAGTGCCGGAGCCAAGGCCTCCGCATGCTCGGGATATCGGGCCAGGATCTCCTCCGGGCGCCGACCGGCCTCGAGCTCGTCGAGGGCCTGGATCAAGAGCGTCTCGCGTTCGGGTGTCATGCGCCTTCACCCCCGGGTGGGGACATCAACTCGGCCAGTCGCGCCACCGCCCGCGCCTGGAGTTGCTTGATGGCGCCTTCGCTGCGGCCCATCAGCGCGGCCACGTCGCGGATCTTCATCTCCGAACCGTAGCGCAAGGCGATCACCTGCTGCTGGTCGTCGGTCAGCTCGCCGAGCGCCTCGCTCAGCCCTTCGAGGTCGTGCATCGTCCCCGCCGAATGCTCGGGATCGACTGCGGCGGCCGGGGTCATGTGCTCCGGATCGAGCTTGCGCGCCCGACCTTCGCGGCGATGGTGGTCGGCCACGCAATGGGCGGCCACGCCGTAGAGCCAACCGCGCAGGCTGTCGCGTGGGCCTTTGCCCTTGCCAAAAGCCTGCAGCAAGCGCGTGAAGACCTCCGCGCTGAGGTCTTCGGCCAGGGCGTCACCGCTCACCCGCATGCGGATGTAGCGGTAGACGCTGTCGTGATGCGTATCGAAGATCTGCGCCAGGGCGCGTCGATCGCCGCGACTGGCACGGTCCACGAGGGCGCGCTCGCCCGTCTCCGGCGCGAGCGCCTGCGCGGTCGACGCCCGGCCCTCGCCTCTTCTCTGTCCGATCATCGGCCTGCTTGACGCGAGCATCTTCGAGACGGATCCCTCCCAGCCGGACCGCGATCCGTCGAGGGCGCGGTCACCGGCGCGACGTGCCTCCTCGTCCCATGAGGTCGCGCGAGACGCCAAAAGGTCACGCGGAATCCGGGAGGAAGGTCATCGACGCTCGCCGTGGGCGATCGGAAGCAGCCGGGCGCAGCGGCTTGGGAATTCGGGATCGTGGATGCGCTGACGCGACCCCGGTATCCCCGGAAGTGTAGCGGTGGGCCGGTGCACGTCGAAGTCCAGACGCGGATGGCTTCCTCGGCCATGGGGCGGCGTCCGAGAACGAGGCTTCGCCCGGAGCTGCGCGAACGCGCCCGCACCTGGGCGGATCTCGAAGACGCGCGTGACCTTCTTGGCCGCTCGTCGACTCTGGGAAGAGAGCTGCCGATTCGCAGCGCCGATATACCAGTCACATCCACGGAAGGCGGTGTACCAGCTACCCGCGGGGATCTTCCAGACGGAGTACCAGTGATCATGCCGAGAAATGGATGGGGGTCGCGATGCGAGTCACGCTGAGCGGTCGGATCGGCGGCCCCGACATGGAGACCCGGGATGACGAGCACGGGCCGCGCCGCGCGTCGGTCGAAGCGGACGAGCGGCGGTTGCTGGAGCGTGCGAGCGCTTTCGAACCCGCTGCCCTGGCGGAGATTCACGACCGGTATCATGCCAAGATCTACCGATTCATCGCCTGGAAGATCCATGGGGCCGAGACGGTGGAGGACCTGAGCGCGGACGTCTTCCTGCGCCTGCTCGAAGCGCTCCGAACGGATCGGGGTCCGAATCGCAATCTCGGGGGCTGGCTCTTTCGGGTGGCCAGCTTCGTCGTCACCGATCACATTCGGAAACAGTACCGTCGTCCACGGGTGGGTCTGGACGAGGTGGTCTTGGCCGTAGAGGATGGCTTGGATGCGAAGGCGGAGACCCTCATGCGCCAGGATCGGGTCCGAGCCGCGATCGAGAACCTGACCGAGGATCAGTCGATGGTGATCGCCTTGAGATATGGCGCCGGCTTGTCGATCCGCGACAGCGCGCAGGTGATGGGGCGCAGCGAGGGGGCGGTCAAGCAACTGCAGGCGCGAGCGGTAGCGGCCTTGGCGCACCAGGTGGGCGGGGAGGTGGATCGATGAGCGAGCTGCACGAAGTGCGCAGGGTGGCGGAGATCTTGGCCGCGATCGAGGCCGCCGGACCATCGACCCGATCCGACGCAGATGCTCGCGATGAGCTCGAGCGCTCGGTGCGGGCGCTCGACGCGAGGCTGCGAGGGATGGCCACGGGCCCGAGCCCCGATATCGCGGCGCGAGGGCGCGATCGCTTCCTGACCCAGGCGGCCGAGATGCAGCTCGGCCAGCAGGCCGGCCCGCGATGGCGCGGTCCCTTCGTGGTCGGCATGGTGGTCATCGGTCTGATCGGCATCTTGTCCCTCTCTCGACCGGCGGCGGTCGAGCTCCTGGATCGCGAAGCGCCGAGCGAGCGCGTGCGGCCCGACTCGACCGGGTCGACGGCCGGCTCGCCGGAGAATGGTGCCGCGCTCGGGGGCTCGACCGCAGACAGGGCACGCCCCGAGCGGGGACTGCCGATGCCTCCCGGCGCGCCCTCGAATGCGGCCCAGTCGATGAGGCGTCTGGACGCAGCACCCGATGCACGCGAGGCGGCCGAGCGGCCGACTGCATCGGAGGCCGGAGCTGGGCGGTCCTCGACACCCTCCGCGCCCGAACCGGATCCGGAGACGAGCCCGAGAGCCTCCCGCGTGCCGGCAACCGAGCCCCTTGCGCCCGGTCCCGGACCGAGTGCAAGCCGGGAAGCGACAAGGACAGCCGAACCGAGCCCAAGCCCCGGTCCCAAGGCCACGGCGAGACCGACCGCGGAACCGATCGCGACCGCCGGACCCACGGCGACCCGGGGACCGAACCCGACGCCGACGCCCCGCTCCGTCGCGTCGCCCAGCGCCAGTCCCGAGCGGCCGGCGGCCTCGCCCTCGCCATCGACGACGATTGCGCCATCGAAGACGCCGAGCCCGCCGAGCCCGACGAGGACGCCGAACCCGACGCGGCCATCGAGCCCGACGAGGCCATCGATCTCCCCCACGCCGAACGGCACGTCAGGGCCGACGGAGACCGATGCGCCGAGCGAGACGCCGGAGCCATCCGAGACCTGGGAGCCGACGGAGACGGACGAACCGACGGAGACGGACGAACCGACGGAGACGGACGAACCGACGGAGACGGACGAAC
>CAZJWJ010000053.1:28991-35803 GCA_964549495.1 uncultured Anaerolineales bacterium | reverse complement strand
GAGCCGACCGAAGTGGTCGAGGTCGAGGAGGATGAGGGGCAGGAGATGGTCGAGGTGACCATCGGGCTGCCCTATCAGGCCGATGTGCAGTTCACACCGGTCTACGTCGCGGATGCGGAGGGTCACTTTGCCGAGGCCGGACCGGTGTCGCTCGAGCCGAGCTTCGAGTACGGCTTCGAGTTCGACTTCTTGCCGCTCCTGGTCTCGGGTGACATGGATGCGGTGGTGGCCTCCGGCGAGCAGGTGATCCTGGCGCGCGAGCAGGGACTGCCGGTGGTCTTCGTGGCCAGCTGGTATCAGCGCTTTCCGGTGGTGGTGGCCAGCCTGGAGACGGAACTCGAAGATGCCGACGATCTGATCGGGCTGCGGGTGGGGATCCCGGAGCGGGGCGGGGCCAGCTGGATCGGCTGGCAGGCGCTGCTGGCACGGTCGGGGATTCCGCTGGATTCGGTCGAGGTCGAAGAGGTGGGCTATGCGCAGCTCGAGGCTCTGCAGGCCGGCCGAGTGGATGCCGTGGTCGGCTATGCGGCCAACGAGCCGGTGCAGCTGCGCGCGCAGGGCGAGGACGTGAGCGTGCTGGAGATCGCCGATCGCTTCAATCTGGTCTCCAACGGGATCGTGGTGTCGGAGGAGGCGGTGCACGAGCGGCCGGAGGTGGTGCAGGCCATCGTCGGCGCGATGCTGGAGGGCTTGCACGCCACGCTGGAGGATCCGGAGGCCGCCTTCGAGATCGCCTTGGAGGCGGTCCCGGCAGCCGACGACGACGCGGTTCGCGATACACAGCGCGAGGTGCTCGAGGCCTCGCTGCCCTTCTGGGAGGTCGAGGCGGGCGAGCGGCTCGGGGCCATCGATCGGAATGCCTGGGAGGAGTCGGTGGATTTCTTGCGCGAGATCGGTCTGATCGAGAGCGAGATGGCGGCCAGCGAGATGACGGTCGGTCGCTTCGTCGAGCAAGCCGACCTACGGCGCTAGCCATCGTGCTCCTGGCCATCGACATCGGCAACAGCCAGATCGGACTGGGTCTGGGCGATGCCGGGGGCTGGCGGTCGCGCTGGCGGCTGCCCAGCGATGCCCGGCGAACCCGCGACGAGTTCGTGGTCCTGGTGCGGGCGCTGCTCGAGCTGGATGGCCTGTCGGCCGAGGTGGTCGAGCGCGTGGTGCTCTGCAGCGTGGTCCCGGCACTCACGTCGGTGATCGACGACATGTGCCGACGGCTCTTCGGCTGCCGGGCCTTGATCGTCGAGGCCGGTCTGCGCACCGGCATGGCGGTGGACTACGACCCGCCCGCGTCGCTGGGCAGCGATCGGCTGGTCGATGCTCTGGCCGCGCGCGAGCGCTTCGGCGCGCCGGTGATCGTGGTCGACTTCGGTACGGCGACGACCTTCAACGTCGTGGATGCCGAAGGCCGCTTTGCCGGCGGGGCCATCGCGCCGGGCGTGGGCGTGGCCGCCTCGGCCCTGGCGGCGGCCGGCGCGCGCCTGAGCCGGATCGATCTGAGCCCGCCGGCCGACGGCCAGCCCCTGCCCCTGGTCGGTCGGAGCACGGAGCATAGCATGCGCTCCGGCATCCTCTTCGGCTACGCGGGCTTGGTCGGCGGCATGCTGACCCGGATGGAGCGCGAGCTCGGCGGCCCGCAGCCACCGACGGTGGTGGCCACCGGCGGCATGGCCGGCGCGGTGGCCCCCTTGGTCCCCCGCATCCAACATCACCTGCCGGACTTGATCCTGGACGGCCTGCGGTCGATCGACGCCTTGCACCGCGGCGAAGCCGGAGGCAGCACGACGCCGCGGTCCGCGCCGGAGGAAGGCAGTCCATGACCGAAGCGCTGGTCTATCGCGATCCGCTGGCCGACAAGCACATCGCCCTGGGCGTCAGTGGATCGATCGCGGCCTACAAGGCCCTGTCCATCGCCAGCCAGCTGACCCAAGCGGGCGCGCAGGTGGACACGATCCTGACCTCCGCCGCCGGCGAGCTGGTCCGCCCCCTGGCCTTCCGGGCCATCACCCACCGCGAGGTGGTCTCGGACCTCTGGGCATCGGGCAGCGAGATGGCCATGGATCACGTGGCCTTGGCCCATCGCGCCCAAGCCTTGCTGGTGGCCCCGGCGACGGCCGATCGCATCGCCAAGCTCTCGCTGGGCTTGGCCGAGGACGCCTTGGGCAGCACGGCCCTGGCCTGCCCGGCGCCTTTGCTGCTGGCGCCGGCCATGGAGCCCAACATGTGGTCTCACCCGGCCACGCAGGAGCACGTCGCGCGCCTCGATGCGCGAGGTGCGACCTGGGTGGGTCCCGAAGAGGGGCGCATGGCCTCGGGCAAGCGCGGCCTGGGCAGGATGGCCGAACCGGCGCGCATCGTCGACGCGCTGCGGGCCGTCCTGGCCCGCGGCGGCCCGCTGGCCGGGCGCCGCGTCCTGATTACCGCCGGCCCCACCCGAGAAGCCATCGATCCGGTGCGCTTCCTCTCCAATCGCTCGACCGGCTCGATGGGGCTGGCGCTGGCGCGGGTGGCGCGGGATCTGGGCGCGGAGGTGCGCTTGGTGCACGGACCGGTGCCCGTCGAGCCGATGGCCGGCCTGCGCGCGATCCCCGTCGAGAGCGCGCTCGAGATGCAGGCAGCCGTGGAGCACCAGATCGAGGGCTGCGATCTGCTGGTCATGACCGCGGCCGTGGCCGATTACCGTCCGGCCGAGATCGCCGATCGCAAGATCAAGAAGCAGCCCGGTGACATGCAGCTCCGCTTGGCGCGCAACCCGGACATCCTGGTCGGCTTGCGCGAGCGCTTCGAAGCCTCGGACCGGCCCCGCCCCTTCCGCATCGGCTTCGCGGCCGAGACCGAGGACCTGGAGGTCAACGCACGGGGCAAGCTGGATCGCAAGGGCTTGGACCTGGTGGTGGCCAATGCGGTGCCGGCCAGCTTCGGACCCGGGCCGCAGCGCGTCCTGATGGTCGAGGCCGGCACCGCCACGCCCGTCCAGGCGGCCGACAAGCTGGCGCTGGCCCAGGCCATCCTGCAGCGGGCCTGCGAGGCCTTGCAGCAGCGCGCCGGACGAGGCGAGGCCGGCATCGATGGCACGTAGCTTGCTTGCAGCTAGTCGAGGCGGCACATATTCTTGGCCGCTCGGGCGTGCGCAGATCGCGCGCCCGAATCGAAACCGAAGGCCGGCGGAGACGAGCGGGATGGATCGGAGATGACCGAAGAGATGGCAGCGACGGACGAGTCCCTTTCGGGGCGTGTTCGGCTCCTGCTGCAGGAACTTCGCGAGCGCTTGCGAGAGCCCGACGGGCTGCGGGCCGCGCTGCGCTGGATCCTGCCCTTGCTGGTCGTGGCCGGCCTGCTCCTACCGCCGGTCTCCATCGTCACGCGACTGCGCAGTCTGGGCTATGCCAAGCTGGTTCCGGGCCAGGATGCGCGGGTAGAGAGCCGGCAGGGCGGCAGCTGGCTGGAGTTGGGCCGCCGCGATGTGTTGCGGCCGGCCCGGGTCGGGCTCTTCAGCCGCGACGCCGCGCCGCGCGACGCCGATCCCCTACCCGGTCGCGCCGTCCCGATCAGCCCCTTCTTCGAGATCGACCTGCGCGGGCCCGCGCCGGCCGAGGCTTGGCTGAGCAGCTTCTTGGAGATCCGAGAGGGCAGCGAGCCCTACATCGATCCCTTCGGATGGGACGGCCAGCGTTGGCAATGGCTGCCATTGGAGTTCGCCAGCGAGAACCGGGCGCGGGTGCTCCTACCCCTGGACCGCTTCGTGCCGCGCTACGTGGTCTTCACCGAGGCGCCGGCCGATACGACCACGCAGGTGGCCGCGCTTCTGATGCCGCCCCCGGCGGCGGTGCCGGCGGCCGTGGCGCGGCTGCCCATCCTCGAGTTGCGCGCCTACACCCTGCGCAGCGACGACGGCGGCATCGAAGGCCAGGCCTTCCGGGTGCCCTCGCGCAGCGCGAGGGTCTACGGGGTGGTCGACAACCTGGAAGGGCCGCGCCTGCGCGACGATCTGGTGGCCAACATCCTGCTGCGGCAGGCGGCGC
The DNA here is from genome assembly GCA_964549495.1 of uncultured Anaerolineales bacterium. Classification (GTDB taxonomy): domain Bacteria; phylum Chloroflexota; class Anaerolineae; order Epilineales; family Epilineaceae; genus JACKBJ01. The sequence goes on along the minus strand of CAZJWJ010000053.1, from coordinate 31,784 downwards.
GCGAGCGCCATCGCGCCGAGCTGGTATCCATCGTCCGGCGGGACGGGCTGGACGGCCTGGTGCTCGACTACCGCGAGATCCCGGCCGATCTCTACGGGGTCTTCACCGATTGGGTCGCCCGTCTGGATGCCGACCTGGATGCGGTGGGCGCCGAGCTCTACGTGACGGTACCCATGCCCCGCCGCACCAGCAGCGGCTGGGATCCCAGCCCGGTGGACTGGCGCGGCCTGGGCCGCAGCGTCGATGGCCTGCGGGTACGCCTGCCCAACGACGCGCCGCTGGAGATCGAGGCCCTGGACAGCATGCTGCGCTGGGGCCTGCAGTCGGTCGAGCGCCGCAAGCTGCAGCTTTCGGTGCCGATGCAGGGCCGCGACATCGTCGAGGCCGACGGCAGCGTGCGCCCCATCGGCTACGGCGACGCGCTCTCGCGGGTCTTGGACATGGCCGCCTCGGATCTTCCGGAACGCATCAGTCCCGGCAGTCGCGACCGCATCGAGCTGCCGACCATCCAGGCCTCGGAGCTGGGGCGCGATCCCGCCACGGGCATGTGGCGCTTCTACTGGTGGGATGCCAACCGCCGCAAGCACACGGTCTGGCTCAACGACGCCGAAGGACTGGCGCCGGCCTTCGACATCGCCCAGCGCTACCGCCTCTCGCAGATCGTCCTGGACGGTGTGGAAGCGGGGCTCGACCCCTCGCTATGGCGCATGGTCACGGCCTTCATCGAGACCGGCGAGCCGCGGGTCAGCGAGGTGCGATACGGCCTGCAGTGGTCGCTGATCAACGAGGTCGGCCAGGTGGTCCAGCAGGCCGAGCAGCCCCTCGGCGAGGCCGGCTTCGACCTGAACGCCCCGCGCGACGAGGGCAGCTACAGCCTGAGCGTCAACCTGATCGACATCGCCCAGGAAGGGCGGGTGGCCGCCGTCGGACGGGCCGAGAGCCTGCGCGTGGCGCCGCCGCCGCCGGCCACACCCACCCCGACGCCCAACATCATCATCCTCGAGCCGACCGAGATCGCCTACGCCACGGCACCGGCGCCGGCCGACGAATTGAACATCGACCGCGCTCCGGTGGGCGTGGACGTGACCCCGCAGGCGACCATCACCACCACGCACGACGCGGTGGTCGGCTTTGCGGCCGTGCAGCTTCGGGAAGGCCCGGACGCGCGCGAGTTCGACAGCATCTCCGACCTGAAGGTCGGCGATCGCCTGATCGTCCTGGGCCGGACGGTGAACGACGAGTGGCTGCAGGTGGTGGTCATCTCCACTGGCGTCGAGGGCTGGCTGCTGCGAGAGCTGGTCGACCTGGAGGTCGAGCTCGACTCGCTGCCCTATGTCGGGAGCGGCGCCGACCTGCTGCTCACACCCGGCGTCATCCTGGTCACGGCGACATCGACGACACCGACACCGGCGACCCGCCCGACGTCCAGTTCGAGGCCCTAGCGCTGCTCGAAGACCACCGGGATGAAGGCCCGGTGGAGCTGCTGGGCCACGGCCAAGTTGATGGTCAGGTGATCCGAGATCGATCGCGCTTCTGCGGTGGGCTCGGAGGGGTTCTGGACCTTGACCTCGACGCGCTCGGTGACCAGTGAGCCGGCCTGCAGCCGCCCGCCCTGCTCCTCGCTGAGCGTCGGAACGTCGACACAGACCTCCAGGCGCGCCTTCTCACCAGCCCGCTGCGGCAGCGACTTCCAGCGGACCCAGTCCTTGTCGGTGACCAGGGCCAGGCGCTCCTCGTTGAGGTTCTCGCTGGTCACGATGCCGCAGCGCTGCCGGGTGCTGTGGTCGATGGGCATCCACATCACGTCCGGCGAGATCACCGCTTGCCAGGGCATACGTTCCAGCACGGGCTCGGCATCCAGCCGACCGCAACCCCAATGCGGGTTGTGCGGCCAGCGCCGCCCTTCCACCTCTCGGTACTCCACGGCCGGATCGCGCACGGCGTGCTCGCAGAGCTTGCGCTCGATCATCTCGGGCGTGTAGGTGGGATTGGCCGCCTTCACCAGGGCCGCCACGCCGGCCACGTGGGCCGCGGCCAAGTCAGAGACGGTGTTGTAGGTACCGCCGATCGGAAGGTAGCTGTTCTTGCGCCAGGTGGTGTACAGGCTCTCCCCGGGCGCCGCGATATCGATCCAATCCCCGAAGCTCGCGCTGCGGCGCTGACTGTTCTGCCGGTATTCGTAGCTCGAGACCCCGATGGTCATGTCGGGCAGGAGGCTGGCCGGGTAGCTGGGCGGGTTCACGCCGAAGTCTCCGGCGTCCGGACACCACCAAACCGGCTGGGCGCATTCGCCACCCGGAGCGACGACGACCGCGCCTTTCTGCTCCCAGGCATAGCGGATCGCCCGCTGCGTGTCCATCAAATCGTCGAGGGCCTCGTCGGGACGGTACAGGCTGATCCCACCCAGGAGGATCACGTCCGCGCCCGCGTTGGCCGCATAGCAGATAGCCTCGGTCACATAGTCGATCTTGCCGCCCAGGCCTACCTGATCACCCACCTGAACCAATCGATGGGTCTTCAGGGGAAGGATGGGCGAATGCCATGCCAGCCCGGCGATGCCGATCTCGTTGTTGGTCTGTGCGGCCGCCAGCCCCGCCATCGCGGTGCCCGTGGCAGGATATCCGGCCACTCGCGGGTCGTCGACCGGGGATGCATCGGAGTCCTGTTCGGCAAAGTCCCAGCCCGACACGTCATCGACGTAGCCGTTGCCATCGTCGTCGATTCCATTGCCGGGAACTTCAGCCGGGTTGCGCCAGATCTTGTGTTCGAGATCCTCGTGCGCCAGCTCGACCC
>CAZJWJ010000053.1:0-28981 GCA_964549495.1 uncultured Anaerolineales bacterium | reverse complement strand
CGCCTGGGGGCCGCTCGCGCACGGTGAAGCCCTGCTCGACCCCATCGGCGACCACCGCGATCATGACGGCATCCGTTCCAAAGGTCACGCCCCAACCCTCGACCGCACCCATCGCCAGCAGATTGCGCTGTTGATTCTGCTGGAAGGCAAAGTCGTTGGGCCTCGTGCTCAGGTCGATGCCGTCGAGGGACAGCGGATCGCCCACGTCGGAAGCTCCACGCAGGTCGGGTGTTCGAGTCGATAATGCATCGAGATCCACCGAAGCGATGGCTGCCGATCGCGGCGGCGGAACCATCATGGCCGGCTCCGCCCCGACCGAGTCGGCCGAGATCTGCGCGATCCAGGCCGGACTGCAGGGGCTGGGATCGGCGGGCTGATCGACCGGCCGCGCGTAGACCGAGACGGGCTGGAGGCTGGGCCACAGGAAGAACGCGAAGAGCAAGGCGATGACAAAGGGCTTCTGTGGCCGATGAACAGGGGCAGGCTGTAGGCGGCCAGGCACGGAATGCACCTCTCAGGGGACGGACCCGACCAACGGTTGGGGCGGTTGGTGGGAAGGACCGGGGTGAGCGATCGTCCAGGGAGTATAGACGCGCGCGGCGCGGTGGAGTTACGCCGATTTCGGCGCACTTCGCGGGCTCGGCTCGGGGTCGATTTCCCGTAGTGGGGACGCTGCAGGGGGCGATCGGGATGGTCGGTCGGGTCCTTGCCGTGCGAAGGAGCCTGCATTATGATGCCGCACCCCGCCGACCGCAAGCCCCGCATCCCTTTGGAGCCCTCCGTCCAGCCCATGAACCTCAGCCCGCTGACCTTTGCCTTGCTCAGCCTGCTCATCTACGCCCTGGGCAGCAATCTGGACTGGAGCCTGCGCGGCGGCCACCGGCCCGTCTCTGCGCCCTGGTCCGCCCTGCGGGCGCGAATCGAGCAGCCCCAATTGCGCCGTCGACTGCGGCTGACCTTCCTCTTGGGCATGACCGCGCTGGCCTTGCTGCTCCGGATCCCGAGCCCCGAGGCCATCGGCTTGCCGGCGCCCGCGCTCGACGCTCCGGATGGCGCCTCCGCCTGGCGGCCGGCCGGAGACCTGCCCTTCGCGCAGGATCTGGCCTGGACCCTGGGCTTGGCGCTGGTGGCCGCGCTTCTGATCCTGGCCTCGCATTCCTGGCGCCGAGCGGCCGAAGGTCGTGGCCGCGGCCTGTCCCTGTCGCCGACCCGCCCCGAGATCGGCCCGGCGGCCCTGGATGCCCTGGCCCTGGAATCCCATTGGGCCCTGATGCGCGCCGGGATCTTCGGCCTGGCGATCGAGCGCGCGGGGCTCGGCCTCTTCTTGGCCCTGGCGCTGATCGGCTTGGAAGCCTGGACCAACCCCTGGCTGCGCGCCGCCAGCCAGGATGTCTTCGCGATGGCGCGAGCCTCGCAAGGGGCCTTGCTGTGCATCCTCAGCGGCTGCGTCTTCCTGGTCACCGGCAGCAGCATCTGGGCGCTGGTGGGCCACCTGTCGGTGGCCGGCGCGGTGATGGCGCTCCAGCCGGCCGCCTGGTTGGGCGCCGGCGGGGTCGAAGCCCCGGAGCTCCCGCTCGGCGACGCTGCGTCGCCCGAGCTCCCGCCACCCGAGCCGCGAGAGCCGGAGCCGATCGAACCGACGGTGGTCTGAGTTTGCCCTGCGCCGGCACTCGGCGCAGCTCCGCGGATCGAAATCGCTTCGCGGCGCGGGCGAGTTGCCTGACAGCGCACGCCGGAACGGTCGGATCGGGTTTGGCGTCCGCCTAGACGAACTGCGAGCCGAAGATGGCCGCGAAGAGCAGGACGGCGAAGATCAGGATGCGCCAGAGATCGCGGCGCACGTGCGAGTAGGCCTCGCCCAGGTCCTCGGCCTCGGTCATGGCGCGCACGGCGCCGGCTGCGGCCTGGTTGCCGGCGGCCTCGCTGCCCGGGCGAAGCCGCGGCTGGCGAGCGATGGACGGGGGCTTGGACGGGGACGTACGGCGCTCGCGCCGTGATTTGCGTGCCATGCAACTTCCTCCTGCTTCATCGGGCGCTGCGCGGCCCGGATTCGTGCGGCCGGGGGGGGCGGCCGGATCCGGCCGCCGAAGCAGTGGATTATTGCATCAGCCCCGCCCGCTGGCAAGCCGCTGGCGCAGGATGGCGAGCCCCCAGGCGACCTCGTCGACACCTAGCCGCGCGGCCAGCGGGAGGTAGATGGCCGCGCCCAGACCGGCGCCGATCATTGAGCGCAGCAGCCAGGCCGGCTTGCCGGTGGCCAAGCCCAAGGGACCGGCCAGCCAGCCGTCGACCGCCAGCAGCACCGCCGCCATCACCAGCGCGGCCAGGCCGGCGGCCAGGCTCGTGCGCGGCAGGCCGCGCAGGGCCTCCAGCCCGATGCGCCGGCCGACCAGCCAGGCCATCACGCTGGCGTGCGCCACGTGCTTGAGCGTATCGGCCAGGGCCAGGCCGATCAGCACCGCGGCAAAACCACCGCCGAGAAGCATGTAGACCGGGCCCATCAGCAGGGCCGCCGCCAGGTAGACCAGCACCGACAGTACGCCCACCGCAGCCGGCAGGACGGTGTTCTGCCGGGCGTAGAAGGCATTGTTCAGCGAAAGGTCCAGGGCCGCGAAGGGCAGCCCGACCAGGTAGCCGTAGAGCGCCAGGCTGACCGCCAGCCGGCTGGTCGCGTCGAAGACGCCATGCTGGAAGAGCAGGCCGACCATCGGCTCGGCCAGCACGGCCATGCCCAGGGCGGCCGGCAAGACCAGGGCGGCGACCATCCGCAGGCCCCGAGCCAGGGTCCGGGCGAAGGTCTGCTCTTCGCCGCGGGCGTGGGCCGCCGCCATGGCCGGCAGGATGGCGATCGAGATGGCGGTGGCGATGAAGCCCTGCGGGAACTGGATCAAGCGGTCGGCGTAGTTGAGCGTGGACTGGGTGCTCTCGTCGGCCATGGCGGCCAGTCGGGTCGCGAAGACGATCTGCACCTGGGTGACCAAGAGGCCGGCGGCCACCGGCAGGTAGAGCAGCAGCACGCGGCGCAGCGCCGGGTGGCGCAGCCGCAGGCTGGGCCGCAGCCGGGCGCCGCGGAGGCCGCGGGCCAAGAGCAGCACCTGGGCCAGGCCGCCGGCCGTCACGCCCAGCGAGAGCGCGTAGACGCCCATCCAGGGCCGGGCGGCCAGGAAGGCCGCGATCATGGCCAGGTTGTAGAGCGGCGCGGCCAGGGCCGGCAGGCTGAAGCGCTGCAGGGCATAGAGCAGGCCGGTGAGCATGCCGGCCAGCCCGAAGAGCAGGACGCCGGGCGCCATGATCTGCAAGCTGCGCTCGACGATGAGCAAGCCCTCGAAGTCGGGGCCGACCAGGATGCGCGCCACGGGGCCGGCCAAGAGCAGCAGCAGCAAGGAGGCCAGACTTGTGGCCACCGCCACCGCGCTGAGCAGCACGCTGGCGGCCCGCCAGAGATCCTCCCGGCGCCGGCTGGCATATTCGGAAAGCACCGGCACGATGGCGGCGGAGATCTGACCGCCAACCAGCTGATCGTAGATCATGGTGGGCACCCGCTGCGCGGCGGTGAAGGCGTCCGCCTCCAGCGAGGTGCCGAAGAAGTAGCCGATCACCTGCTGGCGCACGAGGCCCAGCAGGCGGCTGGCCACACTGCCCAGACTGAGCATCGAGGCGGCACCGAAGAGCCGCGCGGCGCTGCCCGAGCCCGCCGCTTCGCCCGGGGGCGTCGAAGGATCGCCCGCCACGCCGCGCTCCGCGGCGGCGGCCAGCTGTTCGGTCTCCCCGGCCAGGGGCACCGCGCCGGTCTCCTCGACCTGGCGAGGCCCGTCCGTTTGGCTCATGCCTCGCGGCCCGATTCGCGGATCCGCGCGATGAGCTCGCTGGTCGAGCGGCCGGCCACGAAGGGCAGGAAGGCCACCTCCCCGCCGGCCGCCTCGGCGGCATCGGCTTCGGGCGGGCGTCGGGATTCGGCATCGTAGTCCCCGCCCTTGACGTAGAGGTCGGGCGCCAGGATCCGGACCAGCGCGACGGCCGTCGGCTCACCGAAGGCGACCAGCCCGTCCACGCAGCGCAGCGCGCCCAGCAGCTCGGCCCGCTCGGCCAAGGGCAGGATGGGCCGGCCGGGCCCTTTGAGCCCGCGGGTCGACGCGTCGTCGTTGAGCGCCACCAGCAGGCGATCGCCCAGGGCCCGCGCCGCCCTCAGGTATCGAAGATGCCCCACGTGCAAGAGGTCGAAGCAGCCGTTGGTCATGACCACGCGCAGGCCGGCCGCGCGCCAGCGCCGGCGCAGTGCGCGGGCGGCCTCGAGATCCAGCAGGCCGGCGGCTTCCGGGGTGGTCGGCACAGGGCTCACGAGGGGCTCACGCCCAGCTCGGCCAGGATCTCGGCCGGGCTGGGTGCGGCGACGCCCAGGCGGCGCACCACGATGCCGGCGGCCAGGTTGGCCAGGCGCACGGCCTCGATGGGCTCGGCACCTGCCGCCAAGGCCAAGCTGACCACGGCGATGACGCTGTCACCGGCACCGGTGACGTCGAAGACCTCGCTGACGTTGGATGGCGGGATCACCGCGTAGTCGCGCCCTTCGACCAAGAGGCTCGTCCCGCGGGCTCCTCGGCCGAGGAGCACCACCCGACAGCCCAGGTCGGCCGCCAGATCGCGACAGGCGCGCTCGAAGTCGGATTCCTCGTCCAGCGAGCGGCCCAGGGTGGCCACGGCATCCTGTCGCCCGACGCGCACCAGATCGAAGCCGGCAAAGCGGGACAGGTCGCCCTGGGCGTCGACCGTCAGCCAGATGCCCCGCTGCCGGGCCAGTCGTCGGGCCACCTGGCAGAGGGCCGGCGTGACGACGCCGCTGCGGTAATGCGAGACCAGGATGGCGTCCGCATCGGCCGCGGCCCGCTCCAGCGCGGCCGACAGGGCTGCCTCGACCGGCCCCTCGACCGGCTGCCGGGGCTGGCGATCGATGCGCGCCACCTGCTGCGGCGTCGACAGGCCTTCGGCCACCACCCGGGTCTTCTGCGTGGTCGGACGCCCGGCATCCTCGACCAGCCCCGAGGCATCGATTCCGGCCGATTCCAAGAGCCGACGCAGCTCCTCGGCCGATGCGTCCGCCCCCACCACGCCGACCTGCCGGGCCGATCCGCCCAGGGCGGCGATGTTGCGGGCCGGGTTGGCCGCGCCACCGGGCAGACAGAAGCGCCGGCGAAAGGCCAGCACCGGCACCGGCCCCTCGCGGCTGAGGCGCTCGGCCCGCCCGACCAGGTACTCGTCCAGGAAGACATCGCCGAGCACGGGGATGCGCCGGCCGGCCATGGCGCCGAGCAGCGCCCGTCCGCGCTCCGGATCCAGGCCTTCGGCCGGCCCGCCATCCACTGTGCCCGACTCGGCAGCTGTGCCCGACTTGGCAGCGCTCATGCGCCATCGCTCCTGCTGAGCCTCGGTCCGCGATCGGACCGGCAGACCATAGCACAGGCGCGAGCGAGCGACGCAGCCGCGCCGGTCGGGCTCATGCCGGCGCCTTGCCCGACCGGCCGAGCAAATCGAGCGCGGCATCCAGCACCCCTTCGACCGGCAGCCACGCCAGGCAGTCGCGCTGCGGACAGCCTCGAGGGCTGCCGCGCCGATGTCCGACGTAGAAGCAGGGCTGGCAGGGCAGGCCCAGGCGCAGGATGCGATGCGGGCTGGCTGCGGGCCGGCCGGAGCGGTCGAAGCCGGGCCACCAGGGCCCCCAGGCGACGGGGTTACTGGGCCCGAAGAGCGCCAGCACCGGGCAGCCCATGGCCGTGGCCAGATGGGTCACCCCGCTGTCGTTGCCCAGCAGGAGGTCGCAACGGGAGAGGACGGCCGCCAGGCCGGGCAGGTCGGTCCGATCGCCCAGATCCAGCGCCGGCGGCTCGGCCATGGCCTGGCGGAGCTCGGCGAGCCCGTCGCCAGATCGCCCGACCAAGAGGATGCGGGCGCCCGATCTCGCCAGGCCGTCGGCCACGGCCGCGAAGCCCTCTGGGCGCCAGCGCCGCGCCAGGCTGAAGGCACCGGATCCGGGATGGACGGCCACCAGCGGCGCCCCGCTCGAGCCCGGGCCCCGACCGACCGACGTGGCATCCCGCGGCGCGAGCTTGCCCAGGAGCGCATCGGCGCACGCCTCGGCCTCGTCGCCTGGCTCGAAGCGCAGATGATCGAGGCCCGCGCGCCGGCTCGCTTCGGTGGGCAAGGGCAGGGCATCCAAGGCCTCGAGCAGCGCGTCGGCCACGCGCAGGCCCATCTCGACGCTGTGCTGGCCGTCGAAGCCGCGATCGATTCCCCAATGGGTCAGAAAGGCTCCGCGCGGACTGCCCGGACGGCGAATGCCGGCCCGCACCGGCGCGCCGGAGGCCAGACAGAGCGCGGCGTGCTTGATGCTCCCGAAGCGCGTGGTCAGGCTGTGCATCAGGGCAAGCGCGTCGTAGCCCCGCGCGCGCAGGCGCCGAGCCAGCTGCAGCGGCGCGGTCGGATGCGCCAGGAGCCCGCCGGGCCGATCATAGCGCCCCTTCTCGAAGCGCAGGACCCGGTCGACCAAGCCCGAGTGGCGGTAGGCGACGGCGCCGATCTCGGTGCTCAGGGCATCGATGCGCGCCTCCGGCAAGGCCGCGCGAATTCGGGCCAGGGCCGGCGTGGTGAGCAGCGCGTCCCCGAAGTCGGAGAGCTTGACGACCAGGATGCGCGGCCGGCCATGTTCGGCGCTCATCGGTCGCGATTCCCCGCCCCACCTTCGTGGACAAGGCCGGGATCCCGCGCCGCGGCCACGGTCTCGAGCCAGTCCAGGGTCTCGTCGGCGCAGCGCTGCCAGGAGAACTCGGCGGCGCGCAGGAGGCCGGCCTGCGCGAGCGACCGGCGCAGCCCCGCCTCGTCACGCAGGCGGCGCAGGGCGGCGGCGATGGCGGCCTCGTCCAGCGGATCGAAGAGCAGGGCCGCGTCGCCGGCCACCTCGGGCAGGCTCGAGCGGTCGGCGCAGGCCACCGGCGTGCCGCAGGCCATGGCCTCGAGCACAGGCAGGCCAAAGCCCTCGAAGAGGCTGGGCAGGACCAGCGCCAGCGCGCCGCTGTAGAGCGCCGGCAGCTGCTCGCGCGGCAGGTAGCCCGGCAGGTGGATGCGGTCGCTCAGCCCAAGCCGCTCCAGGTCGCCCGCCCAATCGCTGCCGCCCCAGCCCGGCATGCCGGCCAGGACCAGATGCAGCTCGGGATCCTCGGGCGCGATGGAGGAGAAGGCCCGCAGGAGCCGGCCCAGATTCTTGCGCGGCTGCAGCGTGCCCACGTGCAGGAGGTAGCGCGCATCGGCCGGGAGGCCCAGCCGGGCCCGGATCGCGGCCACCTCGGCCGGACCCGCCGGCCGGAAGATCTCGTCGGCTGCCAGGTGGACCACCCGGATGCGCTCGGGCCGGGCGCCGTAGAGCGCCACCAGGTCGTCCCGCGTGGCTGCCGAGTCGGCCAGGATGCCGGCGGCGATGCGCGCGTGCCGGCGCGTGCTCCAGCGCAGGTAGAGCCGGCGCGTCAGCGGATGGGCCGCCGGGAAGTGCTCGTAGCCCAGGTCGTGGACCGTCACGACCGCCGGCACCGGGCAGGGCAGGGGCAGGACGTGCGCCGGCACGAAGAGCAGGTCCGGCGGATGGCGGCGCAATTCGGAGGCCAGGCGCCGGTGGGTCCACAGGCGCCGGGCCGGCAGCAGCCGGATCTCCGCGCCATCCGGCGGGTCGATCGGCATCTGGCGGCAGTAGAGCCGACAGCGGTGCCGGCCGCGCCGCACGATGCCCCGCGTGACTTGGCTGGCGTAATGCTCGGTGCCGGTGGGTCGGGGCCCGAAGCTCCGGCTGGCATCGATGCCCAGGATCATGGCCGGCGCTCGATGCGGAGCATGCGGTCCAGGCCGGCCAGGTCGGCCCGCAGCTCGATCCGCGCCTCGGGCAGCCGCTTGCGGGCCATGTCCAGGAGCGCCGGCCCCTGGCGATCGCCCATCTCCAGAAGCGCCAGACCGCCCGGCCGAAGCACCTCCGGCAGGCGGTCGATCATCCGGCGCAGCAAGGTCAGGCCGTCCGGGCCCGCGTAGAGCGCCAGATGGGGCTCGTGGCGGTCGACCCCCGGCTCCACCCGATGCCGGTCCTCGAGGCCGATGTAGGGCAGGTTGGCCAGGATCAGGTCGTAGCGGCCGGCGGGCTCGGGCAGCAGGTCCTCCCGCTCGAAGCGGATCCGGCCCGCCAAGTCCAGCCGACGCGCGTTGCGCTCCGCGATCGCCAAGGCCTCGGCCGAGATGTCGACGGCCAGCAGCTCGATGCCCGGTCGCATCGAGGTCTCATCCAGCCAGCCGCGCTGGCGCAGGGCCGCGGCCAGGGCCAGGATGATGGCCCCCGAGCCGGTCCCGACGTCGATGGCGCGTAGGTCGGTCCGCTCCCGGCGCCCTTCGAGCCAATCCAGCGCTGCTTCGACCAAGAGCTCGGTTTCGGGCCGGGGCACCAGGACGGCCGGCCCCACCTCGAGCTCGATGGTGTGGAAGGCGGCGCGCCCTAAGATGTAGGCCACCGACTCCCCGCCGGCGCGGCGCAGGCAGCGCCGCTCCAGTCGTGACCAGGTGCCGGCGTCCAGAGGCTCGCGCAAGTCGGCCATCAGCCGCGCGCGGGAGCAGGCGCGCAGATCTGCCAGTAGCAGCTGGGCATCGAGCTCCGGGCTGTCGGATCCGATCCGGCCGGATTCGATCAGGCGGTGCGCCCGCCGCAGCGCCTGGCCGACGGTGGCCGGCGCGCCGTCGCTCGTCGCGGGCGTCACCGGGCTCGAGCTCGCGATCGGCGCTCAGGCCGGCTCGGCGCTGCCGGCGCGGGCCTCGGACAGGCGCAGGGACCGGTCCTCGGCTTCGAGGGCGTCGAGGAACTCGTCGATCTCGCCGGCCAGGATGCCTTCCAGGCGGTGCGAGGTCAGGCCGATGCGGTGATCGGTCACGCGGCTCTGGGGAAAATTGTAGGTCCGGATCTTCTCGGAGCGCTCGCCGCTGCCCACCTGCTCGCGCCGGGCCGCGCCCAGCTCGGCCAGCTGGCGCTGTTCTTCCTGCTCGTAGAGGCGCGCCCGCAGCACCTGCATGGCCTTCTTGCGATTCTGCAGCTGCGACTTCTCGTCCTGCGAGCTGACCACCAGGCCGGTGGGCAGATGGGTGATGCGCACCGCCGAGTCGGTGGTGTTGACCGACTGCCCGCCGGGCCCGGAGGAGCGGAAGACGTCGATGCGGATGTCGCTATCGGGCACCTGGATCTCGATCTCGTCCATCTCGGGCAGCACCGCAACGGTGGCGGTGGAGGTGTGGATCCGCCCCTGGGTCTCGGTGGCCGGCACCCGCTGCACCCGGTGCACGCCGCGCTCCCACTTGAGCTTGGAGAAGGCGCCCTTGCCGGAGACCTCGAAGATGATCTCCTTGATGCCCCCGATGCCTGAGGTGCTGGTGGAGATCACGTCCACCTTGAAGCGCTGGTTCTCGGCGTAGCGCTGGTACATCCGGAAGAGGTCGGCCGCGAAGAGGCCGGCCTCGTCGCCGCCCGTGCCGGCGCGGATCTCGACGATGACGTCCTTGTCGTCGCGCGGATCCTTGGGCACCAGCATCAGCTCGATCTGGCCGGTCAGCGCTTCCTGGCGCGACTCCAGCTCGGCCAGCTCGGCCTCGACCAACTCGGCCATGTCGGCCTCCAGCTGGCCTTCCTGCATCGACCGGGTCTCGACCAGCAAGGCGCGCAGCTCGCGCAGCTCGCGATAGGCCACGACCAGGGGCTCGATCTCGGCCTGCTCCTGACCGATCTCGCGCAGGCGATCGGGATCGGTGGCCACCTCGGGCCGCGCCATGCTGGCGATCAGGTCCTCGTATCGCTGCTCGACGCGATCGAGCTCGTCGAAGGGAAGGCTGTTCATGGCTTTCCAGCCGGCCGGGCCGGCGGTGGATCAAGATGCCTCTGAAGGCGGTCGAAGGGGCGGCAGAGTATAGCATAGCGCGCTTTCGACGGTCCCCGCGCGCTGCTAGAATCATGCGGAGCGGTCGGTCCCGATGGCCGGCCACATGGTTCGATCCAAAGGAACGCTGCCGCGATGAGCCAAGCCCTCAGCCAACTCCCCGGACCCCTGGTCCAGGTCATCTACTTCTTCTTGGCCCTCTTCCCGCTCGTCTTGGTGCACGAGCTGGGCCATTTCGTCCTGGCCAAATGGAACAAGGTGCGGGTCGACGAGTTCGGGATCGGTTTCCCGCCCCGCCTGGTCAAGGTCTTCACCCACGACGGCACCGACTACACGCTCAACGCTCTACCCTTGGGCGGTTTCGTGCGCCTGGCCGGCGAGGACGACCCGGACATCCCCGGCGCCTTCGCCAGCAAGTCCAAGCGCGCCCGAGCCGCCGTGCTCTTCGCCGGCCCGCTCTTCAACTTCCTGCTGGCCGCGGTCATCCTCTCGGGCGTGGCCTGGTCCACCGGCGCGGCCTCCGTCTTGCCCCAGGGCGAGGGCCTGGTGCAGATCCTGGCGGTCAGTCCGGACGATCCGGCCGACCGGGCCGGCCTGACCGGCGGCGACATCGTGCTGGCCGTCGACGGCCAGCTGCTGACCGAGCTGCCGGTGGAAGGCGAGCCGGCAGAGGGCGAGTCGATGGGCTCGATGGCCTTCATCCAGGCCACGGACGCCCATACGGACCAAGAGATGGCCCTGACCCTCTTGCGCGGCGTCGATCCGGTGGCGGTCGACGTCTCGGTCGACGGCCTGGGCACCGAGCCGGTATCCGAGCTGTCCGGCCTGTCGCAGCTGCACGCCCGGCGGGTGGTGGCGCCGGCCGGCGAGCTCGAGGCCGGCGACCTGCTCCTCGGGCCCCTGAGCGGATCGATCGAGGAGCCCATCGTCCTGCGCGGCCAACTGGAGGTCGTCGAGACCTCGGTCGTGCCGGAGCTCAACGCCGTCGAGGACCGCGGCATGATGGGCATCAGCATCGGCTCGCTGACCGTGGTCGAGCCCATGGGGCTGGCCGAGGCGGCGCTCTTCGGGCCGCGCCAGACCATGATGTTGATGGTGGCAATGGTCGACGGCATCTACCGCATGATCACGGGCCAGCTGGCGGCCGACATCGCCGGCCCGGTGGGCATCGCCAAGATCAGCCAGCAAGCCGGCGAGCAGGGTGCGGCCACCTTCTTCGGCTTCATGGCCCTGCTCTCGATCAACCTGGGCATCATCAACCTGGTGCCCATCCCGGCCCTGGACGGCGGCCGCCTGCTCTTCATCCTCTTCGAGGCCCTGCGCGGCCGGCGCATCGAGCCCACCCGCGAGGCGGTGGTGCACCTGATCGGCTTCGTCCTGGTCATCGGCCTGATGATGGTGATCACGGTCTACGAGCTCTTCGGAGGAGCCATCCGGCCATGAGCGAGCGCGCCGAGCCCCTCGACGAGCTGATCCGCGAGGCCGCCTCCGACCTGCCGCTGCGCGACTTCGAGGGCACGCTGGCACGCCTGGCCGATCCCGATGCCGAGCATCGGCCGGGCGAGTTGCGCATGCTCTCCGACGCCGACGCCGACGAGCAGCGTCATTTTCGAGAACGTCTGGAGTCCCTGGAAGCCGAGCAGCGACATCGATTGACTCGCTGGCTGGTCGACTTCGGCGAGGTCGACGTGCAAGGCGACTTCCGCCCGCTGATGTGGATCCTGCTCGACGACGCCGACGAGCGCGTGCGCGCCCTGGCCATCCAGGGTCTCTGGGAGTCCCGGGAGCTGGGCTTGATCGAGCGTTTGGCCGGCATGCTCGAGCGCGACCCGGTCGACCGGGTGCGGGCCCGCGCCGCCGAGGCCCTGGGCCGCTTCGTGGAGCTGGGCGAGCTGCGCGTGCACCTGCGCGATCGCCTGGCCCCGGTGGTCGAGGGGCTCTTGGAGCGGGCCGCCGACCCGCGCGAGCATCCCGAGGTGCGCCGGCGCGCGCTGGCCTCGGCCGGCTACTCCGAGCATCCGGACCTGCCGGGCATCATCGAGCAGTCGTTGGAGGAGGACGCGATCGAGGTACGGGCCGGCGCGCTGCGCGCGATGGGCAACTCGGCCGACGATCGCTGGTCCGAGGCCATCCTCGACTGGCTCGAGGAACCCGAGCCGGAGCTGCGCTTCGAGGCGGTGCGCGCCGCCGGCGAGCTGGCCATCGAGGCCGCGCTGTCGCCATTGATCACCCTGGCCCAGTACGAGACCGACCGCGCCATCCGCGGCGAGGCGGTCTGGGCCCTGGGCGAGATCGGCGGCAAGGACGCGCGCCGGGCCCTGGAGGCCGTCGGCGCCGACGTGGCCGGCATCGACGAGGACCTGGCCGAAGCGGTCGAGGACGCCCTCTCCAGCTGCGCGCTGATCGAGGGCGAGCTCTCCTTCGCGCGCCTGGACGAGCCGGACGACGACGCGGCGGATCCGGACGGCTGGGCCGCCTTCGAAGACCAGGGTGACGTCGAAGAGCCGGACGACTAGGTCGATGGACGCATCGCGCTCGAAGGGCAGACGGCGGCGGACGACCGATTCCGAGCCGGGGGATCGCGCCGACGCCCGAGAAGTGGCCGACACGCTCAACGCCATCTGCAATGCCGCAGTCCAGGCCGGCCGCTCGGGCGATGCCGCCGCGGTGGCCGAGATCCGCCGGCGCCTGGAGCGTCAGTCCGAGCGATTCCGGGGCGCCGGGCGCCCGGAGGTCGCGGCCTTCATGGCCGGGCTCTCGAACCTGCTAGGGGGCAGCACGCTCGAGCGGGCCTTGGAGGATGTCGAGGGCCCGTACCGTCAGGGCTTGCGCGCCGTGGCTGCCGACCTTCGGGCATCCGGCAGGGCGCCCGAAGGGCGCCCGCGGCAAGGGGAAGACGCTCCGAGGCCGGTCGCCCGCGAAGCCGCTCCGGAGCGCGATGATCCGCCGGCGACGGAGCGCAGACCAGCCGACGCCGGCGACGATGCCGGCCAGGACTGGGTCGCCGCGCTGACGGCCCATGTCGCCGACCTGCTGCGGGCTCGCGACCGCCAGACGGCGCGCGCGCTGGCCGCCGAGCTCGAGAGGACGGCGCGCCAGCCGGGTGTCGATCCCGACGCGGCCGCCTATCTCGAGGTGCTGCTCGGCGTGCTCCGCGGCCAGAAGCTCGGCCCGCGCGTCCTGCAGCTGCAGGAGCCCTATCGCAGCGCCTACGGCAGCTTGCAGGCCCTGATGCGGGGGCAGGACCCGAGGGCCGGCCTGCTGGAGCGCGTGACGCACAATGCCGGACTGGTCATGAAGAGCGACAATCCAGAGGCGCGCGAGGGTCTCGAATCGGTGCTCGAAGACGTCGAGCAGCGCGCCGAGCGACTCGGCGAGGCCGAGCTCGCCCGCTTCGTCGGCAGCCTTCGCCGGCTCCTGGACGGCGAGCTCGAAGCCGACCGCGCGGCCGAGATCCGTTTCGAAGATTCGGCGCTGCGGTCGTCCTGGGATCGAATCGTGGCGCTCTGGCAGCGCCTCACGCGCTGATCGCCGGCCCTAGGGCCGCAACCGTCTCCTGAAAGGAACTGTCATGATCCGCGTCCTGGTGGTCGACGAGGTCGCCTTGATCGCCGATGTGCTGGCCACCGTGCTGCGCGAGGAAGAGGACCTCGAAGTGGTCGGTTGTTACGAAACGGCCGAAGGGGTCGAAGCGCATGTCGACGACTGCGATGTGGTCTTGCTCAGCGCCAGCCTGCCCGACGGCGCGGCCCTGGAGCTGACGGAGCGGATCTCTCGCCGGAAGGACGCGCCGCGGGTGCTGGTCACCGGGCTGGCCGGGCTGGAAGCCGAGATCCTGCGCTTCATCGAGGCCGGCGCGGCCGGCTACGTCCTGCGCGAGGACACGGCCGAAGACCTCTTGCGCAACCTGCGCGCGGCCGGCCGCGATCGCGCGCTGGTCGCTCCGGAGATCGCCCTGGCGGTGATGCGCCGCCTGGCGGAGCTGGCCGAACAGCGCAGCGAGCTGGTCCACGCGGACGCCGCGGTGGAGGACCTGACGCCCCGCGAACGCGAGGTCTTGCGCCACGTCGCCCGCGGCTCCACCAACCAGCAGATCGCCGACGCGCTGGTGATAGAGCTGGGCACGGTAAAGAATCACGTGCACAGCATCCTGAGCAAGCTGAACGTGAGCAGCCGCCGAGATGCGGCCTCCATCCAGGGCATGCTGACCGACATCGAGGGCTGATGTCGCCTCGATGACCGTCGTGGTGGATCGCTTGCCCCGAATCACGGCGACATTCGCACCGGCGACCGCTCCCGAGCCGCCGCTCGCGCGATCTGTATCGCGATCTATCCCCTCGAACTGTATCCCGATCCATGGCGCGATCCCGCTCGCGGCCTTATGGTGGTGGCATGAGCCATCGATCGAATGACCTCCGGGCCGAGCGCGTGCCGCTTCTGGCGGGCCAGATCCGCTGGATGTCGGGCAGCGCGACCGAGGGTCGTCAGGAGCTAGCACGATGAACGAACAAGAAACGAGACTGCGCTGGGACGACATGCGCGGCATGGCCGCCGAGATGGCCGAGCAGCGCATGGAGCTCCTCACCCACCTGCGGGATGGGGCCAAGAGCCTGGCCGAAGCGGACCTGAGCCGCGAGGAGATGCAGGCGCGCGCCAGCGAGATGCAGCAGATGGCCGACGAGAAGATCGGACAACTGCGCGCGCGGGTCGGCGACCTGGGTGCGCCGACAGCGCGCAAGCTCGAAGGTAAGGCCCGCCGGCACGATACGGCCATGCGCGAGCGGCTGGAGGGCAAGGCGCCGCCGGCCCTCGTCCGCATGGTGCAGGCCTATCCTTGGGCCGCCGTCGAGTTGGTGGCCGTCCTGGCCTTGAGCCTCGGCGTGCTGGTCGGTGGCCTGAGCGGCTTCGTGTCGGCCCGGCTGCGGCGACGGGAGTCGGCGTAGCGATGAAGGCCAGCGAAATCGATCTCGAGTCGCTCCGCGAATCGCTGGGCCGGCCGGTCGAAGGCCCCTGCGTCTCGCTCTACATGCCCGCCCATCCTGCCGCCGATGACCAGGAAGATCAGATCCGCTTCAAGAACCTCTTGAACCGAGCCGAAACGCAGCTGGAGGAGAGGGGGCTAGGCGGACGCGAGGCGCGCGACCAGCTCGAGCCCCTGCGAGCGCTGCTGGCCGACTCCGAGTTCTGGCGTCACCAGCGCCAGGGTCTGGCCGGCTTCGCCAGTCCGGACGGCGCCGACGTGCTGCGCTTACCGCTCCCCTTCGAAGAGCAGCTGGTGGTCGGTCCGCGCCCCCACCTGGGCCCCCTGGTCCCGCTGCTCGGCGACGCCGAGGGCTTTTTCGTCCTGGCGCTCAGCCGGGGCTCGGTGCGCCTGCTGTCCGCCACGCGAGATGGCCAACGGGACATCACCCCGGACTCGCTGCCCAAGAGCCTCGAGGAGGCCCTGGCCGAGGACGACCCGGAACGCCGGCTTCAGCTGCACAGCGCGGCCAAGGGCTCGGCCAAGCAAGGCAATCCCGCCATCTTTCACGGGACGGTGGAAGGCGCGGGCAGCGACGAGGAGGGCCAGCGCGACCAGCGCTACCTGCGCCGGATCGCCAAGCAGCTGGATCCGATTCTGGCGCGCGGTGGACGGCCGGTGGTCCTGGCCGGGGTACAGCACATCCTGGCCACCTTTCGCGCCGAGTCCGAGCTGGATGACCTCATCGAGGCCGAGTTGCACGGCAATCCGGACCAGCGCATGGAGGCCGAGCTGCGCGAGGAGGCCTGGCCGCTGGTCGAAGCGCGACTGGCCGAAGGCAGCCGAGAGGCCATCGAGGCCATCGAGGCCCGGCTGGGCACCGGCGAGGCCTCGACCCAGATCGAAACCATCGTCCCGGCAGCCTATCAAGGCTGGGTCGAGGAGCTGGTCCTGGCCCGAGGTCGGGCCACCTGGGGCCGCTTCGATCCCTCGACCCACGCCCTCGAGCGAAGCGACGTCGAGGATCACGAGTCGGTCGACCTGCTCGGTCAGGCCGCCGTGGACTGCCTGCGGCAAGGCGGTCGAGTCCATCTGGTCGAAGGCGACCGGGTCCCCCAAGGAGCCGCGGCGGCGGCACGCTTTCGCTTCGCGGTTCCGATCGCGCGAGCGAGCTGAGCGCCGAGCACCGAGCTACCGAGGAACCGAGCAGTCGAGCAGTCGAGCAGTCGAGCAGTCGAGACCATTGAACCCAAGGAGGACGTAGATGTTGGAACTCATCCCCGTCGAATCGGAACAGCTCATCGCCTACCGGACGGAGGGCAAGATCGCGAGCGCCGACTTCGAGCGGGTCGCCGATCGGATCGAGGAGAAGCTCGAAGGCCAGTCGGGTTCGCTGCGCATCTACGCTGAGATCGAGTCGCTCAGCGGCATCGGGCCCATGGCCTTGTGGAAGGACCTGAAGTTCGGTGCCCGCCACATCACCGATCTCGATCGCTTCGATCGCATCGCGGTCGTCAGCGACGAGGGCTGGATCGAGAACCTGGCCCGGCTCGAGGGCGCGGTCATCCCCGGCGTCGAGATCGAGACCTTCTCCAAGCAGGATCGGGAGCGCGCCATGGCCTGGGCGCTGGCCTAGACGCATCCGCGTCCGGCCGGCCCCCTCGTGACAGGACCGGCCGCGCCCGTCCCCCATCAACCATCGAATCCGAGTCGAAGAGCCTGTTTCTTAAAGCAGGTTCGTAGCGAGCCCGAGGCCGCGGACGTGCTGGCAAGGCATCGAAGCGCAGTCGTAGCCTTGTGCTACGGCGAGCTTCGATAACGCAGCCAGCGCGTTCGCGGCCTCGGGCGCAGCCGGACATGCTTTAAGAAACAGGCTCTAAGAATCCAGACCTCCAAGGAGGATCTACCGCATGGCCATCGCGAAAGTCATCGAAGTGCTCGCCCAATCCGACGAAGGCTGGCAGGACGCCACCGAACAGGCGCTGCAGGAGGCCAAGTCGACCGTACGCAACATCAAGTCGATCTACGTGCGGGACATGCAATGCGACGTCGAAGACGGCGAGATCACCCAGTATCGGGTGAATGCCAAGGTCACCTTCGTAGTCGATTGAGGACGCGTCCTACCCGCGCACGTCGAAGGGGCCCGGAGATCGCCGCGCGCGATCTCCGGGCCCAGTCCATTCGGGCTCGTCGAGCAAAGAGATGCCCAATCTGGACGCCGCTGCATATCAGCAGATCTCGAAGCCCGCCTTTCGGGCCGGTCGATCAGCCCGGACAGCTCCGCACGCGCCCCGCGATCTGGCGATAGATGGCCTGCAGATCCTCGCCGTCCGGCGCGAAGTAGTAGTCCGCCGGCTCGCTGGCGGTCTCGAGCAGGAGCGCTCGCAGCACCTCGCTGGGCTCGCCCAGGCCGATGGTGAAAACCCGCGTGCCGGCCGACTTGATCCACTCGGCTTCCGCCAGGACGCTGCATTCTTGGGTCGGGCAACCTGGATGGTCCGAGCCCGGGCCGAAGGGCACGCGGTTCGGCAGCCCGTCGGTCAGGAGCACCATCACAGGCTGTCGGTTCGGCATCCGGCCCGCATCGGCGTCCAACACCGCCTGGCCTTCGAGCAAGGCTGAGTCCAAGCGAGTGCCTTCCGCCATCCGCGCCGGTAGGCGATCAAGGGCGGATGCGACCGCGGCTCGATCGGCGCTCAAGCCGATCTCCGTCCAAGCCCGGTCGTTGAAGCCCACCAAGCCCAAGCGGTCCCCACCGCCCTCCGCGGTCGGATCCAGCTCCAGCAGCGCGGCAAAGGCCCGCGCTGCGGCGATGGCGGCCTCGCCCTTGGCCCGGCCGCCGGCCGCCACCGGCCGCTGCATCGAGGTCGATTGGTCGAGCACCAGCACCAGGTCGGCCCGGCGGGCCTCGGGCCGGCAGGGCTCGCCGCGCTCCGCGAAGGGCAGGTAGATGATCCATGGCGTAGCCGTCGGGCTGGCGCTCGCCGTCACCGTGAGCGTCGCGCTGGCCGTCGAGGTCGGCGTCCGGCTGGGCGGCGGGCTGGGCGTCGCGCTGGAGGGCATCGTCGGCGTCGACGTCGCGCTGGCGGTGGTGCTGGCCGTCGGCGTGGGCGTCGGCGGCAAGCAGAGCATCTCCAGGTCGCCCAGACCGATGGCCTTGCCGTGCGGACCGTCGTGACGCCGGGCGTTGTAGACCAGCTCCACCCGCCCCTGGTCGCTGCCGCCGGGATTCTCCAGCCACAGGGCCCCGGCCGAGACGGCGCCGATATTGGTCCCCTCGCGATGGGTCCGGAAGGGGTCGATGACCGTGCTGACGACGATGTCGGCATGCAGGAGCTGGACCAGGCCGCCCATCGCGATCTCGTCGTGCACCCCGTCCAGGTGATCCTCGAAGTAATGCTCGGGCGCCGAAGCGTCGAAGCCCCAGCGCATCGCGCCCTCCGGCGCCAGGCGCAGCACGTCGCCCGGCGCGCGCCGATAGAGTTCGGCCAGGGAGGGCCCGGTGTCGATATGCCGGTCGCGCAGGCCGACGATCAGGTTGCCGGCGGCGTCGAAGGCGATGTCGGTGAGCATGGGTTGCGGGTACTCGTTGGCCAGCCAGTCGTCGTTCTCGCGTCGGGGCCAGGGATTCCAGGCCTCGTGCCGGCCTCGGTCGTAGCGCAGGTCGAGCTCGGCCACGCGCTGCATGGCGCTGCCGTCCGCTCGCGAGGCATAGACGTAGCCGAAGAGCGCCTGCCGGCTCTGGCTGCTCAGCGCCGAGCGGACCAGGCCGTGGTAGAGCCAGCCCTCGCGCCAGGCCAGGCCGAAGGGCCTGGCGTCGTCGGCCCAGGTTTCTCCGGCCGCGCCGTGATCGAGGCTGCCCAGGTGCCGACCGTCCGGCAGCGAGAAGCGCTCGATGCGCCGCGCCTCGAGGTTCATCACGAAGAGCTGCGCGCCGGCCGCATCCATCTCGACATCGCCCAGGCTGGTCTTGCCCACATGCGCCCGCGCCCGCTCGTCGGGATGGTAGTCGCCGTCGGCGTCGTGCATGTCGCGCCCGGCATCCGGCACGCGCAAGAGCGTCCGGACGCCGGAGCCGTCCAGGGCGACTTCGTAGACCCCGCCCGGCCCGGCCGGCCCGTGATGGGAGTTGCGCTTGTGGTAGGCCCCGGCGTAGATCCGCGCGCGGGCTGCGTCGACCGCCAACCCGTAGACCGCACCCACCTCGCGCACCGTGGCCAGCCCGATGGCCGAGTCCTCGTCGGAATCGCCGCGGAAGGCCAGGATGGCCGGCTCGCGCTCGAACTGGCGGCCGATGACGAAGTTGGTGGTGGCCAGGAAGGGATCCTCGACCTCCCGGCAGGTCGGCAGGGGCAGCAGCTCGGGATCGATCTGCGCCGGCGCCTTGCCGGCCACCCGCGCCGGGAGGGTCCAGGCGATCGGAAGGGCCAAGAGGAGCCCGAAGACCAGGGTCATCGTCCACTGCCGATCCTGCTTTCGCATCCCGATCTTTCTCCTGTACACCAAGGCGGCAGGCCGCCGCCAGACGCAGTCTCCCCCGGCACCCACCGTGACGTACCGAAACCACCAAACGTGACCCGGCCATCGGATCGAAGGCCCGCAACCCGGTGGAGAACCGATCGTAGAATAGGCACCGACGAGTCAGCGTCGTCGCCTCGAGCGATCCCGTCCCGTGGCAGGACCCAACCAGCGGCGCGAGACGCATCCCGACCCGGATCGAGACCATCGGCTGGCCGCCAATCTGCGTCGAGCGCGACCATGCACCTATAATTGCCTGCTTCCAGACCGCGCCCGATCTCATGCTACCCAACGCGCCACCGGCGCCCCGCCTCGGCCGCGCAGCCCGCGCCGCCCCTCGGATGGACACCCACCTTGCTCTCCAGCCTCGCCAACCTCCTCGCTCTCCGTTCGATCCCATTGATCACCGAGCTGGCCCAAGCCGCGACCGAAGGCGTCGACGGCGCGGCCTTGCAGCGCTTCGACCTGCCGGGCTGGCTCTGGCCCAGCTTCATCGTCGGCGTGATCCTGCTGCTCCTGCTCGATCTGGTGGTCCTGCATCGCGACGCGCACAGCATCTCGATGCGGGAAGCCTGGATCACTTCGGCTGCCTGGATTTCCTTGGGCCTGGCCTTCGGCGCTGTGGTCTGGATCGTCCTGGGCAGCGACGCCGGCCTCCAGTACCTGACCGGCTACCTGATCGAGAAGTCGCTGTCGGTGGACAACGTCTTCGTCTGGGCGGTGATCTTCTCCTTCTTCGGCGTGCCGGCCCGCTACCAGCACCGGGTGCTCTTCTGGGGCATCTTCGGCGCCCTGGTGCTGCGGGCCATCTTCATCTTCGCCGGCGTGGCCCTGCTCGAACGCCTAGACTGGCTGCTCTTCGTCTTCGGCGGGCTCCTGCTCTACACCGCCTGGCGCATCTGGTCGCATGGCGGCGAGGAGATCCACCCCGAGCGCAACCCGGCCTTGCGCCTGGTGCGGCGCTTCGTGCCGGTCACCAGCGACTTCGACGGCCAGAAGATCTTCACCCGCGAGGGCGGCCGCCTGGTGGCCACGCCGCTCTTCGTAGCCCTGGTGATGGTCGAAGCCACCGACCTGGTCTTCGCCATCGACTCGGTGCCGGCCATCCTGGCCGTCAGCCGCGACCCCTTCGTGGTCTTCAGCTCCAACGCCATGGCCATCCTGGGCCTGCGGGCGCTCTACTTCCTCCTCGCCGGCGCCCAACACCGACTGGTCTACCTCAACGAGGGACTGGGCGTGATCCTGGCCTACGTTGGCGTCAAGATGATCATCTCGGAGTGGTACCACATCCCCGCCCTCTTCTCCTTGGGCGTCATCTCGGTCATCCTGACCATCACCGTCGTCCTCTCGCTGCGCGCCGCACCCACCGAGGAGCCGAGCACATGAGCGATCGAACTTACCGCCTGGTCGTCGGCACCGACGGCTCGGACAATGCCCGAGAGGCCTTGCGCGTGGCCGTCGACTTGGCCCGCCGCGCCGAAGGCCGGCTGCGCTTGGTCCACGTCTTCCAACCCCTGGACCACCTGGACGAGATGGGCCAGGTGCATGACTTCTCGGCCCTGGCCGATCGCGCGCGAGAGCGCCTGGAAGGCGAATGGTCCGCGCCGGCCCGCGAGGCCGGCTGTTCGGTCGAAACCCGCCTCGTCCACGGATCGCCGGCCGAGGCCCTGCTCGATGCCGCCGAGGACTTCGAGGCAGACTTCGTGGTCCTGGGCGCCCGCGGCCTGGGCCGGCTGCGGTCGCTGATGCTGGGCAGCACCTCGTCCAAGGCCTTGCAGGCCTCCCGCTGCCCGGTGATCATCGTCCCGCCGCCCGGCCGCTGATCGCGAGCTCGCTGTCTGTCGAACCGACCGGGCCTCGACCGCCGCGCATGAATCAAATGCCGCGGCGGTCGAGGCCGGTTAGGGCGAGCCCTTACGATCTTCGGTTCGGAAGTCGTCCGATCGGCTCAGCGCTTGCCCGCAAAGGGCAAGAAGACCTGCAGGCTGCCACCCGGCCCCTGCCCCGGACCCGTCCCCGGATCCGGCGCGTCGGCGCGGTGGCGCACTACGCCGTGCAGCAGGGGCGCATGGCCCGGGAAGACCCGATCGAAGGCGCCGTTGCCCATCCGGCCGAGCAAGAGCTCGGCCAGCACGTCGCGGTAGTCGATGGTGATGGCCAGGTCCTCGCCGCGGGCCAGGTCCTCGGGCGCCAGGCCCGGCCACCGGGTGTGCACGCCGCGCTCGGCGGCACCGGAGACGATGAACATGCAGCTGCCCTCGCCGTGGTCGGTGCCGTTGCTGGCGTTCTGGGCCACCCGCCGGCCGAACTCGCTCATCGTCACCAGGGTCACGCCCGGATCGACGAAGCGCGGGCCCAGGTCGCGGTAGAAGGCGAAGATGGCCTCGTCCAGGCGCTGCAGCAGGTTGAACATCATGCCCCGGTTGGGATCGTTGTTGTTCCAGACCTGGTTGACGTGCGTGTCCCAGCCGCCGATGTCGATGCAAGCCACCTCCAGGCCCACATCGGCCTTGATCAGCTGCGCGATCTGCTTCAGACCTTGTCCCAGCTCCGTCTCCGGATAGGTGGCGCCGTTCTCGGGCCGATACTGCTCCGGATCGGCCCGCTCGAGGGTATCCAGCGCCTCGAAGGTGGCGCGGGTATCCTCGCTCAGCCAGTCCTCGGCGCACCAGAGCGATTCCAGCTCGCGCTTGTAGCGCTCCAGCTCGGCCTCGCGGCCCTTCAGGTGAAAGTCTGCGATGGAGCGCAGGCTGGCGGCAGGGATGGGACCGCGCAGGCTCTGCTGCAGGCCGGCACCGAAGCCGATGGCCCGGAAGGGCGAGTCGCCCTCGCCGGCCGTGGCCGAGAGGTGGCGGCCGAGCCAGCCGGTGGACAGGCCCTTCTCGCCGGCCGATCCCCGCTCCATGTAGCCCATGGCCTCGAAGTGGCTGCGCGAGCCGTGGGGCGAGCCGGTGGCGTGGACCACCGCCAGGTGGCTGTCGTCCCAGATGTCGCGCAGGCCGCCGAGCGCCGGCGCCAGCCCGAACTGGTCGGTCAGGGGCTGGATGGTCGAGGCGTCACCCGTGCGCGGCGCGCGGAAGGCGATGCGCGGACGCAGGTCGTAGTAGCGTTCGTCCTCGTAGGGGATCACGGCCGAGAGGCCGTCCATGCCGCCGCGCTGGAAGAGGCAGACCAGCACGTCTCGGGCCGGACCGCTCCGGTCGCTGCGGAAGGCCAGGCGGGGCATCCAGCTCGGCAGCCCGGCGCCGGCCAGGGCGGCGCTGGAGATCAGTCGTCGTCGGGACAGCTTGCCGTCGATCATCTTCGGTCTCCTGGTTCGCTGGCGAGGCCTCGGTCGGTCCCGATCATCGCCACTGGTAGTAGGGGCTGTCGAAGAGCAGCGCGACGAGCATCGGCAGGCGCGCGCGCAGCTCGGACTCGGCCACCGGCTCGGCGCTGCCGCGCGAGAGGTAGAGGATCAGGCGCTGCCGGTCGACCAGGCCCAGCGGCCGCGGCAGGATGCGCCCGGCCCAGTAGTCGACCACCTCGGCCGGCGTCGTCGGCACCGCATCGGATCGCATCTGGCCGACCAGATCGGCCCGCAGGCCCCAGAGCCGATCGTCGGCCAGCTCGTAGGCGAAGTTCCAGCGGCCGATCATCACGTGCATGCCGCCCCACCAGGGCCCGGTCTCCGGGTAGCCGTCCGGCGCCGGCCAGCGGAAGGGCAGCTGATCCATGCGCTGCAGGTAGGCCTCGGCCCGGCCCTCGTAGTCCACGTGCTGCTCTTCGTAGGCATCGGCCGGCAGCTCGCGCAGGAGCGCGCCGGCATCGACCTCGAGGGCCCGCAGGGCACCGGCCCAATGCTCGATCGGCCGGCGGATCTTGGCCGGTGCCATGGCGCTCTCGCCCGGCACGTGCCAGGCCTCGTCGAACTCCGGCGAGCTGAACAGGGTGCGCAGCATGGCCGGGATGTCGCCGTCCTGGCCGAAGGCGCCCGCCACCCGGATGACGATGGTCCGGGGTGGATCATCGGCCACGAAGCGCTGGCAGAGCCGGCGCGCCACGTGCACCGCGCAGGCCGGCTGGTCGACCAGATGGTCGATGACCATGCGGCCCTCCTCGGCGCCGGCCTCGGGGATGCGCTTGCCCAGCACGGTCTTGTTGCCCAGCGCGTGGTCGCCGCCGCGGAACTCGAAGCGCCAGCTGTTGTTGTCGAAGTTCCAGCCGGTGAAGCAGCGGGCCACCTCCTTGACGTCGGCCTCGGTGTAGCCGCCGTCGACGCCCAGGCAGTGCAGCTCCATCAGCTCGCGGGCGAAGTTCTCGTTGGGCCCCTCGCGCGTGTTCCGCACCGTATTGAGGTAGCGCATCATCGACACGCTGGCCGAGCTGCCGTGGACCAGGTCGCGGAAGCGGCCCAGGGCGTGCTTGCGAAAGACCTCGCGGTCGTCGACGGTCTTGGTGCGCGAAACCAGCTCCTCCGGATGCCAGACGTTGAAGTGGTTGCTCCAGAAGTCGACCATCACCTCGTGGAGCTGCCGGCGGCTGGCCACGGCCCGGTAGAGCATGGCGGCGACCAGCTCGTTGGACACCGGCCGGCCCTGCCCGAAGCCGTTGGCCTTGATCTCCTCCGGACTCCAGCGCAGGCTCTCCAAGGGCTCCAGAGCGGCCTCGACCGCGCGGTCGTCGATCGCCTCCGGATCGAGCTGCTCGGCCAGCCAGGCCGAGCGCCCCATCCGCTCCAGGCGCGCCAGCTCGGCCCGGGTGGGACCGAAGGTGGCCCGGTTCAAGAGATGCCAGTCGGCCGAGCGCGGCGCTTGCATCGGCTCGTCGCAGCCGGCGGCCCAGGCCACACGTGGCCGTCCGCCGGCCGGCAGACGACCCAGCGCGGGCCCCGCCAGGCCGGCGGCCGCGGCGGCACCACTGCTGGCCAAGAATCGACGTCGGCTGATGCTCATCGTAGGACTCCTCGATTCGCTTCGGATGGACTCGGATCCCGATCGGTCTCGGTTCCGCTCTGGCTTCGTCGTCGCAAGCGCAGCTCGATCTCCCGCGCCTGCCCCGGCGCGACCACGATCTCTTGGGCGCCCTCGCGTTCGGCGGCATCGGGCCACCAGCGCGAGCGGTGCCGGCCGCTCTCGGCGACCACCAGATAGGGCAGTCCGCCGGCGATCACCAGCCGCGCCACGCCCCCGGCTCCGCTGCGCCCGTCGATCCGCGGGCCCCCGTCTACCCGTATCGCCGAGACCTCGGCCTCGGCCACGCGGTCGCCGGATTCGGCATCGACCAAGACCACCTCCAGCACCGCCTCGGCTTCCTCGGTCGGCTCCGGACTGGGCTCCGGCGAGGGCTCCTCGCTCGGCACTTCGGTCGGCAACTCGGTCGGCCGATCCGTCGGCACCGGGGTCGGGCTGCTGGTGACGCTGGCCGTGGCGCTCGGGATGCGGATCGAAGTCGCGGTCGCCGGCGGATCGCTCGGATCATCGCCCGGCGCGACCCGGCCGCTGCCCGGTGGCGCGCCGGGCGTGAAGGTCGCCGCGAGCGTCGCGGATGGCGTCGGCGTCGATTCGATCGAATGCCCGATCGCGGATGTGGAGAGGACGGGGGACTGCGCCGGGCGCGCGGCCGCGGTCGCTTGCAGGTCAGCCAGCAGGCGCGAGCCGAGATCCGGGGTCTCGTCTCCGCGCGGACCATCCGGCGTCGGCGTCGAGACCGGCGGGTCAGCCTCCGGCAAGACACTAGCGGCCATGGCCGTCGGCGGTGGCGATCCATCGGATCTCCATTGGGAGCCGGCCCGCCCTTCACCGAAGCCTGGACCGGGCAGCTCGATCGACGACAGCGCCAGCAGCCCCAGCAGTCCCAGCGCCAACGCGGCCACGATCCACCAGGGCTGCCAGTCGGGCCAGCGCCGGGTGGCGGCCGGGCCCGAGCGGCGCAGCAAGTCGGCTTCGATTCGGCCCAGGTCGGCCTCCGACAAGGCCGGCATCGGGACGGCCCGCAGCTCGCCGGCCAAGTCGAAGAGGGCCGCCAGCTCCTCGCCCTCGGCCGGATCCATCCCCGCCAGGATCTGGCTGGCCCGTCGATCGGCACCGGCCTCGATCCGGGCCAGCCCGTTCTGGAGCGCCAGTGCGCGCTCTTGCTCCCGCGCTTCGAGGCTCATCGCAATTCCTCCTCGCGGCCGGCCAGACGCTCGCGCAGCAAGGCCAGTCCGCGGTACTGCAGCTTGCGCACGGCATGCAGCGACCGGCCGGTGGCGGCCGCGGTCTCGTCGAAGGACAGGCCGGCCACGAAGCGCAGCCCGATGACCTCTTGCTGGGCCGCGCTGAGCCGGATCACCGCCGCGCGCAGGGCCTCCAGGCGCAGCCCGCTCTCCAGATCGGCCTGCAGATCGGGCTGACGGCCCGTCCATCCGCCGGCGGCCTGATCGCGCTCCAAGCGCTCCAGATCGGTCTGATCCGGGCGTCGGCCGCGGGACCGATAGTGATTCTGGACCGTCCGACGCGCGATGGACAGCAGCCAGGGCCGGAAGCGATCGTGGCGCTCCAGACCATCGATGCCGCGCAGGGCGCGCAGGAAGGTGTCCTGTGTCAGGTCCCGCGCGCTGGCCTCGTCGCCGACGCGGAAGAGGATGTAGCGGTGTACGGTCTCCACGTGACGGCGGTAGAGCGCGGCGAAGGCCTGGCCATCACCGGCCACGGCCCGCTCGACCGCTTCCCGGGTCTCCGTGTCTTGGATCGACCTGCTTTGCATCGGGTCCCGCGCGCTCCGCTCGGTCGCGCCGCGCGCGGAACGCGCATCGCTGCTCGTCGCCCCGCGGTCGACATCCCGTGGGCTCATGCGCATCGACAGGCTGCTCGACTCGGCAGCCTGCTGCCCGATCTCGGCGCTCGCTCTGGGCAAGCCGGCATCCTCCCTTCTCCACATCGGTCATCCCCATGGACACCGCTCGGCGCGAAGGTGAGACATGTCCGGCGACATCGAGGTCCGGTCAGGGGACCGCAAATCCGCCTCGCGCGACCTCTAGCCGCAGCAGCCAGCGCCTCCAAGTCTCGGCGCTGCATCGAGATCGGGCCCATGGCGAACTCCTATGAACCTCGCCCGCGCCACGAACCGGTTTCGATCCGTGGAGGTGCGCCAAGTTCCGGCGCATGGCGAACTCAGTCGAACAAGCCGAGTTGGCGAAGCGATGGCGCCGGCTCGCCTCGGTCGGCCTTCGCGCTCCGGGCGGACAGCTCGATGGGCTCGCCGGCGGCCCGCGGGCGGCCGACGCTCAACTCGACCTGGGTCTGGCCGGCCAAGGCCGGCGCCACCGCGCGCAGGGCCAGGTCGGCGGCGTTGTTGGTGCCGCTGAGGTGGGCCAGCACGACCCGCCGCAGCTGCGGACTGCCTAGACGGGCCAGGAGCGCGGCCGCTTGGTCGTTGGAGAGATGGCCCTTGCGCGAGGCCACGCGCCGCTTGAGAAAGCTCGGATAGGGCCCGCGCGCCAGCAGGTCCAGGTCGTGGTTGGCCTCGATCACCAAGAGGTCACAGCCGGCCAGGCTGCGCTCGACCACCGGCGTGGCGCAACCCAGATCGGTGGCGATCCCGACGGCCAGTCCCTCGGCCTCGATGCGAAAGCCCACCGGCTCGGCCGCGTCGTGGGGAATCGGGAAGGGCCGGACGCGCAAGCCGCCCAGCTGCAGGCTTCGGGCGGCGCGCAGGGGATCGCCCCAGGTCGAGATCGTGGGGGCAACCGCGGCCCCCTTGTCGGCCGTTTCCAAGGCGCGGCGCGTGCCACGGGTGGCCAGGACCGGGATCTCGCGGCCGGCCAAGAGGCTGGCCAGGCCGCGCACGTGATCCGAATGCTCGTGGGTCAGCAGCACCGCCGTCAGGTCGTCCACGCGCTCGTCGATCTCGGCCAGCGCGTGCTGGATGCGCCGCGGGGAGATGCCGGCATCGACGAGCAGGCGGGTGCCGCCGGCGCGCAGGAACAGGGCGTTGCCGGAGGACCCGCTGGCCAGGATGCGGAAGAGGATGGACATGCACGGAACTCGGGGAATCTTAGGGCCTCGACGGCCGGGACGGCCGTGGAGCGGTTGCGACCGGAAGCCACGATATCGCAAGTCATCCGGGCCGGCCAACGCCGCGCCGCCCTGCATTGCCGGGAGTTTGCGACTGCGCGGGAGCCGATGCCTATTGACAGGCCCCTGGAGCGTCGGTACACTGCCCTTGGGACCGGTCCGTTCGGGTCGGTTTGCGGTGCTGTTCGCCCGCCGTGGGTGCGCCCGCATGGGACCGCAGAAACAAAGCAGCCATCGGAGGTAGGGATGCATCGACTCTTCACCACGCTCGCGGTCACGGGCGCAGCGCTCGTGGGCCTGCACGCGGCCACCGTCCTCCAATCCGAGGCGACCGCGCTGGCCCAGGCCGACGAGCAGGCACGCCAGACGGTCTTCATCAAGATCGGCAAGCCCAACTGAGGGATCTGCGCAGCGGCCGGTCGGTCGCTAGAGGAGCGGATCGTCCCGCAGTACGAGGGCAAGCCCGTCGTCTTCATCGAATACTCGACGGGCGTTCCCGAGCATACCCAGAGCCAGATGTACCGCCATTTCTGGGATGTCTATCGCGGCAACGGCGGCGGGGGATCGGTCACCACGCCGATGATCCTGGTCGACGAGTTCCAGCACTTCACCGGTCAGCAGACCGACTTCGAGCGCATCTACCCGCAGGCCATCGACCGCGCCCAGCGGCGACGGGCCGGCGCGCACGTCGATGCGGCCTTCCAGCAAGTCGGTAACGACGTGGTGGTGCAGGCGCGCATCATCAACCGGGTCGGCGAGACCTTGGGACAGGGCAACAGCGCCCAGCTGCACGCCATCGTCTGGACCGAGCAGAAGCGCTATTACTCGCCGCATTCGGTCATCAAGGACGCCTCGGGCGGCCTCTGCGCCGAGATCGAGGATGGCGGCTCGGCCACCTGCCAGATCACCGTGCCGGGCGTCAACGCCACGGGCGGCAACAGCCACGTGCTGGTGGCGGTCGACTACCGACCCACCGGCGCGCAGCAGGGCGTGGTCTGGGACATGATCCAGACGGCGACCGCCGTGCAGGGAGATCTCCCGGAACCGCCGGATCCCGACGAGCCGCCGACGGTCTCCCAACCCATCGCCGACGTGACGGTCGACATCAACTCCGAGCCGACGGTCATCGACCTGACCAGCGTCTTCGTCGATCCGGACAACGACAACAGCGAGATCGAGAAGAGCATCCTGACCAACAGCTGGCCGGGCCTGGTGACCCCGCGCATCGAGGGCAACGAGCTGACGCTCGAGTTCGCGCCGGGCATGAGCGGCGATGCCGACATCACGGTGCGCGCCACCTCCAACGGCAAGCACGTGGACGACACCTTCAAGGTGACGGTCCTGCCGGAGCCGGTCGATCAGCCGCCGGTGGTGGCCAATCCGATCGGCGACGTCACGGCCGAGCAGGGGGATACCCGGGTCATCGACCTCTCGGCGGTCTTCAGCGATCCGGACGGACCGGGCGAGATCGTCAAGCAGGTCATCGCCAACAGCAATACCGAGCTGGTCGAGGCGACGATCGAGGG
>CAZJWJ010000052.1:0-37289 GCA_964549495.1 uncultured Anaerolineales bacterium | reverse complement strand
GGCTCGCGCAGACGCCCGGTCAGCTGCCGCTGGGCCCGCCGGCGCAGACCGCGACCGAACCGCCGAAGTTGGCGTTGAGCGCCAGTCCCAGGTGGAAGCCGCCGATGGACGCGGCGATGGCCAGGAGCAGGCTGAGCAGCTGCATCTCGAGTAGGTCCTCGGTCAGCAGGTAGGCCGCCGCCGGCGGCGCGACGAAGAGGGCGATGACGATGATCGAGCCCACGGCCTCGAAGGCGCCGACAGCCGTGACCGAGACCAGGCCCATCAGGCTGTAGTTGACCAGGGCCGGCGCGAAGCCCAAGCTGGCCGCCAGGCCGGCATCGAAGGTCGTGAGCTTCAGCTCCTTCCACAGCAGGCCCACGAAGCCCAGCGATACGAGTGCGGCCAGCCCCATGGTCCACAGGGCGCGCGGCCCCAGATCCCAGCGCAGGATGGTCATCTCGCGCGCGGCCGTGACGCGCACCGCCTCGTCCGGTGCCAGGGACTGGATCGCTCCTCCCAGGCTGGCGGCGAGCCAGGCGGGCAGGGTCCAGGACTCGATGGCCAGTCGCCGAAAGACGGTATTCTCGACCCCGCCGGCCAAGACCAGGTGCTCGTCCACGTGGGCGTCGCCGAAGGAGGCGGCGATCCAGACCAGGGCCAGGGCGAAGAGGAAGGCGAAGACCATGCCGATCGCGGCGTCCTCGCGAACCAGACCGGTGCGCAGGATGCTCTCGGTGAGGAAGACGGTGACGAGGCCCGCGCCGGCCGCGCCGAAGACGAAGACGGGGCTCGAGAGTTCCAGCGCCATGCCCAGGCGCGAGGTCAAGAAGAGCATGGCCACGATGCCGAAGAGGATGGCGTGGGCGATGGCATCCGACATCATCGCCATGCGGCGAAGGACCAGCCAGCAGCCGAGCAGGGCGCAGGTCGCCGAGACCAGCGCCAGCAGGCGTTCGACATCGCCCAGGAATGGGTTCTCCTGACGGCCCGCATCCAGGATCACCACGGCGACAGCCGTCAGGGTGCTCGCCACCAGGGCCCGGCGTCGCCAGCGCCGCGCGTCATCCGGGCCGCTCATCGCCCGGGCTCCTGGGCTGCCGAGCGCAGGGGATCGAGCTCTGCGATTCGACTCCGGCAGCGGGCTCTCCCCGCGTCGGTCAACTCGAAGACCACGCCCTGCTCCTCGACCCAGCCCCGCGATCGGGCGCGCTGCAGGCTGCGATCGACCATCCGCTGCGACCAGCCCAACTGCTCGCCAAGACGGTCCTGCGCCAGGGCTCGAGACTGCTCCTGCAGGTGCAGCAGCAAGGTGTCGACTCGAAAGACCGAAGCGCGACGTCGACGACGCCAGGCTGCCCACAGGATGCCGCGGCGCGGCGCGAGCAGTAAACTGAAGAGGGCCAGCGAGGTGACGATCAGGGCGATGAAGGGGCCGGTAGCCAGCCCGGAGCGCAGGTAGCTGAGCAGCACGCCGGCCATGGCGCTGGCCAGGCCGAAGGCGGCGGCTAGCAGGGTCATGGTCGACAGTCTGTCGGTCCATTGCCGGGCCGCCACGGCCGGTGCGATGAGCATGGCGCTCATCAGGATCACGCCGACCACCTGCAGTCCGGCGATGACGCTGAGGACGATCAAGCCGGTGAGCAAGAGGTCGACCCGGCGCGCCGGAAAGCCCAGCGAGGCCAGGTAGTCCGGATCGAAGGTCAAGAGCTGGAGCTCCTTCCAGAAGAGCGCCAGTAGGCCGATGACGATCAGGCTGATGAGCGCGATCCAGCGCGCGTCGCCGCGCGAGATCGTCGCGGCGGTTCCGAAGAGGAAGGCCTCGAGTCCGGCCCGCTGGGCCCCGCTACGCTGCAAGAGCGAGCGGAGGACCAATCCGGCACCGAAGAAGGTCGAGAGGGTCAGCCCCAGGGCCGCATCCTCCTGGAGCCGGCTGGAACGGGCGACCTGGATCACCAGCAGTGCCGCCATGACGCCGGTGACGAGGGCGCCGAGCAGGACCACCGGCAGGCTCCGCGCGGCCGGCAGGCGCAGTCCGAGCAGGAGCATCCCCTCCGCGCCGAGCCAGGTCCAGAGTCCGAAGGCCAGATAGATGCCGGGCAGGGCGCTATGGCTGACCGCGTCGCCCAGGAGGCTCTGTCCGCGCAGGACGGCAAAGCTGCCCAGGGCGCCGCCCAAGAGGCCGATGCAGGCCGCGCCGAGGCTGACCACGCGAAGCGTGTGGCTGCTGGCGAAGGCAGCCGGCAGCCCTGCCAGCGCGGCCGGAGAGATGCCCAATCCACCCAGGAGCAGCCCGAACATGGCCAGCATCGCCAGACCGAGCGCCGCAGCCGCCCCCAGGCGCTCCCAGGCAGCGCTCGTCCTCGAAGCCCTTCCCTCGAAGCTTGCGTTCATGGTTTCACCGGCCCGCGCCCGGGCCCCGATGCGTCCAACTCGCCGCTGGCGGTGAGCCCGGCGATGGCGGCCACACGCCCGCCGAAGGCCGCCTCGAGATGCTCGGCGGTGAAGCAGTCCTCCATCGGGCCATCGGCGATCACGCGCACGTTTAGCAAGACCAAGTGATCGAAATAGGCTCGTACCGTGCTCAGGTCGTGGTGGACCACGATCACCGCCTTGCCTTGGGCCCTGAGGCTGCGCAGGAGTTCCAGGATGGCGTCCTCCGTGGTGGCGTCCACACCGGCGAAGGGCTCGTCCATCAGGTAGACTTCTGCCTCCTGGGCCAGCGCGCGGGCGAGGAACACGCGCTGCTGCTGGCCGCCGGAGAGCTGGCTGATCTGGCGCTCGGCGAAGTCGGCCATGCCCACCCGATCGAGCATCTCGCGCGCCAAGGCGCGATCGCTTGCCTGGGGTCGGCGGATCCAGCCTAGCCGGCCGTATCGGCCCATCAAGACCACGTCCTGCGCGCTGGTCGGGAAGTCCCAGTCCACGCTGCCGCGCTGCGGCACGTAGGCCACCTCGCGCCGCATGCTGCGGTAGCTCCGACCGAAGATCAGCGCCCGGCCGCTGGCCGGCTCGACCAGGCCCAGGATGGCCTTGATCAGGGTCGACTTGCCGGCGCCGTTGGGCCCGACCACTGCCGTCAGCCGCGCATCGGGCAGGTCGAGGTCGATGTCCCAGAGCGCCGGCTTCTCGCGGTAGGCCACCGTCAGGTCCTCGACATGCACCGCGATCCCCCCGTCGGGTCGGCCGGCTACGTCCGGATCGGATCGACCGGTCATCGCCCGCCCCCTTCCTCGGCCGCGCCACGCGCTTCCTCGCTGGCCGCTTCCACCAAGGCCTCCAGGTCGTAGCCACCGTAGCCGGCCAGCTCGGGCGGGAGCCGGCCATCGACCGAACCGCCCAGCGCGGTGGTGACCGTCGCCACGTTCCAAAGCAGCATGCCGGGATAGGTTCCAGCCGCGCTGCCGGCGATGCCCGGCGTGTCGCTGAAGAGCTCGCCGCCTACCCGAACCGATCCGCCGCGCGCGACGACGGCTTCGGCCACGGCGCGGATGGCCTCCGGGCTGACGCTGGCCTCGACGAAGACGGCCGGGATGTCGCGCTCGACGATCAGGTCGACCAGCGCCTCGACGTCTTGCAGCCCGGCTTCGGCCTCGGTCGAGAGGCCTTGCAGGCCCACCACCTCGAGCCCGAAGCGCCGGCCGAAGTAGCCGAAGGCGTCATGGCTGGTCACCAGGACCCTGCGCGATTCGGGCAGGCCGGCCAGCTGCTCCCGACACCAGGTCTCCAGCTGCTCCAGCTCCACGAGGAGCTCGGCATGCGATCGCTCGAATTCTTCGGCATGCGTCGGGGCGAGCGCCGAGAGCGCGGTCAGGATGTTGCCGGAGGCCTCGGCCCAGAGCCGGGGATCGAACCAGACGTGGGGGTCGGTGACGTAGCTGCCGGCATCGTACTCGCGCTCGAGCAGCATCTCTCGCCGCATACCGGCCGTCACCGCCACGGTGGCGATGCCCAGACCATCCATCTGGGCGAAGGTCTCGCCCATCTGGCCCTCGAGGAAGAGGCCGTTGTAGAGGATCAGATCGGCCGCGCTGAAGGCCCGAACGTCTCCGGGCGAGGGGACGTAGAGATGTGGATCGTCGGCACCGGGTACGATCTGGGTCAGCTCGATCCGCTCGCCGCCGATGCGCGCGGCCAGGTCGGCGATCTGGCCGACGGTGGCCACCACGCGGATCGGCCGGTCTTCGTCCAAGGGCTCGAAATCGGCCGGTCCGATCGGCGCCGCGACAAAGGCCGAGTGATCGACCTGGCCGGCCTCGAAGACCGGCATATCCTGCAGCATGTCGCCGGACGGGCTCGTCGTCTCGGTCTCGGTGACCCTCGGTGCGCAGGCCGCCGAGAGCAGGGCGATGCACAAGAGGGGGAGGTTGATCTTCGAGATGCGCATGGCATCGCTCCATGTCTATCTTGCTGGGGTCGCCGGTTGACGATCCCGACCGGCCGGGATTCCTGATGCGGGCTAGGATAGCAGAGGATTTAGGCAAGCCTAAATTTCTCTTGCATGCCCCATCGAGCAAGGTCCAGCAGCCTAGGGCGGCCATGACCTGGATCTACCTGCACATCCCCATGACGACCGGAACCTCGATGTGCGAGCTCTTCGAGCGCGTCTTTCCGGATGGCGGCGTCATGCCGCTCCGAGAGCCCGTCCGGGACTACCGCTACCAGCCGCATGCCGGCCTTCGCGCCCAGCGGTCCGAGGATCTGCACCGGCCCCTCGAGGGCAGGGTAGGAGGTCTAGATGGGCACGGAGATCAATCGAATCGTCTTGATCGCGCTCTGGCGGTCGCTCCGTCGGGACCTGTCAGCGGAGCGTGGCGGCGCGCAGGGCCACCGGCAGATGGATCGAAGCCCCACCACCCGGCTCTGTGGTCGCCGAGGGGGCGGCGGGCGAGGTGGGGCGCGGTGTGGCGGTCGGCGGGCTGCCCCCCTCGGGTCGCCAGTCGAGCTCGAGGCTGGCCGGGCCGTCGGGATCCTGCATCTCGATCCTGGTGTAGTAGTGACCGGCTTCGGCTTCGAAGCTGGTCTCGACATCGACGCTCGGCGCGTCCCAGGCATCCACCAGGAGGCGTCCGTCGATCCAGGCGCGGACTCCGCCTTCGGCTCGGACGACGAGGCCGTGTGTCCCGAAGCCCCCAGCCGATAGGTAGCCGTCGGCGGCCAGCGAAAAGCCGTCGGCCGGCACGCCCGGCCCCGGGCGCCCGTCGGCCCAGTCGAAGTCCAGCCGATCCACCCGATCGATGCGCAGCGGATGGCCGGCCATGGCCGGGTTGTCGTAGAAGGCCAAACGCCAACCGCCGGGCCGCTGGTCTCGGTAGACCAGGATGCGTCGGCTGGCCAGGTCGGCAACGTAGATCCTGCCCTCCGGACCCAGGGCCACTTCGCGCGGCAAGAGCAAGCCGGGGCTGCCGGCCCGCGGGTCGCCGAAAGCGCCTGCGAGGTCGCCGCTGTCGGCCACGAAGGCCTGGACGCGCAGGTTGCCGCTGTCGGCCACCCATACGCGCTCGCCGTCGGCCTCCAGACCCAGCGGAGACGAGAGTTGTCCGGCCGCGCTTCCGGGGCTGCCGGCGACGCGCAGCAAGGCTCCCGAGCGGTCGAAGGCCTGCAGGCGGTGATTGTCGCGATCGGAGACCCAGATCGTGCCATCCGGCGCGGCCGCGATGCCGACCGGTGCGCGGAAGGCGCCCTCCACCGGCCCGCGACTGCCCCAGGCCAGCTCGAACTCGCCGGAGCGGTCGAAGCGCTGGATGCGGTGATTGCCGGTATCGGCCACGAAGACCTGCGGGTCGCCTGCGTCCTCGCCGGCCGCCACCGCGATGTCACCGGGACTCGAGAGCTGGCCCGCCTCCTCGCCGCTCGCGCCGAAGGCCTGCGGCGAGCTGCCGGCGGCGCTGAAGCGCTGGATCCGGTCGTTGCCGCTGTCGGCCAGGTAGATGGTCGAGTCGGGCGAATCGTCGATGCCCATCGGCTGGCGCAGTCGGCCGGCTTCCTCGCCCTCGCTGCCGAAGCTATCGCGCCAGATCCCCTCGCTGGTGTAGCGGTGGGCTCGCGGCTGCATCGCATCGAGCACGAAGAGCGTGCCGGCCTCTGAATGCGCCAGCCCCACCGGAGCGTCGAACTCGCCCTCGATCGTGTTGCGCCCGCCCCAGAGGGTCTCGAACTCGCCGCCCGAGGTGTAGCGCTCCAGGCGTTGGTTCTGGCCCTCGGCCACGTAGACCAGGTTGCCTTCGGTAACCCCGACGCTGACCGGCGCGTCGTTGCTCAAACCGCCCAGTGGATTCATCTCGTCGTCGAAGCGGCGCACCAGCCCCTGCCCCTCCTCGATCACGTAG
The DNA here is from genome assembly GCA_964549495.1 of uncultured Anaerolineales bacterium. GTDB lineage: Bacteria > Chloroflexota > Anaerolineae > Epilineales > Epilineaceae > JACKBJ01. The sequence goes on along the minus strand of CAZJWJ010000052.1, from coordinate 30,981 downwards.
ACGTCGCTGTTGGCGCCGATGGCGACCTCGATCGGCGCCTCGAAGGGGTACTCGCCCAGCAGTGTGCCGCGACTGGAGACGCGCAGCAGCCGATCGTTGCCCGTGTCCGCGATCCAGACCTGATCGTCCGGGGCCACCGCGATGCCGCGCGGGTCGGATAGGGGCCGCCCGCCGGCCTCCGAGAAGATGGAGACGATGTCCCCGTTGCCCCGCAGGCGCTGGACGCGACCGAGCGCGCGGTCGAGCAGGTAGACCGTCGTGCCGCTGCGGCTGACCGCGATGTCGACCGGATCGATGAACTGGCCTTCGCGCTCGCCGCGGCTGCCCCAACTGTCCAGGAAGGCGCCTTGGGCGTCGAAGACCTGGATGCGCCGGTTGCCGGCGTCGATGACGAAGATCCGATCCTCGCCGTCCACGTCCAGCTCGGCGGGTCCGGAGAACTGGCCCTGGCCGGAGCCGAAGCCGCCTTGCACCCAGAGGATCTCGCCCCGAATGCCAAAGCGGTAGAGGCGATGGTTGGCTCGATCGACCGCGAAGCTGTCGTTGGCCCGGCGCGAGCCGGCCACGCCGGAGATGTCGCCGAAGTTCTCCAAGGGGTCGGTCACCCCGATGCTGTGCTCGTAGTAGGCCGCCGGGGGCACCTCTTGCGCCACGGCCGCTGGTGCCTGCGGTCCTGGCGTGGCCTTCCTCGCGAGCGGCCGGGCATCGGTCGAAGCGAGCGACCATAGGAAGCTGCCGACCGCGACCGCCAACAAGGCCTTCCGCGTGAGGTTTGGCGTCGAGTGGGGGCCGGGCAGGTTCATGGGGTGATCCCTTCTCGCAGCGGGATGGCGATCGGCATGCAACAGTGCGCGATCCGACGGTCGGGACGCATCCCTCATAGCGGTGACTCCGGATCGAACTCGGGCGCGCGTTTCTCGCGCAGGGAGGCCAGGCCCTCACGGAGCTCGGGACCGGTGAAGCCCAAGAACTCCAAGGCCAGCGAGGTGTCGAAGCTGGGGCCGGCCAGGCGCAGCCAGTTGTTCAGGCTGTACTTGGTCCAGCGGATGGCGCTGGGCGCGGAGCGCACCAGGCGCCGGGCGATCTCCAGGCTCTTGGCCTCCAGCTCCTCGTCGTCGACCACCAGCGAGACCAGACCGCAGCGCTCCGCTTCCTCGCCGCTCATCGGCTCGCAGAGCAGGAGGTGGTACTTGGCCTTGGCCATGCCGCAGAGCAGGGGCCAGACCACCGCCGCGTGATCGCCGGCCGCCACGCCCAGCCGGGTATGGCCATCGATGATGCGCGCCGAGCGCGCCGCGATGCTGATGTCGGCCAGCAGGCCGGCCACCAGGCCTGCGCCGACGGCCGGACCGTGCATGGCCGAGACGATGGGCTTGGAGCAGTTGATGACGTTGTAGACCAGATCGCGCGCCTCCTTCCAGACCCGCGCGCGGACCTGGAAGTCGTCGGCCATCTCCTCGACCAGGTCGAGGTCTCCGCCGGAGGAGAAGCCGCGGCCGGCGCCGCGCAGGATCACCGCGCTGACGGACGGATCGGCATCGATGGTCCGCCAGATCTCGGCGAGTTCGCGGTGCATTCGGTGATCGGCGGCGTTGAGCTTGTCGGGCCGCTGCATCGTGATGCGCAGCACGCGCTCGGCGGGGCGATCCAGCTCGAGGCTGGTGAAGCTGGCGTAGCGATCTTCGGGCGAGGCGCCTTCGGCCGGCGAGGCCTTCGGGTCGGATTGCGTCATGGTTGCTCCCGCTGTCGAGGGGCGAGGATCGTGGCGTCCAGGTCGTTCAGGCCTCCATCGGAGGGTTCTTTCGACGGCTGCCCGGTCCGGGGTTGCCGCCCGTCGCGATGCGAGCATGCCGTGCGAGGCTAGCGGGCCGCGGCCGGCTCGGCCAGCCAAGAGTGTATCCGCTGGGCCCGCGACCGGACAAACCGGATCTCGATTCCAGCCGCGAACCCGGCTTGGCGAAACACTTGGCCGCATCTGCCTCGCCTGGCAGACTTGACCGGTGCGGGCCCACGCGGCCCGCGTCGATCGCGACGAGCCGTCCCGGTGCGATGAGAGGTCCGGTCCCTTGCCCACGTCCGACCCGCGTGGACCGCAACCGAAGAGGAGATTCCGATGAGCCAGCCCTGGGCCTCGCCCATGCCCGAGACGCAGTTCGACCTGATGCGCAGCATCCTGGCCGCGCCGAGCCCCATCGGCTTGGAGGCGGCCATGACCTACGGCCTGATCGCGCCCTACTTCGAGAAGATCCAACGACCGGGCTGGAAGCTGCACCGTTTCCGGGGCAACGCGGGCATCGTGCTCGACAGCCAGCCGGATCGGGACGACCTGATGTCGGTGATGATCATCGGCCATGCCGACAAGATCCGGATGCAGGTCCGTTCCATCGGCAAGGACGGCAAGATCTGGGTCAATACCGATAGCTTTCTGCCCACCACGATCATCGGCCACGAGGTCAAGCTCTTCAGCCAAGATCCCGAGGATCCCGGCCGCTACCGGGTGCTGGAGGGCGGCACGATCGAGGCCATCGGCGCCATCCACTTTGCAGACGCCAAGCTGCGCAGCGGGGGCGCCGGGATCAAGCCCGAGATGATCTACCTCGAGCTGCACAGCCACGGTGAGAAGCGCAAGGAGCAGATCGAGGCCCTGGGCATTCGGCCCGGCGATCCGATCCTGCTCGAGCGGCCCATCCGTCATGGCTTCAGCCCCAACACCTTCTACGGCGCCTACCTGGACAATGGCCTGGGCTGTTTCGTCACCGCCGAATTGGCCCGCTTGGTGGCCGAGGCCGGCGGCCTGGACAATCTGCGCTGCCTCTTCGCCATCGCCAGCCACGAGGAGATCGGTCGCATGGGCAGCCGGGTCGCCGCCGGCAGCCTGCGGCCCGACGTGGTCATCGGGGTCGATGTGAACCACGATCTGGAAGCCGCGCCCAACGTCAGCTCGCGCCGCTTGACGCCCACCGCCATGGGCAAGGGCTTCACCTTGACCTGCGGTGCCGTGGTCAGCGCCCAGCTCAACGCCATCATCGAGCGCGCGGCCCGCGAACGCGACATCCCGTATCAGCTCTCGGTCTCGGGCCGTGACACGGGCACCGATGCGATGGCCGGCTTCCTGGCGGCCGTCGATGCCGCCACCACCTCGGTCGGTTTTCCCATCCGCAACATGCACACCATCAGCGAGGCGGCGCATACCGGTGACGTCTTGGCCTCGATCCACGCCCTCTTCGGCGCCTTGGAGGACATGCACGCTCACGACGGTGGCCGCGGCATGCGCGCCGAGGACCTGGAGCGAGGGCACCCAAGGCTCGACGGCGTGCCGAACATCCTGCCGGCATCGGAGGAAGATCGGTAAGAGCCTGCATCGCCAGCACGACCCAGACCCGTCGATCCCCGAAGACCGTCAATAAGGAACTGTTGAGATGAGCGACATGCAGATCGAGCAGTTGGTGATCATCGGCAGCGGCCCGGCCGGCCACGCCGCGGCCATCTACGCCGCGCGCGCCGAACTGCGGCCCCTGATGTTCGAGGGCTTCATGGCCGGTGGCGTGGCGGCCGGCGGCCAGCTGACCACCACCACGGACGTCGAGAACTACCCGGGCTTCCCGAAGGGCATCCAAGGACCCGAGCTGATGCAGCAGATGCGCGCCCAGTCGGAGCGCTTCGGGACGCGGATCAAGACCGAGACCGTCGCCTCGGTCGATCTTTCCCGGCGGCCCTTCCGCGTCCGCTCCGATAGCATGGAGGTCTACGCCGAGACCTTGATCGTGGCCACCGGGGCCACCGCCAAGCGCCTGGACATTCCCGGCGCCCGCGACGGCGAGCTCTGGCAGCGCGGCGTCTCGGCCTGCGCGGTCTGCGACGGTGCCCTGCCCATCTTCCGCGACAGGCCGCTCTTCGTGATCGGCGGGGGTGACTCGGCCATGGAGGAGTCGCATTTCCTGGCCAAGTACGGTTCCCAGGTCTTCGTCGTCCACCGCCGCGACGAGCTGAGGGCCAGCAAGATCATGCAGCGGCGCGTGCTGGAGCACCCCAAGATCGAGGTGCTGTGGAGCCATGTCGTCGAGGCCGCCCACGGCGATCCACTGCTCTCCGAGCTCAGCCTGCGCGACCTGAAGAGCGGTGAGGTCAAGAAGATGCCGGCCGCCGGGCTCTTCTTCGCCATCGGCCACAAGCCCAACACGGACTTTCTGGATGGCCAGTTGGAGTTGGACGAGACGGGCTACGTGATCACCGAGCCCGATAGTACCCGCACCAGCATCCCGGGCGTCTTCGCCGCCGGCGACGTTCAGGACAAGGTCTGGCGCCAGGCCGTCACGGCCGCCGGCACGGGCTGCATGGCGGCCCTGGAAGCCGAGCGTTTCCTGGCCGCCCTGGATGCCTGAGAGCCTGCTTCGAGAAACAGACTCCGGGCCGCCTAGGGTCCTGGTTGTAGGATCTCCCAGCGCAACCGATAGGTCAGCTCGCTGCGGCCGATGCTGGGATAGACACGGATGGCGTACTCCTCGGCGGCCAGATCGAGCTCGATGCGCTCGTCCAAGCTGCCCGGCAGCTGCGAGCTTCCGATCAGGTCGCCCGAGAAGTCGTAGAGTAGAAGGTCGTAGTCACGGCCTTCCGGCACGTCGGCCAGCTGGATCGAAACGCGGCCGGCACGCTCGAGGCGGAAGCGCAGGTAGTCGCCGCCATCGCCATCGGGCAGGCTGCCCAAGGCCCAATCGGCCTCGCAGAGGGGCGGAAAGTCCAAGGATTGCAGCAGACGGTCGTTGGGCTCGCGTTCGACGGAAGTGCAGGCCGGCCGGCTGCCCGGCGACGGTGTGGCCGGCAGCGGCGTGGGAGGGCCTCCCCGCTGGGTGGGTTCGGCGCTCGGCTCGGGCATCGGCGTGCCGGCCGTGCGCGTGGCCGCGGGCTCGGTTGGCGGAGGCGCCTGGGTGGCCGGCACGCGCCGCAGCTGACTCAGCCAAGGCAGATAGAGCCTTCCCGGACCGTCCGGTGGTGTGGCCGTCGCCGGCCCGGTCGCCGGATCGGTCGGAGCCTCGGTCGAGGGAAGCGGCGGTAGGGCCGTGCCACCGGGGGTCTGGCTGGCTGGAACCGTCGTCTCCGGCGAGGGCGTGGCGGTCGCGCTCGGGGCTCCGGTCGTCGGGTTCGGGTCCGGACTGCTGCCGGGTGATGGCGTCGGGGTTCGGGTGAGCTCCGGGTCCACCGTCACCGCCGGCGGTACCTCGGTACCCAGCTCATCGGTCGGACTCGGGCTGGCCGTGACGGCCGGCTGCCCAGGCGTGATGCTGGGGGTGGGATCGATGACCGGTGTGCCGTTGCCATCGGGCGTCGGCGTGTCCACGCGGCTGCAGGCGAGGACGAAGATCTCCTTGCTGGCCTCGGCGCCGAGCGGCCGGCCACCGGAGACCATGTAGGTGTTCTGCGATCGGGCGTCGAAGCTCATCACCATGCCCGAGCGCTTCTGATTCTGAAGCGAGACGTCCCGCCATAGCGCCAAGCCGGGCGTGGAGAGGTCCAGGGCCCAGAGATCGCCCAGCGGCTCGCCGTCCACCTTGAGGCCGCCGTAGACCCACATGCTCCGGCGCAGGCTGTCGTAGACCGCGCCGTGCTGGTAGCGCCGCTCGGGAGGGCTGCCCGAGACGTCCAGGGGCTGCCAGACCGCGCTCTCGGGACGGCCGCCGGCCAGGCGCAGTTGGTAGACCTGGTCGCTTCCGCGCCGGCCGTCCGCCGTGCCGCCGAAGAGCAGCATCCGCTGGCCTACCGGGTCGTAGACCATGCTGTGGCCGGCCAGGGCCGGCCCATCGCGCTGGCCTCGGGTCACGCTGCCCGAGCCGACATCGACCACGAAGGTCTCGGTCTGTGGCTGGCAGATTCCCGCTCGCCCGTTGTCCGGGCAGCCTCCGTGGAGGATGATGCGCCGGCTGGTCGGATCGAAGGCCGCCGCATGCGCCTGGATGCCGGGCATGCCGGTCATCGGCTGGATGCGCCAACTGCGCTCGCCGGTGTCGAAGGCGTAGACCCGCGACTCCGCAGACTGCCCCTCGGCCTGGCTGGTGTTGCCTCCGATCAGGTAGAGCCGGGAGCGGCCGTCGGCATCCGTCCAGGTCAGGCTATGCCCCCAGCGGGTGGCCCGGGCGCCCGAGGTGACCACCCGCTCGACGGCCTGCGTGTCCAGATGCAGGCGCCAGAGGTCGTCGCGCACGACACCATCGCGGTCGATGCCGCCCTGGACGTAGAGCGCGCGTTCGTGCTCCACTCTCGCGCCGGCCGCGTCGTATACGCCGATCGGAAGGTCATCGGCGCCGCGGTCCCACTGACAGCCCAGGACCTGGGCCGCCGCGGGTAGCTGGCGCTCGGCCAGCGAGGCGGCGAGGACCAGGCAGAGGATCAAGACGCCTGTGGGCAGGGACCTGCGGGTCGGGGCCAGCGCTAGCATGGCGGATCGCCTGTGGGTCTGGGGCCCGGCCTCGCCTCGCATGCAATGGGGTCTACGGGCCCGAAGAACAAATGGCAAGATGGCGCGGGCGAAGCGGTCGCCATTCTATCATGGCCACCGGCCGAATGTGCCGTGGGGTCCCGCTTGTCACGCAGCTCACATCAGATTCGCTCACGAGCGCGCGCCGACCTTACGCGGCCGCGCTCTTGCGCATATAATGGATGACATGATGCGCCATGCCGCCCGATCGGCGGCCAGTTCTGGAGCGACTCGATGCCTCCTCGCGGAATTCTAGGAACTCATCTCCGTCTACCCCTCATCCTTCTGCTCTCCCTCATCCTGCTCGTCTTGTCCGGGTTGCCCGGGGCCAGGACCGAGGCCCGCCCGACCCAGGCCGAGGGCGCCTACACACTGGCCGACACCTGGCCCGTCCCCGAAGACCGGCGTCCGGCCAATGCCTGGGCCCGCGTCACCGGCGTCGAAGCCTTGCCGGACGGGCGGCTGCTGGTGGCCGATGCCGATCCCGCCCTGCCGCGGGTCAGCTTGTTGGCCCCAGATGGGAGCCCCAGCGCGGTCTTGGTCGAGGGAGAGCCCAATTGTGATCCGGCCCGTGCGGCCGACGACGTGCTCTGCTCGCCCGTACACATCGCAGCCGACTCGGCCCGAAATCGGCTCTATGTCACCGATCGGCTCCGCGATGCGCTCCTGGTCTACCAGCTCGACGGTCAGTGGTTGCGGACCCATTCGGGCATCGAGGGGCCGCATGGCGTGGCGGTGGCACCGAACGGAGTGGCCCACGTCACCGCCTCGCGTTCCGGGCGGATCCATCGCTTCGATCCAGACGGCGCGGTGCTTCAGGCCTGGGATGCCGTCGCCTTCAAGCCAGGCGCAAACCTGCTCTCGGGCATCGACATCGACGCTGAGTTCGACATCTATGTCATCGATGCACGGCAATCCGAGATCCTCAAGCTCAACGCGGTCGGACAGCGTGCCAGCGTCCACGGCAACTTCGCCGGCAGCGCGCGCCTGCTCGACCTGGCCGTCCAGCCGGTGCCCGGAAGCGGGTCACGTCGGGCGATCTGGCTGGCCACCAACCTCGGCCTGCTCTACACCGAGACGCTGACGGGCCTATCGGACATCAACCCGGTCGGCAGCCTGACGGCCGTGGCCTCGGGACCGGGTGCCGATCTCTACGCTGCCTGGGTGGACACCTCCCAGACCATCAGCGAGCTCCTGCGCTTCGATCGCGCGACGGCGCGCACCGCGGACCCGCTTCGTATCGGGGCGCTCCCGGTGCCGGCCGGTCTATTGCGCGGACCGGATCGCATCGCGGTCGGAGCGGACGGTAAGGCATACGCCCTGGATCGAACGCCGCGCGTGCAGCGCTTCGATGTCACCACCGGCCAGGCCGAGGATCAATGGCTGGCAGAGGATTTGATCGCGATCGACGCCGCCACATCGGGGCGCCTCTTCGGCGTGGACAGTCAATCGATCCACGTCCTGGACCCACCCTCCAGCGGCCTGCGCTTGCTCGAACGCAGCCGCTGGTCGGCCGGGTCTGGCGCCTTCCTGTCCGAGATCGCTTGGGCGGCCCCCGATCGGCTGGCGGCCCTGGACATCGGTCGGCGCCAGCTCCGCCGCTTCGATGCGGGGAGCGGTGCCGAGTCCGCTCCGATCCAGCTCGGCGATCCGATGGAGGCTTCCCATTGGTCCGATCTTGCCGTGGATAGCGGTGGTGCCGCCTGGATCTTGGATCGGCAGTCGGGCAACCTGGCGCGCATCGCCAACGACGGCAGCCGTCAGGACATCGAGCTGGAACGGCCGGCCCGCCGGTTGACCCTGCGAGGGGACGACGAGCCGGTGCTGCTCGATGCCGCCGGGCGTGTATGGCATTTCGCCGCCGACGGCAGCCTGAGAGGAACCTTCGACGCCACGCGACGCGAGGTCGATCCGGCCAGCCGGCCCTATGACCTGGCGGCCCTGGCCGACGACAGCCTGCTGATCGTCGATCGTGCGGCGGGCATCGTCAGCCGCTACGACTGGGATCCAGAGGCCCATCCCGAACGTCCTGAACAAGGCCAGGAATGCGTTTACTCGCACGACAAGCTGGCCGAGCCTTCGAGCATCTCACTCGGCCAGACCGTCGAGATCCGACTCTTGGCCAGCGGCGAGTGCTCGCGCCGTCGCTTGCCACCTTTGGACCTGATGCTGGTCATCGACGCCAGCGGCTCGATGGCCGGCGAGCGCATCGAGCTGGTGCGTCAGGCCGCACTCGACTTCATCCGAGCGCTCGATCTGACCGAGTCGCGCGTGGCGATGGTCTCCTATAGCCAGAGCGCGGAGTTGGTCAGCGGTTTCGCGGACGACGAGGCCCGCTTGTGGCGCGCGCTCGAAGAGATCCGTCCCTTCGGCGCATCGCGTATGGATCTGGGACTGTCCGCGGCCCACGCCGCCTGGCAGAACGACCGACGCCAGGGCGTCGACACCGTCTTCATCATCCTCGGCGACGGCCGGTCCGATCGGGATCTGGCCATGACCGAAGGCGACCGGATCAAGGCGGCCGGAGTCGAGCTCTTCACGGTCGGCACCAGCACCGGGCAGGCCGAGCGGGACCTGATGCGCGATCTGGCCAGCTCGCCCGACCACAGCTTCGTGGCCGAGGAGCCCAGCTTCCTCTTCGAGGTGCTGGATGCCATCGCCCGCCGCATCGCCGCCACGCTGCTCTTCGGCGAGGCGCGCGTTGTCGATCGCCTGCCGGTCAACATGCGCTACGTGGCGGACTCCGCCCGGCCGCCGGCCGCATACGATCCGGATGCCCGGACGCTCACCTGGCAGTTGCAGGACGTCCCCTTCTCCGGCTTCGACCTGCGCTTCGAGGTCGAGCCTCTAGCGGCCGGCGACTGGCCGACCAACGAGGAGGCCAGCGCGGAGGTCACCGACGGCTTCGGCGAGCAGGGCGCCTGGACCTTCCCCGTTCCGCGGGTGCTCGTGGTCCCTCCGACATCGACCCCGACCGCAACGGCCACGGCGACGGCCACCGCGACGCCAACTCCAGACCGGCTCTACCTTCCGCTGGCGCTATTCGAGATCTGCGAGCCGACGATTCGGCAGGCCGACGTGGTCTTGGTACTGGATACTTCCAGCAGCATGGCGGGCTCGAAGCTCGAAGCGGCCAAGGATGCAGCCCTGACCTTCCTGGACCTGATCGAGTTCAGCCACGAACGGGTGGCCATCGTCACCTTCGATGGCGAGGCGCGCCTGGTCCGCTCGCTGAGCAACCGGCGGTCGGACCTGGAGGCGGCCATCCGGGGTCTGGTGCACGGCAGCGGTACGCGCATCGACGCCGGCCTGGAGCTGGCGCGGGACGAGCTGCTCGCGAACCGTCGTCAGGGCGCCACCGCCGCCGTCGTGCTCTTGACCGACGGGCAACAGCCCGAAGGTCGGTCGCGAATCCTGGCTCTGGGCCGGCAGCTCTGCGTTGACGACGAGGTCGAGCTCTACGCCATCGGGCTCGGCGAGGCCGAGACGGTGGGCTACGATCTGCTCCAGGAGATCGCCTGCCAGCCGGACATGGCCTTCTTGGCGCCGCAGGGCGATGACCTGGCGGTGATCTACGAGCTCGTGGCCGGCGACATCCCCTGTCCCCGCGATGCTTTCTGGGGAGGTCGCTAGGCGGCGAGCCGTGGTCGGCGTCGATCGGGATCAGTGCGCCCGCAGCTCCGGTCGCTCGGCGGGCGGGTCCCAGGCCATCAGCTCGCCACCGCGGAAGTCCATCAGCAAGGGGCCGGACTCGGCGCCGAGGACGATGCCTTGACCCGGTAGACGCGGGAGGCGTCCTGGATCGAAGATCCAATGCGCGTCTCCGCTTGCCGGATCGATCTCGAAGACCTCGCCGCGCTCGGTGCTCGCCAGCAGGCTCCCGCCGTGAAGCAGCAACTGTGCCGGACGCGCAAGGGCTTGCAGGCGCGTGGCATCCCGCTCCCAGAGCAGCCTGCCTTCGGCGTCCAGCATCACCAGGCTGCTCGAGCGCGAGCCGCGGTGCGAGATGACCAGGCCGCGACCCTCTGGCAGGACGAGGCTGCTTCCCACTTCGAGCAGGGCCACTGGCAGGTCGAGGACCTGCCGCGTGGCCGCCAGCGGACCGCGCGCGCGGGCCATCGCCGGATCGACCCGATAGACGCCCGACGCGTGGTGGAGAAAGACGAGCTCCCCGATCACCAGCGGGCGTCCCCAGGCCGTGCTGAGCTCGGTCAGCCGCCCGCTGGCCGGATCCAGCTCGAAGGTCCAGGCACCGGGGCTGGGCAGCGCGGGCTGCTGGCTCCCGCGCGGCGGTTCGCTCGTGAACAGCAGGCGCTGCCCGTCGACGACATGATGCCTGGGCAGGCGATCGCTGTCGCGATGCCAGATCCGCTTGCCATCGGCCGATAGCCCGGTCAAGCCGCGGCCATCGTGAAAGGCTAGGCCCCCCTGTGGCAAGGGCATCAGATGTGCCGCCTGGGCCGCGCTTGCGGTCCACTCCACGACCGGCGCCTGATCGGGGGATCCCAAGGCCAGCGCTTCGACGCGGCCGAGCCGGCTGCTCCAGTAGATCCGGTTACCGGCGGCGTCGAGGGCCAAGTCAAAGGGAAGGCTGTCCAGCTCCGTGCGCCATCGCTGGCTGCCGTCGACCGGCTCGATCGCGCTGAGGTTCTTGCCCTCTGCCAGGACCACCGCTCCATCCGGCAGGCGCAGCGGCATCACCTGTGTCGTGGTGGTCAGGACGCGCCGCCAATGCAGATCGGGCAGCGTGTCCAGGCGGCGCTGCCAGATGTACTCGCTTGGCGGATGCCAGCCGGCCAGGTCCGGATCGCTAGGCCAGTAGCCGGGCCCGGGCTGGCCCGCCATGTGGTCCCGGATCTCGAAATGTAGATGCGGGCGACCGCGGGGCTTGCCGACGCGCCCGACCGGCTCCCCGCGCTGAATGCAGGCGCCGGGCTCCAGGCCGATGCTGGCCGGCTCGAGATGGCCGTAGAAGGACAGGACGGTCGAGCCGTCGTCGAAGACATGCCGGAGGATCACCACGCCCTTGTCGGTCTGGCCCCAGCCGTAGGGCTCGGCATACTCGACCCGGCCGTGACCCACGCTGTAGACGGGAAGGCCCAAACTGGATCCCGACAGGGAGAGCCAGTCCTCGCCGGCGTGGTATTTGCCGTAGCGCCGGCTCATCCGACCGTAGGACCAGCGGGCGTCGTAGCCGATGGCGTCCGGTGGACCCATCGGGAAGTCCATTCGATCCACGCGGCCGCAGGGCGCCGCGACGTCCGGCACCGGGGCGCGCTCGCGGCGGGGTCGGACGTCCAGGATGGCCAGGGGCTCCGGGCGTGGGCGCGCGGTCGGCTGGCCGGGTGCCACGGGGCTGGGCAGCACGGAGGTGGCCGGCGGACCGGGGTCGGGAAGCTCCGGCACGCCGCCGCAGGCCGCCGGCAGGAACGCGGCCAGCGCGATCAGCGCGCCGAGCCTGCGGCGGCGGGTGACTCGGAAGGGAAAGCGGATCATGGGCGATGCTCGTTCTGGTGGTGCATTCGTTTTCGCAGGGATCGATCCCCGGCCTGAGACGTTGCCGAAGCGGCCTTCATTACCTGGCTGGGAGATCGGAACCTCGATCGCTTGAGCGAATCTGGCAAGGCGGGTATACTATCGCGCGCTCACGGCCCGGTATGCGGGCTGCGGCGCGGGACGAGGCGAATGCCCGGCCCGGCGCCGACGGGGCGCTTCGCTCCGAGCCCCGTTCGCCGGCACATCGACACAGGATCTTCGCACATGACCGTCGCAATGCCTCGGCAGCACTGGATCGATCATCCGACCGAGCACGTCTCGCAGGGCCTGGCCACCGCGGTCGAAGGCGCGCTGTGGCGCTACGACCCGATCCGCCAGACCAATACCTGGATCGAGGTCTCGGTCGATGGCTCGACCGTCTATCTGGATGGCAACATCCGCAGCGCGATCATGAAGTCGGTCGCGACCCGCATCGCGTCCAGCGTAGCCGGCGTCGAAGCCGTCGTCAATCGGCTGGTGGCCGATCCGGAGATCGAGCGCGACATCGCCATGCGCATGGCCCTCGATCCCGAAATCGAGGTGACCACCGACAAGGTCTCGGTGACGGTGCAAGCCGGCCAGGTGGTCTTGGGCGGCCGCGTCTTCGCCGACAGCCAGGACGAAGCCGATGCCATGCGCGAGCGCATCGGCGAGCTGGCCGGCCGCGCCGAAGGCCTCCGGTCGCTGCACAACGCCATCGAGGCCATCGAGGGCGACGAGTCCGCCTTCATCGTCACGGCCGACGTGGCCGAAGACGACGAGAGCGCGGCCAAGGTGGTCGGACCCAGGCGCGGCGGCGGTCTGATCCCCGACCCGCTCAAGGACAAGCTGCGGGCCATGATCCAAGCTCGGGCCGAGACCCGGGCCGCCAAGTCCAGCTAACAGACCTTCCCCGGGCCAGCGCGCCCAGGCATCCAGGAGCATCGCGTGAAGATCGGCATCTTCCTCGGCAGCACCACCGGCAACACCGAGGCCGCGGCATCGGCCGTCAAGACCGAGTTCGAGAAGGGCGGTCAGCACAGCTGCGAGGTGCTCAACGTCAAGACGGCGGACCTCGATCGCATCAAGGCCTTCGACCTGTCCATCATCGCCTGCCCGACCTGGAACGTCGGCGAGCTGCAGGAGGATTGGGAAGCCCAGCTACCCACCTTCCAGAACCTGGACTTCTCCGGTCGCAAGCTGGCCTTCTTCGGCTGCGGGGATCAGGTCGGATACCTGAACAACTTCCAGGACGCCCTGGGGATCCTGGGCAATGTCGCGGTGTCAAAGGGGGCCGAGATCTACGGCTTCTGGTCGACCGACGATTACGACTTCGTCCAGTCCGAAGGCGTCGTCGACAAGCATTTCTTGGGTCTGGCCCTCGACGACGACAACGAGCCGCACAAGACGCCCAAGCGCATCGAGGCCTGGGTCAAGCAGCTGCGTCTCGAGATCGAGTGAGGTCTCGATCCGGTTGGCGCCACGTCGGCCACGCTGTCCGCGGATTGGCTGACCCTTGCGCAGCCGAAACGAGTCCCGCGAACGCGGTCTAGCGCTGGCCGAGTCCCGGCCCGGAGGGGCAGCGGCCGAGCCCGCCGCGGGCCACCAAGGGTAGCCAGATCGTCTCGGTGAGTTCGGGGCGGGCCGTGGCTCGAGGGCCGGGTGTCGGGCTCGGGGGCAGGGGCAGATCGAGACCCGTCTCCAGGACGACCAGACCCGAGCCTTGTGCCGCCACCACGGCCAGGTTGCCGGTCAGCGCGATGGATCGTGCCTCGTCGGGAAGCATCTGGCGGGCCGTCTCCACGGGCGCGTCGGGCTGGCGCAGGTCGAAGGCCCGCAGCTCGCCCAGGCCGTTGGCATCCGCGCGCGCCAGGTAGAGAAAGCCGCCGGCGAAGGCATTGTCCCGATTGCGGCCTTCGAGATCGACGCGCGATCGTTGGAAGGGCGCATCCGGATCGCCTGCATCGATGACCTGCAGGCCCTCGACGTAGACCAGCCCGTCGGCGGCCTCGACGCCGCCGCGGAAGCCGATCGAGCTGACCGTTCCGAAGGCCAAGGGGTCGTCGAGCTTGAAGAGGTCGACGATCTGCAGGCTGGGCCGGCCGGCTTGCACGCCGGTGGCGGGCCCCAATACGTAGGCCCGCCGGTCCTCGACCGCCAGGTCGGTCGCGCCGCCGCTGGAGCGCCATGCCGAGACCTCGCGCGGCGCGGCCGGATCGGACACGTCCAGCACGCGCAGCCACTCGTCGTTGGCCAGATAGGCCAGCTCCTGTTCGATGTCGATGCGCCAGATGGGCGCGCGCCGTCCGGAGACGGGATCGGGCGGCATGGCCACCGCGGCCACCTCTCGCGCCGCCGCCGGATCGCCGACGTCGAAGACCCGCAGCGTCTCTTCCGGCGCGCCGATGAAGAGGTGGCCACCGGTGGCCTGCATGGCGCCTTGCGCAACCTCGGCCGGGAAGCTGCCGCGGACGACGGGCTCGTAGGGCCCGGCCGGACCTTGCCGAACCAGGTCGACGATGGCGATGCGGTTGCCCGGGCCCCAGGCGTTGCCGCTGCCCTCGTCCTCGACGTAGAGCCGGTGCGGCAATTGCGGGTCGACCGCGATGCGCTCTGGGCTGGCCAGGCTGGTGAGCGAGGGGATCAGCGGCCGGCCATCCAGGCTGTCGCCGGCCGCATTCAGGTCTCGCGCGGCGCGCAGGCCGGAGGGGCCGGCACCCAGCCAGATCCAGCCGCCGCCGACATCGAGGTTGAGCACGCTGTCCGGCGTAGAGAGGGCACCGGCCGGTTGCAGTCCGCCGGCCCCGTCATGACGAAAGGCCAGCAGGCGCTCGGCGGCCTGGAAGTAGACCCGACCCCGATCGACCGCCAGGCGTCGCGCGCGATCGCCGACCGAGGTGGCCGCGATCAGCCGGGGCGGATTGCGGTCGACGGAGATGTCGTAGACGCGCAGGTGTCCGAAGCGCTGGCCCCGGTCCAGGGCATCCGAGGGAGCGGCGTAGAGCAGATCGCCCTCGATGGCCACGGCGTCCGCCCAATCCTCCACGCCGCGCGCCAGGCGGGGTTGGCTGGGATCGGTGATGTCCACCTGCATCAGGTTGCGCGAGACCACGTAGGCAAAGCTGCCGCGGACCGCCAAGTCGGTGGTGATCACCGCATCGCCGCGGGCCTCGACCAGCCGGCCGACGACGCGAGGCGCGTCCGGCTGGCGGATGTCGACCACGCTCATGCCGGCCGCGCCGGCCGCCACGTAGGCATGATCGCCCTGCAGGACCACCTTCGAGCTCTCGCCATCGATGGCCACCCCGCCGATGCGCCGAGGTTGGGGATCCAGGGCAAAGATCTGCAAGCCGGCGGCGCCGGCGGCGACGTAGGCCAGCCCGTCCCGCGCCGCGACATGGCGCACGATGCCGCCCAGGGGCTCGCTCCGAAAGCGCTCGAAGGTCCAGGCGGGATCGCAGGCCTCGAGCAGCAGCAGGCGCGGCCCGATGCCGGTCAGGATCTGGCCGCGATGCCAGGTCGCGGCCGAGGTCGGACCGCCCAGCTGGGCGACCGGGTCCAGCCGGCCGGCCTGCGCCCGCACCGAGTCGGCCGGCCAAGCGGCTGCCAGAAAGAGCCCCAGCCACCACGCGAGGACGAGCAGGCGGGTGCGGCCGATGGGGCGCCGTCGACGAGCTGAAGTGCTGGATTTCACGGTTTCTCCTCGTGGCCACGGCAGGGCCGGATGCGACGCGCGGGCGCAGATGCTATCCGATGCGCCGAATGCCGGCAAGGTCGCGGGCCGGGATTTCCGGCCCCCCTCGGTCCCGGCTATTCTAGGGCCCATCATGTGCCCGATCGAGCCCGCCCAGACGCCGCTCCGCCCCGAGGTCGCCAGGCACTTCGTCCCTGGGCACTCCGGCCGGCGGCTGCTTCTGTTCCTGGCCTGCATCCTCGTCTGCGGCCCGGCCGCCGGATGCTCGTCCGCGCGCCGGACGCTGGAGCCGCCCGCCAGCCCCAGCCCGCCGCCGACCAGCACGACCGATCCCTGGGATGCGCTGGGCGCGCCGGCGCGATTGGAGATTCCGGCCATCGGCATCGCCGCGCCGCTCGAGCCGCTGGGCCTGGACGAGGAGCAGCGTATCGAGGCGCCCGAGCGTTGGGACTTCGCGGGATGGTACGACGTCGGCTTCCGCCCGGGCGAAGCCGGCAACGCGCTGATCTCGGGCCACTACGATCGCGAGGACGGCGAGGCGGCCGTCTTCTACCGTCTGGGCGAGCTGGAGCCGGGGCAGCGCATCTACGTCAGCTACCCGGGCGGCGAGCGCTATCGCTTCCTGGTCGAAGACCGGCGCATGGTCGACGCGGCCGCCGTCGATCGCGCCGCCTGGGATGCCATCTTCGGGCCTGCCGACGAGCCGCGTCTGAGCCTGGTGACCTGTGACGGCGTCTGGGACGCGGAGCTGGGTAGCTACGACCAACGATTGATCCTGCACGCCTCGCTGGAAGCCGTGGAATCGGGTCCACCGCCGAGCCATCGCTGATCGGGTCCGGACCTCCTAGCCGGCATCGGTCGCGGCCTTCAGCGCACGGTCAGACCGCGAAAATCCTCCTCGGGCAGCGGATGTCGCATCTTCAGTCCTTCCAGCGCGTCGACCAAGATCCGGCTGATGACGTAGTTGCGGTACCAGTTCCGGTTGGCCGGGATGACGTACCAGGGTGCCTGCTCGGTACTGGTCTCTTGCAGGGCTTCCCGATAGGCGGCCATGTAGTCATCCCAGCGAGCCCGCTCGTCCAGGTCGGCGCGGTTGAACTTCCAACGCTTCTCTTCGATGTCGATGCGTTCTTGCAGGCGTTCACGCTGCTCTTCCTTGGAGATGTGGAGGAAGAACTTCAGGATGGTCGTGCCCTCGTCGGCCAGGAGCTGCTCGAAGGCCCGGATGTGCTCGTATCGCCGCCGCCAGCGCGGCTCGGGAACCAGGTCCTTGACCCGCACCACCAAGACGTCCTCGTAGTGGCTGCGGTTGAAGAGCACCATCTCGCCCCGACCGGGCGTATGCGGATGCACGCGCCACAGGTAGTCGTGGGCCAGTTCGCGCGGGGTCGGCGTCTTGAAGCTGGCCACCTTGACGCCCTGGGGGTTCACGCCATCGAAGACGCTGCGAATGGTGCCGTCCTTGCCGCCGGCATCCATGGCCTGCAGCACGATCAGGATGGCATGTTTTCCCTGGGCATAGAGCAGCTCTTGGAGTGCCTCCAGCCGAGCATTGAGCTCCTTGGTCTCCGCCTTGGCTTCCTGTTTTTCCCCGTCGAAGGCCGAGCGATCATCGGGATCTCGGGCGGCCAGATCGAGCGGCCGTCCAGGTTCGACGCGATAGCGTTCCATGAGCACGACTCCATCTCGCTAGGGGGTCCGGCCGGCGCCGGATGGGCGGATCGGCAGGTCGGTGCTGTGAATTCCTTGTAGCTCGTCCTACGCATCGCGTCGACGCGCGATCACGGCCGACTGTATCGTGAGAGTCGGCTCGCGGTCAACCGGCGATCCGGTGGCAGACTTCGGATCGCCGACCGGATGGCCCAAGACCGGGCTGGCTCGCCTGCAGCCGAGATGAGACGGGTAGACGTCAAATCGGCTATCGACCTGGCTCGGGACCGCTTGTCGAAACGCCATGGTCGCCGCCCGGCAGGGACTCGTCCAGCCTTGCACCCAGAGCACCGCGCAAGCAGGCGAGCGCCGATGCGGGCGCCCCGTAGAGGAGGCGATAGGCGCCGCCTTCGATGAGCCGGTCCCGGGCGGCGGCGAGCGCACGCGGATCTTGGCTCGTCTCCCCGACATGCGAGGTCGCTACGAAGCGGTGCATGGCCTCGTCGGCATCGATTCCAAGGAGTCGGGCCGGCTGCGCGGTGGGGCCTCGATCCAGGAAGATCAGCCCGCCCTGCGCAGCCGACTCCCGGCATGCCCCGGGAGCCAGGTCGACCAGAGCCAGCTCGAGCTTGCCATCTGGCCGCGCCCTGCCCAGCGCGAGGGCCGCCCGGAGCTCGGGGAGGTCGGAGCGCGCTCCCGACTCGAAGCGCATGCTCCAGGGAGCCCCGCGAAGCTGCGCTGGCTGGACCAGCGGATCCAGCCAGCAGGTCTCGTCGCTGAGCACGGGGACGCCCTCCATGGCCGCGGCCAAGGCCAGGCAGGACTTGCCGGCACCCGACGCGCCGCGCAGCAACCAGCCGCGGCCGCCCAGGACCAAGCCGGCACCGTGCAAGGCCACCAGGCCTTCGTGAGCCAGCGTGCGCCAGACGGGCGATTCCAGGACCACCTCGCGAACCGATGCCTCGGGCGCGCTCTCCGGGTCGACGAAGATCACGATCCTCCGCGCGGCCAGATCGGCGATGGTCAGACTGCCGCCCAAGCTGGCGGCGTACAGCCCCTCGCGCTCGCGGTGCAGGGGCTCGCGCGGCCGGCCGGGATCGACGCGAGACCCGATGGCAGCGATACCGACCCAAGCCTCCGATACCGGCGCTGTGCTGGCAAACGTGGCATCGGCAGCATCTGCTCTCGCTGCGATCGCCGCGGTGGCCGACTCTGGCTCGGACCGTTCCGACCGCGTCGCCTTGTCGTCGCCCGGTGGCCCTGGCGGGGTCGGCGGCCCGACCAATTCGACGTGGATATCCGGCTGCTCGGACGCGTGGGCACGGTAGGCGCCGAAGCTCGTTTCGGCCCAGGCGAGCAGCGAGTCGGAGCTTGCCTGCAAGCACAAGCGGCGCCCCATCGTGTAGAAACAGGCCTCTCGCGTCAGTGGCTGCCAGCGCCAGAGGGGGTCGCCCGCGCCGGCTTCGTACTCAGCGGGCATCGTCAGATCCAGCCTCGAAATCCTTGACTGCCGAGGCTTGTGCGCCGACTTCCGATCGCGCACCGGGCGGGCGCATCCGGCCAGCCTGCCGAGCGGGATGCCGGCCGGTCAGGGAAGCTGCGCCGTGCTGCCGAGACCTTGCTGATCTTCGCCCGCATCGCCTTCGGGCGGCGGGCCGACCATGGTCAGCTGGCCGGTCGGGCGGTAGGTCGAATGGAAGACGTCACGCCGCTCCTGGTCACCCTCGATGATGATCCGCTCGAGGCTGACCGAGAGCCCGTCCCGCGCCAGCTCGACCACTTCGGAGGCGCCGGTCGGCAGCGACGGGTCGACCTCGACCCGCGGGGCGGGCGGCGCGACGGGCTGGCCGCGGACCACGTCGCCCATCTCGACCTGACGGTCGGGCTTCGTGCCCCAGAGGATGAAGGTCGCCGTGCGCGCCGGACTGTTGGTGCTCGACTCGATCAGGAGCCAGGAGCCCGTGTCGTTGACGAACTTCAGGTCGACGATCGGGCTGTAGATCGTGGCATCGAAGCCCGGCGGCGCGCCCTGCTCGTAGTAGGCCACGCGATAGCCGTGCGCGTGGCGCTCGACCACCGGGAGGCCGGCCCAGAAGACCGAGCGGAAGAGCGTGGTCGAGACCTGGCAGACCCCGCCGCCCACACCGTCGGCGGTCGCGCCGTCCAGGATGATCAGGGTCTTGTGGTAGCCCTCGGCCTCCGAAACATCGCCCAGATGATGGTTGAAGGAGAAGGTCTCGCCGGGCGCGATCAGCAGGCCGTCGTAGCGGCTGGTGGCCAGCGCGACGTTGTGGACCCGCCCGGCCGAGGATCCGGCATAGCGGCTGGTGGCCTCGCCGACCACGTCCTGGATGCCCAGATCCGCGGCATCGGCATCGTCCGGCACGGCCGGCGCTTGGGTCTCGATGGCCAAGCGGACCAGGTGCGAGCCATCGCGACCGGCTGCCAGGATGCGTTCGGCGGTTTCGTCCAACCCGAGCTGGCGACCGGACCGACCGCCTTCCAATAGGGCCAGCCGACCTTCGTCGGCCACGAATCGGAATCGAGGCAGCTGGGCGCTTTGGCTGATGGCCTCCGTCACCGGCGCCAGCCAGCCGGCTAGGGCCTGGCGATCGATGTCCAATCGGACCTGCCCGCCATCGGGTTGGGTGGTGAGCATCGGGGCCAGGGCTTCCGGGGGCAGGGTCCAAGCTTCCCCTTCGGCGCGCAACGTCAATGGGCGGCTCAGGAGGGCCCGGGCTGTTTGGAGCGCTTCGCCGGCCTCGTCGACGGCGGGTTCGACCCGGCTGTAGTCCAGCCGCAGCGGACCGATGGGCCAGCGGCCTGCCCGCGCCACGCCCTGCAGGCTGGCCAGTGCCGCCGGCAGGTTGATGAAGCGACCGACGACGGCCGGCGCCTCGACCACCTGCGTGCCGTCCATGGCGATGTGGGCGTTGACCGCTTCGCGGTCGAAGTCGTCGGCCAGGCCGCCCAAGGCCTCCCGGGCGCGGTTCTCGTCGAAGTCGACGACCACCGGCAGATCGCGGCCGGAGAAGCGCGCGGTCAGCATCTCGGCCAAAGCCGCCGGGCGATTGCCGCGACCCAGCTGCCAGGCGGCCGTGACCGTCGCGTTGGCATCCATCCGCAGGCCCGCTTCGTCGGGCGACAAGGTCCAGTTCTGGTCGTCCGCTTCGAGACGGATCGGTGCCCTCGGGTCGATGCCGGCCTCGGCGAGCCGCTCGACCGCCTCGCTCGCGTTCAGCCCGCCGAGATCGACGCCGGCCACGTGTACGCCCGGATAGATCCGGTCGCCCTGCGCCATGCGGTAGAGCGCGGGAACGGCCAGCACCAGGGCCATGGCAGCCGCCAACCAGACCAGGCCCGCGCGCGAGGACGCGGGCCTGGTGGCTTCGCGCTGCGGCGTGACGGATGCTCTTGGAGCGCTGTCGGAACGCATCGTCGGCCTCTGCCCATGGGCGCTAGGATTCACCGGATGAACGATCCAAGGGATCGCAAAGATCGAGCAGGCCAATTCTATTCGAGCCAGGGATCGGCTCCAAGCGGCCCTAATGTCTCCGTTACCCGTGAACATCGGACAGGGACGGGGTGGTCCGGCCGGCTGGCTTTGGGTCCCTGGGAAGCCTTCGGGCTACAGGCGCTCCCGGACCGCGTCCACCAGGCCGGCCCGGGGCAGCTGCACCTGGTCGCGATGGCGCAGGTCGCGCAGCGTGACCGTTCCGGAGGCGACCTCGTCCGGCCCCAGGATGACCACCAAGGGGATCTCGCGCTTCAGGGCCTCGCGAATCTGATCGCCGATGCCCTTGGCCTCGAAGGACAGGTGGGTGGCGATCCCGGCCGAGCGCAGGTGGCCGGCCAGCGCCACGCTGTGCATGGCCGTCGCATCATCGAAGAGGGTGACCAGAACCCGGCTCGGGCTGGCCGAGAGCTCGGCAGGAAAGAGCTCCAGCGCCTCCATGGCGTCGATCAGACGGTCGATGCCGAAACTGCTTCCGACCGCCGGCAGATCGGCGCCGAA
The DNA here is from genome assembly GCA_964549495.1 of uncultured Anaerolineales bacterium. GTDB lineage: Bacteria > Chloroflexota > Anaerolineae > Epilineales > Epilineaceae > JACKBJ01. The sequence continues at coordinate 9,639 of CAZJWJ010000052.1, read as the reverse complement.
GCGCGAGATCAAGTCGTCGTAGCGCCCGCCCCCGGTCAGCGATCCGATGTCGGCGCCGTCCACCAGGGTCTCGAAGATCGTACCGGTGTAGTAGTCCAGGCCGCGCACCATCGCGAAGTCCAATTCGTAGCGCTCTGGCGGCACGCCGGAAGCATCCAGCGCGTCCAGCACGCGGCGCATCTCGGCGGCGCCCTGGCTGGCCACCGCTTCCTCGAGCTGGTCCTCCAGGCGGTCGAGCAGCGGTCGCGCGTCGCCGCGCAGCTGGAGCAGCTCGAGCATGCGGTCGGTCGCCCGCGTATCGATGAGCGAGTCGGCGGGAGCCAGCTGGCGCAAGGCCTCGATGCCGGCGTCCATGGCATGCGCTTCGGCCTCGGCGTGGCGGTCGAGCCCGGCGCCGGAGGGGAAGTCCGCCAGGGCATCCAGGAAGGTCGGGATGGCCTTGGCGGCGATGCGTGGATCGGCCTCCTCGGTCAGGGCATCCTCCAGGCTCTCCTGGATCGCCTGCCGGTCGGCCGTGCCGCGCAGCCATCGCTCGACGGCCTGGCGCTCGCGATTGAGCAGCTCGCCCGGCAGGCCCACGCCCTGCAGCTCGCGCCGCACGCCGGCCAAGCCGATATTGTCCAGCTTGTCGATGGATCGGTACAAGCCGGGCAGCAGGGACTCCTCGACGCCCGCGTAGCGGCCGATGCCTGCCAGGAGCTTGCGGTTGTTCAGCTTGGTCCGGCTGCTCGGGAAGCCCAGCGCCTCGAGCAGTTGGGTGACCACCGTCACGATCTCGGCATCGGCCAGCAGGCTGTCGGAACCGATGATGTCGACGTCGGCCTGGACGAACTCGCGGTAGCGACCCTTCTGCGGTCGCTCGCCGCGCCAGACCGGCGCGATCTGGTAGCGCTTGAAGGGGCGAGGCAGGTCCTCGTGGCCCGCCGCGACGCGAGCCGTCGGTACCGTCAGGTCGTAGCGCAGGGCCAGGTCGCGCTCCCGCCCGAGCCCGACCCGATAGATCAGCCGCTCGGCTTCCGGGCCGTACTTGCCGATGAGGGTGCTGGCGCGCTCGATGGCCGGCGTGTCCAGGGGTTCGAAACCAAAGTCCTCGAAGGTCCGGGTCAGGATGTCGTAGACGTGCCGCCGCCGGCGCATGTCCTCCGGCAGGAGATCGCGCATGCCGCGTGCCGTCGCGGTCGATGGGTTGCTCATGGGGCTTCGCTCCGGGCGCGGGCCGCGTCGGCGGCCGGCGCCGATCCGCGGCCGACTAGCCGGTGAAGGCCTGGATGCCGGTCTGGGCGCGTCCGAGGATGAGGGCGTGGATGTCGTGCGTGCCCTCGTAGGTGTTGACCGACTCGAGGTTCATCACATGGCGGATCACGTGGTACTCGTCGGAGATGCCGTTGCCGCCGTGCATGTCGCGCGACATCCGGGCGATGTCCAGGGCCTTGCCGCAGGAGTTGCGCTTGACCATGGAGATCATCTCCGGCGTCGCCCGGTTCTCGTCGAGCAGGCGGGCCACCTGCAGGCAGGCCTGCAAGCCGATGGTGATCTCGGTCTGCATGTCGGCCAGCTTCTTCTGGATCAGCTGGGTCGCGGCCAGTGGCCGGCCGAACTGCTCGCGCTCCAGGGTGTACTGCCGCGCGGCATGCCAGCAGAACTCGGCCGCGCCCAGGGCGCCGAAGCTGATGCCGAAACGGGCCTTGTTCAGGCAGCTGAAGGGACCGCGCAGCCCGCGCACCTCGGGAAAGGCGTTCTCCTCGGGCACGAAGACCTCGTCCATCTGGATCATGCCGGTGGCCGAGGCGCGCAAGGAGAACTTGCCCTCGATCTTGGGCGCTTCCAAGCCCTCCATGCCCCGTTCGAGCAGGAAGCCGCGGATCTCGCCCGCATCGTCCTTGGCCCACACCACGAAGACGTCGGCGATGGGCGAGTTGGTGATCCAGGTCTTGGCCCCGCTCAAACGGTATCCACCGTCCACGGCTCGGGCGCGGCTGACCATGGAGCCCGGATCGCTGCCGTGATCGGGCTCGGTCAGGCCGAAGCAGCCGACGATCTCGCCGGTGGCCAGACGCGGCAGGAAGCGTTGCCGCTGCTCCTCGGTTCCGAAGCTGTGGATCGGGTGCATCACCAGGCTGGACTGGACGCTCATCGCCGAGCGATAGCCGGAATCCACGCGTTCGATCTCGCGCGCGATCAGGCCGTAGGTCACGTGGTTCACGCCCGCACAGCCATAGCCCTCGATGGTCGGCCCGAGCAAGCCCAAGTCGCCCATCTCACGGAAGATCTCGCGGTCGAACTCCTCGCGGCGATTGGCCGCGAGGACGCGCGGCATCAAGCGTTCCTGGCAGTAGTCGCGCGCGAGATCACGCACCATTCGCTCGTCCTGGCTCAGCTGGTCTTCGAATCGCAGCGGATCGTCCCAGGCAAAGCGGGGCTTGGTGCGGGTCTCGTCGGATGGCGCGGGGGCCGTGGCCAGGTTGCTGCTCATCGTTGGCTCCAGAGAAGTGGATCGTGCGGCTTTCGGATCGTCACGGAGGTGATCGGGCCTGCTCCTTGCCCGCCTCGCCAGCGGCACCATGATAGCATTTGCCGACTCACCGCGCGCCGACGGGCGGCTCAGCCCTCGGTGTTGACCATCCAGGCGGAGAAGCCGCGCAAGAACTCGCGAAAGCCCTGCAGGTGCTCCGTGGGAAAGCCATGTCGCTGCGGCGCCGTCTCCAGCACCGTCTCGAAGCAGTCGAGCCAGATCTCCCTCGCGCGCCGATCGATCGGAAAGGGCAGATGCCGGGCGCGCATCATCGGCGGCCCATGGCGCGCTTGGTAGATCGGCGGTCCGCCGAGCAGGCCGACGAAGAAGGCGGCCGATCTTCGAGAGGCCGCCAGCATGTCGGCCGGAAACATCGGCCGCAGCTCCGAGCGCTCGAGCTCGGCGTAGAACTCGGCCAACATGGCGAAGATGCCGTCCTCGCCCATGGCTTCGTAGATGGCCGGATTCGGGCGATCGAGGCGTGGCGGCCCACCGGGCGGTGTGAAGGCACGGCGCCGCTGCAACTCCGACTCGCTGCTCGCCGCCCGAAGATCGATCTCCCGTTCGCGCCTCCGACCGCCAGAACCTCGTGCATCGCTGATTTCCGTCGGCCCGCCGCCCGAGTCGGAGCGACTCGAGCCGGAGCCGGGGTGGTTTGTTCCGTCCTCCTCCCCGTCTCGGTCTGGCGGGCCTGGCTTCGACCCACCTCCGCTCGAGCTCACCATCGCGCGCGGGCCGGGGGCTCGAGGGCCGTCGAGGGGGCGGGCCATTGGATTCCGCCCGGACAGGGCAGCTGCTCGGCGATGCGCTCGTAGACCGCCTCCAGGGCGGCGCCGTCGGGCGCCTCCAGGTAGGTCTCCGGGCTGCTGGCCAGTTGGCGCAGAAAGCCGCTGTCGGCCTGTCCCGCGAAGGCGACGGCGTAGACGGTGATCCCGGCCTCGCGCGCCAGCCTGGCAGCCCGGAGGCTGTCCGCTTCGCTGCCGCCCTCGGGCTGGCCGTCGGTCAGGAGGATGATGACCGCCTTGCGAGCCGCATCGCGGGGCTCGGCGAGCAAGGTGGAGGTGGCCAATGCCAGCGCCCGATCGATGCGCGTGCCCTCGGCGGTCGTCAGGCCGGCCAGCCGCGCGCGGATCCGGGCCCGATCGTCGTCCATGGCCGTGATCTCGGCTTGGCGATGGAAGGCCAGAAGCGCCAGTCGATCGCCTCCGCCGTCCAAGCGCGCCAGCTCCACGAAGCGCAGGGCGGCTTGGCGGGCGGCGTCCAGGCGCGTGGCGGCACCCATCGGCTCGGACATGCTCGAGCTGGTGTCGATGGCCAGCACCAGATCGGCCGGCAGGCGGCCCGGCTTGCAGAGTCGCTTGGCGGCCAGCGGCAGGAAGATCGAGGCCGGCTCCGCGCTGGGCTGGGCCGTCGGACTGGGCTCGCGCGTCGACGGACCGGTCGGGCTCGGCCGCGGGCTGGGCTCGCGGCTGGGGGTGGCCGTGGATGCCGGGCTCGGGCTGGCCGTCGGGCTGGGCTCGCGGCTCGGAGTGGGCGTGGTGCAGGGCAGGAGCTCGATCTCGCGTTCCTCCAGCGGGAGCGGGACCGATTGCCGGCCGAGGCTGTCGATCAGCTCGGCTACGGATCCCTCCGGATGAAGCGTGACGGACCCGGCTTGCACCGCCGCCAGCCGGTAGCTGGCGGTCACGATGCTGCCGTCGGTCAGGCCATCCCACTCGAAGCGCAGGCGCTCGGCGTTGACCCGTGGCTCGGGCCGGCCGGAGCCCTCGACATAACGCAGGCCCTGCGGCAGGAGCTCGGTCAAGATCAGCTGCTCCGGTTGCACGGCCCTGCCTTCCCTGTCCAACTCCTCCAGCGCTGCCGCGGCCCGTGACGACTGCCGCAGCTCGAAATACGATCCGCTCGACGAGAGGCTTCGAATGGCGTTGCAGTGATCCTGCGGAAGGGCGGGCGGCGGCACGCTCGCATCGGGCTTGCAGAGCCCCATCACGGTGATGCCCTTGCCCTGGACGCGGCTGGAGCTGGCTTGCTGGCGCTGACAGAAGTTGTCGAAGCCGAGCGGGCAGCCCGTCGAGATCAAGACGATCACCTCACGCGGCGATCGCGCCTGCTGCCGCGCCTCGGCCAGCAGGTCCTCGGCATCCGACAACCAATCGTAGTAGCGGGCCTCCGGCCGCACCTGGTCGAGGCGGATGCGGTTGATGGCGGAGATGACGTCGCTCTTGCGATCGCTCATCTCGAGCTCGGTGCGCGATTGGACGCTCAGGCTGACCAGGCCGACCTTCGCGCCCTGCTCGAAGTCCAGGGCATCGACCGCCTCGCGGGCGGCGCGCTTGGCCTCATCGAGATGGTCGTACATCAGCAGGTGCCGCGCCACCACGAAGACCACGTGCAGCGGCAGAGCCTCCGGCTGGGTCACCTGCATGGTCACGGTCACCGCGGCTTCCCGGCAGCGACCGGTGGCTGGGGCTTCGGTCTGGCTGATCACGATGCCGCAAGCGCTCGGCGGCTGCCCGGTCGCCCCCTGGGCGCGGACCGGCGGCTCGGGCGAGAGCCTGGTCAGCGGCAGCAGGGCCGAGATCGCCAGGATGGCAGTGATCAACAGGGCGGTCTGTAGGTTGCGTTGGGGCCTGGGCATTGCGACTCCTGCCTGCGTAGCGTTGCAGCCGTCGGTGGACCCTCCTGGGCGGCTCGGGCCCGGCCGCGGCGTCTGGCGGCGCCTTCAGGAGATAGCACGCCCGCCGCCCCGAGTCCAACGCGCCGGACTCGGGGCGGCGGGCGTGCATTGCGCTTTCGAGGGCTCGTGATGCTCGATCGGGTGCGGCGGACCGGAGCGCGAAGCCCTCGCCGTCGCGTCTCGCGTGCGACCCAGGTCGATCAGTCGAACAGGTCGCGCCGGAGGGAGAGCAGCTGGCCGGCCGCCGGATCGAAGCCCCGCAGCAGCTGCGGGAGGTAGGTCTTGTGCGGCAGCTCGGGCCGCTCGGTCGGCAATGGCGTCGGCGACGGGCCGGGCGTGTCGGATACGGCCGGCGTCCAGGTCGGCGGGCCCTGGGTCGGCGTCGGTGTGCGGCGCCCGGTGCCATTGGGTACCAGCTGGGCGGCGGCCAGCTCGGAGGTGTTGCCGTCCCGCGTGCTGGTCGCGCTCACGTAGCGACCCTGGAAGCCCTCCGGGGGAAGGAAGACGAAGCGGCCGGTATCGTCGGCTACCACTCGACCCTCGAAGTACTGGGCCTGCTTGTCGTTGTCGCTGAAGAGCTCCACCGTGCAGCCGGCACAGGCGCTGCCGGAGACCTCGGTCTCGCTGACGCGTTCGATCGTGGGCGGTCGCACGCTTCGGTTGGCACTGGACAGCAGGCTGATCGGCTTGCCCCCGACGGCCGTGATCTGGTTCTCGCTCAGCAGGTTGTCGCGCGTGTTGGGCCCCTGCAAGGTGATGCCATTGCCTTGGTTGCAGAGCACGCGGTTGCCTTCGATGCGCGAGTTGCTGGGCCCGCTGATCATGAAGACGCCGTCACCGCGGTTGCCGCGGCAGGACTGGCCGGTCGGGTCGCCGCCGATGATGTTGTCGGTGACCAAGGTGCCGGAGAGCACGTTGAAGGCCGCGATGCCGGCATTGCGGCTGTTGCTGATCACATTGTGGCTGACCTTGTTGTAGGGCGACCAGACCATGACCAGACCCGAGTCCAGTCCGCCGGTCGCCTCGCCGGTGGCGTCCAGGCCGAACCAGTTGTACTCGATGACGTTGTCGCGGGTCTGGATGTCCAGCCCGACGAACTCGCTGTCCTCGATGCGCACGCCGGAGCCCTCGCTGGTGGCGGCGAAGACGTTTCGTCCGGCGGGCGAGGCATCGCCGATCACGTTCTTGCTGGTCCCTTGCTCCATGTAGATGCAGTCGTCCGTCAAGGGGCTGATCTCGGTGCCATCGCCCGTGATTCCGCACCAGTTGCCGATGATCCGATTCTGGCTCGTGCCGGCTCCGACGATGTGAACACCCGAACCGCTGGGCATGTTGGCGAAAATGACGCCCGGGCCCACCTGGTTGAGCTTCGAGTCGTCGAAGGTGACGCCCGTCCGGATGAGGATGGCGGCGCGGAGGAAGTCGCCCCGCAACTCGAAGCCGGCCAGGATATTCCGGTCGCTCTCCAGGGCGAAGGCATGATCCATGCCCAGACCGGTGGCATCGACGATGAACTTGTTGTCGGCGGGGCTCGACCAGTCCAGGCCCTGCCTCAGGTCCACGAAGGTTTGCGTGACGTTCATCTCGATCGGGAAGGGATTGGTCAAGCGAAAGATCCAACGATCGAGTTCTGGATCGTAGCCCGGGTCGCTCTTGCGTATCGGGGTGGCTCCCGGTGGACAGGGAAGTGCTCCGGGCACCTCTTGGGGATCGAAGCAGGACCGGACGATCGTACCCTGCAGGTTGAGCTGAGCCGTCCGGATCGCGCGCCGCAAGCCGCAGCCGGGCTGGCCCGGCTGGCAGGGAGCGGCGCCTTCCTCGGAATCCTGGGTGCTATTGACATAAACGACAGACTGTGCGGCGGCATGATGCCTTGGCAAGGCCAGAACGGCGAAGATGGAAAGGATGAGTGCGGCAAGCGCTCGGAGCGCAGCTCGGTACATGGAAGTCGTTCTCGCCTCCGATGGGATGCCTTCCGTCGGCGCCCGAGGCAGCCTGGCAGGCGCGCCGAGGAAAAAGGCGCGGGAAGAAACCGGCCGGCATCGCGCTTGCATGTTTGCGCGATGCCGGCCGCACTCGGTTCGGCCGAGGCGCGAATCCGAATCGCTCGCCGAAGATCGTCGCTCACGGAACCAGCTCGAGCTCGACCTCCGGGAAGTCCGCCGTGTTCTCGCGGCCCAGCGTGTCCTTCCACTCGGCCTGCGAGGACTCGCTGACCGGATGGAGACCCGGCCGGAGCGGTCGTACGTCGAAGGTGAAGGTGACCGGGCTACTCGGATCCGGCAGGATCCACTCGATCGTGCGTCCATTGATCGAATCGGGTGCCGGATTGACCGAGCCCGGGACGAGCTCGACCGTGTCGCTGAGCGTATCGCGCACCGTCAGCTGGGTCATGTCGACCGGATCGAACTGGCGGATGGCGTCCGGATTGCGCGGATCGCTGTAGAGGCCGATCAGCGCCTTGATGTCGTGATCGCGCAGGATCAGCATGTTCTGCTTCTCGGTCGACACCTCGCGCAGCTTGCGCTGGTCGGCACCGCGGCCGGCCGCGATGGCCACGACCTTGATCTCGCGGTCGACGCGGGCCCGCGAGACATCGCGCGAGCAGAACTGGCCGTCCGAGATCAGCGCGATGACCTTCACGCGGTCATCGTCGCGGACGATCAGGCCGCCGCGCGCCTGTTCACGGAAGGCGCTCTCGGCCGCGCGCAGGCCGATATCGATGCGGGTCTTGTCGGTCCCTCGCAAGAGACCCAGTCGGGAGACCGCGCGCCGGCTGTCGTCGGTGAGGCTCAGCAGGCGTCGGCCGCGCGTATTGAAGGCCACCAGGCCCAGACGCAGCTTGCCGGAGGCCATGTCGGCCTGGATCTCGGGTTCGTCCACGAATCGACGCAGCCAACGCTGGGCCTCGCGAATGAGGTCTTCGCTGCCCCCGACCTCGGTGTTGCCCGGATTGCGAGGATCGCCGGCACCGGGGTCGGGCGTCGGATCGCCGATGCCCGGGCCACCCGGAGGCGGATCGCCGATGCCGGGCGGCGGCTGTGGACCGGGCGGTGTCGGGGTCAGGATCCCGATGGGCGGGATGACGCCGGGGCCGCCGGCCGCATCGTTTGTCTCGCAGCCGGGCGGTTCGCTGCCCGGACGTCGCGGGTTCGTGATGCCTGGATCGTTACCAGGATCCCCGGGCGATGGGGGCGGCTCGTCCTGGTCGGGCGCGATGCCGACGAGATGATCCCATGCCATCGAGAGTTGCCCGGCGAAGGGGTCGGGCTTCGGCGGATCGGGAGCGGGCGGCGCGGGCGTCTTGATGCCCGGATCCCCGGGATCCTCGCCGCCGCCATCGTCACCGCGACCCGGCTGGCCACGGGTCATCGAGGTCGAGACATCGACCAGGAAGACCAGATCGACAGGCTTGCGCTCGGCGGGGCAGGTGTGGGTCATGATCATGGTGACCCGTGCCGTGTCGCCGCTCTGGACGGAACCGGGATCGACGGACTTGTGCAGACCCGTCATGCATCGGCTAGGCGTGGCGGTGCCTTGCTGCTGTGCTTGGACGGCTGGAAGCGCCAGCAAGGACAGCGCGCCAGCGAAGGCCAAGATCGGTGCGGCCATCAGGGCCGCAAGGCTGAAGCGGCGCTTGATCACGTTGAACTCCTCCGTGGATAAATGAAGATCGAAGGGAAGTCGGGATGGCGACTGTGGACTCAGACTCGCAACTCGTGTCGCGTCTGTTGCGATGCCGACGACCGAGCGAGCATGCTCGCGAGTCTCCGACATCGAAGCCTGAATCATGATAACACTCGATCGAGGCGAAATTGGCCCACCGTTTCGGCCCCGTCAGCGATCTGTCAGCAAGGCGTCAGAGCCGGGTCAGCCGGGGCGATTCGAGTGGCAGCCGGCTTGCAGCCCACCAGGCGTCGTCGTACTCTAATGCCCTCGATGCTGGGCGCTTTCGGCCCGTCGGACCCAGTTCGGGTCGTCCCGCCTTGACCGACCGATACACCATGCCCTCCAGGAGGCCATCGATGCGCCGAGCTGCTCAGTTCCTTTGCCTGCTCCTGTTGCCCTTGTCGGTCTTCGTGAGCCTCGGGGAGCCGGGGCGCAGCGATGCCGCCGAGCTCGCGGCATCGTCGTGGACCGGACCCATGCTCTCGACGCTTCGAACGGCCCGGCCGGCCGGCATGGCGGCACCGGACGCGGCGATCACGGTCTGCGCCGAGGGTTGCGACCACCGGGCCATCCAGCCGGCCATCGACGCGGCCCAAACCGGTGACGCCATCTTCGTCGGCAACGGTGTCTACACCGGTACCCTGGATATCGCGACCTCCGTCGACCTGCAAGGCGTGGATCCGAGCGCCACGGTGCTCGACGGTCGGGGCACGGGGCCGGTCGTGCACATCCGCCGCGGGGTCGGTGTGACCATCACCGGCTTCACCATCCCCGGCGGCCG
>CAZJWJ010000051.1:0-37361 GCA_964549495.1 uncultured Anaerolineales bacterium | reverse complement strand
GACGATGGCGCGCTCGAGCGCCAACCTCAGCCGATCCAAGGAGGCGCGCGAGATGCCCGGCGAGGCATCGATCACCAGCAGCAAGTCCAACGGCCTCTGACGCGGGTTGCAGTCCAGCCGGAAGTCTAGCGACACCGTCACCTGCTGTCCGATCTCGCGTTCCAAGGGGCTCACGCGCCGCTCGTGCGCCACCCGGCAGGGCAGATCCGAACTGGCGCGTGCCGGATCGGAGAGATCCAGCGCGAGGCCGGCGATTCCGAGAAGGACCAGCGCGAGCATGCCAGCCCGCCAAAGCACGGCAGGGATCGCGAAGTCCGAAGTCGCGCTTCGACGCCGGCCGCTAGTCGGCGGCGGGGACCCGATGTCCATCGGCGGTGAGGTCCGGCGTCGGATCCACGGGCGGCTCTTCGGTGGGCTTGATCGGCTTGGACTCCGGCGTCTCCGTTGGCCAACGAGGCTCCGAGGTCCAGGTAGGCTCGGGGGCCCGGGTCGGAGGATCGTCGGGTGGCCTGGGGGTCTGGGTGACCACCGGCGGGAGCGCGGTCTGTTCGGGTGTCGGCTCCTCGGTGGCCGGGCGCCGGGTATCGGTCGGGCGCGGCGACTCGGTCGGTCGCACCGGCGCCGTTGCCGGGCCCTGGATCGTCGGACTGGCCGAAGGTGCGACCGGAAGGGTCGGCATCGGCCGCGTTGCGGTCGGCTGGGTGGTCGCCGCGCCTTGCGTCTCGGAGGGGCTCGGCATGGCGGTCGGGCTGCCCGGGACGGGCGTCAAGCCGACCGGCGGGTTGACCAACTCTCCTCCACTGCCGGCGATCGGGACCAGGGGAACCGGTCCGGTTGCCATCAGGCGCTGTCGCGCGGCCAGCAGGGCATCGCGCACCCGTCGGATCTGTGGCAGGAGCTCGATGGGTGCCGAAGACAGCATCTGCGCGAGTCGAAGCTCGGCGACCTGTGATTCCCCCTCGGCGCGCAGCGCGATCGCCGGCGCGTCGGCTTGGGCCGCCAGGTCCAAGGCCTCCAGGTAGCAGACCGCCATCTCGCCCAAGAGCTGCTCGAGGCGCTGCAGGTCCGGCCGGGCCGCATCGAGGAGGTGCTCGGCCTCGATCAAGCGCTGCCAGCCTCGGTCGAGACCGGCGGCAGCGGCTTCGGCCGGATCGCCTTGCAGGACCCGCCTTGCCTCTTCCATGCCCCGCTTGATGGGGTAGAGCGCTTGGCCCGGCATGGCGCGCTCCGCGCCGCCCAATGCGATCCCACCGGCAAGTCCCAAGGTGATCAAGGCCAGCGCCGCGATCCTCGCCGGGGCACCGGCAAGGAATCCACCGGAGGCCGCTTCGGGCGAGGCGGGTGCCGCGGGCACCGGGCGCAGGCGGAGGTCGGCCCGCAGCTGCTCTTCGAGCCCCAGGACGAAGCCGGCGGACGGCAACTCACCGGCCTGCCGCGAGCCGGACAGCAAGGAGCTGGTCTCGAGCAAGGGCTGCAGTTCCGGTGGCAAGCCGGCCATGACCTCGGCGAGCGGCCGGCCGGCAGCCAAGGCATCCAGGGCTGCTTGCAGGCGTTCCGAGGCTTCGTGCTCAGGACTCAAGCGTCTGCTCCACGGCGGACTGGCTGGCCTTCTTGAGGGCCCGGTGCTGCAGGACCTTGGCGTTGCCCTGGCTGATCCCCATGCGCCTGGCCGTTTCCTCGACCGAGCAGCCCTTGAGGAATCGCAGCTCGAGCACCTGGCGATAGCGAGGCGGCAAGGGCCGCAAGATGTCCAGCACCCGCTTTCGGAGTTCGGCGCCGGCGCTGGGCTCCACATCCGGGCCCTCGTCGGCCAGCGTGGGACTGAGGCTGACGGTGCGCCGGTAGCGTGCCGAGCGCCGGTGGTTGCGCACCGCGTTGCGGGCGATCTGATAGAGCCAGTTCTTGAAGCTGGCCTCGCCGCGAAAGCCGTCCAGCGCGCGCAGCATTCGAGCGAAGCAATCGCTGGTCAGATCCTCCGCGGTCTGCGGTTCGCGAACCTGGGCCAGGACGAAGCGGTAGATGGCGTCCACGTGCCGGCGGTAGAGCACCGCCAAGGCCTCCTCGTCGCCATCCTGGATGCGCGTGACGAGCACGCCGTCCGGCGCCTCCTGCATCCATCCCTCCACCTCGCTCATCCCAAGCTGCTTCCTCACCGGCTCCTCGGCCGCGCCACCGGCCCTCGACCGGCTCGATACTTAAAGACACGACAGGGTTACAGTCTGGCGCGAGGGCTTCGCATCGCCGAGCCGTGATGATACACTCTGGCCATGGTAGCACAGCCGCGCACGGGCGCTCCCCCGGCCCCAGGCAGCAGGGACGAAGCGCCCGAGGAGGGTTGGCTCGCCGCTGCGCGCCAAGGGGATGCTCGGGCCTTCGAGTCGCTGGTGAACCGAGGCCGGCAGGCCCTCTACCAGATGGCCTACCATCAGCTCGGCAGCCCGGAGGAGGCCCAGGACTGCTGCCAGGATGCCCTGCTCTCGGCCTGGCGGTCGCTGCGCCGTTTCGAGGGCGACTGGCAGGACTTCCAACGCTGGCTGATGCGGATCCTGGTCAACCGCTGCCGCGATCAGCAGCGGATGAAGGCGCGCAAGCCCGCGATTCCGCTCCAGCCCACCATCGAGCGCAAACTTCCGGGCCGGGGCCAATCCCCGCAGGACTATGCCGAGCTGCAGGACCTCCGCGGGCTCCTGGAGACATGCTTGGCCCAGCTGAGCCCGGCGCATCGCGAGATCGTCCTGCTGGACCACCTCGGCTACCGCTATACGGAGATGGCCGAGATCCTGGGCGTGGAAACGGGCACGGTCAAGTCGCGCTTGAGCCGAGCGCGAGCAGACCTGCGCGATCGCCTGAACCCGGCTCGGCCGGCCGGCGGGGAACCATTCGGCGGAGGCCGTCGTTTAACGGGCAGGACGGAACCCACCGGCGACGAGACGGGCTCCGATGACCCAGGATCGAGTCGAACATGAGCGAGCACATCCCCACCGAGGACCTCTCGGCCCGAATCGACGACGCGCTGTCACCCGCCCGCCGCGATCAGGTCGATGCGCACCTGGCCGGCTGCGAGGCCTGCCGCGAAGAGATGGCCTCGCTGCGCTGGGCGGCCGACTTCGCTCGCGCCCTGCCCCCGGCCCCTATGCCGGAGGGCCTGCGCCTCGAACTGCCGTCCAGCGAACACCGCACCGCCGGCGAGCCGGACGGGGTCTTCTCCTTCGGCCGCTGGGCGGGCCTGGCCGCCTTGGCGGCGCTCTTGATCCTGAGCTTCGGCCTGGGCCGGATGATGGACGGGGGACAGGGCGCCGATCCGGCCGGCGAGGCGGATGGCGCCGAGATGGCGATGGTCGAATCGTCTGCCGACGAGGCGATGGCCCCGGCCGATTCGGCCGAGCTGGACATCGACAGCGCCGTCCGCCGGGCCCAGGAGCGAGCCGAGCCACAGCGCGATCCGGAGCCCCTGCTCCAACCCCTGGCCACGGCCTTGACCGACGAACGCGCCGAGATGGGATCTCGGGGCGCCGCGGCCGTCCGGGTCGCACCACCGGCCGAGGCGGCCACCGCCACATCGGCGGCGGCCGATGCCGGGGGCTACCGCCCGCCCGATCTCCAAGTCCCGGGCGCACCCGCCGCACGCGACCTGCCGGCGCCGATGGCGGGCACCGCCTCGGCCATCACCGCCGCCCGCGCCACCGCCAGCGCCGCCCTGGCGCTCTTGGCAACGCTCGAGATCCCGCCGGAGTCGGGCGGCGGAAGTCCGGAGGCCGAGGCCACCCGCCAGGCAGCCCGCGACCTGCAGCCCGAGGTCACCGTCGAGGCGGCCGGCACGGCCATGGCCGCGCTGGGCTCGAGCGCGGCAGCGGCGGACCGCCAGCTGGAGGCCGGCCGAGTGGCCACCCTGGCCGCGGCGAACGCGATCGCGGCCGAAAGGGCCACGGTCACGGCCGAAGCGCGGGTGGCCTCCGAAGCAGAGGAGATCGCAGCGCCCGACGATGCGGTCGACCGTGACGACGCCGGCGCGGAGCGCGACGAGGACGACGCGGCGGGCGCGGCGGAGCCTTCGATGGAAGACGAGTCTTCCGCGGAGCCCGTCGAGGCGGGTCGAGCGGAGCCGGAAGGGGAGGATGTCACGGCTTCGGAACCGCTGGCGGATGCCTCGATGGACGAAACGGCCGGTCTCGACGAGGCCGGCCCGGACGATGCACCCGGCGCGTCGAGCGATGTGGAGCGGGCCGGTCCTTCGACCGCGGATTCGACCAACCCGGCCCTCGCGCCGCGCTCGCTCTGGGTTCCCATGCTGGCCCTGAGCGTGGGGCTCTTGGCCCTCGGCACGCTGCTCCTGCGCCAGGCTCGTCGAGGGCGCCGGCGCCGACGCCACCTGGAGCGCTGAGCGCCGTCGCATCGACCGCCGCCGCTCGCACCACCGCGCCATGACGCAAGCGGGCGCAGCAACAAACCAAGCCCCGAGGGGGAGAAGGGAGCAGGCGGACATGGCCGAGCGTCCGGAGAAGAGCCCCGCACCGCAGCTGGTGCTGATCGACGGCCACGCCCTGGCCTACCGGGCCTACCACGCCCTGGGCCAGGCGATGACCAGCCCGGAGGGCGAGCCGACCAGCGCCACCTTCGGCTTCGTCAGCATGCTGCTGCAGGTTCTCGAGGAATACGCGCCGGATCATCTGGCAGTGACCTTCGATCGCGGGCGCAGCGGCCGCGACGAGATCTTCTCGGAGTACAAGGCCCAACGCGCCGAACCGCCCGCCGATCTGGCGGTGCAGATCGATCGCATCCGCGAGCTGGTGGCGGCCTTCGGCATCCCCATCTACGAGCTGGCCGGCTTCGAGGCCGACGACGTGTTGGGCACGCTGGCCCGTCAGGCGGGTGAGGCAGGTGTCGACACCTTGATCGTCAGCGGCGACAGCGACCTGCTGCAGCTGATCGACGAGCACACCCGCGTGGCCATCAGCGGCCGTCGCTTCACCGACAGCCGCGTCTACGATGCCCGAGCGGTCGAGGAGCGCTACGGGCTCGGTCCGGAGCGGATGATCGACTTCAAGGCGCTCAAGGGAGACAGCTCGGACAACATCCCGGGCGTGCCGGGCATCGGCGAGAAGACCGCCACCCGTCTCCTGCAAGAATATGGCGATCTGGAGGCGCTGCTCTCGCGGGCCGAGGAGGTCTCGGCCAAGCGCGCCCGCGAAAACCTGCAAGCGCATGCCGAGGATGCCCGTCTGGGCGCGCGGCTGGTCACCATCCAGCGCGATCTCCCTGTGACCCTCGATCTCTCCGAAGCCGCCCTGTCCGGCTACGATCGCGATGCGGTGATGGACATCCTGCGCCGGCTGGGCTTCCGCAGCCTGGTCGATCGCCTGCCGGCCGCCGCCGGCGGCAGCCAAGCCGAGGAGCCGCCGCCGGGGCCCGAGGGCGACTACCAGGTGGTCGACGATCGAGCGGCGCTGGAGGCGCTGGTCGAACGGCTGGCCGATGTCGAGAGACTGGCCTTCGACTGCGAGACCACCGGCGTCGACCCCATGCGCGCCGAGCTGGTCGGCCTGGCGCTTTCGGACGCGCCAGGCCGGGGTTGGTACCTTCCGCTGGCGCATCGCCCCGCCGGCAAGCCGGAGCCGAGATCCGGCGACCAGCTGGCGATGGACTTCGATGCTGCGGGCGAAGATCCGGCCGGCGATGCCGCGTCCGGATCGCCGGAGGCGGCCGAGGCGTCCGGAGACCCGGTCAACCTGGAGCTCGCCTCGACCCTCGAGGCCCTGCGGCCCATCCTGGCCGGGCCGGCCCGCAAGCTGGCCCACCATGCCAAGTACGACATCCTGGTCTTGCGCCGGCACGGCCTGGAGGTGGCCGAGCCGGTCGAGGATACGATGCTGGCCGCCTGGCTGGTCGAGCCGGGCCGGCGGGCGCTGGGCCTCAAGGATCTGGCCTGGAGCGAGCTGGGCATCGAGATGACGCCGATCACGGAGCTCATCGGCAAGGGTCGCGAGCAGATCACGATGGACCGGGTGGCCGTGGCCGAAGCCGCGCCCTATGCCTGTGCCGACGTTGATGTCACCCTGCGCCTGGCCGATCGGCTGATGCCCCGCCTGCGCGAGCGCGGCGCGCGCGAGCTCTTCGACCAGCTGGAGATGCCCGTCTCGTGGATCCTGGCCGAGATGGAGCAGCGAGGCATCCGGGTCGACCGCGAGGTACTCGCC
This sequence comes from uncultured Anaerolineales bacterium, assembly GCA_964549495.1. GTDB lineage: Bacteria > Chloroflexota > Anaerolineae > Epilineales > Epilineaceae > JACKBJ01. The sequence continues at coordinate 31,167 of CAZJWJ010000051.1, read as the reverse complement.
TCGATCAGCAGCGAGCTGGCCGAACGGGCCGCCGAGCTGGAGGCCAGGGTCTTCGAGGCGGCCGGACGCCCCTTCAACATCGGCTCGCCCAAACAGCTCAGCGAGCTGCTCTTCGAGGAGCTCGAGCTGCCGCCGACCCGGCGCACCACGACCGGTTACTCCACCTCGGCCGGCGCCCTGGAGGACCTGCGCCAGGCGCATCCCATCATCCAGGACGTCCTGGACTGGCGCCATGTCCAGAAACTGCGCGGCACCTACGTCGATGCCCTACCGGAGCTGATCCACCCCGAGACGGGCCGCATCCACACCAGCTGGCATCAGGTCTCGACCGTGACCGGCCGGCTGAGCTCCTCGGACCCGAACCTGCAGAACATCCCCGTGCGGAGCGAGCTGGGCGGACAGATCCGGCGGGCCTTCGTGCCCGAGGCCGGCTGGCATCTGCTGGCGGCCGACTACTCGCAGATGGAGCTGCGCATCCTGGCCGCGCTCTCCGGCGACGAGAGCCTGCGCCAGGTCTTCGCCGAGGGCGGCGACATCCACGCCGCCACGGGCGCCTTCCTCTTCGACCAGCCGCCCGAGGCGGTCGACGCCAACCAGCGGCGCATCGCCAAGATGGTCAACTTCGGGGTGCTCTACGGCATGGGCGCCTTCGGACTGGCCCGGCGCACGGGCCTGCCACGGACCGAGGCGGCCGACTTCATCGAGCGCTACTTCGACCGCTACCCCAAAGTGCGCGGCTTCTTCGACGACTTGATCCAAGGTGCCGCCGAGCATGGTTATGTCGAGACGATCCTGGGTCGCCGGCGTTACTTCCCCCAGCTGGCCGAGGGCTCGGGCGCAGATCACAACACCCGACAGCGGGCCGAACGCGAGGCGGTGAACGCTCCCATCCAAGGTTCGGCGGCCGACATCACCAAGCGGGCGATGATCGACCTGCACGCCGCGCTGCGCGAGCATGGCATGCAGAGCCGCTTGCTCCTGCAGGTGCACGACGAGCTCCTGCTCGAGGTGCCGAAGGCCGAGCTGGATCGGGCGGCGGAACTCACCCGCGAGACCATGCAGGGCGCGGTCGAGCTGGAGGTGGAGATGCTGGTCGACCTGTCGGTCGGTCCCAGCTGGGCGGACTTGAAGCCCTACGAAACCGGCGGCGGGTAGAGCGGCTGGCCCTCCGCGTCCCAGATGCGGATGGCCAGCGTGGGGCAGCGGCGTGCGGCGTCCATCAGGCGGGGCTCGGCGGCCGAGGCGGCGAGGACGGCGCGCGGACCGACTTCGGTCTCGACCAGCTCGAAGGCCTCGGGGCTTTCGGTCACGCAGAGTCCGGATCCGATGCAGAGCTGCCAATCGATGGCCAAGCGCATGGCCGCATCCTCCTTGGCGATGATCCCGCCAGCCCTCGCCGAAGGGCTCGGGACCGCGGGCGATCAGGCCATGCGCGCCACCAGCGGCGCCTCGCTCCAGATCTCCTCCAGCGCGTAGTAGGCGCGCTGGTCGGGTGCGAAGACATGGACCACCACGTCACCGTAGTCCATCAGCACCCAGCCCGAATCGTAGCCCCCGTCGATGGAGACGGGCTTGATGCCCTGCTCCTTGCGCAGCGCTTCCTCCACGCCTTCGACCACGGCCTTGAGCTGGCGCGCGCTGGCGGCGGTCCCGATGACGAAGAAGTCGGTGATGATGGACACGGGCCGGATGTCCAAGACCACCAGGTCGGCGGCCTGTTTGTCGCCCATGGCATCGAAGATGGCGCGGGCCAGGCTGTTGGAGTCCAGGGTTTGCGGGCCTTTCCTTGGCTCGCGAGAGCGCGGGCTCGCGGGGCCGTCGGTGGTTTCGGAAATGGGGTCGAGCGTGGCATTATACGGCGCCGAGCAAGCGCGGGCAAAGGGGCGGAGAAGGGAGCAAGGGGCCCACATGGCGCAGGCGAGCGAGAACGGCGGTAGCGGGCACGGCGGGCCCGGATCGATGCCGGCGTCCATCGCTCGGATGGAGCGGCATGTCGCCGCGCGCTTCCCGGGCACCGACCCCGGCATCATCGGCCGCGCCTACGCGGAGGCCGAGAAGGCCCATCGCGGCCAGCGCCGCGCCTCGGGCGAGCCCTACATCGTCCATCCCCTGGCGGTGGCCCAATCGCTGGACGAGCTGGGCCTGGACCCGGGCGCCATCGCGGCGGCCCTCCTGCACGACGTGGTCGAGGACACCTCGATCAGCCAGTCGGAGGTGGAGGAGCGCTTCGGCAAGGAGGTGGCCCGGCTGGTGGCCGGCGTCACCAAGATCAGCGCCATCGAGGCCCGCGAGAAGGCGGCCGCCGAGGCCGAGAGCCTGCGGCGCTTGCTCTTGGCCACCGTCGACGACCTGCGCGTCATCCTGATCAAGCTGGCCGACCGGCTGCACAACATGCAGACCCTCGGCGCGCTCAAGCCCGAGCGGCGCCGGCGCATGGCCCGCGAGACCCTGGAGATCTACGCGCCCCTGGCCAACCGGCTGGGCATCTGGCAGATCAAGAGCCTGCTGGAGGACCTGTCGCTGCGCGAGCTCGAGCCGGAGACCTACGCGCGCATCGACGAGGAGCTGGCCGATCGCCGCGCCGCCCACGAGAACTATCTGGCCGAGGTCATCGAGACCCTCGAGGAGCGGCTGAAAGAGACGGGCATCGAGGCCGAGATCAGCAGCCGGACCAAGCACATCTACTCGGTCTATCGCAAGATGCAGCGCAAGGAGCTGCCGGCCGACCTGATCTACGACGTGCTGGCGCTGCGCATCCTGGTCGACGAGCTGCCCCAATGCTACCTGGCCCTGGGCATGGTGCACGCCATGTGGCAGCCGGTGGAGGGCGAGTTCGATGACTACATCGCCAAGCGCAAGGCCAACCTCTACCAATCGCTGCACACCTCCGTCCTCGGGCCGGGCAACCGGCCGCTGGAGGTGCAGATCCGCACCCACGAGATGAACGAGCTGGCCGAATACGGCGTGGCGGCGCATTGGAAGTACAAGGAGAACACGAAGCATTCGGCCGACTTCCAGGAGAAGATCGCCACCCTGCGCCGCATCCTGGAGAGCCACGATGCCGACGCGGCCGATGCCGAGGCCTTCGTCGAGAGCCTCAAGACGGATGTCTTCAGCGATCAGGTCTACGTCTTCACGCCGCGCGGCGACGTGATCGAGCTGCCGGCCGGCTCCACCCCGGTCGACTTCGCCTACCACATCCACACCGAGGTGGGCCATCGCTGCCGCGGCGCCCTGGTCGACAACCGCATGGTGGCGCTGGACACCCCCTTGGAGACCAGCCAGACGGTCTCGATCATCACCGCCAGCGGTACGGGCGGACCCAGCCGAGACTGGCTCAACCCGGCCCTGGGCTACGTGGCCTCGAACCGAGCGCGCAGCAAGATCAAGCAGTGGTTCCGCCGCCAGGCGCGCAGCGAAGCCATCCGCGAGGGCCGCGAGGTGCTGGAGCGGCAGCTGCGCAAGCTGGGCCTGACCCGGCTGCGGCTGGACGAGGTGCCGGCGCTCTTCGGCCACGACACGCTGGATGACTTCCTGGCCACGGTCGGCCGGCACGAGATCCCCACCGAGCAGCTGGGCACGCGGCTCCTCGAGACGGACGACCAGCAGCTGCGTCCCGCACCCGAGAGCCCGCGCCGGCGCTCTGCCCCGCCGACCTCGACCGCACCGCGGCCGGCAGCCAGCGAGGCCGAGGGCGTGACCATGCGCGGCGCCGACGGCGTCCACACCCGCGTGGCGCGCTGCTGCTCGCCCCTGCCGGGCGATCAGGTGGTCGGCTACGTCACCCGCGGCAAGGGCGTGACCCTGCATCGGGCCGGCTGCCGCAACATTCGCCGCCTACTCGATCGCGAGCCCGACCGCTTCATCCGCGTCAACTGGCAACAGACCGAGAAGCAATCCTATCCGGTCGAGCTGCGCATCACCGCCTACGACCGTTCCGGACTGGTGCGGGACATCACCGAGGTCATGTCGCTGCGCGCCGTGCGCATGAGCTCGATCAACGCCGTGGCCAGCAACACCGACGGCACGGCCGAGGTGGCGGTGATGGTCGAATTGCCCAGCCACGACCAGCTCTCGGGCCTGATCGACAAGATCTCCAAGGTCGAGAACGTCATCGAGGTCCGCCGGCCCGCTGGCTGAACTCCGAGCCCCGGATCCCCAGACAAGGAAGGTCGCCCATGCAAGGCCCCAATCCCCCACACCCCGCCGCCCGACTCCGAGCCCCGGGCTCGATCTGGGTGGCCCCGGCTTCGCTGATCCTGGTACTCCTCTCGGTCTTCGTCTTCACCTCCCGTCAGGACGGACCTCCGGCAGGGGAGGCCGGGGCGACCTTGTCCACCCCGGCCGCTGGCGGGGCCGGCGATCCGGCCATCGGTCTGGATCCGGACGGGCGGGTCTCGATCCAGACGTTGGGCTCTACGGAGTCGGATGCGACGGGAGGTGCGGACGTCGGGATCGCCGATCATTCGGGCGATACGAGTCCGGGCACGGTCGACGGCTCGGCTGGTGGCCACAGCGTGATCGCCGCAGCGGCAGCCAGCGCAACCCCGCTGGCGCGTCCCGGGCTGCTGCCGCCCGGCCCCGAGACCGAGCCGCTGCGGGACGATGCCCTGGGTCTGGCCACCTGGCTGCCCGAGGGCTGGCAGCGCGTGAGCCTCCAGGGCGAGGACGCCCCCTGGTCGGCGGCCGATCACGACCTGGTGCTCGAGGACCCGGCCACCGGGGCCCGCCTGGCGCTCAGCGCCTGGGATGCCGGCCAGCTGCCCCCGCTGCACCTCTGGCTGCCCGGCATCGCGGCGGGACTGCAGAGCGTGGACGGCAAATGGCCGGTCAACGCCCAGATCGCCGGCGTGCCGGCCCTGGTGCTCTGGTCGCCGGAGGACCCGACCACTCCCGGCCGCTATGCGGCCTTCCTCTCGCGCGGAGGTCGCTACTACCGCCTGGCTTATTCCGCCCGGGACGGCGGCGCGGCGGTGGGCGCCTTCGTGTCGATGCTGGCCCGCCTGACCTGGTTGGACGCATCCGGCAGCGAGTTGACCTCCAGCTCGGCGGCCCTCGTACCGCCGCTGCCGCTGCCCAGCGCGCGATACTTCCCGGGCGAGGGGCTGGCGCCGTCGCGTTGAGGCGATTCGGCCCGCGGCTGGCATCACCGGCGACGAGGGATCGCGTCGGGGCGTAACCGAAGCCCGACTTCGCTCGTCCCTTGATGGAGTGGAATGCCAACCAGCCCCCGGAGCCCAGCGAGGACCGACCCGACCATGCGCCTGCCAGCAGACCCAACGTCCACGGCCGCCATCGATCCCGTTCCCGACGCGCGCGGCCGGCGCCAAGGCGGGTCGCATCGAGGCGGCTCGTATCGAGGCGGCTTGAATCGAGACCGATCGCGCCAGGGCGGGCCGAGCCGATCCGGGTCGATGCGCCTGGCCGTCGCGCTGGCCGGCCTGTGTCTGGCCGCCGGACTGGGGCTGCTCGCGCGTTGGGGCCTGTATGCCGGATCGGCGCTCCCGCCGGCGGCCCTCGCCCCGGCCCCCTCGCAGAACGAGACCCACACTCCGGTGCCTTTGGCCACGGCGAGCCTGACCGCGACCGGGACGGCGACGGCCACCGCCAGCGTCACGGCCACCGGGACGCCGGTGACCACCGCGACCGGGAGCACGACGGCGACGGTCACGGCGACCGTCACGGCGACCACCACGGGGACCATCACGGCGACCACCCCGACGATCACCGCCACCGCCGACATGAGCCCCACCGCGACGGTCTCCGGGACGCCGGGGCTCACGCCTTCCGCGACGATTCCGGTCGGCGCGACACCGACGATCACGGGCACGCCCCCGATCAGCTCTACGCCCACGCTCCGCGCGACCCCGACCCTCACCGCGACGGCCGCGCCGACGCGGACCAGCACCTCGAGCGCCACCGGCGCGCCGACGGCGACGGCCACCCGCGAGGCGCTGCGGCCGATCTACCTGCCCTACCTGGCGCGCCAGGCCGATCTGGCATCCGAGCGGCCGCGGGTCTGGGGCACGCAGTTCCTGATGGAATGGGATCCGGGCCGGCATGCCGACAACGTGCTGATCGAGCTGCCGCGGGCGCGTCGGGCGGGCATCGGCAGCATCCGCAGCGACATCCGCTGGATGGATGTCGAGCCGGAGAACCGGCAGCCGGAGGCCTTCGACTGGCAGGTGCCGGACCGGCGCTTGGGCGACTACTCGGCGGCCGGCATGGACCTCCTGGTCAGCCTGATCGCCTATCCGCGCTGGGCCATGGAGTGGGGCTGCGGCGGCGGCATGCTGCCGGGCATGGAGGTCGAATGGCGCCAGTTCGTGCGCGCCGCCGCCCGGCGCTACAGCCAGCCGCCCTATCGCGTGGCGGCCTGGGAGATCGGTAACGAGGTCGACGGCACGCTGGACATCGACGATATGGATCGCGCCCGGCCGCCGGATTGGGGCCGCGGCGAGCCGACGACGCCGCATGGCGGCTGTTGGGCCGGCCGGGCCGACGCCTATCTGCGCTTCGTCCGCGCGGCGCGCGGGGAGATCCTGGCGGTCGATCCGGATGCCCGGATCACCCTGGGCGGCCTGGCCTACGTGGACCCCTTCGCGCGCCCGCCGGAGGTCCAGGCCGAGCGCGCACCGGATTTCGACATCCACTTCATGGACGACTTCCTCCTGGCCGGTGGCTGCGAGGTCATCGACTTCGTCGGCTACCACTGGTTCCTGGACTACCCCTGGCAGCCCCCGGGCGCCCAGCGCCACGCGCGCCTGCGCGACACGATGCGCCGCTATGGCTGCCGCAAGCCCTTCTGGATCACCGAGACCTTCCGCTTGACGACGCCCTACGAGGCCGATGCGCAGGAGTGGAAGCAGGTGGACTTCCTGAGCCGCGAGATCTGGGAGATGCTGGCCCAAGCGGACATCGAGCGCATCTACTGGTATGGCTGGGTGGACTTCCCGCCCGGCACCGAGGGCCAGATGACCGAGGCCCAGCGCGGGCTGGTCGACCAGCATCGCCAGGCCAAGCAAGCCTTGCAGGTGCTGCCCTATACGATCGCCCATTCCAACGGCATCCCGGAGGATCTGTCGACCGATCGGGTGGCCGCCTTCCGCTTCCGCTGGCCGCGCTCGGGCCGGCAGCACCTGGTGGCTTGGTCGAAGACGGGCCGAACCGAGGCCTGGAGCCTGCCGGCGCCGGCCGCCGCGCGGGTTGGCCGCAGCGCGCGCATCTTCGACGCCGCCAGCCTGGCGGCCGGCCGCTGCTGCCGGGTCTTCGAGCCGCCGCTGCGCGAAGGTCGGATCGAGCTGGAGCTCGGTGCCGAGCCGGTCTTCTTGGAGTTGGGTCGCTAGCGCCCGTGGATCGATTTGCGCATTCGGCCGCCTGGGTCGAACACGCATCACCAAGATCGAAGCCAGGGCCGCTGACGAAATCGCGGCGGTCCCGCTCCTGCGCTAAGATGGCCTCGGGCCGATCCGGGTCCGGAGTTCGGAATCGTGGGACGCGCCATGCCCATAGACTTCGATCAAGCCGCCACTTGGCTCCGATTGCAGATGGGGAGCCTCACCGGGGAGGATGTGCTGGGCCGCCTGGTCTGGAGCCTGCTCATCCTCGTCTCCGTCCTCATCCTGCGTCGGCTGGTCCTGCGCTACATCGATCTTCGGCTGAAGCTGGGCAGTTCGGCACGCTACCGTTGGCGCAAGGTCTCGGGCTGGGGCACCGTGGCGCTGCTCTTGGCCCTGATCGGACCGCTCTGGCTGGATGGCGCCGGCCAGATGCTGACCTACTTGGGCCTGCTCTCGGCCGGCATCGCCGTGGCCCTACGGGATCCCATCGCCAACCTCTTCGGCTGGCTCTTCATCATCGTCCGCAGTCCCTTCGAGCTCGGCGACCGAATCGAGATCGATTCGGTCAAGGGCGACGTGATCGACCAGCGCGTCTTCGAGTTCACCGTGATGGAGGTGGGCAACTGGGTCGACAGCGAGCAGAGCACCGGCCGACTGGTGCACATCCCCAACGCCAAGGTCTTCCAGAGCGCACTGGCGAACTACAGTCAGGGCTCGGACTTTCTTTGGCACGAAGTCGAGGTGATCGTCACCTTCGAGTCGAACTGGCAGAAGGCCAAGGACCTCCTCCAGGACATCGCCGATCGAATGGCCAAGCACTTGGCTCCGCTGGCCGAGTCGCAGATGCGACAAGCCAGCTCGCGCTTCTTCTTGGCCGTCGGCACCCTCACCCCAGAGGTCTACACCCGCCTGCGCGGTGAGGGCGTCGGCCTGACGGTGCGCTTCCTGACACCGGTCCGCCGCCGCCGCACCGGCGAGGAGGAGCTGGTCGAGGCCATGCTCGAGGCTTTCGAAGACGAGCCGGACATCCAGCTGGCCTACCCGACGCAGCGGGTCGTGCTGCGTTCCGGGCCGGTCGGCGACGAGCGAGAGGAGCCCGGCCTCGGCTCCGAACCGAAGCGTGACGAGACCTCCAGCAGTCAAGGCACCGAGATCGATGCACGAGAGGAGCCGTGAAACGATGATCACCGGAATCCAAGATGTCTACTACAACGTTTCGGACATGGACCGCGCCATCGAGTTCTACGACCGGGCGCTGGGTCTGAAGACCGCCGAGCGCGATCCCTACTTCACCGCGCTGGAGGTGGGCGGCCTGCGATTGGGCTTGCACGCCACCGGTGGCCGGCCCGTGCCGCGCGTCGACCGCGACGCGCACGGCGCCCACGCCGGGGCCACGATCACCTTCCGGGTGGACGATCTGGATGCCGCGCGCCAGCGACTCGAGCAGGGCGGCGTCGAGATCCTCGGCGCCAGCGACAATCCCTGGGGTCGGATCCTGGTCTTCGAGGACCCGGATGGCAACGTGCTCAAGCTGATGGAGCCGCCGGCCGGCGCATCCTGAGCCCAAACCGAGTCCGTCCAGACCGCATCCCTTGTCCGCCCGACGGGAAGACCCTAGGATTTGAACCCCACGCCCGGCGCCTCGATGGCGCCGGGCCGATTCTTCGCAAACCAGAGGAGTGCATCATGGACCGCGTCACCTTCCACGTACCCAACATCAGCTGCGGACATTGTGTTGCGACCATCCAGCGGGTGGTCAAGGAAGAGGTAAAGGGCATCGGAGACGTGGTCGGCGACATCGATGGCAAGCGCGTCACGATCGACTACGAGGCGCCGGCCACCGTCGAGGCCATCGTCGCCTGCATGACCGAATGGGACTATGCACCGGCCGAGCAGGGCTGATCTGATGATGCGGCACCTCTTGATCCTCCTGCCGATCCTCGCGATCGGCACCGGCTGCAGCGGCCTCGAGTCGCCGCGCGAGCCGGATGATCGAGCCGCCAAGGCCGAGGCCATCGCCACCGCCGACGCCCTGGGCATCACGGTCGACACCGAGCAGATGGCCGACTTCAGCTGCCATCAGATGGGCGACACGATCATGGGCGACTGCTCGGCCGATGACATCGCCCGCCTCACCGAGGAGATCCTGGCCGAGCGTGAAGCCGAGGCCGTCGAGGCCACCGACTCCGCCGAGGATCGAATCGAGGCTCGCCGCGAGAACCGAGCGGAGGAGCGCTCCGGCGATACCGGCGGGCTCGATCCGGATCTGGTGGCCGAATTGGAGGCCGAGGGCATCGCCGTCGACCTCGGGGCCATGACCGAGCTGCCCTGCCATGCGATGTTCGACATCATCATGGGCGACTGCTCGGAGGCGGATGTGCGGCAGGTGGCCGAGGAGTTGCGCACCCAACGCGAGGCCGGGGGCACGGTCCGCGGCGCCGCCGATACCGCGCCGGGCTTCGTACCCGGCGACGGCGAGGGCGGCTCGCGCCCCGAGCCGCGAGGCCCGACGATCACGATGGACCTCGAGGACGGGGACCGCATCGGCCTGGACGCCCGGCCGATCCTCTGGACGGTCGAGGGGATCGAGCATCGCGGCTACGGTTACAACGGCATGGTGCCCGGGCCGTTGATCCGCGTCGCACAGAACGACAGGATCTTCGTGGACTTCGAGAACCGCATCGACATGCCGACCACCATCCACTGGCATGGCCTGCGTCACGACAACGAGGACGACGGCGTACCGGGGGTGACCCAGCCGGCCATCCTGCCCGGCGGCGCGTACGAGTACGAGCTGCGCTTCCCGGATCCGGGCGTCTATTGGTACCACCCGCACGTGCGAGAGGACATCCAGCAGGATGCCGGATTGTACGGCGTGATCATCGTCGAGCCGGAGGCGCCGAACTACTATCTTCCGGCCGATCGCGAGGAGGTGCTCATCCTCGACGACCTCCTCGTCGAGAACGGGCAGAACGTCCCCTATGGCCGGGATCACGCGAACTTCGCCATCATGGGTCGCTACGGCAACCAGATGCTGGTCAACGGCCGGACGGACTACCGCCTGGCCGCCGAAGAGGGAGAGGTGGTCCGCTTCCACCTGGCCAACGTGGCCAACGTCCGGCCTTTCCGGCTGTCCTTCGATGGCGCCCCGATGCGCCTGGTGGCCAGCGACCTGAGCAAGTACGAGTTCGAGCACCGCGTCGACAGCGTCCTGATCACGCCGGCCGAACGCTACACGGTCGATGTCTATTTCGACGAGGCCCGGGACTACCGGATCCTGAACGAGACACCGGAGCGGGAATACCTGCTGGGCCGCGTCGAAGTTACCCCTGCGAGGCTCTCCCACGACGCTTCGGCCGAGGCCTTCGCCAACCTGCGCCTCAACGGCGAGGTCGTGTCCGACATCGAGCAGTTTCGCGAGCATTTCCAGCGCGATCCCGACTACGAGCTGGTGCTATCGGTCGAGATCCCGGACTTGGTCTCCAGCTCGGATTTGGAGGAGGCTGCGCATTCCGAGGCGGACGACGACCACGAGGATGAGGCTGCGGACCATGGCGACGGCGAAGGCCACGGCGACCTCGAGTGGGAGGACGACATGCTCGAGGCCAACCGACTGGCCCTGGGCGGCAAAGACGTTCGCTGGATCCTCCGCGATCGCGAGACCGGCGCCGAGAACCATCAGATCGGCTTCGTCCACCAGGTCGGGGACATCGTCAAGATCCGCCTCTTCAACGATCCCGACAGCGACCATCCGATGCAGCACCCCATCCACTTCCACGGTCAACGTCTGGTCGTCATCGCCCAGGATGGCCAGCCGGTCCGCAACCGGGTCTGGAAGGACACGGTGCTGGTGCCGATCGGCTCGACGGTGGACATGCTGATGGAGGTGACCAACCCGGGCACCTGGATGGTCCACTGCCATATCGCCGAGCATCTGGAGACCGGCATGATGTACCAGTTCACGGTGGTGGACTGATCAGCGGCCGGCGCGGATCTCCTCGGCCAGGCGCTCGATGTCGGCATCCGAACACTGGCCCATGATCACGTTGTCCATGGCGTGGCAGGCTTCGTCGGCCATGCTCTGGCGATCGACGATGATCACGTTCTCGTCGATGAGGCGCGAGATGTCCTCCTCCGAGCAATCGCCCATGATCACGCCCTCCATCACGTGGCAGTCGGCATCGGCCATCATCTCGGTGTCGACCGTCAGGATGCCCATCTCCAGGATCTGGGCCTCGATGTCGGCCTGGCTGCAGTCACCCATGATGGTGCCGTCCATGGCGTGACAGGCCTCGTCGGGCATCTGGCCGGTGTCGACGATGACGATGTCGCTTACCGCGGTCGTGCCACTCGACTCGCCGCTGGCATCCCCTACTTCGGAGCCGGTGCCGCCACAGGCAGCGAGGGACATCAGCAGGCCGAGACCGACGACAAGAAGGCCCTTGCGGCCGCAATCGAGAATCTTCATTCGGTGGAGTCTCCTCGGTCGATGCGGACCTGCCCTCGTGATGCGAACAGAGGGCAGGCGGTTGGGGCATCCGCCGACGCCTTCGGCGCATGCATCGATGTTACTACCACATTGTAGTATGCAGGGCCACCCAGGTCGAGATTCCAGCCTGCCAGATAGCGCCTAGGCGCTGGCTGAGCGTTCCATGAGCGTAGCGCTCGAGGCATTGAAACCGGATCACTACTACGCTATTGTAGTAGCCACTGGTCGCGCGACGCGATGGTCGTAGCGAGTTCCTTGCGATGAACCGATTCCATTCCCGGGCGGAGGTCCCATGTCTCCTTCTCGCGGCCGTCGTGGCCGCTCCTCATCACCGGTCCCCACGGGCGGCCGGCCCGCGGACGCAGTGCTGAAGATCACGATCGACCGTCGGACCGTGGAGGTCGCCGTCATCGCCTTCGGGTTGCTGCTCGTGACCGCTCTGGGCTATCGGATCGGTGTCGGCGGCCTTGCGCTTCCCGAGTTGGCGGTACCGACGACGCTTGACGATGGAGCCAGCCTCTGGCTGGTGCTCCTGACCGGGCTGTCGGTGGGCGGGCTCAGCTGTCTGGCCGTGCAGGGCGGGCTGCTGGCGACGCTGATCGCCTCCAGGACCGTCGCGGACGACCATCGGGAGGTGACACTGGCCGACCAAGTCCTGCCGGTCACGCAATTCCTCCTGGCCAAGATCGCCGCCTACACGCTGCTGGGCGCCCTGCTCGGGCTGGTCGGATCCAAGATCCCGCTCGGCCTGCAGGCCTGGCTGATGATCTTCGCCGGGGTCTTCATGCTGATCGTCGTGGCGCAGATGTACGACGCTCACCCCTTCTTTCGGCGCTTCGCCTTCAAACCTCCCAAGGCCCTGCGGCGCCTCATCCGCGCCCGCTCGAAGCAGGGCGGCATGGCTGGCGCGCTCATCCTCGGCGCGATGACCGTCTTCATCCCCTGCGGCGTGACGCTGGCCATCGAAGCCTTGGCCATCTCTTCGGAGAGCGCCTTGCGGGGTGCGCAGATCATGTTCGTCTTCACGCTGGGGTCCTCACCGCTCTTCTTCCTGCTCGGCTTCGTCGCCACGCACATGAGCGGCCGGGCCTTCCGCATCTTCCAGCCCGTCGCGGCCGCGGTCATCCTGCTCATCGCGACCTCGACCATTCTCTCCGGCGCGCGCCTGCTGGGATTCGGGGGCATCGCGGCCAAGGGGCCGGCAAGCCAGGCATCGATGGTCTCGCCGAATCCGGAGGCTGCGGCGGCCGTCCAAGAAGCCACGCTCCAGGTTCAGACCGGGGCCTACCTGCCGCAGCGCATCCAGGTGCGGGCGGGCGTCCCCACGCGACTGAGCCTCGTCACCGACCGGACCGAAGGTTGCGTGCTGGCCTTCGTGATCCCAAGCCTCGGCATCGAGCGCATCCTGCCGGCCACGGGTACCGAGGTGGTCGAGATTCCCGCTTCCGAGCCCGGCAACATTCCCTTCATGTGCAGCATGGGGATGTACACCGGCATCATCGAAGTCCTGCAATAGGCCCTCGGGCCGATCGACCGATCCACCCTTCACCAAGCGACCAAGAGAGGTTCGACCGATGAGCACGCTGACCAAGAAGCAGTTCGCGATCGAGGGCATGCACTGCACGTCCTGCGCCATGACGATCGACTGGGAGCTGGAGGACGTCGCTGGCGTCCAGGAGGCCGACACCTCCTATGCCGATGCGCGGACCGTGGTGACCTTCGACCCGCAGACGACCAGCCTGGACGATCTTCTCGCCGCGATCAAGCGCGCCGGCTTCGAGGGCAAACCCGTCTGATCTTCCTCCTCCGTGCTTGCCTTCCTCCCTGACTTCGTGATAGGCTTCATACACCCCCCCCAGGGGGGATGGGATACGAACAGGAATGGAGTCCGAACATGCACATGAGTCCGGAAGAGAAGCAGGGCACGCTGCGCCGCCTCCGGAGCATCGAAGGTCACGTGCGCGGGATCGCCAGGATGATCGACGAGGACAGCTACTGCATCGAGGTCATCCAACAGATCCGGGCCGTGCAGGCCGCGCTCGACAAGGTGGCGGCGCATGCCCTCAAGGACCATCTCGACCACTGCGTCGTCTCGGCCATGCAGAGCCAGGACGAGGCGGAACGATCGCGGGTCGTGGACGAGATGTTGACAGTCTTCCAGGCGCAGGGCCGATAGGCCCGCTACCGCCATCCAACGCATCGTGATTCGCCGGCGCGGCGGTGCTGGGCGAGGGAAGCGATTCCTTCCTCCGGGATGCGCTGTGCCAAGGAGACAAGCCAAACCATGAGCGGGAATTCAGCCGCCACCTTCGACATCGGTGGCATGACCTGCGCTTCTTGCGTCAAGGTCGTCGAGAAGACCTTGGAGAAGGTCGACGGCGTGCAGCGCGCGAGCGTCAACCTGGCCACCGAGTCGGCCAACGTTGACTTCGACCCGGAGCGGGTCGACGTCGATACGATCCTCGAGGCCGTGGAGCGAGCCGGGTATCGAGCCGAGCTGGTCTCGGGACCGGTTGCGCCGGTGGAGCCGGCGGGCGCGGAGCCGGCGAGTGTGGAAACGGCCCAAGCGGATCCTGCGGGCAGAGCTCCCCAGAGCCTGGCATCGGAAGGACCCGCCGAGCCGGCTTCCGACGGCCAGGTCACCTTCGACATCGGCGGCATGACCTGCGCCTCCTGCGTCACGGTCGTCGAGAAGACCTTGCAGAAGGTCGAGGGCGTCCGGAGCGCGGCGGTCAACCTGGCCACCGAGTCGGCCCAGGTGTCCTTCGACCCCTCCAGCGTGGATGTGGCGACCCTCGCCAAGGCCGTCGATCGCGCCGGCTACCAGGCGGAGCCGATCACGACCGCGTCGAACGAGCGCGGCGCGGGTCGCGGGTCGACGAAGACCGTGCTGGCCCCATCCGCTCGGACCCCGGGCGCGGGATCGACGACCGCAGAGTCCCCGGCCGTACCGAGGTCCGAGATGGTCGTCACGCCACCCAGCTCGACGACGGCCACCCAGTCCCCGGCCAGCGAGACGCCGCAGGAGCGGCGCATGCGCGCGGAGCTGGCGCGGTTGAAGAAGAAGCTGATCTTCGGCCTCGTCGTCTCCGGCATCATCATGCTCTTCATGTTGCCGGAGCTCTTGGGCTGGATGCTGAGCCGCAATCAGATCATCGCCATGGCGCTGACCCAGTTCGCGCTGGCCACGCCGGTTCAGTTCTGGGCCGGCCGGCAGTTCTACGTCGGCGCGCTGGGCGCGGCCCGGCACCGCACGGCCAACATGAGCACGCTGATCGCGGTCGGCACCTCGGCCGCCTACCTGTTCAGCGCCGTCGCCATCGTCGACTACGTCCTGCGCCTGGGCATCCTGCCGGCCGGCCACATGGGCCCGCAGCTCTACTTCGACACCTCCTCGATGGTCATCTCCTTGATCCTGCTGGGCAAGTTCCTCGAGACCCGGGCCAAGGGCCGCACCAACGAGGCCATCAAGCGCCTGATGGGCATGCAGGCCCGCACGGCCCGGGTCCTGCGCGACGGCATCGAGCAGGACGTCCCGATCGAGCAGGTGGTCGCCGGCGACCTGGTCCTGGTCCGCCCGGGCGAGAAGATCCCGGTGGACGGCATCGTGGTCGACGGCGGGTCGAGCGTCGACGAGTCGATGATCACCGGCGAGCCGATCCCGGTCGCCAAGCAGGCCGGCGACGAGGTGGTCGGCGCCACCATCAACAAGACCGGCAGCTTCCGCTTCCGGGCCACCCGCGTCGGCTCGGACACCGTGCTGGCTCAGATCGTGCGCCTGATCCAGGAGGCGCAGGGCTCCAAGGCGCCGATCCAGCGCATGGCCGACCTCGTCTCGAGCTACTTCGTGCCCGTGGTCATCGTCGTGGCCACGCTCACCGGCATCTTCTGGTACTTCGCGCTGCCGAGTTTGGTCCCGACATCCAGTTTCGAGCCCGGCATCCTGGCCCTGGTGACCTTCATCACCGTGCTGGTCATCGCCTGCCCCTGCGCCATGGGCTTGGCCACGCCGACGGCGATCATGGTCGGCACGGGCAAGGGGGCCGAGAACGGCATCCTGATCCGTTCGGCCGAGGCGCTGGAGACGGCCCACAAGCTCGACACCATCGTCCTGGACAAGACGGGCACGATCACCGAGGGCCGGCCCAGCGTCACCGACATCCTGGTCGCGCCCGACTTCGAGATCGCTTCCAACGGGCTGTCGCTGACGCCCCAGAACCAGATCCTCTACCTGGCCGCCTCGGCCGAGCGCGGCAGCGAGCATCCGCTGGGCGAGGCCATCGTCGAGCACGCACGGGCCCACCACGGCCTGTCCCTGGGCGAGGCCCGGGACTTCGGGGCCATCCCCGGCCACGGGATCGAAGCCACGGTCGACGACCGGCGCGTGCTGCTCGGCAACCTCAAGCTCCTGCGCGAGCGGGGCATCGGCCTGGCCGGGCTCGAGGGCCGGTCGGAGGGCCTGGCCGACCAGGGCAAGACGCCCATGTTCGTGGCGGTCGATGGCCGGCTGGCCGGCATCATCGCCGTGGCCGACCCGATCAAGGAGGGCTCGATCGAGGCGGTCCGCGGCCTGCAGGCCCTGGGCCTGGAGGTCTGGATGATCACCGGCGACAACGCCCGCACCGCCCAGGCGGTGGCGCGCCAGGCCGGCATCGACCAGGTGATGGCCGAGGTCCTGCCCGAGGGCAAGAGCGAGAAGGTCAAGGCGCTGCAGGCCGCCGGCCGCGTGGTGGCCATGGTCGGCGACGGCATCAACGACGCGCCGGCCCTGGCCCAGGCCGACGTGGGCATGGCCATCGGCACGGGCACCGACGTGGCCATGGAGTCCTCCGACATCACGCTGATGCGCGGCGCCCTGGACGGCATCGTCACGGCCATCCGGCTATCGCGCGCGACCATGCGCAACATCAAGCAGAACCTCTTCTGGGCCTTTGCCTACAACGTGGTGCTGATCCCGGTGGCCATGGGCCTGCTATATCCCTTCTTCCAGATCCTGCTCAACCCGATGATGGCCGCCGGCGCGATGGCGCTCAGCTCGGTCACCGTCGTCTCCAACGCCCTGCGCCTGCGGAGCTTCGACCCGGATCGCGAGGTCGGGGGACGCTGGCTGCGCGGCCGGTCGGCCGGTCGCATGGCGCAGCATCGTCCGGCCGGCTGGACCCAGCGACCCTGGGCTCTCCCTGCGGTGGCGATCGTCTCGCTGGCCCTGGGCTCGCTGCTCACGCTCGGCGGCCTATCCCTGCTCGGGGCTGGCGGTGTGGGCGAGGAGCACTCCTCGCCGGCGATGAACGGCATGGACGCCTCGGAAGGGACGGAGGAGATCGAGCCGCCAGACGAAGCGGCCGCCGCGGCCGTGGATGCCTCGCAGGCGCAGCCTGAGGAGGCGGGGGAACCGCAGGAGATCGGACAGAACTTCGAGCTGCTGCAGCGCGACGTCGCTCGCTTGGCGGATGCCATGGAGAGCGCAGGTTTGGTGGCGGGATCGGAGGTGATCGAAGCCTACGAGGTCGACGCCTCCGAGATGGCCCGCCAACTGGAACGATCGCAGGCTTGGCTCTACGGCCTCGAGGCCCAGATGGGAGAGCTGTGGTTGACGACGGCTGCACTTCGATCGGCCGGAGGTCTGGACGTCGAATCGGAGCTGCAGCTCGAGATCCTCGAGCAGCGGCTGGCCGAGGCCAACCGCCAGCTGCGCGTGACCATCGAGGGCTTCGAGTCACTGCAGGTGAGACCGGCAGGCACTGGTGCCCGAACGGGGACGCGTTGACATCCTCGGATCTCGGGATGCTTCGACATCAGGTCAGCGTTCGACCACGCACAAGACCCTATCGCGCGTCACGGTCACTATGGACGCCGTGGCCGATGTAGGGCAGCCACAGCGATCCCGTGTGTGGATCGACGCCCTGCGTCGTCCCCGTCGGATGGTGCGCCGACGTGGCGGTCGGGTGATGCACCGGCGTCGCGGTTCCGTGAGGATCCGGTGTGTGCGTCGGATGGTGTCCGGTCGTCGCCGTCGGGTGATGGACCGGTGTCGCGCTGGGATGATGGCCCGGCGGGGGGCTGCTTGTGACCTCGACCGGCTCGGCGACGCAGCCGGCGGCGGTGGCGTAGACATCGTCCAACTCGTCGGTGTCCTCGGCCACCAGCGCCGCCCGGGAGGTGAAGGCGACCCGGCTGCCGCCGCCGGCCAGCCATGGGGAATGGCTACCCCGATCGGGCCGGCTTCCGTCGGCCCTACGGCTCAGGCGCCGGGTCCGGCGCGCATCGAAGTCATGGACGTAGATGTTGTAGATCTGTTCGCGCGGCGCGCCTGGCTCCAGGGTGTACATGCCCGAAGCGAAGGCCAGGCAGCGCCCGTCGGCCGAGAGCGAGGGACCGTCGCTGTCGGCCGGGTGGTAGACGTTGTCGGCCGGCGTGATGTCGGTCACGCTCCAGGTTCGGCCCTCGGCAACATCGTGCACGAAGATGTCCGAAACGCCGTTGACATCGTCGTCGACCAGGTTGTTGGCGTAGGAGGTGAAGGCCACGCGCCGGCCGTCTTCGCTCAACGTCGGCTCGAGGCTGTTGGCGTTGCCGGGGCTGCCGTCCGAATGCCGGCTGACCATGCGCAGCTCGCCCCGCTGCAGATCGGCCAGGTAGACCTGCCGCCAGATGGCCGGCTGGCCGGGAATCAAGTTGCTGGCTTCGCTGCTGAAGGCCAGCCAGGCGCCGTCGGCGGACAGGGCCAGGTCGGCCGTGCGACCATCGACATCGGAGGGACCCACACCTCGCAGCGAGTCAGACGATCGATCCCACAGGAAGGGGGCCGGTGGATGTCCGGATGTTCCGTCCCCGTCCAGATCCACGGTGGAGAGGAAGGCGATCCGATCGCCGTTCCGATCGATGACCGGCGCGAAGTGGCTGCCGCGCCCCCCGTCGCTGGCGGCCAGGATCAGCCGCTGGTCACCGCCAGCAATCTCGCGCAGGTAGATCCCGCCCCAGGGCGCCTCGTCATCGGTCATCGGCCCCTCGGCCACGAAGGCCAGCCAGCGGCCGTCGCCCGAGAGGGCCGGCATGTTCGACGGGGTCGCGGCCTGCTCCCCATCCCCGCGCAAACTGAGTCGTGACAGGCGGTCGCTCGCGCGCTCGAACAGGTAGATGTCCGAGACCGCATTGTCGTCTCTTGCCAGCAAGGCGGCATTCGAGCTGAAGGCGATGCGCTGCCCATCGTCGCTGACCCGAGCGTCGAAGCTCGAGCCGGCGCTGGTCTCGCCAACGAGGTCGCGGCTGACGAGCATCGGACGTCCGACCTCCGACTGTGCCAGGCCCAGACGCGCCATCGACAACGCGGCGAGCAGCACGACGATGACACGGGATCCCGTGAGGAGCCATCGTCGTCGGGTCTCCAGGTTGGAGCTGAGCTCGAACATGAACCGACCTCCTCGCTTGCAGTGCGCCCCGAGGGCGCGCCTCCCGAGATATAGTACCATTGCCACCGAAGCCGTCATCCACCACCTTCGCTTCGTGGCGATCAACCGAATGCATCGGCAACCACACGCCGACCGTTCCCGACCGACCCGACCGATCCGACCGCAGTCCATGGAGTCCTGGCATGCAGAACGTCCATCCCTACATCGTCCACTTCCCGATCGCGCTGCTCGTGGCCGGCCTGCTCTTCGACCTCTTGGGCATGGCGCGCGGTCATCAGGGCCTGCGTCAGGCCGGTTGGTGGACCTTGGGCCTCGGCATGCTCGGCCTCGTCGCCGCGGTCACCAGCGGTCTGCTGGCCGAGCGGACCGTCGCCCATACCGACAGCGCACACGCGATCATCGAACAGCACGAGCGCATGGGCTACATCGCGCTGGGCATCTTCGCGGTGATCTATGCCTGGCGGAGCTGGCGCCGGGACGCGAGCGCGGCCCGGGGCGTCGAACGAGCTGCCTACGCCATCGTGGCACTCGGTGGTACCGCGGTGCTGCTCTATGGTTCCAGCCTCGGCGGCCGCCTGGTCTACGAGCATGGTGTCGGAACGGCCCTGACCGCAGCGACCACCACGTCGGGCGATGCATTCACGGACTCGGGCCACGATCACGATCATGATCACGACGCCGCGGCCGAGGTCGAGGCCGAATCCGAGTCCGAAGCGCCCTCGTCCGCCGCGGCCGAGTCCGAGACGGACCCGCGCGCGAGCTCCGAAGACCCAAGCACCACGGCCCAAGACGAGCCCGGTGAGGGTGAGCCGGCGATCTCGCCCTACGCCGACCAGATGGAATCCGAGATCCGCGGCCTGAGCGCCTCGGAGATCCGCGGGCTGGCCGAGGGCGAGGGCATGGGGCTGGCACGGGCCGCGGAGCTCAACCGCTATCCCGGCCCGCGGCATGTGATCGAGCTGGAGGAAGAGCTGGCGCTGACGCTGGAGCAGCACGATGCGATCCATGCCCTGGAAGACGAGATGCTGGCCGAGGCGCGCGGGCTGGGCCAGAAGATCCTGGCCAAGGAAGCCGAGCTGGAGGCGCGTTTCCGCGCCGGCGACTTGGACGAGGTCGAGCTCGAGCGGATCCTCTCCGAGCTGGCCGCGCTCCGCGCGCAGCTGCGGCAGGTCCACCTGCGGACCCACCTGCGCATGCGCCCGCTGCTCGACGAACAGCAGATCGCGAGCTATATGTCGCTGCGCGGCTACGATACGGCGCCGGCTGATGACGACGCGGAGACGGGTGACGCGGAGATCGGCGATGCGCCGGAGGCTGAAGTCGACGATCACGAGGACGGCGACCACGCGCACGATGACGCCGGCGGCTGAGGTCAGCGCACCACAGCATCGCAGTGAATCCTGGGTGCACTAGACGCTGCCGCGCAGGAGCTGGGCGTTGATGGCCACCACCACGGTCGAGATCGACATCAAGAGCGCGCCGACGGCCGGAGCCAGGAGGATGCCCCAGGGCGCCAGGACGCCGGCCGCCAGGGGGATGGCCAGCACGTTGTAGCCGGCCGCCCAGCCCAGGTTCTGGAGCATCTTGCGATGGCTGGCCGCGCTGAGCTCGACCAGGTCGGCCACGGCCCGCGGGTCGTCGCGCACCAGCACGATGCCGGCCGACGAGACCGCCACGTCCGTCCCGCCGCCGATGGCGATGCCCACGTCGGCCCGCGATAGGGCCGGCGCGTCGTTGACCCCGTCGCCGACCATGGCCACCTTGCGGCCGCCCTGCATCAGCTCGCCGACCTTCGCCTCCTTGTGCTCCGGCAAGACCTCGGCGAACCAGGTCTCGATGCCCAGCTCCTCGGCCACGGCGCGGGCGACCGACTGGCTGTCGCCGGTCAGCATGGCGGTCTCGATGCCCGCCGCGCGCAGGCGCTCGACGGCTTCCTGGCTCTCGGATCGAATCGCGTCCGCGATGGCGAAGGCGGCCGTCGCGCGACCGTCGTCGATCAGGTAGACCACGGCCCGGCCCGCCTCGCCGTGCTGCTCGGAGAATTCACGCAGGGCGTCCGGCAGCTCGATCTCGAGCATCTCGAGCATGCGTGGGCCGCCCAGATGGAGCTGCCGGTCCTCGTGCCGACCGCGGACTCCCCGCCCCTTGATGGCCTCGAAGTCCCGGATGTTCGATGCCTCCACGCCCGCATCCTCGGCCGCGGCACGGATGGCGCGGGCGACCGAATGCTCGCTGTCGGCCTCGAGGCCGGCGGCCAAGGCCAGTCCGCGCTCGGAATCCTCGCCCTCGACCATCGCTCGGTCCACCACCCGCTGCTCGCCGAGGGTGAGCGTGCCGGTCTTGTCGAAGATCACCACATCGAGCTCGCGGGCGGCCTCCAGAGCCAGGCGATCGCGAACCAGGATCCCCTTGCCGGCGCCCAGGGAGGTCGTGATGGCCACCACCAAGGGGATGGCCAGACCCAAGGCATGCGGGCAGGAGATGACCAGGACGGTCACGACGCGGCGCAGGGTCTCGGCGTCGAAGCCGATGGCCAGGGTCCAGGCCAGGGCCGTGACGAGGGCCGAGGCGATGGCCACGTAGAAGAGCAGGCCGGCGGCCCGATCGGCCAGCAGCTGGGTTTGCGACTTGCTCTTCTGGGCCTCCTCGACCAGCTTCATGATGCCGGCCAGGGCCGTGCCCTCGCCGACGGCGGTGATCTCGACGCGCAGGCTTCCGTCGCCATTGACCGTACCACCGGTCACGGCGTCGCCCTCGCCCTTGGACACCGGCTTCGACTCGCCGGTGAGCATCGACTCGTCGAGCTCGCTGGCGCCCTCGACGATCCGCCCGTCGGCCGGCACGCGACCGCCGGGCCGGACCAGCACCCGATCGCCTTCCTCCAATTCTCCGACCGGGACCGTCTCCAACTCCCCATCCGGTCCGATGCGCTCGGCCTCGTCGGGCATCAGCTTGGCCAGATCGTCCAGCGCGCTGGAGGCCTGGCGCACGCTGCGCATCTCCAGCCAATGCCCCAGCAGCATGACGTCGATCAGGGTCACCAGCTCCCAGAAGAAGCCCTCGCCCAAATCGAAGAGCAGGGCCGCCAAGCTGTAGACGAAGGCCACCACGATGGCCAGCGAGATCAGGGCCATCATGCCCGGCTTTCGGGCGCGCAGCTCCGGCATGGCCATGCGCAGGAAGGGCATGCCGCCGTAGGCGAAGACCAGCACCGAGAAGACGGGACCGATCCACATGTTGCCGGGGAAGTCGGGTGCCGAGAAGCCCAGCCAGCCCTGCAGGGAAGGGCTGTAGACCAAAACCGGCAGGCTCAGGAGCAGGCAGCGCCAGAAGCGACGGCGGAACGTCTCCTCGTGGCCGCTGTGATCGACGCCCATGCCGTGACCGCCGTGCTCGCCGTGCTCGCCATGACTTGCGTGCTCATCGTGGCCATCGTGCTCGTCGTGCTCACCATCGCTGCCGTGATGGCTCAATGGATGCCTGCCTCTCGCTGCAGCCAGCACATATTCCCGACGAAGGTCTGCGAATCCCCGGCACCTGCGAATCGAATGCTCATGTTCTCACCTCCACGGGACGTCGGGAATCTACTACAATTGGGTAGTAATCATAACACAGCTCCCCGATCGAACCTCCGAGGCCGGCCGATGGAGCCAGACTTCCAAGCCCCGCGCCGCGGTGCTCGGGATCAGGAGACGGATCGTGAAAGACGACGAGCGAGATCGATTCGATTCGCTGGATGCACTCCTCGGCGATCTGGAGCGGGCCATCATGGCCGTCGTCTGGCAGCATGACGAGGTCAGCGTGCGCCAGGTCCACGAGGCGCTCGAAGATCGGGATCTGGCCTACACGACCGTGATGACGATCATGAGCCGCCTGGCCGAAAAGGGCATCCTGGAACGACGCAAGGAAGGTCGCGCCTTCATCTATCGACCGGCCCACAGTGGAAAGCGGGGCTTCCTGCGACAGCAGGCGCGGCGTCGCGTGCGCGCCTTGCTGGACCAATTCGGTGGCCTGGCGATGGCGGAGCTGGTCGACGAGCTACGCGCGAGTCCGGAGCAGATGAGAGAGTTGGAAGCGCTCCTGTCGGATGCCAGCCGCTCCGAGGAGGATCCGACCTCATGAGCTCGCGGAACGCCTTCCTCGCACTCAGCGCGATCTCGCTCCTGCTACTGGGATCGGGCACCGCCCTCGTGATCGAGCTCGGCCTGCATCGGGATCATCTGAACTGGGCCTACCTGTGGCAGCACTGCCAGCACCTGCTACAGGCGATCGCGGAACGCAAGCACCGCGCGAGCCCAACGGAGATCATCTTGCTGGTCCTGATGGCGGGCAGTGCCCTATCGGCCATCACGATGCTGGCGGCGGCGCTATGGTCGGCCCGGCGTGCCGGTCGCCTGGCCCGGAGCTCGCCGTCGCTACCCATTCCGGCAGATCTCGCCGCCCGGCTGCGTCCCCTGGGTCTGGCAGGCCGACTGCGCCTCTGCGATCACCATCGCCAATTCGCCTTCTGCCACGGGCTCTTATCCCCGAAGGTCTGCATCAGCCGCGGTCTGCTCCAGGCACTCGATGCCGATGCGCTCCACGCGGTGCTCGCCCACGAGGCCCATCACCTGCGTCGGCGCGACCCCTTGCGGAGCGTGCTGTCGGCCGTCCTCGCCGCCGCCGCCTTCCCGCTGCCGGTAGTCGCGGACTTGCGGAGGGTCTACCTCGCCGCTCGGGAGATCGAAGCCGATCAGGCGGCGGCGCGCGCGGCCGGCCGGCCTGCCTTGGGCCGGGCCCTGATGGCCATGCTCGACCCGGGTCGGCAAGTCACCTTGACACCTTCGATCGGGATCAGCGCCTTCGAGCCCGATCGATGCCGGCTCGATCATCTCTTGCAGCCGGATCGGGCCAGGCGCCCGCGTCCGGGCCGCCGCAGCCTGCTGGCAAGCCTGGTCTCCCTGGCGCTCTTGGCCGGGATCGTATCGACGACGATCGCCTCGTCGGCGCATGCGCGACACGACACGTCCTCGGTTTCGTCGTCGCATCTGCCACACGGCTTGGCCCCGGATGCTAGCTGCGAGCACGAGTGCTGCGGTCTGCATTGCTGGCTGTGGCGACCCGCGGATCGATCGGCCTGTCCTAGCATCGAGCGGGCTGGACCCGCCTGGACCCTGCCGCTGCACGCCGGGACGCGATGAAGTCCCGCTGGACGGTCGGGCTCCTGCTGGTCGGTGGGTTCGGAGTGGGCGCGCTGCTCGCATCGACCGGTGGTGGGCAGGCCCCATCGGGCTCGCGTCCGGCCCCGACACCGGCGAGCGGCGACCAGGCGCCGTCGTCCCTCCCGGCTGATGCGACGGCCGAGCATCTCGCCAGGGGAGCGGAGCTCTACCAGCTGCATTGCGCCAGCTGCCATGGCGAGAATGGCGAAGGGCAGCCCAACTGGAAGGTCACGCGCGAGGACGGCTCGCTGCCGGCTCCGCCGCACGATGCCAGCGGCCACACCTGGCACCATGCCGATGCGCAGCTGCTCGAGATCATCGCCAAGGGCGGCACGGTCTACATGCCCGAGTCCCGGATGCCCGGCTTCGAGGATATCCTGACCGCGGATGAAATGCGCGCCACACTCGACCAAATCAAGCGCTGGTGGGGGCCGGAAGAGCTCCGCTTCCAGGCCGAGGTCTCGGCTTCCTGGACGCCGCCTCCGAGCCCGAAACCCGATTGAGGCCACGGGATCGCCCGGAACCGGAGATCGAGGTCGGAATCAGCGATCAGATCGACCTCGGGCCTTCGGGCGAACTCGAATCCGCATCGGTCCCGGCCAGGCAGTCCTGCAGCTCTGCGCGGTCCGCTCCCCGAACCAGGACCGTCAGCAGATCGCCGGAATGCAGGCGCGTATTGCCCTTGGGGATGAGGGTTCGGCCGCCGCGCCGTACCGAGACCATCATGCTGTCTCGCGGCAGACGGGGGCCGATCTCGCGTAGGCTCCGGCCGACGGCCGGATGTCCCGGCTCGAGTTCCAACTCGACCAGCGACATGTCGTCATCGCGCGCCTGGCCATCCCAGAGGCTGCGATGCCGCTGCGCGCTGCGCCGGGCCAAGGCCAGGCGATAGGCGCGGATGATGTCGCCGCGTCGGATCACCCCGAGCAGCTCGCCGGAGGCGTCGCGGGCGACCACCGGCAGCCGGCCAAAACCGTGGACCCCCATGCGGGACAGCGCATCGCCCATCGATTCGTCGGGATGGGCGATCACCAGGCGATCTCGAGGCGTGGCGATGACGGCCAAGGGCGTCTCGGCGGGAAGATCCTCATCGCCGGCGCGGTCGAGATCGCTGAGGGTGACGATGCCGGCCAAACGCCCGCTCGCGTCCACGGTCAAGAAGCCCTGGCGTCGGCTCCGCCGAAAGGCTTCGGCGAGGGTGGCCAGGCTGGCCGTGCTGGGGAGGGTCTCCAGATCCCGCAACATCACCTCTCCAACCGAAACCCCCTCGAGGATGTCCACATCCCGTCCGCCCGACAGGGCGATGCCCTTGCGGCGCAGCTTGAGGGTGTAGATCGAGTCCTCGGCCAAGGATTCGGCCAGCAGCGTCGCCACGACCGTGGTGAGCATCAAGGGCAAGATCAGCTGGTAGTCACCGGACATCTCGAAGATGATCAGCACGGCCGTGATCGGGGCCCGCGCGGCACCGGCGAAGACACCGGCCATCCCGACCAGGGCGTAGGCGCCAGGATCGGCCACCACCGATGGCCAGAGCTCATGGGCCGCCCGGCCGACCAATCCGCCCAGGGTGGCACCCATGAACAGGCTGGGCGCGAAGACACCGCCGGAGTTCCCCGCGCCGAGCGTGAAGGTGGTGGCCAGGAGCTTGAGCACGAGCCACAGGGCCAGGATCGAGAAACCGATCTCGACATTGCGCGCGATCATCTCGCCGATCACCTCGAGGCCCGAGCCGAGCACGGCCTGGCGTGGCGAGACGAAGGCCACCAGCGCGGTCAGGGCCATGCCCAGCGCGGTCTTGATCGGCAAGGGCCAGGTCGAAGCGTCGAAGCGCGCCTCGGCCGCATAGAGCAGCCGGATGAAGAGCAGGGCTAGCAGCGCCGACAGCAGACCTAGGAAGGCGAAGATCGGCAGCTCGGCCACGTGGTTCAGCGGGTAGGCTGGCACGGCGAAGGCCGGCTGCTCCGAAAGGAAAGCATGGCTGACGATGGAAGCGGTGACGCTGCTGATGACCACGGCGCCGAAGAAGCGCGTGGTGAAGCTACCGAGGATGACCTCCAGGGCGAAGATCGATCCGGCGATGGGCGCGTTGAAGGTGGCCGAGATGCCAGCCGCCGCCCCACAGGCGACCAGGGTGCGGACCCGTTCGTTGGAAAAGCGCGCCCATTGCCCAAAGGTCGATCCCAAGGCGGCACCGACCTGCACGATCGGTCCCTCGCGGCCGGCCGATCCGCCGAAGCCGATCGTCAAGGCGGAGGCCAAGACCTTGACCGCGGCCACCCGCGCCCGGATGCGCCCTCCGCGAACCGCCACCGCCTCCATGACTTCGGGCACACCGTGCCCCTTGGCCTCGCGGGCCCAGCGATCGATCAGCATGCCGACCACCAGCCCGGCCGCGGCCATGGTCATCACCAGGCCCGCAAGCCCTGGAAGCCATGTGGAGAGTCGCGCTGCCAAGCTCCCGACGCGATCGAGCAACCACACGAATCCCGCGGCACCGAGTCCGGTCATCAAGCCCACGAGCAAGGCCGAGCCGATCAGCACGGAGGTTTCGGGCGGCCGCCAGCCCTCGACGAATTGCAGGAGCCGAGCACGCAAATCCTTGCGCCCCTGTCCTTGCTCCATCCTCGCATGCTCCGATCTTGCGCAGGCTGCCGTCTCGTCTCGAGTCCTTGGCGGCGCGCGCGGATCATAGCACAGCGAGCCTTTGCCGATCTCTCGAGCCAGGTCCGACACCGATCCACGATTGACACATCGACACCGATCATCTAGAGTTGAGACAAATCAGTTTGCGGTACAAACCAAGCGACGCACTCGTTCCACATCACCTCCCGGGAGCCAAGCCATGAACATTCACCTTTCGATCGACGACAGCATTCGAGACGCGGGCCAGCGCGCACGCAGCTACTGGTTCGAGGACGGAACCGTCGACATCGCCGTCGCCCTGGTCTTTCTGCTGCTCGGCGCGCTCTTCGCGGTCGAGGCGCTGCTGCCGGCCGATTCGGGGCTGCGCGGACTGTCGGCCATCGGCCTGCCGATCGTCACCATCGGCGGCTATTTTCTGGCCGGCTGGGTCGTCCGGCATCTCAAGGATCGTTTCACCCACCCGCGCACGGGCGTGGTGGTCTTCTCCCAACCGGAGCGCAGCAGCCGTCGGGCGAGCGCAGCGGTCGCGCTGCTCACCGGCTTCGTGGTCGCCTTCGCGATCACCCGTGCCGATATCGAGAGTTGGATCCCGGCCTTTCAAGGCGGCTTCATCGGTCTCTTCCTGCTCTACATGGCGCGCCGAGCCGGGCTTGGCCGCTACAGCTTCGTCGCCACGTGCTCGATCGCGCTGGGCGTGACGATCAGCTTCCTGGGCCTGCCTTCCGTGCCGGGCACGGCGCTCTACTTCGGCGGGCTGGGCGCGATCCTGCTGCTGGTGGGTCTGGTAACCCTGCGAGGCTACTTGGCCGCGGCGCCCGAGCCGGCGGAGGACGCCGAGATCGCGTCCGACCCGGCATCGAACTCGAGCGAGGGACGGTCATCGTGAGCGACTTCGAAGGGCTGGAGGCTCTGAGCGACCTGGATCCGCTGATCCACGCGCCGGCGCGCCTGGCGATCATGGCCGTGCTCGGCGCCGTGGCCAGCGCGGACTTCCTCTACCTGCTGCGCGAGACGGGGCTTACGCGGGGCAACCTGTCCTCGCATCTGTCCAAGTTGGAAGATGCCGGCTACATCGACATCGAGAAGCGATTCGTGGGCAAGAAGCCGCACACGCTGTGTCGGATCACGCAATCCGGCCGAGAATCACTCGACGGCTATCGACGGATGATGCGCGGCATCGTCGATCAGCTACCCGATTCGGAGACGGGCAAGGACTGATATCGAGGTCCCATCGCGAGAAGTCGGTGACCTCGGAGCACTCGAGCCCTGTCGGTCATTCGCGTCACAGGTCGTCCGGTCATGGCGCGCCAGGCAGACCCGCCAGCCATCCGGCCACCGCCATCGCGAAGGCGCCGTCGCCCGTACCATCCTCCAGGCTCCACCAGGCCGAGAGCACGGCCTGGGCGAGGCCCCAGCCCAGGATGCGCTGGCGCTCGATGTCCAGACGCTCGGCCAGGATGCTTGCGCGTCGGTCGAGCACCCGCTGCGGCTCGGGCCAGCCGGTCAGCTCCGGCCAAGGGTTCCGCAGCAGCGCCCCGACCTCGTAGGCTGGATCGCCGAGCATGCCCTTGGGATCGATGGCCTTCCAGCCTTCACCGGCGGAGAGGATGTTGAAGTGATGCAAGTCGGCGTGCAGGAGCACCGCCGGCTCGGCGGAGTCCGAGAGCGAAGCGAACAGCCGCTCGGCGCGGTCGACCAGCCCCGCGTCGAGCAGGCCGCTTCCGCCCTCGAAGCGCTGGCGCAACCGAATGAACCCGGCTCCCCAATCCCGGACCGAAAGGAAATCACCGGTGGCCTCGGGCCGGATCCAGAGCCGGCACATCAAGTCTGCCGCGATCGCTGTCGTCGCGTCGTCCCCACTGCCGTCGTGGCCGACTCGGCGAGCCAAGGTCCGGCCCGGCAGCAGCCGCTCGAGCAAGAGCGCGCCGCGCTCCAGGTCGCAGGCCAGCAGGCGCACGGCATGCCGCCCCGCGTAGGCCTGCAGGGCGGCCGCTTCACGGCGCATCTCCGCATGGGGCACACCCAACTTGAGGACGGCCTCGGCCCCATCGGCGCGCCGAGCCCGAGCCACGATCTGGTAGGACAGGTCCTCGAAGAGCGGTCCTACGCGGAGCTGCCAGGTCACGGCCAGGTCGTCCAGCAACTGCGGCAACCCAGCGAGCCAACGGCTGCCAACCTCGCCGTGAACCGAGCTGATGGTCCGGACCAAGGACCCCGGCAAGGTCCAGGGCAAAGCGCGAGGGTCGTCGGCGCTGCGCGACCGTGGCGTGGACATGCGGGGATCATGCGGTTGCGGAATCGAGCTCGCAAATCGCGATACCCCGACGACCGGGCGAGTCGGTTTCGATCCCCAACGCTCGGCCCAACTCGGGGATTGGTCGACCCGCGACCGGGCTCTATCCTTGCTGGCATGAATTCCGAGAGCGAAGCCGGTTCGGCACCGGACGTCGAGGCCGCGCGCGCCGAAGCAAGGCCCGTCGCCGAAGGTCCTTCGACGTCGCGCCCGGTCATCCATACCGGCCACGCACCCGAGGCGGCCAGTCGCGGCCTGCCCAGCTATCTCTGGCGGGCCGGCCAGGATCGCCGGCTGGCCATGCTGCGGGCGCATCTCTCCCTGCAGGGCGCGCGGGCGCTGGACCTGGGCTGCGGGTTGGGTATGTACACCCGACGCCTGGCCGAGGCGGGCGCCGAGGCCACGGGCCTGGAAGTCGACTGGCCTCGGGCCGTCGAGGCCCGAGCGCGCGGCCTGGACGTGGTGGCCGCCTTCGGCGAGGCCCTGCCCTTCGGCGATGGTCGCTTCGACGCCATCCTCTCGCACGAGGTCCTGGAGCACGTGGCCGACGACCGGGCCTGCATGGCCGAGATCGCCCGCGTTCTGGCGCCGGGCGGGCGGGCGGCCATCTTCGTACCCAACCGCTGGTGGCCCTTCGAGACCCACGGCATCTACTGGCGCGGCGGCTATCGCTTCGGCAACATCCCACTGGTCAACTACCTGCCAGACCCGATTCGCAACCGCCTGGCACCGCACGTTCGTGTCTACACCGCCGGCGCGTTGACCGGCCTGCTGGCGGACCTGCCCTTGCACGTCGTCCAACACGACCGGGTCTTTCCCGGCTATGACAAGCTGGCCGCGCGTCGCCCGCGCCTGGGGGGGCTGCTCCGCAGGCTGAGCTACGCGCTCGAGCGAGGCCCGCTCTCGGTCCTCGGCCTATCCCACTTCCTGGTCGTCGAGCGAAGCGAAGGCGAGCGCCCTGAGCACCGATGATCCCCGCCCGCACCATGAACCGATTCCGAATCGTGGAGGCGTGTCGAGCTCAATCGGACTGCCGACCCATCTCCTGTCGGCCGAGGAAGATGAGGGATTCGAGGTCGTCTGAATCCTTCTCGGCATAGCGCTTCACCGCACTCCGCACCGCGTCCAGCTGCTCGTCTGAAGCCAAACCGAGCATGCGCGCGATGTCGCCGAGGTCGATGGTGCGGGACGCTGCGAGCTTCATCAGCACCAGATAGGGCAGATCGAGCACCGGGAGGTCTGCCGCGTCCCGTGCGGGATCCTCGAGCGCAGGGTCGATCCATTCGAAGCGACCCTCGATCACGTCCACCTCGATGCCATCGGGCGACTCGACCATTCGGCTCGGCACACCGAGCTCAGGCCCCAGACGATAGCCTGCCGACTCGAGCCGGTGCCACAGCTGGGCGAGATCCGCAGGGTGAACCAGGATGTCGAGATCCTTGGTCATGCGCTCGGGCATGAAGGCGCGCGTTGCTACGCCGCCAGCCACCGCCCAGCGAAGGCCGTCCAGCAATTCGCGAAGGTCGGGCCAGCGCTGCAAGGCAGAACGCTCCTCGAGCAAGACGGGCGCACTTCCGGTACCGGGCCGCTGGCGCCGCAAGGCCATTTGGATCAGCTGCTTTCGCCGTCGATGAGCAGCATCCGCAGCTTGCGGATCCGCATCCACGACCCTGCTTCGACTTCGGAGACTCGTCACCTCTTCATGGTAGCCGGTCGGTCTCGAAGCGCGCAACAGGGCCAGGGCGATTGCAAAGTCGTCAGGAAAGTAGAAGGCCCATCGAGTAAGCTTCTC
>CAZJWJ010000050.1:0-37446 GCA_964549495.1 uncultured Anaerolineales bacterium | reverse complement strand
GCGGCCAGCACCTGAACATGTACCTCGTCGAGCAGTTTCCCATCCTGTCGCGTGCGGCCTATTCGAGCATCGCAACGGTCGGCGAGGATACCGTCAAGCAGGCGATCGAGGACAGGGCCTTCGAGCTCAGCTACACCGCCGACGATATGCGCGGCTTCGCCGCCGCGGTGGGCTTCGACGGCCCACCCTTCGCCTGGGACGAGGAACGCCGGTTCCACCTGCGCTGCCAGCTCGATGCCATCTACTTCCACCTCTACGGGCTGAGCCGCGAAGAGGCGGAATACGTGCTGGGCACCTTCCCGATCGTCAAGCGGCAAGATGAGGCGAAGTACGGGCGCTTCCGGACGCGAGATCTGGTGCTGGCCTACTACAACGCCTACGCGGCCGGGGACATGGACGCCTGGGTCAAGGGCTGAAGTCGAGACGGTCGATGAACCGGGACCATGTCGCAGTCGCGCGGCGGACCTACCGCGATGTTCGCTCCAGGGCGCGGGACGCTCCACGGACCTCCCATGTGATAGAATGCCCACAGGGAGGTGCGCCATGGACCGACGCGACATCTACCAAGGATCCGATCCTCGCGAGCTGCCGATCTACCGGCAGGCGCAGGCCGCGCGCTACCTGAAGATCCCCAGCGCAACGGTCCGATCCTGGGTGCACGGCCGCAGCTATGAGACCCTCGACGGCCCGGTGGACTTCGTCCCCTTGATCACGCCACCCGCGGACGCGGACGGCCGGCTATCCTTCAACAACCTGGTCGAGATCCACGTTCTCCGCGCGCTCCGCACGCGGCACCGGGCGCCTTTGGTTCACGTTCGAACCGCCCTCGAATATGCCGCGCACGAGCTCGACGTCGAGCGATTGCTGCTCCACCCTGCGCTGAAGACAACGGGCGGGGAGCTCTTTCTGGAACGCTACGGCAAGCTGATCAACCTCTCGCGATCCGGGCAGATCGCACTCGAGGGGACCTTGGAACGGTATCTGGCGCGAATCGAGCGGGACGAGATGTCGATGCCGGTGC
Source organism: uncultured Anaerolineales bacterium (assembly GCA_964549495.1). Taxonomy (GTDB): domain Bacteria; phylum Chloroflexota; class Anaerolineae; order Epilineales; family Epilineaceae; genus JACKBJ01. The sequence goes on along the minus strand of CAZJWJ010000050.1, from coordinate 36,425 downwards.
GGCTATTCCCGATCTATCGCGAGGTTCGGGTGCCGTCGGCGGACCAACCTGCCGTCGCGATCGATCCCAAGATCTCGTTCGGTCGTCCGATCCTCCACCCTAGTTGCGTCTCGACCGCGGTGATCACCCAGCGGGTCGATGCGGGCGAAGACCTGGACGAGATCGCACAGGACTATGGTATCCGCGTCGAAGACATCGAAGCGGCTGTGGTCTACGAGCAGGCCGCTTGAGATGGTGATCCCGACGATCCCGACGACAGCAGGCTGGCCATCAGCATACCGATCGCGAGCCAGGACGACTCTGGCTGGCACGGCCACATCGGTTCTGACGCTACTGTTGCTGTTCTCAATAGAGGCTCAGCCCGCGCAAGCACAGTCTACCGGCGAGGAGACCGTCGTGCTCGCTGCCAGCCGGGACACTTGGACGGCAGAGAATCCAGGCTGGCGCAGCAATGCCCAGACGACGGTGGATCACGGCAACAGCCCGTCTCTGGTCGTGGGCAACCACGGACCAGAGCGGGGCTACTCGATCGGCTTCATCGACTTCGATATGGCCGGGGTCCCGCGCGGCCGTCACCTGCAGTCGGCGCATCTGGAGCTCTTCGCCCTGCGCTCCGATGGCGGGCCGGCCACGGCGCCGATCTCGCCCATCGAGATCCGCCCGGTTACCGGCCGCTGGGGCGAGTCGGCACCACAGGATTGGGAGCAACCCGTCGGCACCCGCTCGGCCTCGGGCACGCCCTGGGTCCACCCGGCGCGCGATGCCTGGGCCCGCTTCGACGTGACGACCGAGGTGCGGGAGCGCCTGGCGGGCCGCGACGGACAGGGCTGGCGCCTGAAGTCGGCCTGGCCGGTGCAGATCTGGACAACCCGATTCGGCAGCCGCGAGTCGGAATGGCCGCCGCGCTTGGTGCTGGTCTTCGCCGACCCGGACCCGGCGGGCCGGCTCTTCCTACCCCGCTTGGATACCACACCGAGCCGGAGGGAGGTCGACGAGACCGCCTGGCCCTGGTCGGAGCCGCTGGAGCAGGCCCCGGCACCAGACGATCCGCTGGCACTCGAGTTGAGCCTAGATAGTCGGAGCTGATGCCCTGGGAGTTCGGCAGGGCCCTGGGCCCCCAGGCCGTCCTGCGCAACCAGAGCACCGAGCCGCTGACCGTGGTCGCGCCCCTGGAGTACAGCAGCCTGCGCTTCCGGATGCCGCTCTACCAATGGGAGCTGCGCCGCGAGGGCCAGCCCCTGCGTGAGTTCAGCTTTCCCGGCTGCGGAACCTTCGCCGAGCTCGCCTACTCGGACTTCGTCACGCTGGCGCCGGGAGAGTCGATGGAGCTGGTCTCCAGCAGCGACTTGGACAGCTTCTTCCCGGACCACCTGCTCCGGGAGCCCGGCGCCTATACGCTGCAACTGCACTACGTGCTCGACCGGGAGGGCGGCATCCCGGAGCGCGGCTTCGAGGAATACTGGGAGCGCAGCTTCGAGACCTGGGTGAGCTCCGAGGCCGTTCCCCTGACCCTGCGGATGCCCAGCGATCGCTTCGGCCGGCGCTACGCCCAGCTGCGCCTGGTCCAACCGACTTGGAGCGCCCTGGAGGTCGAGGCGCTGGCCGGGCGGGCCGATCAAGTCGAGCATCGCACCAAGGATTCGACCGCCTGGGTCTACTACCTACGCCCGCCCGAGCCCGGCGAGCCAGAGCAACTACGCTGCCCGAGCTGTAGCGACCCGCGGCCGCGCACGCTCATCCACCTCGACCGAAGTCAGCGGGTCACCAGGATCGTCCAGCTTCCCTGAGCCCATCTCCAGAAATTGAGGGAGAGGAAGCGAAGGCGCTGGCGCTGATCGCTCGCTTGGTCCTACTCCGGCTCGTCTGCCACGACATCATCGCCCAAGAGCCGGTGTCCATCCCGCACTGCCCAGATGACGACATGGCTCTCGGTAACACGATACACCACTCGGTACGGACGGACGATGACTTCTCGGACGTCCTCTCGCTGGAGTTCGGGAACGACCCTTCCTGCCAGTGGAAACGCTGCCGCCTGTTCGGCGGCCTCTACGATCCGAGTCTTCCACCGTCGAGCCGCATCCTTGTCACGTGATGCGATCCATGACGCTGTGTCACTGACATCCTCGAGCGCAGGTTCGGTCCAGGCGATCTCACGAGTCGTCACGTGGCTCGATCGCTTCTTCGAAGCGCTTCAAGGCATCTTCGTGCGGTACCAGGTGACCGGCGCGATCGGCTCGTTCGGCTTCCCGCAAGGCCTGACGGAACCGACTTTCTTCCATCAGCAGATCGTAGCCCTCCGGAGTGAGCACCACCGCAGCCGGCGTGCCGTGCTGGGTGATCACCAAAGGACGGCCCGTCTCTCGTAGCCGGCGCAGCATGGCCGACTGCTGGCGCTTGAACTTGACGGCGGGAACGATGTCCTCGGACACTTGAATCATGATCTAGGCTCCTAGCACTCTGCGAAGTGCCCAAATTTTAACCCTATTGGCAGCCCCATGCAAGACCCAGTATACCGCGCCGCGTCAGCTGGGGACGATTTCGCTCGAGTCGCCCGATCCAAGCGATCTCCGGCCCCGATCCACCTCGAAGCGGAAGACGTCGTCGCGGGCGTAATGTCCGGTCACGTCCAGGGTCATCGACTCCCGGTCGATGGCTTCCAGGTCCAGGTCGGCCACCAGCAAGGTCTCTTCGTCGAAGACCGGGCCGGCCAAGTAGTCGCCGTCCGGCCCGATGATGGCGCTGCCGCCGGAGAGCACCAGGCGCTCGGGGTCGGCCGCCAGCTCGGGTGTCGGCTCCAGCTCCGCCGGCCGGCGTGAAGGTGAGCAGGGCGTTGTAGAGCGTCCCATGCCCGGGCCCCCGCTCCACCCGCTCGTTGACCCCGATGACGATGGTCACTCCCCGTTCGCGCGCCCAGCGCGCCAGGGTCTCGGTCTCGGGCCCCGGCACGGTGACGCTGGCGCGACGCAAGCGGGCGAAGACCTGCTTGGTCGGCTCGTGGTCCCACAGGCTCATGCCCGGACAGTGGTCCAGCCAGGCCGGATAGCCCGTCAGCCAGGTCTCGCCGAAGGCCACCAACCGGGCGCCGGCCTCCGCCGCCTCTTCCAGCCGGCGCTGGATGACCCGCATCGTCGCCTCGATATCCAGGTAGGCCGGCGCGGCCTGCACCACGGCCACGCGCATCGTGTTGGACGTCATCGGAACCTCCATGACCGCTTGGAAGGTCGGGCTCGCCTTGAAGCCCCACCGGACTTGGCCTAGCCTAGTGCACCGTCGCAGTGAATGCTAGGGGTAGCGAGACCGTCGATGCGCCGCTCCAGTGGTTCGATGCGACGAGGGAATGGCAGCGCCATTGCCGAGGAGCAGCGGGCCGCTGGAGCGGATGCAGCGGCGGTCGAGCCCCTAGGATTCACTGCGGCGGTGCACTAGAGTCTAGCCGAGGAATCTAGCGGGATGGCAGCCGCCACCGGCCTGCCAACGTCCACGCTGGGGGGCCAGGAGGTAAACCGAATGTCTGTTGATCCGAGCGCCGAAGAAGTTCGAGCCGCCGAAGGCTACGAGGCCCTGCTGGTACCCGGCCTGATGGAATGTTGGGTAGATCCCGTGCTCGACAGCGCCGGGATCGAGAGCGGCCATCGGGTGCTGGACGTCGCCTGCGGCACCGGCATCCTGGCGCGCAACGCGCTCGCGCGGGTCGGGCCGACGGGTCGCGTGACCGGCGTGGATCTCTTGCCCGGCATGCTGACGGTCGCGGAACGGCTGACGCCCGACGTCGATTGGCGGCAGGGCAAGGCCGAAGACCTGCCGCTGGAGGATGAATCCCAAGATGTGATGGTCAGCCAGTTCGGGATGATGTTCTTCGAGGACCCCGACCGCGCCCTCTCCGAGATGCGCCGGGTGCTATCGCCCGGCGGCCGGGCCGTGGTGGCCGTCTGGGATGGGCTGGAGGCGAACCCCGCCTATGCCGCCGAGGTCGACCTGCTCGAGCGACTGGCCGGCCCGGCCGCCGCCGATGCGGTGCGCATTCCCTTCCGCCTGGGCGATCGGTCGGCCTTGGTCGCGTCCTTCGAATCGGCCGGCCTCACCCCGGTCCACGCCGAGACGCGCAGCGGCATCGGCGGCTTCCCCAGCGTCCGCAGCATGGTCGAGGCCGACCTCTACGGCTGGCTGCCCCTCTTCGGCATCGAGCTCGACGACGCGCTGAACCAGCGCATCCTGGCCGAAGCCGAGGAGCTGCTCGGTGACTTCGTGGGCGCGGACGGCCGCATGCGCTTCGAGACCTCGGCCCACATCCTGAGCGCATCGCGGGTCGCCTAGTGCAGCCAAATCCCCGTCGATCGGAGATCGACCTTTGATTCGTCGATGTCGAAGATCGTGAACCACAGTACTCGACGGCGGCGCGCGAGTCTACGCAAGCCGGGCGATTCGAGCCAAGTACGGATCGTATCCAAGCCGTAGACTGCGATCAACCACCGCACCTCCGCCCGTGTCCCGAAGTTGAGCACACGCTCGATGATCAACTCTCCGTGCCGAACTCGGTCCAGCGTCTCGAAGCGATACTCCTGGAAGAAGGGAGCGAGACTGGCTGGAATCTCAGAGCTTGGACTCACGCCGGCCGCTCCAGGAAGCGCACCATGTGGCGCTCGTCCAGGCTCCGGCCGTCGAGCTTGAGGGCCTCGCGCTCGAGGCCGTAGGTCTGGAAGCCGCTGGTCTCGTAGAGCTGGCAGGCCGGCTCGTTGGCCGTGACCACGCAGAGCTGGACCTGCTCCAGCCCGCGCATCGATTCGGCGGCGAGGGCCACCGCGCGCTCGACCAGGCTCCGGCCGATGCCGCGGCCGCGGGCCTCGGGGGCCACGTACATGCCCCAGAGCACGGCCTTGTGGGCCTCCTTGGGGCCAGATTTGCGGAAGATGCCGGCCGTGCCGACCAGCGCGCCGTCCAGGAAGGCCCCCAGGATGAAGTTCGACTCGCGCTCGGTCCGCTCGCGGTAGCGCTGGCGGTAGACCTCGTCTGCCTCGCGCTCGAAGTCATCGGCAGAGGCGCCGAAGGACTCCGGGTGTTCGCGCAGCATCCGCAAGCGGATGTCACGGTAAGGCTCGACCTCGGTTTCCCCCAGCGGACGGATCTCGAGGCCCGACGTCGGACGATCTTCCATTGGGCTGACTCCCCTGCCGGCGCCCTCCCGCGCATCGCCAAGAGGGCGCGACGATCCGGCCGACAACCGGTTGCCGTCGTGGCAAGGAGAAGTTTAGGACCCGCAAGGGATCAGGTCCACGATGGCCTGGTAGATCGGGCTTACGACGAGTCCCCGGCACCGAGGAAAGGCAGGTACACGTCGACGCCCGGGTTCAGGACGGAATCGGGGTCGGATGTCACCACGGTCGCGGGGTCCCCGACCAGCAGGAACATCCGAATGGTGTCCTCGCCCTCGGGCCATTCGGACCAGGCCGCCCGGGATGCCTCGCGCGTGAGGTCGCCGAGGGGCCGCCGGCGATCGTCGTGCAGGCCGGCATAGAAGGTGCCCAGCAGGGTGTCCTGCACCGAGATGCCGGTGAAGCCGGAGGGTGCCCATGCGGCGATGCCGCCACCGCCCTCCTGGGTCAGCCACAACTCGGCCATGGAGATCGGCTGGACCGGATTGTCGATGAAGCCGTTCATGCAAGTGGCCGATGTCAACACCGGCAAAGCGTGGGCGTTGCGGAGCTGCACGATGTCCCGATTGGCGAAGATCGTTCCGCCGCCCGGCCACGGACTCCACAGGCCCACGTTGCCGTGACCCGTGTAGTGAATACCCAACGCACCCTCCTCGATCGCCGCACGCAGATCCGCGCTCAGGTCTCGCTCGCGATCGTAATGCCTCGCATCGAAGCGCCGAGCCCGGTGCTCGGGCGGAAGCACATCGATCAACCGGGTGTTCAGGGACTCGAAGGCCGAGGACTCGTCATCGGCCACCCACAGCGTCGTCCGGCGCCAGTCCTGGGGCGCATCGCCCTCCGCTCGCGTCTCGTAGTCCACGATCTTGTCGATCACGATGCGGGCTTCGCGGACCGTGCTGACCGGCAGCCTCCCGACGCCGAGTTCGGGGACCGGATCGTCCCCCTCCAGTAAGGCGTACCAAGCATCGCTGGTGACCGTGGCCAGTTGCCCACCCGGGGTGATCTCCACCCTCGGCGCGGGAAGGTAGCGGCGCGTCGGCGGCCCGTAGCCTCCCCGATGGTCCAAGGTGGCCGAACCCACCAAGAGCAGGAAGCGCGGAGCTGGACGGGGCCACTCGCGCCAGGCATGTTCGACGAAGTCCCGGATCGACGCCGGGTCGTAGACGCCGTGGGAGAACTCGTCGTAGACATCGGCGACATCGACCACGGCCGTACGCCAGCCCTGCGCTCGACGATGCGCGGCCAGCCGCTCGACCTCGGGCAGGAAGTCACCATGGCTGATGGCGATCCAGTCCGCTCCCCTGTCCGGCTCGTGCCAGTTCGAGGCTCGGTTCCGCTCGATGCGCGCAGGGCCTCGCGCCGCGCTGGGGTGGAAGGCCACGTAGCTGCGCTCCGCGCTCACGAGGTCCGTGAATTGGAGCCGCGAGCGTCCGTCATCGTCGCTTGCGACTTCGAGACCACTCAGGGCGATGGGCTGGTCCGGGTCGCTCAGGTCCCAAACCCGCACCTCTCGCATGTCCGCCAAGCCGCTCAGCGCATAGTCGGCGAGTTCCCCGGACCGCGCATCTGCGGGTGGGCGGAACAGGACGTGGCCGTCGACCAGCTCGGTGCGCGCACCGGACTCGAGCACGACATGATCGAGGAAGAACGAGTCCACCGAGGCACCGGTGTCTCCGAGGCTGATCAGCTGCAGGCGATGGTCGCCGGGTGATAGGAGCGTCTCGTCGATCGCCGCAACCACCCGATGGACACCCCGACCCTCGAATACGTGGTCGGCGACCGTGACCCCATCCCAGATCAGCTGCACGTGATGATCCCCCACGACTCGGGCGTCATCCGTGTAACCCTGCAGCGCCACGCTCAGCCGGCCAGGCATGCTCGCTGTATTGGAGGGTAGGTGCAGTTCCAAGGTGCGGGTGGCCGGCGCGCTGATGACCTCGCCCCACATCCACCGGTCGTCGCCTTCATCCGCCGGCTGCGAAGCCACATATTTGGTGTCCTCCTCCCAACGCATCGTTGCGGTGTAGGTGCCCGCGCTGATAGGGGCCACCGGCGGATCGACCCTACGGTCGGGCGGCGCTTGTCGGGGCTGGAGACGCAACCAATAGACCCGCTCGCGGGTGTACTCGCCATCCATGGCTCGCCCGTAGAACCACAACCGATCCTCGGGATCGAGGCGCCCGTCGTCGCCGTCCTCGACCCACAGCGGGCGGGGTTCCCCCCGCTCGCTCAGGGAGATGGACCGAGGCTCGATCTCGTCCAGGGACCAGCCCGCCGCCGCCAGGTCCTGGCCGGCGATGGCGACGGGACCGTCCCGGTCCACGATCACCTCGAGCGCCTGCGGATTGGACCACGCGGGGCCCTCTGCGGCATCTTCCTGCTGAATCGCGACGCTTCGACTCGGGCTCGAGGCACGCCGCTGCAGCCCCGGAAGCTTGCCCAACCGCTCACCCGACGCGGCCAGGGCGAAGCTGCGGCGCATCAAGATGAAGGGCAGGTGGATCGTCGACGGGCCACCGGTCGCGTCGGTGCCGGCCAGGGTCGCCGTGGGCGTCGCGCCATGATGCGCGGTGGGGTTCGGGACCGCTTCGGTCGCGGTACCCGGAGGCGCCGTGGTTCCATCAGGGGTTGCCGTGGCGCCCGGGATGCTGGGGGGCGTGGACGACGTCGGCGTCGTGGGCGCTGTTGGCGTTGTCTGGGAAGCCGGTGTGGTGGTGAGGATGGGCGTGCCGCTGGTGCCGCTGGACGTGGGCGAGCCCGTGGCGGAAGTGGCCGTGGCGGTCACGGGACCGGTCACCGTCGCCGAGACGCTCGCCTCGGGGCTCGGGCTCGCGCCGGGATCGAGCGTAGCCGATCCCGTGGCTGTGGGGAGCGTGCCGGTCGCGGTGGGCGTTCCGTCGCCGGTCGGTGCAGGGCTGGCGCCCGAGAGAGCCGTCGCTGACGGCGTTCCGGCCATTCCAGACATCGTCGCCGTGGCGGTGATCGTCCCGCTTGCGCCCGGCGTTGGCGTGGTGGTGGAGGTGCTCGGGGTCCCCGTGCTCGCGGCGGTCGCGGTCGCCACGCCCGATGCCGTCGGTGTCAACGCGGCCGTCGGTGCCGCGGTCGCGGTGGTGGTTGACGTCGCGGTGCGCGTCACGGTCGCGGTGCGCGTCACGGTCGCCGTGCGGGTCACCGTCGCGGTGGTGGTCGATGTCGCCGTGCGCGTCACGGTCGCCGTGCGGGTCGCCGTCGCCGTGCTCGTCGCGGTCGTGGTGACCGTTCTCGTCGCCGTGGCCGGCGGGGGGCTGATGCCGTCGAGCTCTAGGACCGGTGGGTTGCCGGTGGTGCCGCCGTTCTCTGAGTCCTCGAAAAAGCTCAGGTCGGCCAAGCCGGAGGAGCGCGTCTCGAGGCGGAAGGTGGCCAGACCATCTCCATCGATCTGCTCCTGGAGAAAGGTCAGCAGCGCCGGCGACTCGAAGACCATCCAAGCGGGCGAAAGCGAACCCGATTGCTCGTCGAGCCACCGATCGAAGGGCGGCGCGACCGAGAGGCTCAGGTCCCGTTCGTCGCCCAGGCCGTTCATGGCGCCATTCCAGTCATCGTGGCTGGTACTCGCCAGGCCGACCGTGACCCCGGGCCCGGGGGAGGCGCGATCGTAGAGGCGCAGGCGGGCGCCGGACAGGGTGCCGCTGATCACCCGGAGATCGAAGCGCAGGTAGCCGATGTCTTCCGGCGCGCCGGCGGGAAAGCCCTCGGCGGTGACCGAGATCGTCTGGGGATGCTCGTCGAAGTTGGCCTCGGGCTCGCTCACGCGCACGAAACTGTCATCCGCGGGACCGACGCTCCAATCCGCGGTCGTCTGGGACTCGATCTCAGCGTCGCGCAGCAGGCCCCAAACGAGGGGAATCAAGACGAGCACGCAGATCACTCGGAGCGAAGCGAGACCGGACATCCGCTCCCACCGCCCGAATGGCGCGAGACCCTCGTCCCTCATGGCCACGATGTCGGTGCCGACTCCGTCAGGCAGAGGATGTAAGGACGCCCTGGATAAACGGAGAAATTCTCGCCGGTCAGGCCGATGACACGGAAGGTGATGCCCTGCGTCGGCGCGTCGTAGCGCAGGACCATGTAGACGCCCCCGATGTCGGCGGCCAGCGCTTCGGCGGTCGTCAGGTCGTCGCGATCGAGGGGCAGGGTGACGAAATTGTAGGCACAGGATGCGCCCGGATCCGCAGGCGTCAGGGCATGCTGGACGCTTCCCGGCGCGGGGATGCCACCGGTGAGCGCCAGGCGCGGCGGCGCGTTCTCGTCGAGATGGAGATAGGCCGTGTCGCCGGTGGCGAGCGGGAAGTTGCTGCCGATCTCCAAACCGGGAAGCCAGAACTCGACGCTCTGTGTGGTCGCCACGTAGCGCAGCACGTTGTAGACACCGCTGCCGACACGATCGGCCAGGTCGTCGGCGTTGCCAACGGCATCGGTGACCAGGGGCATGCCGATGAGGTTGTAGCGCCGGTCGCCACCCACGTCGCCTGCACTCAGCGCCGTCTCGAACTCCCCCACCCGGTTGGATGGGGCGCTGCGCATACCGCTGGCGCTCACGGCTTTGACGACATAGGCATGGTTGTCTTCGGCGTCTCCCAAGGCGCTCGAATCATCGTAGCTGAGCAGCGTCTGGCTGATCAGCACGGTGCCCGTCGGGATGAAGTAGGGATCCGTGTCCCGAAACAGCTCGTAGCTGGTCGCGCCCACGGACTCCGTCCAACTCAGCCGAGCCGTGCTGTCGTTCAGGGCTTCGATCGACAGCTCGGGCACGGAAGGGCCGACGAAGAGCTCGCCGTCCTCGGGCGTTGTCGGGATCGTCGTGCCGTCGCGACGCACCAGCTTCTGGTAGGTGATGGAAATCGGCGTGCTCCCGGCCTGGACGCCCTCGAAGACGATCTCGGCCACCAGACCGCTGCCCGTAACCGCCATCGTCGGGCTGATCTGCGTGACGGCGAAGAGGATGGTGCCGGTGGCGTTGTCGACCGTGTTCAAGATGACCAAGTCCGGCGAGAGCAGGCCCGAGAGGGTCCGGATCTGCACGCCGGCTCTGCCGGCATCGCTGTCTTCGACCTCGACGACATCCGGGTCGAAGGCCAGGCGGACGTCGACGCCGTAGAGGGAGATCACGTCGCTGATCGTGATGCCGACCGTGGTGGTGAGGGTGGGCTCGGTATAGGCCGGCGTCGGGCTCAGGCTGACCGTCGTGCCGCCTTGGGCCTCTGCCGAGCCCCGACCGAGGGCCGTCAACAGCGCAAGGGATCCAAGGAGCGTAATGAAGGCGAGCCCGAGGGCCCGCACCGTGGCGATGAGCCAAGGTCGCTGTTCTTCGGCGTCATGGGTGCTCATCTCGATGGCCTCCTCGGCCTCTTCTGCTACGAGTCGTGGCGCGCTCCACGACCCGACTCATCGTCTCCAGCCAAAGATGACCCCCGCAGCCACGACGAGGATAGCCAGAACGATCCACCGGAACGCGCCCGAGTCGGAAACTTGTTCCACCCCGTCCGTGGACCCGGATTCGTACGCGGCGTTGGGCGCCGCATCCGCCGCTACCGTCGGTGCGACCGTGGTGCCCTTCGGCGCGAGCGCGGGGCTGGCATCGGACCCGTCCACGGCCTCGGACGTCGCGACGGTTCCTCCAGGCTCGGTGTCGCCGCCGTCGAGCGTGCCGGGCCTTGCTTCATCCGAGTGACCGGGCGCGGGGATGGTCACCACGCTTCGAGGCGTCGAGCGCGTGTCGCGCGGCGATACCTGACCGTCCGATCCGCCTTCTGCCGGGGGAGGGCCCCCATCGTCGGCCGCGGTGCGATCTTCGGGCCCCGAATCTTCATCTTGTGTGCGCGAGGGTGCCGTGCTCCGAGCGGCGGTCGCAGCCGACGTCATGGCCGGTGCGATGGGCGCGGTGGCCACGGGCGTGGGCCCCATGGTAGGGGTGGCCTGAGCCTGGTCCGCGGCGACGATCGTCACGCTACCGATGCGGCTGCGGTAGGGGATGCGCTCGCCACCCCGAGCGCCCAAGGTAGCATCACCGAGCTCGAGAGCCGTCGGCCCGAGGGTGTCACCGGCCTGCAAGCGCAGGACGAACAGCACTCCGCTGCCGCTCTTGGCTCGAGACGGGTTGATCTGACTCAGCGCGAAGTGCAGGGTGCCGGCCTCGTTGTCGACGACGTTCCGAATGACGAAGTCGGGGCTGAGGAAATCACCGAGGACGAGTTGAACGCCCTCGCCGTCCTCGTCGGCATCGATGGCCTGCAAGCGCGAGGCGTCGAAGCGCAGCTGCACGTCGGCACCATAGAGGCCGCTCACATCCTCCACGCGCACGACCACGGCGCCGCTCTGTCCGCGGCCGATGCTCGTCGATTCCACGACCAGCATCGCTTCGGGCATCGGAGTCTGAGCCTGCAGCGATCCAGTCCCCGGCCAGGTGAAGACGCCGAGAAGCGCGAGCGCAAGAGCTCGCCCTGGAACCTGCGCCCCTACGCCCATTCGGCCCAGGGCACGCAAGGCCCTGACTGCCATCATGGCATGCCCGAGCCGCCGTAGCTTGCCTGTGCAGGGCCGAGGATTTCCAGCAATTGCTCGGCGGTGAGCACGTTGCGGATGGCAGGCGGGCGGTAGGTGCGTCGGCCCGCGAGCCCCTCGACATCGGCCTGATCCCGTGGCGCGTCGGATTGGCGGACCGGAGTCTGATGCGGCGTAGCGTTTCTGGGCGGCATGCTCATCGGGATCGCAGTCCTTCGAAAGGCATCGGGAAGATGGGCTGAAGGACAGCACCCTCCCTGCGTGGTGGCAGGGGTAAGGTTCGATAGCCGGGGCGCAGGCGATCGATGGTAACAGGACCGTGGCGCGTCGCGTGGCCACTCACATCGACATCCTCCAACCAATAGCGCAATGCCCCGATGGGGGAATCCGGGTCGGTCAGGACGTAGCTTCCGCCGCCCAGCTCGCCAGCGGAACTCGGGGGAATCAGCTGCGGCGTAACCAGGAACTCGTGCCCGTACGCCTCCTCCCGCCATACCCGGAAGCCGGCGTGCTTGAATTCGCTGGCCGTACGCCAGCGCAGCGTCACGCTGCCGTCGGGCTCACGCGCGCCGCCAAACTCGATCAACTCGACGGCCATGGACAAGTCGACACCCTCCAGGACGAGTTCGGGTAGGTTGCCCGAGCCGGAGGTGTTCTCGCGATCTTCGAAGAAGTTCAGATCCGAAAGTCCGGTGCTGGTCACGCGCAGCAAGAAGGTCACGAGGCCATCGCCGGCGATCTGATCGTCGACGTAGGTGGTGAGGCTGGCGCTGTCGAACTCCATGTAGGCCGGCATGGCCGATCCGGCCTGGCTATCGAGTTGGGTGCCGCCCAGAGGCGCGGGTGCGTCGTTGTAGGTCAGGGTCGTCTCATCGCCGATGCCCGACGTGCCGCCGTTCCAGTCGTCGCTACCGGGATCGAAGACCGCCACGGTCACGCTAGGCCCGGGAGAGGCCCGGTTGTAGACCCGTAGGCGGGCACTGGTCAGCGTGCCGCTGAGCCCCGAGACATCGAAGCGCAGGTATCCGATGTCCTCCGGCGAGCCAGTGGGAAAGCCCTCTGCCGTCACCGAGATCGTCTGCGCGTCCTCGTCGAAGTTGCTCGTGGGATCCGAGACGCGCACGAAGCTATCGTCATCGGGGTTGATCGTCACATCCGCGAAGACCTGTCGGCTGCCGACGAGGCTCAGCAAGACACCGAGCAACAACGGGGGAAACCAGCGCTCGAGTTCCATCTACGCACCTTACCTATGAGATTCATACAGTCGGAACAGTATTGTCCGGGCATGGGTGGATGTCAAGTCATGGGCTCGGCGGCCAGGTGGCGGGTGCGCTGTCGTCGAGGCAAAGGATGTAGGGATAGCCGACACGCACGGGAAAGTTCACGCCCACCGCCAGGTTGGGCAGCCAGAACTCGATGCTCTGGCTGTCGTTGTCGTAGCGGATCACCTGATATACGCCGCCGACGTCGGCCGCAAGCGCGTCGGCATCGTCCAGGTCGGTGCGGTCCAGAGGCACCGTCACGTAGTTGTACAGGCAGGATGACAGGGGTGCCGGTGTGTTGAGCGAGAATTGAACGCTGTCGATGGGGGGGACGTCGCCGGCATAGGTCAACAAGGAGGGCGCGATGTGGTCGAGATGGAGGTAGTAGGGCTCGCCCACCACGGTCGCGAAGTTGGTGCCCAGCATCAGGCCCGGCAACCAGAACTCGATACCCTGCGTGTCGTTGTCGTAGCGGATGACCTGGTACACCCCGCTGCCCACGTAAGCCGCGAGCGCGTCGGCATCGGGGATGGCGGGGACCGAGAGCGGATGGCCCACGAGATTGTACTTTCGCAAGCCTGGTCCCGTTCCCGGGTAGAGATCGAAGTCGAACTCGCCAACCCGGTTGGAGGACGCGCTCTCGTAGCCGTTGTCGCAGGCGGCGCGAACGACGTAGAAGTGGTTGACGCCGCTGTCACCCAGCGCGCCGCTGTCGTCGAAGCTCAGGGAGCTCGTGGTGGCATGGGGCGTTCCGCCGGGAATGAAGTAGGCATAGGGATCGCGGAAGAGTCGATAGTCCGCGGCACCGGGCACGCTCGTCCAGCTCAGGCGAGCCGTGGTGGCGGTGAGCTTGTCGATGGAGAGGACGGGCGAACCAGGGGCCGAGGCCTCGACCAGGCCATCGACGGTATCGCCCGGGATCTCCTCGCCGTCGCGATTGCCCATCCTGCTGTAGTCGAAGACCAGATCGGAACTGCCGCTGCCCACGGCGCGCAGGTGGATGATGGCCAGCGTGCCGTCGCCGGTCACGGGAGCCGTCGGATTGAGTTGGCTCGCCGCGTACCAGATCGTTCCCGCGACGTTGTCGGCCTCGTTGCGCGCCACCGAGAGGGGAGGGGCGAGCAGATCGCCATGCTCGAGCTGGATGCCCGGCTCGCCGCCGTCCTGATCGATCACCTCGACGATCGCGGGATCGAAGGACAAGCGAACGTCCGCGCCGTATAGATCCGCCACGTCGTCGATGCGGATCTCGACCTCGATCTCCTCGCAGCCGGCGATCTCGGAAGGATCCGGATCGAGGCCGATCGTCGTGGCCTGCGCCGGGTGGGCCGTAACCTCCGTGGCAGAGGATAGAGCGAGGAACACCGACATGACGATGACCAGGCAAGCGACATCGCGGAGCATGGCGTGAAGCGTGTCAGGGTGCATCTTGCTCGTCGGGGAAACCATGTGCTTTCGAGAACTCATCGGCCATTCACCAAGAAGGGGAGGTACATGAGCCAAGTGGACGGCGATGGCGTGGCTTCCTGCGTGGCCTCCGGGGTGACGCTTCCGGATGGCGTCGCCGGGTTCGGCGTCGTGGCCGTGGGGCTCGGTGGCGGGGCCTCGCCGACGACTTCGAGCGAGCCGGCCTCCGCTTCTACCTCGATCGTCGTGCCGTCGCGGCGCGTCAGCTTGTGGAAGTCGATGTGCAAGCCCGCGTCACCGCCGGCCACACCCCGCAGAACCGCGTAGGCCAAGGTGCCGCTGCCTTCAGCCGGGGGCTCGGGATTGACCTGGGTGACCGCGTACCAGATCAGGCCGGCGGCGTTGTCCGCTCCGTCCTCGATCACGAAGCCCGGCTTCAAGAAGCCCTCCTCGAGCTGGATCTGGGTGCCATCGCGCATGGGATCGCTATCGACCACCTCCACGATGGCGGGGTCGAAGCCGATCCGAACGTCCGCGCCGTAGAGCTCCGCGATGCCCTCGACCCGCAGGGTGAGGGTCACGATCGACCCCACGTCGATGCGGGGCTCGGCGGGGATCGCCCAGACCTTGGCGGGTTCCTGGGCATGGAGCGCGCCCCTCGTGCTCGACGGCTCGAGCAGGGACAGGGCCATCAGGCCCATCAGCATCATGACGATCGGCAGGGCATGTTGCCAGCCGAACCGGTGTGATCGATGCGCGTTCGGACTCGAAGACATGAGAGACGGCATTCCTTGACCGTTCGGGCGAGCGGTGGATTTCGGCTGGGGCGCCGCTTGGTCGTGGCGCCGGCGTTTCGTGAGCTTCACGGTGCACGGGGCGGGAGAGCTTCTCCCGCCCCGTGCCGTCATGGGAAGATGCGATCCCCTACGGCGTCCAGGGGCTGGCGGTCAGGGTGTAGTTGCCGCCCATCAAGACGAGGTCGAGGATGTCGACGATGCCGTCCTCGTTGACATCGGGGCTGGAGCCGGCCGGCGAGCCGCCACCGCAGGTGGTGGCCGCCGTGCCGTAGGCGCCGCCGATGCAGGAGGCATCCGACATGTCGATCGTGTTGTCATTGTAGGCATCGCCGCCCAGCAGGACGACGTTGCCGAGGCTGGTGTAGGGACGCGTGTCCAAGAGCGCGCTGTGCGCGTAGTCGGTGTCCGCGTCGGCGGTGGTCGGCAGGAAGAGATCGCGATCGATCTGCAGGTAGTAGGTGTCTCCGACGGTCAGCGTCTCCGGCGCCAGATGCGCGGTGTTCAGCGCGCCGCTCGAGGCGCTGGCGCCGTTGGCCAACTCCGTCGATCCGGCGATCGTGAGCTGATCGAAGACGCTCAGCGTCGCACCGCTGTCGTTGGCGCGACCCTGTAGATCGACGAAGGTGCTGTAGTTGGCCAGTCCGGTGATGTCGATCTGTCCATCATCCGTGTCGGTGATGTCGCGCGCCGCGACGCTCGGGGCGCCGTAGCCGGCGTTGTTGAGGAAGACCTTCACACCGCCGATGGCCGCCGTGCTGCTGTCGGCCTCCATGTGCGCGATGTCCAGGTAGTTGGTCCAAGGACCGTCACCGGTGAGCCCGCCGTTGTCCTCGGCCGTGAAGCTCAAGGTGGCGAAGGTACCGCTGCTGGCATCCCAAGCCGGGCCCGAGATCAGGTTGCAGTAGTAGCTCACGCTGCCGGGCGTCGAGCCGAGGTCGGCGCAGATGCCACCGCTCCACGGGCTGGCGAAGGCCACGCCGTCCAAGGTCAGCATCGAGTCGTCGTAGTCGATCTGGAAGGTGATGCCATAGAGGTTCTCGGCGTCGAGATCCAGGGTGACGTCGAAGCTCTCGTCTTCGTCCACGCCGACCGTCGTCTCGTCGGGCGTCGGAGCCGTCGCCGGGTCCATGTCCAGGAACATCTCGGCGAAGGTCCACGGATCGTAGTCGACCATGCTGCTCACGCCGTCGCCGGCGTCGCCGGTGTCGGTCGGACCGTCGATGTCGCCCCAGGAGTTGTACTCGGCCGGCAGCGGATCCGTGGCCCCATCGTTCTGGATGCCGTTGCCCCCGTTGTCCTTGAAGAGGTTGCCCTCGATGGTCACGATGCCGCCGAGGCTGACCCCGCTATCGATCTGCAGGCCGGCGTCGGCATTGTCGTGCAGCCAGGAGTTGACCAGCTTGAAGGAGGTGACGTCCCCCTCGACCTGGATGCCGTCGGCCCAGTCGGTGATCTCGACACCGTCGACGATCAGGTTGTCGGCGCCCGCCTCGACCAGGATAGCCGGCGAGGCATCGCCGCCGCCGTCGAGCGTGCCGGGGCCGGCGATCGTCACGTCATCCGCGCTGACGGTGAAGGCCGGTGAGCCGGCACCCACCGTCTGCCCGTTCAGGTCGATCGTGATGCCATCGGTGCCGACATTCGCGCCGCCCGCCGAAGGCCCCACGGCCCGCAGCGTGTCGCCGCTCAGTGCATTGTCGATGGTCTCCTGCAGCGAGCCGAGGATGCCCGTGCGCGTGTTGAGCCAGGCGCCCGTCTGCGAGCAGCCGGTCGTAGCCCATGGCGACACGTCGATGTCGCCCACGGCGGGTGCGCCGAGGCCCCCGGGGTTCTCGGTCGCATGATAGGGGCCGCTCGCATCGCCCCACCAGTTGTCCTCCGCGTCGACCTGCAAGTAGCCGACGTTGGATTCCATCGCCGTGACGTTGTTACCCAGGCAGTTGCCGGTGGCCGACATGCCTACGAACATGCCCGTGTCACACGAACCCTCGCATTGGAACCACACGATGCCCGTCTCGAAGCCATCGACGATGTTGTCGTCGATCGTGACGTCCATGTCGTTCGGATCGTAGCCGGCCGCAGCCTCGATGCCATAGCGGTTGCCGTCGTTGCTATCGTTGTAGACGATCGTATTGTTGCTGACGTCGACCGCGAGGGTCACGTGGGGAGCCATGGCGGCCTCGTGGCCTCCGGCCTGCGATCCGGCAACGCCGCTCGCCATGATCTCCTCGCCGCCTCCGAGCAAGTCGATGTCGAAAGGCTGGGGCACGGCATAGGGCGGATCGGTGGCGATGATGCCCCAGCTGTAATCCCCGGCCTCGATCACCGACATCAGGTTGCCCGTCAGGCTGCCGGCGCCCTCGATGTTGTAGATGCCCACCTGGGCGTCGACGATGTCGTTGTTCGTGATGTCGACATCGCCATAGTAGTTGAGGATCGTCGTGGCGACCCAGGAGGCGCCGTCGTAGGCGATGCCCGAGAGGTCGTTGTCATCGACGGTGCCCGTGGCCAGGTCGGCAAAGACCTGGATGCCGTTCTGCGCCGTGGTCGGGGTGGTGCCCGCACCGACGATCGTGTTGCCCGCGACATCGACCGTCAGCGGCGTGTCGTCCGCGGCGTTCAAGGCGACGGCCGTCTTCTGGAATCCCGTCACCGTGCTGTCGTAGACGTCGACCGAACGCGCGACCGTGTCATCGTTGTAGGAATAGATGGCCACGCCGTGCTGGCTGCCGCTGAAGGGCGTGTCCCGGATGTCCGTGACCTCGACGCTGTCGACCGTGCCGCCGGCGTTGTGGAAGCCGATGCCGATGAAGCGGTAGTTGCTGTTGCCGCGCCCGGCGCCGTCGACTTCGAGGTCCTGGATCGTCACGTCGTCGGCGTCGTGGATGTAGACGATCGGATAGTTGTCGGCGCTGGTCGTGAAGAACTCCGTCAAATTGGTCGGCGACTGGATGATCGTCGTGGGGCCAGCGCCCTGGAGCGTGAGGTCGCTATCGATCTCGACCTGCTCTTCGTAGGTGCCGGCCGCGACGTTGACCGTCCCGCCGACGTCGACCAGATCGACGCCCTGCTGGATGGTCTGGACGGCACAATCGGCCGAGGTCGGCGATGCATCCACTTCATCGAGGTCGTACTCACCGTTGCAGATCGTATCGTTGCCGCCGGGCCGGACGTAGATCGGCGTGGCGGCCAGAGCGGCGCTAGCCAGCGTCTGGGTGAGGATCGCGGCGCAGGCCACGAGCCAGAAGAGTCGAAGCGTATGGTGGCGATGTCTCGAGGTCATTGGTGACTCCTTGCTAGGCGATCTCGATGGAGGTGGGGCTGGCTGGTGTTGCGGGCACGACCGTGATTCTCGGGTCGAGGCGACGGAGGACGCCCGGCCGCGATCGCAGGCGGCCACGGCCGGGCGGTGCGTCGCAAGTACCGCTATGGCGTCCAGGGGCTGGCGGTCAGGTTGTAGTTGCCGCCCATCAGGACGAGGTCGAGGATGTCGACGATGCCGTCCTCGTTGACGTCGGGGCTGGAGCCGGCCGGCGAGCCGCCACCGCAGGTGGTGGCCGACGTGCCGTAGGCCCCGCCGATGCACGTGGCATCCCCGATGTCGATCACGTTGTCGTTGTAGGCGTCGCCGCCCAGGAGGACGACGTTGCCGAGGCTGGTGTAGGGACGCGTGTCCAAGAGCGCGCTATGCGCGTAGTCGGTGTCCGCGTTGGCGGTGGTCGGCAGGAAGAGATCGCGATCGATCTGCAGGTAATAGGTGTCTCCGACGGTCAGCGTCTCCGGCGCCAGATGCGCGGTGTTCAGCGCGCCGCTCGAGGCGCTGGCGCCGTTGGCCAACTCCGTCGATCCGGCGATCGTGAGCTGATCGAAGACGCTCAGCGTCGCACCGCTGTCGTTGGCGCGACCCTGTAGATCGACGAAGGTGCTGTAGTTGGCCAGTCCGGTGATGTCGATCTGTCCATCATCCGTGTCGGTGATGTCGCGCGCCGCGACGCTCGGGGCGCCGTAGCCGGCGTTGTTGAGGAAGACCTTCACACCGCCGATGGCCGCCGTGCTGCTGTCGGCCTCCATGTGCGCGATGTCCAGGTAGTTGGTCCAAGGACCGTCACCGGTGAGCCCGCCGTTGTCCTCGGCCGTGAAGCTCAAGGTGGCGAAGGTACCGCTGCTGGCATCCCAAGCCGGGCCCGAGATCAGGTTGCAGTAGTAGCTCACGCTGCCGGGCGTCGAGCCGAGGTCGGCGCAGATGCCACCGCTCCACGGGCTGGCGAAGGCCACGCCGTCCAAGGTCAGCATCGAGTCGTCGTAGTCGATCTGGAAGGTGATGCCATAGAGGTTCTCGGCGTCGAGATCCAGGGTGACGTCGAAGCTCTCGTCTTCGTCCACGCCGACCGTCGTCTCGTCGGGCGTCGGAGCCGTCGCCGGGTCCATGTCCAGGAACATCTCGGCGAAGGTCCACGGATCGTAGTCGACCATGCTGCTCACGCCGTCGCCGGCGTCGCCGGTGTCGGTCGGACCGTCGATGTCGCCCCAGGAGTTGTACTCGGCCGGCAGCGGATCCGTGGCCCCATCGTTCTGGATGCCGTTGCCCCCGTTGTCCTTGAAGAGGTTGCCCTCGATGGTCACGATGCCGCCGAGGCTGACCCCGCTATCGATCTGCAGGCCGGCGTCGGCATTGTCGTGCAGCCAGGAGTTGACCAGCTTGAAGGAGGTGACGTCCCCCTCGACCTGGATGCCGTCGGCCCAGTCGGTGATCTCGACACCGTCGACGATCAGGTTGTCGGCGCCCGCCTCGACCAGGATAGCCGGCGAGGCATCGCCGCCGCCGTCGAGCGTGCCGGGGCCGGCGATCGTCACGTCATCCGCGCTGACGGTGAAGGCCGGTGAGCCGGCACCCACCGTCTGCCCGTTCAGGTCGATGTTGGCGCCGTCGTTCGTGATGACGAGCCCACCGGGATAGGTGGCCCCGCTGTCCTCGAAGAGCACCGTCGCCGTCCCCGCGCAGTCGATGATGGCCTGGGCCTCCTCGGTCGTCGCACCATCGGGGATCACCAGGCTGCCGCTCGGGCCCTCGGAAGCCTCGTAGCTGCCTTCACGATCGGACCACCAGGGACTGTAGTCGACCTGGGTCGAGACGCGCGCGCCGTTGCCCGGTCCTTCATAGGAGGGCCCGCAGGCCGAGCCCCACCAGTTGCTCTCGGCATCGACGATGTAGCTATAGCCATGGCCGCCGCCGGGAAGATCGTCCGGGTGCAGGGCTACGCCGAAGAAGTCGTCGCCCTCGAAGAGGTTGCCCGCCAGCGTGACCGTGTCGCCGTCCGGGTTGTCCTCGAAGAAGACCGCGGCGTTGTCGAGCCCGTCGGCAACGAGCTCGCTGAAATGATTGCCGGTCACCACGGCGCTGTCGGTCGAGCCCTCGAGCCCCACTGCGTGCGTCCAACCGCCGTCGAGGTCGCTGAAGGCGTTGTCCGTGACCTCGATGCCCGGGCTGCCCGCGCCGTTGTTGACCAGGACTCCGTACGCCCCCTTCTCGGAGGTGATGTCCATGAAGTGGTTGCCGCGGATGATCACGCCGCTGCTGGGATCGGTGCTGGCCGTATCGCCGACGAAGATCGCGTTCGTGCTCTTCGTGCTGGCGCTCATGTGCGCCAACACGTTGTTCTCGATCGTCACGTCGTCGGGACCGCGGTTGAGATAGACGCCCTTGACGTTCTGGGCCAGCCCGGGATCGCCGACGTTCTGGATCCGGTTGTTGGCCAGCGTGATGGTGTCATGCGAGGGGGTATGATCCTCGATGAACACACCGTAGGTGCCACCGTCGTGGCTCAGATAGAGGTCGCGCACCTCGACGTCGCTCGCGTCGATGGTCAGCTGGCCGTCGATGGCCGCCTCGAAGGTTGCGGGGCCATCGGACATGACACGCCAGTTGTCCCAGTAGACGTCGTAGTCCTCTGCAAAGTTCTTGACGTTCAGGATGAGGTTGCCCAACGATACGGTGTCCGTGTCTTCGAAGAAGAACAGGGACTCACCGTCGATGAAGAACTCGACCCCGGATCCCACGTCGAGCTCGAAGCGGAGCTCGTGCCACGCATCGAAGTCACCGGCATCGGGCGTGAGGAGGTGAACCCACTGTCCCACCTCATAGTCATAGGCGTAGAAGCCGTCCCCTTCGGGGTCGCCGAGCCCGCTGCGCCAAGCGATGATCGGATAGGCGGAAATCGCGTCTCCCGCATCGAAACCCGTCGACCAGATCCCCGGATATCGCGTCTCTCCGGACCACGAAGCGTCCAGCCAGAGATCGATGCTCATACCCTGCTTGGCGCCGCTGAGATCGGTATCCAGCTTCCGGCCTTGTGTGTCGTAGAACTCGCTCGAGAAGCCCGACGGCCGATTCGCGGCGCTGTCCGCGACGCGCACCCCGTGCTTGAGCACCTCCTCGCCCATGAACGTGGCCGTCTCGAAGACGCCCGGCGGGTAGCGATCGGGGTACCAGTAGCCGGCCGCCTGCGACTCGGAGAGCAATAGGTCGGAAGAGAAGGACCCGCCCGTCACGCCCTGAAGTAGGATGGGCTCGGCGAGGGTCACGTCCTCGCTGTAGCTGCCCGGCTGCACCAGCACCGTGCTGCCGCTGACCGCGTCGACACCTTCCTGGACCCGTCCGGTCGCTCCGACCTGCGCCCCATCGTCGTCGACGTGGAGCGTGCTGAAATCGCCCTGGAAGCCGAAGGTGCCGCCCTCGGTGTCCGTGCCATCACCCAGCCACGGCGTGTAATCGAAGTTGGCCGAGGCCGGACCGGCGACATCCGGTGCACCGCCGGGATTCGTCGCGGTGCCGCCATATTCGACCGGGATGTGCCCCGAGTACGGCGGTTCGGCCGAGTCCGCGGTCGTCGTGACCGGATCGTCCGTTCCGAGCCAGTTGCCGCTGAAGTCCTTGAGGTTCGTCGTGCCCGGCGGCGGCAGAGATCCGCCGCTTTGCCGGTCGACGATCCCACCGTACCAGTTGCCCGAGATGTCGTTGTTCGTGATCGTGCTATCGAGCGCGCTCTGGACCGGGCTGTTGGTCCCGCCGCTGGCGTCGAGGAAGAGGATACCGACCGTCCGATTGTTCGTGATCTCGTTCTCCTCGATCACGAGGTCATCGGTCGTATTCCGCAGGATCATGCCCGTGTGGTTGAAGTCGATGACGCTGTTGTGGATGTAGGCGCCACTGTTGTTGTTGATGTCGATCCCCGTGCGGTTGCCGGTGAGAATCGAATTGCGCACCTCCAGGCTCTTGCCCGCGCCCTGGATGGCGATGCCCGCGAAATTGAGCGTCGTATTGTTCCAATCCGACGTGTTGTTTCCATCGCGCGTGATCGTTAAGCCGTCGATCACCACGTCCAAGGCGTTGACCCGCAGCGTCGCGCCATCCCCGCCCATCGGGCCGCTGACGGTGGTCGTCGAGGCGCCGTCGCCGAAGAGGTTCACCGACTTGTTGAGGTTGACGTCTTCGTTGTAGCTTCCAGCTCGCACATGGACCGTGCCGCCGGCGTCGACCAGATCGACACCCTGCTGGATGGTCTGGACGGCGCAATCATCTGCAGTCGGCGATGCGTTCGCTTCGTCGAGGTCGTACTCGCCGTTACAGTTCACGTCGCTGCCACCGGGCCGGACGTAGATCGGCGTGGCGGCCAGCGCGGAGCTGGCGAGCACTTGGGTGAGGATCGCGGCGCAGGCCACGAGCCAGACGAAGCGAATCGGAACGGGGCGGGGTCTCGAGGTCACTGGTTACTCCATGCCAAGCATATCATTGAATGTTGATGCCCGATCATACACGACACATATCCATTCGCGCAAACACTGACGAGCGCCCGATTATTCGCTGCGGTTGAACTGCCGATCGTCTGTGGTTGTGTAGTGTGCCTGTATTCAGGACCCACAGGGGATCAGGTCCACGATGGCCTCGTAGATCCGACCCAGCTCGGCCGCGGTCGGCGCCTCGAAGTAGCGTTCGGGATAGCCGGCGATGGCCTCCAGCGCGGCGGCGTCGACATCGCCGCCCAGGCCGATGGTGAAGACGACGATGCCGGCCTCTCGCGCGAGGGCCGCCTCGCTCAGCGCCCGCTCGCGGGCCTCCGGCTCGGCTTGGCCGTCGGTCAGGAGCACCAGCGCCCGGCGGCTCCCTTGCCGGCGCCGCTCGGATCCCAGCTCCGCGCGCGCCTCGCGCAGCCCGCGGTCGATCTCGGTGCCCGAGGCCAGCTCGATCCGGCCCAGGGCCTCGTCGATGGCCTGCCGCGAGCTGCCCAGCGGCGCCAGGAGGCGGGCCTCGGCGTTGAAGCTCAGCACGCCCGCCTGATCGACCTGCCATTCCAGTCGGTCCAAGAGTTGCCGCGTGGCCGATGCCGCCGCCTCCAGCTTGCTGCTGGCACCGGCTTCATCGGCCGGCGCGCCCATGCTCAGCGAGGCATCGAGCAAGAGGGCGATGTCGACCGCACGCTTGCGCGGGTCGCAATGCTCGCGCAAGGCGATGGGCAGGAATAGCGGCTCCGGAGGGGGCCCGTCGGTCGCGCTCGGGCTGGGGCTGGCCGGCACCGAGGTCGCCGTGGGGGTCCGGCTGGGCTCGGGGGTCGAGCTGGGGATGATGGTCGGCGTCGGGGCGGCGCGCACGAGTACGGTCGGCACCGGGAAGACGTAGCGCCCCTCCTGGTCGCGCGCGTCGCGGTACTCGCCGACGGCCTCCACGTTGGTCGGCCAAGTGCCGACCGCCTGCGGGATCACGTCGAAGCGGACACCCGTGCCCAGCTTGGGCACCTCGTCCAGATGCCAGATCAGGCGGTCGCCCTGCAGGCTGGCCGGCGGGCGGGCCGAGCCGGGAACGTACTCCATGTTCTCCGGCAGGACATCGGTCAGGACCAGCGAGCGGAAGAGTAGGCTGGGCGCGGCGCTCTGGAAGAGGTCGCTCAGGATGCCGGAGATGGACCAGATAGCCCGCGCCTCGAAGATGTGCTCGCGCGAGCTGGCCATCTCCTCGAGGATGCGCCGGTTCTGGAGCCGGCCAGCGCCCAAGGCGAAGACCTCACCGCCGCGCCGGTCGATCTGGCCGGCTTGTTGGCTGACATTCCAGGTCTGGTAGGGGAACTCGCCGGTGACCATGGCCACCACCACCTTGCGCGCCCCGGATCGTCCGCGCGGGCTCCAGAGCTCGTCCTCGGCGACCTCGAGCGCGGTGGCCACCGCCGCAGCGTTGGCGTAGGCATCGGCCGGCTCGCTGGGATCCAACCGCCGGATCCGCCGCCGGAGGTATTGCAGGTCGCCGCTGAGCCGATCCGGGATGGCCAGGTGCACCGCCGCCGGATCCATGCTGTCGACCAGGTCCTCCAAAGCCGCCTGCGTCGAGCGCAAGAGCCCACCCTCGAAGCCCGGCCCGATGACGATGGCCACGTCGAGCATCTCGGCCGATGGCGCGCAGGCGCCGGTGAGCAGGAGCTCGATGGTCACCCGCTCTCCCAGCAGCAGCTCGCTGGGCACAGCCCGCTTGTCGCCCAGCACCTCACAGCCTTCGGCCACCTCGGGGGCACGCTGCGGCTCGGCATCCGGATCCCATTCGAAGACCGTCACCAGATCGGCCGCGCCGTCGGCCACGTAGACCCGGTCGGCCGCGTCGACCGCGATGTCGACGGGCCGGCTGTCGCGGCCCAAACCCAGCCGGCGCAGATCCCACTCGGCCAAGAGCTGCCCGTCCGGTGCCAGCTTGCGGCCCCAGCCGTCGCGGCCGAGGAGGTAGAAACTGTCGTCGGCGGCCAGGGCGAAGCGGTCGCTGGCGGCCGGCAGCTCGAGGTCCAAGACCGGCCGCGCGTCGGCGTCCCAGCCCATCAGGCGCTGGTGACCCGCATCCAGCGCGATCATCCGCCCGTCGGCGGCAACCGCCAGATCGGTCCAGCTGGCGTTGCTGGCGTCCTGGACCCGCAGCGGCCCCGACTCGAGGATCTCGCCAGCAGCGGAGAGCCGGTAGATCGACTTGGTCGTGGCCTCCAAGGCCAGAACCTCGTCCGAGCTGGCGTCCCAGGCCAGGCCGACCACCTGGCTATCGCGACCGGCTTGGGTGGCCCGCAGCCGGGTCTGCCAGTCGGGGCTGCCGTCGGGCCGGTAGGCCAGGATCTCGTCACCGGCCGCCGCGAAGACGCGGCCGTCGGCCGCGGAGGTGGCCTCCTCCGGATCCGGGCTCTCGATCTGCTGGCGGGGCCGGCCGTCCAGGGCCAGGCGCTGGATGCGCGCCGGCACGTCCAGGATCGTGGCCTGGCCGTCGGCACCGATGTCCAGCGTCTCGACACCATCGAGGTAGCCGGCCACCAGCCCGTCGCCGGCCCAGCGCTCGATCGGATCGCCGCTGGACTGGTTGAAGCGGTAGCGCCAGATGCCGGGCTTGCCCTCGAAGGGCCGCACCGCGGCCCACATCCCGCGCTCGGGCGAGAGCGCGATACCAGCCACCACCGCACCTTCGAGCAGGCCTCGCACTTGGCCTCGGCCGCTCTCGAGGCGCGCCAGGCCGACCTGCGTGCCCAGCCACAGCGCGTCGCCATCGACCGCGAGGTCCAGGATCTCGGAGCCCGCGATCCGGTCGTCGTCCAGTTTCAGCCAAGCGTCGGGCGGACCGTCCAAGCCTGCCCGCACCAGGCGCTCGTTGCCCCGATCGACCACCCACAGGTGGCCGTCGGCCGCGATGTCCACCGCGCCGGGCCGGCTCAGCTGCTGGGGCTCGGAGCCGCTCTCGCCCCAGCCGCCCACCTCGCTGCCGTCGGGTGCGAAGACGCGTAGCCGATCCTGCCCGGCATCGCTGACGACCACCCGTCCGTCGGCGGCCACGGCCACGCCGCCCAGCCCGCCGAAGCCGGTCCAATGGCCTTCCAGGCTGCCATCCAGGCGGTAGATGGCCAGCCGGCTGGCGCCGGGGTCGCAAACGTAGAGTCGGTCGCGGGCCTCGTCCAGGGCCAGATGCTCCGGGTGCACCAAGTCGTCCGGACCGCCGCCGCGGCCGATCTGGCGCAGCGGGCTGCCGTCGGCGGCCAGCACCTCGACCCGGCGCAGGGCGGCATCGCTGACGAAGAGCTCGCCCGCGGCGCTCAGGGCCAGGCCGGCCGGCTGCTTCCACAGCCGCTGCGGCAGATCCAGGTCGGCCGGGTCCCAGGTGTCGACGATGCGGTAGTCGCCGGCAGGCGGGGCCGGCTGGGCCAAAGAGGTCACCGGTGCGAGGCCGAGGGCGGGAAGCCCCAGCAAGAAGCCGAGCAGCAAGAGGCAGGCGCTTCGGAATCGATAACTGGCGCAGAGGCGGAGGCTTGGTGGGCGCATGACGGCGTGGCTCTCCCCGGGCGGCGAGAGCGGCGCATCCGGCGGCGCACGCCACCCGATCAATCGGCCTTCGAGGGTCGCCTCGCCGAGGGTTCCGCTGGCGGGCGGTTCGGCCGCGACCAGAGTTCACATACCCCGATCATACACGATCTCTTCCCGCTGCGGCTTGCAGGATCCGAGACGGCGAAGTCCGGTCAGCGCCGATGTCCACCCAGCTGGCGCGTCAGGAAGCGGTCCAGCTCGTTGGCGAAGGCCTGTGCCGACTTGGCGCCGTAAGCCGAAGGTCCACCGGTGACCAGGCCGGCGTTGCGCAGATCGTCCATCAGGTCGCGCATGGCCAGGCGCTCCTTGACGTTCGTCTCCATCAGCATGTGACCTCGCGGATCGAGTGCGTAGGCGCCCGCTGCGACGACGCGGTCGGCCAAGGGGATATCGGCCGTGACCACCAGGTCGCCGGGCTCGACCAGCTCGACGATGCGATCGTCGGCGGCGTCGTTGCCGGCCGGCACCGGGATGCTGCGCAAGAACTCCGACTCCGGCAGCGGCACGAAGCGGCAGGCCACCATCGTCAAGGGCACGCGCCGTCGCTGCGCGGCGCGGATCAGGAGGGTCTGCACGGCCTGCGGGCAGGCATCGGCGTCGACGAGGATCTGCATGCGGTCATCATAGCCCAAGAATCACGGATCGGGCTGGCCGGCCCGCCGGCGGCGTGCTAGAATCGATCTCGAACGTTTGTTCGCGCCACGGAGCGAGGTTCGGCCACCATGGAACCCGACCACATCATCGTCCGCGGGGCGCAGCAGCACAATCTGCGCCACGTCGACGTGGAGATTCCGCGCTACAAGCTGGTCGTGCTGACCGGCGTGTCCGGCAGCGGCAAGTCGTCCCTGGCCTTCGACACGATCTACGCCGAGGGCCAGCGGCGCTACGTCGAGAGCCTGTCGTCCTACGCGCGGCAGTTCCTGGGCCAGATGGAGAAGCCCAAGGTCGACGCGGTCATCGGGCTGAGCCCGGCCATCGCCATCGAGCAGAAGGCGGTCAGCAAGAACCCGCGCTCGACGGTGGGCACGGTCACCGAGGTCATGGACTACCTGCGGGTGCTCTACGCCCGCGTCGGCCGGCCCCACTGCCCCGAATGCGGCCGGCCGGTGCAGGCCCAGAGCGCGCAGCAGATTGCCGAGCAGGTGGCGGGCATGCCGGCCGGTAGCCGGATCCTGATCCTGGCGCCGGTGGTCCGCAACCGCAAGGGCACCCACGCGGACCTGCTCGAGCAGGCCCGCGCCGACGGCTTCGTCAGGGCGCGCATCGACGGCCAGATCCAGCGCTTGGACGAACAGCTGCCCAAGCTCGAGAAGAAGAATCCGCACCACATCGAGTTGGTCGTCGACCGATTGCAGGTGCCGGCGGCCTCGGACTCGAGCGACGGGGACGACGCGGAGGCAACCGAGGCGCGCGAGGCCTTCCGCACCCGCCTGGTCGACTCGGTCGAGACGGCGCTTCGGGCGGCCGATGGCTTGCTGGCCATCCAGCGACTCGATGTCGAACGCGAGGTCGGCGACGAGCCCGAGGAATCGTCGAAGAACGGGTCCTCGCCGGAGGGCCGCGACGCTTCGACCTCTGAAGCGCCGCTCGAACTCTTCAGCGAGCACAACGCCTGCGCCCACTGCGGCTTCAGCTTTCCGGAGCTGAGCCCGCAGAGCTTCAGCTTCAATTCGCCCCTGGGCATGTGCCCCGACTGCAACGGCCTGGGCACGCGCATGCAGGTCTCGCCGGACTTGATCATCCACGATCCCAGCCTGTCGCTGATGGACGGCGCGCTGCGCTGGTACGGCGAGCTGCGCAAGAAACAGGACAGCTGGACCTTCCGCAACCTGGACACCATCGCCGAGCATTTCGGCATCGACCTGGAGGCGCCCTGGGAGAAGCTGCCCAAGCGCTTCCGCGACATCCTGCTCTACGGCTCGGGCGAGGAGAAGGTCCGCTTCACCTGGGGCGGCGAGGGCGAGGACGGCAGCTGGAGCGGCGAGAGCTTGCGGCCGGTGCGCGGCATCGTCCACCACTGCAACCGGCTCTACCGACAGACCCAGAGCGAGTCGCAGCGCAAGCGCTATGCCTCTTACATGGACGAGCAGCCTTGCGACGGCTGCGGCGGCTCGCGGCTGCGGGCCGAGGCGCGCGGCGTGCTGGTGGGCGGGCGGACGATCATCGAGGTTGGCGCCATGTCCATCGCCGAAGCGCACGAGTGGGTGACGCGGCTGGAGCGGGAGGGCGAGGTGGTCGATCCGGATGGTGGGGCGACCG
The DNA here is from genome assembly GCA_964549495.1 of uncultured Anaerolineales bacterium. Taxonomy (GTDB): domain Bacteria; phylum Chloroflexota; class Anaerolineae; order Epilineales; family Epilineaceae; genus JACKBJ01. The sequence goes on along the minus strand of CAZJWJ010000050.1, from coordinate 7,640 downwards.
TGGCGCTGGATGCCGAGCAGCGCGAGATCGCCGGCGAGGTGCTCAAGGAGATCCGGGATCGGCTGCAGTTCATGCTCAACGTGGGCCTGCACTACCTGACCCTGGACCGGCCGGCGCCCAGCCTCTCCGGCGGCGAGGGTCAGCGCATCCGCCTGGCCAGCCAGATCGGCTGCGGCCTGGTGGGCGTGCTCTACATCCTCGACGAGCCCTCCATCGGCCTGCACGCCCGCGACAACCGGGCGCTATTGGACACGCTGCACCAGCTGCGCGACATGGGCAACACGGTCATCGTGGTCGAGCACGACGAGGACACGATGCGCGAGAGCGACTGGCTGATCGACCTGGGGCCGGGCGCCGGGGTGAAGGGCGGCGAGATCGTGGCGGCCGGCGCGCCCGAGGTGGTGATGGCCACCGAGGACTCGATGACCGGCCAGTACCTGCGCGGCGAGAGGCGCATCACGGCGCCCAACGATCTGGAGCGGCGGCCGGCCGACAAGGGCCGGCTGACGGTGGTCGGCGCCCGCCTGCACAACCTGCGCGGCATCACGGCCCATTTCCCGCTGGGCAACATGATCTGCGTCACCGGCGTCTCGGGCAGCGGCAAGAGCAGCCTGATCTCGCAGACCTTGCACCCGGCTCTGGCCCGCGCCCTGCACGACGCGCAATCCGCGCCGGGGCCCCACGACCGGATCGAGGGCATCGACCAGCTGGACAAGGTGGTCAACATCACCCAGGACCCCATCGGGCGCACGCCGCGCTCCAACCCCTCCACCTACGTGGGCTTCTTCGACGAGATCCGCAAGCTCTTCTCGGCCACGCCGGAGGCCCGCGCCCGGGGCTACAAACCGGGCCGCTTCAGCTTCAACGTCAAGGGCGGCCGCTGCGAGGCCTGCGCGGGCTATGGCCGGCGCAAGATCGAGATGCACTTCCTGGCCGATGTCTGGGTGGAATGCAAGGAATGCCGCGGCGCCCGCTTCAACCGCGAAACGCTGGCGATCAAGTACCGCGGCCAGAGCATCGCCGACGTGCTGGACATGGACGTCCAGGACGCCCTGGACTTCTTCGAGCACCACGCCCCGGTGGCCCGAAAGCTCCAGACCCTGCACGACGTGGGCCTGGACTACATCAAGCTGGGCCAGAGCGCCCTGACCCTCTCCGGCGGCGAGGCCCAGCGCATCAAGCTGGCCAAGGAGCTGTCCAAGGTGGCCACCGGAAGCACCCTCTACCTGCTCGACGAGCCGACCACCGGCCTCCACTTCGCCGACATCCAGCGCCTGCTCGACGTCCTGCACCGCCTGGTCGACCTGGGCAACACGGTGGTCGTCATCGAGCACAACCTGGACGTCATCAAGACCGCCGACCACATCGTCGACCTGGGCCCCGAGGGCGGCGACGGCGGCGGCCGCATCGTGGTCGAGGGGACGCCGGAGGCCGTGATGGCCTGCGAGGAGAGCTACACGGGGTGCTTCTTGAAGGATCTGCTGGGGGCGGGGGTGCCGGCCTAGGCAGTGGCTTGTAATTCTGCCTCTGCTTCGGACTTCGCGCTACGCGAGGCCTTCGCCGAGCCCACCGAACTCTTGGAGCACGGCTCGGAACAATTGGTTCAATGACTCGACAGGTGGCCTCGGTGGGGTGCGACTGAAGGGCGTGCTCTCGATACGCTCGAACTCCGAGTCGATGAATTCGCTGAGCACGGGGATTCTCGGGCCCATGCCCAGCTCGACGCCCGCGGCCTTGTCGGCAACCAGATCGTCGATCGCCGTTCGAACGGCCGGGTCGTCGACCGTCGCGTCGACGAGCTTGGCGAACTCGGTCGGGACGACCCCGAGATCGGCCTCGAGCCAACGGATCGCGAGCAGCGGGCGGAGCACATAGAGGTACTTCTTGCGGCGCACTTGCTCCGCTTGGAGGTAGCCCCGGCTGTTGTTCTGGGCCATGTGTAGGTAGTGATAACCACAGGCCGTCGGCGAATAGTAGGTCGGCGCGAGCTGCCGCAATTCGGCGGCAACCGTAGACGCTTCGCGATAGACGATCGGCGAGCCCAGCCATTCCAGAAGCGGTGGATTTGATTTTCGAAACAAGCCCAGCGCCTTGCGAAGGTCCCACCCGCTGATGTCCAGGACATCGTTGATGGGACGCTCGATCACGTCGCGCTTGGATTCGAGATTGACCGACAGATACCAGGACGCGGGCCGGACGTACAGAAAGCGCACGTCGTAATCGCTGTCGGTCGAGGCAAAGCCCCAAGCTCGACTCCCAGACTCGCAAGCGTAGAGGATGATCACATCCTCCGAGGTCTCGATCTCGGCAAGCTCCTGCTCGATCCGATCTCGCATCTCGGTGCTCACGCCCATTTGCGGCGCATCGTCATCGGGCGCGAGCCCAAGGAAGTCGCCTGCATCACCGACCTTCCATCCCGCGGATTCGAGCTTCGCCCTCTTCTCACTATCCATAGCGATCTCCCGTAGTTCAGCCACGGTATCACGACAGTGGGGCACGTGCGAAGATCAGATCGTAGTAGGTCTGCCACGGCTTGGTCTGTATCTCGGCCAGGCCCAAGCCGGCCAGCCGCGCCTCGAAGCCCTTGCGCGAATCCACCTTGCCCGGCATCAGCCGCGCCTCCCATCCGATGCGGTTGGTGACCAACAACCAGCCGCCGGGACGCAGGACCCGGACCATCTCGAGCAGGGCGTCCATGCGGTCGGGCAGGAACTCGAGGGCCTCGAGACAGGTCACGGCGCCGAAGCGATTGGACTCGAAGGGGAGTGGCACGGCCGGGTGCTCCATCAAGGTGAGCCGGCCCGCGTCGACCTGGCCCCGGAGCTTCTGCTCCGCGATGGCTAGCATGCGCGGGGAGATGTCCAGCGCGGTCACGTGTCCCGTGAAGTCGGGGATGTCGAGCAGCGCCGCCGGTAGCCGGCCCGTGCCCGTCGCCACATCCAGCACCGGAGCCGAGGCGTCGAAGGCCTCCTCCAGGCGGTGCAGCAGCGGCACGGCCAGGAAGGCGATCTCGTCGGCGCGGTCGAATTCCTTGAGACCCTCGTAGCCCTCGGCGGTCCAGTCGTAGAGGGCGCGCACGGCGCGTGGTCCCAGGTAGGAGCCCTCGGTGACGTAGACCAGCCACCAAAGCAGGACCAGCAGGCCGGCGAGGGCGATGCCGGCCGCGAGCAGCAGGCTGGGGCTGCCGATCAGGCCTGGGGCTCCTGGAGGATGGCCTGGACGGTCTCCAGCAGGCGCGAGTGGCGCACCGGCTTGGTGAGGTAGGCGCGGAAGCCGCGGCGCAAGGCGGCCTGGGCCTGGCCTTGCTGGTCGTAGGCGGTGAGCAGCACGAGGGGCGTGCCGCGCAAGTCGCGATCCTGCAGCAGGTGATGGGCCAGGGCGAAGCCGTCCATGTCGGGCATGGTCAGGTCGAGGATGGCCAGCTGGTAAGGCCGGCCGGCCGCGGTGGCCTCCCGCAGGCGGGTGAGCGCGGTGGCCGCGTCGGGGGCCACGGTGGGCCGGGCACCCCAGTGCACCAGGTAGCGTCGAAGGATGTCGCGATGGGCGGCGTGATCGTCCACCACCAGGATGCGCGGCGCGCCCTCGGGCGTCGTGTCGGTCCGCGTGGCGGGCTCGAAGCTCGAGAGGCTCCGCGCCCGGGGCAAGGTCTGCAGTCCCATGATCCCTCGTCTCTGCGTTCGTCGTTCCCGGGCCGCCATCCAGGCGATGGCTAGCGGGAATCGGGGAGGGTAGAGGGTTCGTCCTGGGCTGTCAAGCGGGCGCATCTGCCTGAACTCTTCAACAGGTGCTAGCCCGGACAGACCAGGTATCATCGAGCCTCTCGGTCGCATGGATCAGGAGCCTCTGGACATGAGAACGCTATTCGTTTCGGGCTATGCAGCCGCACTGATGCTGTTGGCGGGCGTCAGCGACACTGCGGCGACTCGCACTGTGCCGGTCCCGCCAGAAGACTGCTCCGCTCGGTTGACGACCGCGGAGCTGGACGCCATCGCGTTCAACTGGGCCCACGCGATCGACACGGGCATCTACTCGCCAGCGTGGGTTTCGTGTCTCGATTCGCTGAGCGACGGGAACATGGCGCTCATGGGATCACGACTCGATGCATGGGGGTGGTCCGCTCCAACCGGCAGGTTGGATCCACCTCCGCCGGAGATCCTCCAGTTCGAGTCAGGGCAGTCGTGAGGTTTTCGAGTGCGCTTCGATCCAGGGCTACGAGCCCGATCGACTACTGCTGGGACTCCTTCATGCTGGACGCCGCCGGCCCGTAGTACCGCTCCACCAGCTCCAGCAGCTCCATCGCCTGCAGTGGCTTGGACAGGTAGTCGTCACAACCCTGCTCCAGGAAGCGCTCGCGATCCCCTCGCATCGCCGAGGCGGTGACGGCCACCACCGGCGTCCCGGCCAGCTCCTCGTCGGCGCGAATGCGCGCCACCACCTCCAAGCCGTCGATATCGGGCAGCCCGATGTCGAGCAGTAGCAACGCCGGCCTCCGCTCGCGCAGCATCGCCAGCCCGGTCTGCCCGTCCTCGGCCTCCAGCACGGAGTAGCCCCGCGAGCCGAGGATCTTCCGGACCAGCCGGCGGTTGTGGTAGTTGTCCTCGATGTAGAGGATGGGGCCTTTGGGCTCGCTCACGGATCGGGTCCCGTCGGTGTGGCAGTGACGATGATGGTGGGCTCGAGGCTCGGCCAGGCAGCGCGGAGCCCTCAGTCGGCCAGCAGGGCCTGGACGTGGTCGTAGAGGCTGGAGCGGTCGAGGCTGTCCTTGGACCAGATCGAGTCGACGCGGCCGGCCAGTCGGGCGCGGCGGTCGGCCGGCAGGGGCTGGCGCGAGACGGCCAGGGCGGGGCCCTTCCAGCGGGTGGGCGGCTCGGCCAGGCGGGCCAGGAGGGTCTCGCCGGTCATGTCGGGCAGGTCCGGGTCGAAGAGGACCAGGTCGGGCAGGAGCTCGCGGCTGCGCAGGAGGGCTTCCTGGCCGCTGGTCACCGTCCAGGCCTCCATGCGCTGGCGGGCCTCGAAGAGGCGGCGCATCAGGCGGCCGTCCTGCGGGTCCGGGTCGACCACCAGGACGCGGCGGCGGTTGCCGCGGCCGAAGTCGTCCAGGCTGCCGGCGAAGACTGGGATCTTGCCGGTCTCGCTCAGGATGCCGCTGGGCTCGGCCTCCTCGCCCAAGAGCTCCAGCAGGTGGGCCACCAGCTGCTCGGCCCGGAAGTCGCCCTTGCGCCAGACCGAGGTGGCCCGGCCCTCCAGCTGGCGGCGCTCGTAGGGCTCCAGGTTCTTGGCCGAGATCACCACCACCGGGATGTCGCGGGTGCGCGGGTCGGCCTCCAGCACCTCGAGCACCGAGAAGCCGTCCATCACCGGCATCATCAAGTCCAGCAGCACCAAGTCCGGCCGGCGCTGCCGTACCAGGTCGATACCCTCGGCGCCGCTGTGCGACTCGAAGACGCGATAGCTGCGCCGGCCCTGCAGGAGGCGCCGGATCAGGCGGCTGTCGTGCGGGTTGTCGTCGATGACCACGATGCTGGTCGCCTGCTCGTCCAGGGCGCTCAGCGCGCGGTGCACCTGGGTCTGGCTGGCCAGATCGCCGGCCGGCTGGTCCGAGCGCAGGTGCAGCACGTGGCGGTCCTCCAGGGCGTGCTTCTCGGCGCTGAAGGTGTGGCCCGAGCAGTTGATCACCACTCGCTCGTCCTCGGCCACGTAGCCCTCGGCCAGGAGGCGCTCCAGACCGGCGAAGGCCACGCTCACCGCCGGCTCGACCGACAGGCCCTCGATGCGGGCCACGCGGCGCATGGCCCGGAAGGCCTCCTCGTCGCTGACCGCCAGCATGGCCCCGCCCCGCGCGTCGGCCGCCCGCTTGAGGACGCGGTAGGCCGGCCCCGGATCGCCCGTGGCCAAGACGCCGATCAGCGTGTCCGGCTCCACAGGCTCGGCCTCGTCCAGGCCGCGCTGCCAGGCCCGGGCCATCGGGGCGCAGCCGGCCGACTGGATGACCGCGATCTTGGGGATCCGGTCGACGATGCCGGCCGCGTGCAGCTCCTCGAAGCCCTTGAGGACGCCCAACGGGCCGATGCCGCCGGAGACCGCCTGGACGTACCAGTCGGGGGCCTGCCAGCGGGGAATGGTCGGTGCCGAGGAACCAGGCGACTCCAGCTGCTCGCTTCTCGCGCCAGCGCCCGACGCCCCCGCCAGCTGCCGGCCCAGCTGCTCGGCGATCTCGAAGGCCAGGGTCTTCATGCTCTCCTTGCCGGGCACCGAGCGCGCGCCGCGGTCGTAGGGCAGGCCGCGGCGGCTGGCGAAGTCGGCCGCGATGCGCTTGGCCTGGTCGTAGCTGCCGGCCACCTTGACCACTTCGGCGCCGTAGAGGGCCAGCTCGCGCAGCTTCTCGGCCGGCACGCCGCCGGCCAGGAAGACCCACAGCTTGATGCCGGCCCGCGCGCAGTAGGCCGCGTAGGCCGCCGCCGCGTTGCCGGTGGAGCTGAGTACCAGCTCGTCGATGCCGCGGGCGTGCAGCCAGCGCACCGCCGCGGCGGCCTGGCGGTCCTTGAAGGAGCCGGTGGGCTGCTGGCGCTCGTCCTTGATCCACAGTCGGGCGTGGCCCAGCTCGCCGGCCAGGCGGGCCGCCGGCAGGAGTGGGGTCCAACCCTCTCCTAGCGAGACGCGCGGGATGGACGGGTCGAAGGGCAGCAGTTCCTCGTAGCGCCAGAGATCGGTGGGACGCGCGGCGACCCGTGCGGTCCAGTCGGCCGGCAGCCGGTCCAGCGCGTAGCGCGCCTCGAGCCCGTCGCCGTGGCAGGCGGGGCAGACTTCCAGGTTCGGGTCCGGCCGCAGCTCCGCGCCGCAGGTGGCGCAGGCCAGGGCCGTCAGCAGGCTGCTCACGCCTCCTGCTCCGCGCGGGCCAGGCCGAAGAGGGCGCGCAGGGTGCCCGTCTCCTCGGCCGGCACGATGGGCAGCCGCACCGTGAAGACGCTGCCCTGACCCGGCTGGCTGCGCACCTCGATGCGCCCGCCGTGCATCTCGACCAGATGCAGCGAGATGGCCAGGCCCAGGCCGGTGCCCTTGGCGCGGCGGGTGAAGGACCCGTCCACCTGGCGGAACTTCTCGAAGATGCCCTCCAGGCTGGCCGCGTCGATGCCGATGCCCGTGTCCTCCACCTCCAGGCAAACTTCCTCGCCGTCACGGTAGGCCCGCAGCCAGATGCGGCCCTCTTCGGTGAACTTGACCGCGTTGGAAACCAGGTTGGTCAGCACCTGCTCGATGCGCAGCCGGTCCACCCGCAGCACGGGCAGGCCCGGCTCGACCTCCACCAGCATCTCCACCGGCCGGCGGAGCAGGAGTCCCGCGCTGCGGGTGCGGGCTTCCTCGAGCAAGGGCCCGGGCAGGACCTCCTCGGCCTCCAGGCGCATGCGGCCGGCCTCGATCTTGGCCAAGTCGAGCAGGTCGTTGATCAGGGTCAGCAGCTGCTGGCCGTTGTCGTAGATGGCCTGCACGTCCTTGCCCGACTCGGCGTCCAGCTCTCCGTTGAGGCCCATCAGCATCAATTCGGCGTAGCCGATGATCGAGTTGAGCGGCGTGCGCAATTCGTGGCTCATGTTGGCCAGGAACTCGCTCTTGAGCCGGTCGACCTCGCGCAGGCGCTCCAT
>CAZJWJ010000049.1:0-37919 GCA_964549495.1 uncultured Anaerolineales bacterium | reverse complement strand
GCCGATGTACTGCACCTCGATCCAGGTGCGGCAGACGTCGTCCTGGCCCTGGAAGCTCAGGATGGGCAGGTGCACCTGCCCGCCCAGCTGGCGGTTGGGGTCGACCTCGCGAGGCGGGTCGAAGGCGAAGGCGCTGCGGGGCAGCTCCTCGGGACCGATCTCGGTGTTGCGCAGGATCACGTCCCGCAAGCGGGTGGCGCGCAGCATCTCCAGCTCGGGACCGCTGAAGTTGCGCTCGTACCAGTAGCGGTCGCCGTCGCGCAGGCGGGTGAACTGCTCGGCCATGACGGTCTGGATCAGCTCGCCGACCATGGCCCCCGGCATGTGGTCTTCGGCCAGGCCGCCGATCCAAGCATCGATGCGATCCACGCTGCCGTAGGCCTGCCGCAGGCGGTCTCGGATGCGCGGGCTGGAGGAGATCTGATCGAAGCGCGTCACCGGCGCCAGCCCGTAGTCGACGCGGGCATCGTTGTAGCCGGGCAGGCCGTGGTCGCGTCCGCGCTGCAGGTTGAGCGCCGCCAGATCGAGGCCGCCGCCGCCCGGCGCGCCGAAGAGAAAGCTCCGCACGTCGTCGACGATGAAGGGATCGATCTCCTGGGTGGCCTGGTTGCCCAGACCGCGCAGGATGGGGTCGATGCCGCCCTCGGTGATCAAGCGATCGGGCCGGAAGAAGGCCTGACGCAGCTCGAGGTTGCCGGCCTCGATGGGCTCCATGTCGGCCCCCAAGCGCAGGAGCTCGGCCGGCAGCATGGTGTGGCCGACGCGGTAGCCGGCGGTGGAGAAGAAGTTCGCGATGCCGGGGTCCACCTCGGGCCGGTAGCCGCCGTAGGGCGGGATGGCATCCGGACCCAGGACCAGCGGCAGGAACTCCTCGTAGGTGATCACCTGCATCTGAGCGCCCACCCAGGCGCGCGCCATCTGATAGATCTCGTCCTCGCCGGCCGCCTGGCCGGTCGCGCGGAGCTCCTCGGCCACGCGGTTGTGCTCGCGGACGAAGAGGGTGTGCATCGCCGTCAGGCCCAACTGCTCGTTGGCCCGGACGTCACCGGCCAGGAAGAGCTGGGGGCTGGGTCCACCGGCATTGGGCAGCCCGTCGGTGTTGAAGGGCAGGAGCCCGCCGGCGCTGGTCTTCAGCCGGCCGCTGCCGTCGCCGACGCGCAGGAAGTCGGCCCGCAGCGCATCCGAGCCGTAGACGTTGGAGGCGTCGATGAAAGCCGTGATCTCGTTGATCTGCTGCCGCGGGTTGCCCGGTCCGGTGCCGGTGGCCGTATCGTAGACCGATCGGTGAAAGGGGATGATGCCCCCCGGTGGAAAGAGCGGATCGCCCTCGGGCACCAGGATGTGGGCCGGCTCGACCGGCAGCATCTCCCCGCTCAGGTCGATGTCGTGGTCCAGGAACTGGCCCCACTGCCAGAGGTAGCTGGTGGCGCCGCGCGCATTGGGCATGACGCCGCCCTGGTCGGCGACGATGTTGCTGATCGCGCGCGGGTTGGGCCGGTCGGCGCCGGCGAGGCTGCTCACGCCGTCGCCGTAAGCCACGCGCGTGCGGCGCAGGAGCTGCATGCCGGCGCTGCCTCGATCCGGTGCCTGCAGGTTGTTGCCCCAGCCGTCGACGCTGCGATGGTCCTCGGGCATGGCCGCGCTCGCGAAAGGCGATCCAAGGGTCGACGCGAAGAAGATCGCCGCGCTGACGGCGACGAGGAAGGCGACGAGGACTTGGATAGGTCGTGGCACCGATGGATCCCCCCCCAAATGCGGGCGTGTGGCTCGAGAGGCTCGACCCGACATCGATCCTCCCGCTCAATCAAAACGGAGATTTACCCCTCGAAGATACTGGCAGGCCCGAGATCCATGACCGACCGTGCTCCGACGCCCCTCGCGATGACAGGCACCCGACGGTTCACGGCCCGCGACGACCTGCACCGCCAGCCTGGATCGATTCGCTTCGCGCGGCTCGCATCCCGTCTCCGCGCGAGAAGGGGCCTTGACTCGCGCCGCGCGGCTCCCCTAGAATGCCGGGTTGCTGGGCCGAATCCGCAATGCGCGATCGGGAATCATCGCCGAACGTCACGACTGGAGTCATGCAGGAATGAGCGAGCTGAAGGTCAACGACCGCGCCCCCGACTTCGAGCTGGTCGATCAGGCCGGCCAGAGCCACAAGCTGAGCGACTATCGCGGCCAGCCGGTCGTGCTGATGTTCTACCCCAAGGACTTCAGCGGGGTCTGCAGCGAGGAACATGCCTGCATGCTCGACATGATGGACCGGTTCAACACCCTCGATGCCCAGGTCTTCGGCATCAGCATCGACCACATCAACGCCCACGGCGCCTTTGCCGAGAAGATCGGCATCGAGTATCCCTTGCTGGCCGACTTCCATCCCAAGGGTGAGGTCGGCAAACGCTACGGCGTCTACCTGGAGGACAAGGGCTTCCACCAGCGCTGGACCTTCGTCATCGACCCCGAGGGACGGATCAGCTTCATCCAGAAGAACGCCATCCCCGAGGTGCCGGAGATCGAAGAGGTCCTGCAAGCGGTGGTCGCCGCCCAATAGCCCCGAGCCATCCCATTCCCATTCGAAAGATCTCTGAAAGGAGCCACGCATGAGCTACAGCCTGCCCGACCTGCCCTATGCCCACGACGCCCTCGAGCCGCACATCGACGCCCGCACGATGCAGATCCACCATGGCAAGCATCACCAGGGCTACGTCAACAACGTCAACGCCGCCCTGGAGGGCGAGAACGCCCTGGCCGGCATGTCGGTCGAGGATCTCATCTCCAACCTGGACAAGGTGCCCGAGGCCAAGCGGACCGCCGTGCGCAACAACGGCGGCGGCCACGCCAACCACTCGCTCTTCTGGTCCGTCATGAGCCCGAATGGCGGCGGCAGCCCCGGCGGCGCGCTGGCCGAGGCTATCGATGCGGCCTTCGGCAGCTTCGAGTCCTTCAAGGATGCCTTCCAGCAGGCCGGCGCCACCCGCTTCGGCAGCGGCTGGGCCTGGCTGTCGGTGGCTCCCGACGGACTGCTCCTGATCGAGAGCACGCCGAACCAGGACAGCCCCTTGATGCACGGCAACACGCCCATCCTGGGCTGCGACGTCTGGGAGCACGCCTACTACCTCCACTACCAGAACCGCCGCGGCGACTACCTGGCGGCCTTTTGGAACGTGGTCGACTGGGCGGCGGTGGCCAAGCGCTACGAGGCGGCCAAGTCCTGATCCGTCGGACGCGCCGAATGCAGCGGGGCGGCCTTCGGGCCGCCTCGTTTGCGTCGGGGCCGCATGCTACAATCGACGGGCGATGATCGGCTGCGCGCCGATCGCTCGCCTTCCGAATCCAAGCGACCCAGATCCTCCCGGCGACCGGACGAGAATGCAGGAGCGCGGCGAACATGGCGGTTGAGCTCAAGATGCCCCAGCTCGGCGAGAGCGTGCACGAAGGCACCATCGGCAAGTGGCTCAAGCAGAAGGGCGATCGGGTCGAGAAGTACGACCCGGTGCTCGAGGTGATCACCGACAAGGTCGACACCGAGGTGACCGCCGTCGAGAGCGGAACGTTGCTGGACATCCTGGTGCCGGAGGACGAGACGGTCTCGGTCGGCACTGTGCTGGCCATCATCGGCGAGCCGGGCGAGGATACGGGTGATCTGGGCTCGGGTGGAGCGTCCCGGGCGGACGACGGCGGCGACAAGACCGAGAGCTCCGCTTCGGACGATGCGAAGGGCGGTGGATCGCGACGCGAGGCGGCGCCGGCCAAGTCGAGCACCCCTGCAACAGACAGCGACGCGTCGAATGGCTCCGGTGCCCGACAGACGGGTTCGGCCAGCGGTCGCGTGTCCCCCGTGGCCGCGCGCATGGCCGCGGAGCACGACGTCGACTTGAGCCAGCTCCAGGGCAGCGGGCGCGGCGGGCAGATCACCCGGCGCGACGTCGAGCAGTTCCTGTCCCAAGCGGGCAGCACCGACCGCGCAGAGCCGGCCCGCTCGACGGCCCCGACGCCGTCGAGCTCGAACGACGCCAAGCGCGACCTGGGCTTCATCAGCCCGCGGGTGGCGCGCCTGGCGGCCGAGCACGGCGCCGACCTGCGGCGCGTGGCCGGTAGCGGCCGCGACGGGCGCATCACGGCCCGCGATGTCGAACGCTTCGTCGAGTCGGGGGCGGCCGAAGAGGCGGTGCCGGCGGCGACCGAGGCGAAGCCGCGGCGCGCCGCGGCCGAGGCGGAAGGGCCGGCTCTGGGCGAGCGGGTCGAGCTGACGCGCATGCGCAAGCTGATCGCCGATCACATGGTCCACTCGAAGCAGACCTCGCCGCACGTGACGACGGTGCACGAGGTCGACATGAGCGCCGTGATGTCGGCCAACCGCAAGCTCAAGCCGGAATTGGAGGCACGTGGGGTCAAGCTGACCTTGACGGCCTTCATGCTGCAGTGCTTGGCCGAGGCGGTGGCGGAGCATCCGCTGGTCAACAGCTCTTGGGCGGATGGCGCGATCCAGATCCACCGCGACATCAACCTGGGCATGGCGGTGGCGCTGCCGGATGGCGGGCTGATCGTGCCGGTGATCAAGCATGCCGACGAGCTGAACCTTGCCGGGATGGCGCGGGCGGTGGGCGATCTGGCGACACGGGCGCGCGAGGGGAACCTGAAGCCGGATGATATCCAGGGCGGCACCTTGACGGTCACGAACTACGGCACCTTGGGGAGCTTGTTCGGGACGCCGGTGATCAACCAGCCGCAGTGTGCGATTCTGGGGACGGGGGCGATTCGGAAGCGGGTGGTGGTGGTCGAGGGGGCGGATGGGAGCGATCAGATCGGGATTCGGCCGATGATGTATCTGGCGCTGACGTTCGATCATCGGATTCTGGATGGGGGGACGGCGGATCCCTTTGTGCAGACCTTGGTGCGGAAGCTCGAGGGGTATTCGGCTTGAGTTGATCGTTTGAGGTGGTCGGCGGGACGGCGTCGACGGACAGACGACGACGGCGACGGCGACGGACAGAAGGATGAGGCGGTGGCGCGGGAGCGTCACCGCTTCTTGTTGTTGGGTTGGAGGGGCGTGCGATGACGGAGGGTTGTGGAGGCGGGGCGGGGTGGTGGGGTGGGGGTGTCCTGGGGGGAGGCGGGAGACTGGGGGGGGGGGTGGGGGGGCGTCGGGGGGAGGTCGCTTGCCGGCAGGTGGGGGAGCGTGTGGGGAGGTAGGCGCCCTCGGGCAATCAACTCCTCCCCCCAGGACACCCCCACCCCACTTGTGCCAGATGCCATATTACGGCTCCGTCACCGAGAGACCATCTCTGGATTCGAAGAACTCGATGGCCCATGGCTAGGGGCAGGGAACTTCGTCGGCGAGGTGGGAATTGGGGTCGAGGAGCTGGGCCACGTCGCCATCTGTCCAGACATAGGATCGTCTCCAGAGTAGGTGCGACGGGGAGGAATCCGGTGCATCGGGTCCACTGTGGATGGTGAGGCGGGCACCTGGGTCCAGGATCACCTGGGAGAACTCCAGTCGCTGATCACCGATCGTAGAACGTAGTGTCCAACCGGCTAGAGACACCGCACCCGGCAGATCCTCCGAGGCCTCGAGGACGACTTGCTCATCCCTTCCATCACAGATCATCTCGATGATGGTGATGGAGGGAGGGCTGCTGACGGTCGGGTAGGGTGTGGGGGTTGAGCCCGGTTGGAGTAGAGTGGGCGATGGGCTCGGACTTGGACTTGGAGTAGTGACCACAGGCGATGGCTCGATTGTCGGCGTAACCGTGACCGGTGATGGAGTGTAAGTGACATGTTCGCCCGAAAGCGACCACGTTCCCAGGACGAGCGGAAGATACACGATTGTGGATGCGGGAGGCTCAGGCGTGCCATTCCCGCCACCAGACTCGTCCCTGAAGTCGATCCTGGCCACGACGGGGTCGTGGTCGGTGATCTGGGCGGCGGAGGCGAAATGGGAGGCGATGTGGGGGATCTCGGCCATGATGGTGTCGGAGGCGACGGAGCGGCTCACGAGGATGTGGTCTAGGGCTTGGGTGTTGCCCTGGAAGTTGTAGGTGTAGCGGGAGAGAGTGGGGATGGACTCGGGTGGGCGGTAGGGGCGGTCGCCGAGGAGGTTGGAGAGAATGGGGGCGGGGCTCGTGTCGGCTAGTGAGGTGAGGGCGGGGGAGGTGGGGAAGTCGTTGAGGTCGCCGGCGACGATGAGGCGGGCGTTGGGGTCGATGGCCAAGATGTGGGTGGCGAAGGCTTGGACGGCGCGGGCTTGTTCGAGACGATTGGGTTCGGAGTGGAGGATGGGGGGTTGGTGGCGGCCGAAGAGGGGGGTGTCGGAGAGGCGGGAGGAGAGGTGGAGGCCGGCGACGAAGAGCGGCCGGCCCTGCCATTCGAACTGCGCGGCCAGAGGTTTGCGGCTGGAGACGAAGGCTAGGTTGGTCGGTTCGATGCGGCCGGGACTGTGGGAGAGCGAGGGAATGCCAGGGGCGTCCTCGTTGATTCTGACGGGGGTGGTGGCATCGCCGGGGCCGATGTGATCGGCATGGGTGAGCCCTCTGTCGCTTCGGTAGAGGAAGGCTACGCGGATGTTGGAGTTGGGGGCTCCGCCGTCGGCGTTGTTGCGAGGGTCGATGGAGAGGGGGTGGTAGGTGGGGCCGCCGGCGGTGGTGATGGCTTGGGTCAGGGCGGCCATGGTGAGGGTGGCGGTGACGATGCCGCTGTTTCCCGGGCCGTTGTCGTCCTGGATCTCTTGGAGGATGAGGAGGTCGGGGGCGGCGAGGGTGTGGACGATGATGTCGGCCAGGGGGGCGAAGCGAGGTTCGGGATTGGCGATGCTGAGGTTGCGGAGGTTGAAGGTAGCTACGAGGAGCTCGGTAGGCGCGGCAGGCTCGACGACGGTGGGGACCGGTTCTTCACCCACATGGTCGAAGCGGTCGGTGGCCTGGACTTGGTAGCGGGCGTCGTGGTAGTGAAGGACGCCACGGATGGGGCTGGTGATGCGGGCGCCGAGATGGAGGCGGGGGAGGTTGAAACCGACTGGGTTGACGAAGATGCGTTCGGGGTTGAGGTCGCCGGGGGTGATGGTCAGGGCGCCGGTGAGTCTGCCATCGAGGGCTTCGAGGCCGGTGGCGTGACGGCCGGCGTCTCCCACCACCGCGATGACACCCTCGTGACTGGGGCCCACGACGAGGGCCTCGTCGACCTGGACGCGCATGTGCTCCAGGCTCTCGTAGAAGTCGATGCCGTCGGTGTGGGCGTCGAAGCTGCCGCCGAGCTCGATGTCGCCGAAGGCGTCGTCGTCGAAGTTGCTGGAGGGGGGGATGCGGCCGGCCTCGCCGAGGATGATGGGCGCGGGGAGGGGATTGCCCTGCGAGAGGCGCTCGACCTGGCGGGCCTCGATGAGGGTGGAGGTGAGGTGGTCGGCGGAGGCATCGTTCTCCGGGCGGAACTCGACGACCTGGCCGGAGACCAGGACCGAGTCACCGGGCATCAGGTCGGTGGGGAAGGGTTCGGCAGCGGGGCCGGGACGGACGAGGAGTCCTTCAGAGGTGGCGGGATCGTTGTCCGGCTCCGGGTCTTGGATGGTAAAGCTGTCCTGCAGGGCGAGGGTGACGATGCCGGGGATGTCGTCCAGCTCGCGGCCCTCGGCGGGGGATCGGTGCGCGGTGGACTGGATGTCGTGGATGCGGGCGAAGGAGGGCTGGGCGTGGGCGGAAGAAGGGCGGGAGTGGCCGCCGGGGAGGATGGGAGCACCGGGTAGGAGCAGGGACAGCAGGAGCAGCGCGAGCGGGAGCCCGGCGCGGCGATAGAGAGAATTCCTGCCCATTCTGGCTATCTCAGGCAGTAGGGGAGCTCGAGGAGTTGGATGGCGCCACTGGTATCATCGCGTGCCGGCCAAGCCACGCCGCCGGAGGGGAGGGGGACGAAGTCGTCGCGGCGGTCGATGTCGGTGCCGGTTGGGGGGTTGGCCGGGCCGGCGATGAGAGCTCCCTCTCGGTCGAAGAGGGAGAGGACCATCTGGTCGCCCTCGTGCCAGCCCAGGAGCCAGTGCTGGCCGAAGGGGGCGTGGTGGGGGCTCTCCTCGTCGCGACCGGCGCTGTCGGTGAGCCACAGGGGATCGCCCAGGCTGCCGTCGGCGCCGATGTGGATCATCGCCACGTCGTAGCTCTGGCGGGTCTCCTTGGTGGCGAAGCTGAAGTCGAAGCCGGTGGCGTTGGGCGTCAGGCCGCCCAGCCGGCCGTCCGAGCCCCCGGACCCGTCGCCGCTGGGCTCGGGCCAGACTTCCGTCACCCGATGGCTGTACATGATGGCCTTGCGCGGATAGGCATCCGAGAGACAGACCGGGCCGACCGCATCGGCCTCCTCGCTGTAGGCCAGACGCAGATCCAGGCTATGGCTACAGCCCCAGTCCCAGCTGGGCTGCTCGGCCTGCCGGCCGTCCACCGGATTCCCCTGACGATCGAAGAGCCATAGCAGATCGCCCTGGTGCTTGCCCTGCGCGCCGAACTCCTGGGTATGCCCCATGTAGAGCGCGTAGTGACTGCCCGTCCACACCATCCGCCCCTCGTGCCCCCAGCTATCGACCCACTTGTCCCCCGCCTGCGTATGCGTGTTGTCTCCGACCAGCGTCCGATCCCAGCGATGGCTACCATCCCCATCATATGCCGCCAGGGCCACCTGCTCCCCCTGGATCACCGCCACGCCAAAGCCGCCATCCTCCCGCATGGCCAGCCCGACCGGCGCATCCCCCTCGATCTGGACATCATCCCCCGCCCGCCGCAGCCCGCGCAGCGGCGTCACGTGCACCTGCCCGCCCTCCGCCGCCCAGGCCAGCCACCCCCGATCACCCTCCCCCACCGCCAAGTAGAGCGGCTGCCGAGCGTGCATCCCCCTACGCTCGGGCGCTCGCGCCCGAGTCCCATCCATATCCAGATCCCAATCGACCAACTGCTGCCCCAATCCCCCCACGCAAGCCTGCGGCATGGGCGTCGGCGAGGGCCCCGGCGTCACCTCCGGCGTCGCGCTGGCCGTCGCGGTCGCCGTCGCCGGCTCCACCGTCGCCGGCCAAGGCAAGAGCGACACCTCCTCCCCCCGAAGCAGCAAGGGCAAGACCACCTGCCCCCCCTGCCCCTGCGCCCCGACCTCCCCACGCTCCGGCACTCCCGGCAGGACCACCATCCCCAGCACCCCTACCCCAACCGCCATCCACCCCAACCGCCCCAGGTCACCGAGTCGCATCACACCCTCCACCCTACCCACATGGATTCTCTTTCAAAGCCTGCTTCTTCAAGCCGCTTCTCAGAGAATCCAGCATACACGCAGCGACGCCCCCGAGCCATCTCGAGGGCGCCAATCGCCAATTCCATCGGTTTCCTGCTGTCCGACCCCATCGCTACCGCGTCCATCTACCGCACAGCCCCTCACCTCGCCAGCAAACCCGCCTCTCCCCCTCCCCAACGGGAAGCGGCCGGGGTCCTGCCGGGGGCAAGACCGCACTCCTCCCGTGACGGCCACCTCATCGTGCGAACCGGTCCCACCCGCGAACCCGGCCCCCGCGGCACGGGGTCCGGTCATCACATCGGTCTTGCCCCCGGCAGGACCCCGGCCGCGCCCCAACCACCACCCGCCATCACATCGGTCTTGCCCCCGGCAGGACCCCGGCCGCGCCCCACAACCCTACGGCCCCCAGATCGGCTGCCCCGGACACCGCGGCTCGAAGCCACCCGGACAGAACCGGAAGCCCACCTCGTGCGCGAAGGGAATCGCCCGCGAAGCCGCCGTCTCGTCCCCCGGCACGTCCTCGCCCAGCCGCGCCCCGGTGCGCTCGACCGTCACCGCGCCCAGGCCGACCAGGTTGCGCACGAAGCCGCCCTGCGGGTCGAAGACCTCGTGCTCCCAGAAGGTGGCCGACAGCACGGCCGAGCCCTTGAAACCGTTGGGCACGTAGCCCCAGTTCTCCAGGCTGATGTAGTTGACCTGGCGATCGTGGAGCTTGGTGCAGATGAAGTCGAGCAGGCCGTTCTGGTCGTAGATGTAGATCGCGAAGTCGGTGAAGCCCGGCTTGGCCACCATGTTGGTGATGGCCAGTTCGGTCGTCACGCCGGTGGCCAGCAGGTCCTTGTGCAGGCTGGGCACCGCCACCAGTCCCACACCGGAGAAGGTGCCGCCGGGCCCGCTGCCCACCTGCCAGATGTAGCTCTTGTGCTCCGGCAGCAGGTTGTAGGCCAAGGCCTCGGTGGTCTGCGACCGGGCCGCGTCGGAGTATTTGAGCAGCGTGACCACGCCCACGATGCCCGGACCGCCGATGCTGCCGGCGCCCGGCGTCCACCAGCCCTGGCTCTCGACCCGCACGCTGCCGGTCCAGGTGCCCGGCAGGTCGGCCACCAAGGGCAGGAAGAAGGTCTGGCTGCCGCGCGGGCAGACCCAGTCGAGCAGGGTGGTGATCACATCGCCCGAGCGATCGAGGAAGTAGACCTTGACCTTGGCGTTGTAGACCGGGCTGAGGTTCTGCACCTGCACACCGGTGTCCCAGCCCTGGTACTCGGAGTAGACCAGGGGCCCGTAGGCCACCTGCTCGCCGGTAGGCGCCGATTCGACGCCGATCAGGCCCTGGGGCCCGCCGATGGTGTAGGCGAAGGGCTGGGGCTCGGCCACGTAGGTCATCAGGACGTCGCGGCCGGCGATGTCGACCGCGATGCCCATACGCTGCGAGCTGCGCAGCCAGGCCGAGCCCTGCCAGTCCGGCCCGACGCAGTCGGAGGCGTCGTACTGGAAGGTCTCGCCGGGGGCCAGGGTGAAGATCTCGCAGATGCGGTTGCGCAGGCAGTCGTCCTGGGTCTTGAACCAGAGCTCGATCGAGCTGCACTGGATGCCGCCGTTCTGCACGTAGAGGACGGTGTTGAAGCCGGCATGATCGGCATAGATCAAGGGCACGTAGTAGCCGAAGGAGCCGAAGATCGGATCGTAGGTGCCCAGGTGGCCGCCGGCCACGCCATCGTACTTGCTGCTGACCAGGCTGCCGGGCGTCACGTCGCCCGGGCAGTGGCGCAGCACCTCGACCGCCAGGCCGCCCTGTCCGGCGGCGATGGCCTGATCGATGCCGGCAAAGCCCAGGCCCTCGTCGTAGGCCTTCTTGAAGCGGCGGTAGTCGTCGGCATCGCCGACCACGCCGAAGAAGAGGGTCTCGCACATCAGGTCGGCCACCACGTCGTCGAAGCCGATCGGCCCGGCCAGCCCGACGTCCGACAGCTGCAGCGCGGTGAACTGGAAGAGGATGCCGCTCTTGGCGCCGGTGGGCACCTGCGCGCCCAGGAGGTTCCAGGCCGCACCGCCGCGCAAGAGGCCCGTGCACTCGACCTTGAGCGGGCCGGCCGCCTGCGGCGGGCAGAAGCCGGGTTCGCCCCAGACCACCATCACCGCCTTGGCCGGCACGCAGCCCAGGTGCTGCACCTCGACCCAGGCGCGGCAGACGTCGTCCTGGCCCAGGAAGTTGAGGATGGGCAGGTGCACCTGGCCGCCCAGCTGGGCGTTGGGATTGACGCCGCGCGGCGGGCCGTCCTGCGCCAGCGGGCTGGCAGCGGCCGGCCGCGCCGCGAGCCCGAAGAACATCGCCATCAGGATCGGCACCAAGGCGAGCCGCCAAGCGGCGCGGGACATGACGTCCCGTGGTCGACAGGCGACGGCCAAGACGGTCGGGGCCTCGGACGGTGGGGTGGGGCTCGACAGCTCGTTCATGCTCAGCGCTCCAGGTCGAAATCGAGCGACGGGAATGGGCCGGGGCGCGTTGCGGCGGGCAGGCCTTGGCGCTAGGGCTGCACGGGTCTCGATCGGCACGAGCGGGTCGTCGATGAGCAGCGCGTGGCGATCGGAACCGGCGGGGATCGGATGATGGCTGTTAAGACGCGCTCGCGGGCCGCGAAGATGCGGTCCGCTCGAAAGCGTTAACGCAAGTCGGAGGCCAGAAGATTCGGTGACTTGCACGCTCGCTTCATCGGAGTTCGAGTTGCGATCAGCCCAAGTGCTTACCTCGGGTTCAGCCTTCCGCCTCGCGGCAGAACTCACGCATGCCCATTGCCCGGTCCCCAGCCGCGCGGCGAAGGCGACGATCCCCGGTGACCAAGCGCAGGTCCAAGCCCTCGGCCAAAGCCAGGAATTGCGCGTCGTAGGCACTGATCTCGAGATCGCGCGAGAGCTCGAGCGCCCGCAGCATGTTCACCTCATGCTCTCGCGGTGCCATCATCTCGATGGCGAGATGCCAGACCGAACGCGCGGAGTCGAGCGGCGTCCCGGCTCGGACGGCGGAGGACAGGACGCTGAGTAGCTCGTGCCGCCACAGCGGAGGGAGGATCCAGTCCCGGTCGATCGCCCACACGCGTCGCGCGCGCTCCGTGTGCTCGGATCGGATGAGCAGGTAGGCGACCAGGTTGGTGTCGACCACGATCATGCGCGGCCCTCGCGCTTGGCGGCATCGACGAAGTCGGCGGTCAGGGCGATGCCGAGGTCGATCGGCTCGGGAAGCTCTTCAGGCGGAGCGCCGCCTTCGAGGGCCAGCTCGATCAGGACGAGCAGCTCCTTGGACAAGCTTCGCCGATTGCGCCGGGCGCGCCGTTTGAGGTACGCGTGCAGATCTTCGGGCAGGTCGCGGATCAGGACGTTGGCCATATCGAGCGGTCTCCGACCGGTAGCTGTGCGGCGCTGGGGCTCGGCCAACGGTATCATTCTGGTATCATCCGGGCAAGAGCAAGGCTCGATGCGGGACGCGAAATCGGAATCCGTCCCGAGGGCTGGGGCGGCCGGCTCGGTGGCCGGCCGCCCCACGGTCCTGACTCGAAATCCCTACCGGGCCGCTGCGACCCGGGTCGTGGGCGTCCTAGGGCCGAATCATGAAGTAGGTCAGGCCCGGATCCGGCTCGTAGCCGTTGAATCGGTCGAGCAGCGCTTCATAGTCGCCGTAGACCCACCGATCCCAGAACAGGGCAGCCCCGGGCAGTTCGCAGATGTGCAGAGCTGCCGCCTCGGCCTCGATGACGTCCGGGGCGGGCGCGCCGTGGGGATCCCCGCTGGCCGGAGGCGTGGCCGGGTGGGGCATGGGCGCCGGCAGGCGGTGGAGCAGGACGTCCAAGCAGGGGCCGCGCTCGAAGTAGCCTTGGACGCGCGGGCTGGCGCCGGCGGTGTAGTAGGCCGCCAAGAGGTCGCGCACGCCGTCCGAGTAGAGCCCCAAGCCGCCCTCGGTCTCCATGGTGTTCAGCGGCGTCAGGCCCAGCCCCGCCCGGTCGTCGGCCACCCAGCTGCTGGGCGTATCGGCATCACCGGCATCGAGGGCCGTCTGAACCTGCATCAGCAGATCGGCGTGCGGCCCGTCGCTGAGGCCCACCTGCTGCCAAGGCAGGCCGGCCGGCGGCGGCAGGTAACCCTCGGCATCGGGCGTGGCAGTGGGCGGACGCGGCGTGGGCGTCTCGGTGGCCGGCGGCGGATAGCCCTGCTCGGCCGGCGCTGCCGATCCGGGCGCGGCCGGCGGCGCGCCGAAGCGACCCAGGGTCAGGTAGACCAGGCCGCTGACCGCGGTGACCAGGGCCAGGGCGGACAAGAGGTTGGCGAGCTTGCGGTTCATGTGCAGATCTCCTTGTGTCAGGCGTCTCGATGTAAAGAGGAAGAGATTGGGATCGGGGAGGTCTCGGCCCTGGTTTCGGATCGGGTGCTCCGGTCGATCGTGGTGGGATGGTCGTTGTCGTCATGGCTGCGCCTGGGTTTGCGTTTGGCTGTTTCGTGGTGCCTGCAGGGCGATTCGGTACTGGACTGGGTGATCACTGGAGAGCAAGGTCGTCGTCGAGGTCGGGCTCCGCCGTGCGCCCTTCCCGGGTGGGTGCTCGGCGCTGCCCGGATATCATCTAGCCCTCGCCGCCTTGCGGCGGCCCGGGCGACGGTGGATCGATGCGGGGCGTGCCCGCTGGCGTGAAGGCGCAGATCCAACGGAAACGCAATGCGTCCGCGCCGATCTTCTGGCTGGCGGGTGCGGTGTAGTCGTGGCGGTCCGTGCGGTCGGTCAGACGAACCATCGGTTCGCCTTGGAAGTCGAAGATGCCGAGCGGATGCCAGATGCCGCCCTGGGTATGCTGATCGACCACCGTCACCTCGCCGCCGATCTCGTAGCGCGCGATGTGGGTATTGGCGATGTCGGCGCCCAGGGGCACGAAGGCATCGACCTGATAGACGCCCCGCCTGCAGCCACTGCAGCGATACTCGGCCACGTAGTCCACGCTGGAGCCGTTGGGGCGGGTCCAATGGTGGCTGCCACCTTCGCCGCCCGACTCCTGGAACCAGTTGGGACAGTCGGGTGCGGACGAACAGGTGAAGTTCACGTCGGGGGAACTGTCGTCCACGACCCGGATCGCGCAGGTCGCCGGGCACTCCGCGTCGTAGACTCCCGGCACGATCACGCGCTCGCTCCATCCGTTTCCGCGATGCGGGTCCGCGAAGGCCGGCGGGCTGGGCGGACCGGGCACGAAGAGCCGATCCCAGCCGTAAGGGTCGAAGCTGTTCCAAGACGAGGCGGCCGAGTTGCCCCGGCCGGCCTGGAAGTGCAGATGCGGCCCCGTACTGTTGCCGGTCGTACCGATGGCCCCGATCGCCTGACCCTTCTGCACCCACTCGCCCTCGTCGACGAAGAGCGCGGCCAGGTGGCCGTAGAGCGAGGCCATGTCGCCATCATGGGCCACGTCGATATACAGCCCGAAGGCGCTGTCCGAGCCTTGGGCCCGATCGTGCTTGCTGGGATGGAACCAGCGCGAGCGATGCACCCGGCCCGATTGCGCCGCGAAGGCCAGCCGACCCGCCATACCCGGGCGAGAGCCGGCACCGCAACCCTGGTCGCCGAAGGAGCTGCCGAAGTCCCAGCCCGAATGCCCGTCGTAGCCAGGTCCGTTGCAGCCGGAGATGTCGTCGCCGTTGAAGAGCATGAGCGTGCCGTCCCGGGCGTAGTTCGGATGCTGATGGTCGAAGATGGACGTGATGCGCGGTTGATCCCCGCAGTAGGGCGCCGACCAATCCAACGACGATTGGGCCCCAACGGTTCCCTGGCCGCCCGGCGCGAGCAGCAGCCCGGCCAGGGCGATGGGGATGGCGATCGCGGCGCGCGAGGCGACCGCGGCGAGCGAGAGACGCATGGCAAGCCTCCTGGATTCGCGGGCCGCGGCCTTGCGGAGGGCGGCGGTCCGTCGGTTGGGTTCCGGGTGGCATGCGGTTCGGTCCAACGACTCGGGACCTCCCGCTCGGCCCTTGGAGGCTAACCGATGGCCGTTGCACCAGCGTCCCGCGCCGGCAAGGCGCTACAATCTGCCGGCAGGATCGATCCCCGGGACGGAGCCGATCGCTCCACCCCCATTCCAGCGCGCTGCGAGGAGCCTTCGATGCGATCGATGGTCGCCCCGATGCCGGCCGGGCAACCCGAAGCCGAGGGACCCGCCTGGGTCGGTCTCTTCCATCTGGGGGTGCTCTACACGGTCTGGAGCACCACCTACCTGGCCATCAAGGTGGCGGTCCGGCCCGGCGGCTTTCCACCCTTTCTGATGAGCGGTGCGCGCATCTTGGCCGCGGGCGCGATGCTGGGCCTGATCGCGCTGGTCCTGCGCCGCCCCTTGCGCGTCTCGAAGCGCGACTTCGGCGTCATCCTGGCCGCCGGCCTGCTGCTCTGGATCGGCGGCAACGGCGCCGTCACCTGGGCCGAGCAGCAGGCCGATTCCAACTACGCCGCGCTCTTGGTCGGCGCGCTGCCCATCTGGGTGGCGCTGATCGAAGCCATCGTGGACCGCAAGCTCCCATCGGGCCGCCTGGCCCTGGCGCTGGCTCTGGGCTTCTCCGGGGTGGCCTTGCTGGTCCTGCCCGAGCTGCTGGCCGCCGAAGGCGCCGATACGGCATCCGTCCTGGCCCTGCTCTTCGCGCCCATCAGCTGGGGCATGGGCACGGTGCTCCAGGCGCGAGCCAAGCCCAAAGCGGCACCGCTGACCAGCGCCGCCTTGCAGCAGCTGGCCGGCGGCGTGGTCTTCCTGCTCATCGCGGCCGCGGTGGGCGAGCGCATGCCAGCCCAGGCCGCACCGGAGGCCTGGTGGGCCTGGGCCTATCTGGTGGTCTTCGGCGGCCTGGCCTTCCTATCCTTCGTCCAGGCCGTGCAGCACCTGCCCACGCGGGTCGTCATGACCTACGCTTATGTCAATCCCGTCGGCGCAGCCTTCCTCGGTTGGTGGCTGCTGGGTGAGCAGATCACCTGGATCACGGCCGCCGGCGCCGCGCTGGTCCTCTTGGGCGTGGCCGGCGTCTTCCGCGAACGCTACGGCCGCGCGATTTGATCACCGGCTCAACAGCGCAGGCAGCGAGCCCGGACTCCCGGCACCGAATCAACACTCGTCGATGCTCCCCCCACCGGAGGTGGTCCCTTCGAGCTCCTCCGGCTGGCCGGTGTAGCAGATCGAGGCGCCGCCGGAGGCCTCGGCATCCAGGCTGCCCATCTCGCCCAGCTCGATGTCGGCCCCGCCCGAGGCCGAGGCGCGAGCCCGATCCGCCGAGAGCTCCTCGGCTTCGATGTCCGCGCCCCCCGAGGCAGAGGCGGTCAGCTCTTCGGTCCGACCGCTGGCCCGCAGGTTGCCGCCACCCGAGGACTCCAGATCCAGCTGCTGGGCATCGATGCCCTCGACCACCAGATCACCCCCGCCCGAGGCGGAGGCGCTGGCCATGCCGCGCAGGACGTCCTCGGCCTCCAGATCGGCCCCGCCGGAGGCCGAAAGCGCGCGCAGCCGGGGCACGACCACCTCGACCCGGTCCTCGACCTGGGCGCGCAGGGCCAAGCCGGGCCGGATGGGCCGGATGTGCAGCGTCCCGTCTTCGACCACGGTCTCGACCAGGTCGATCAGGTTGGCGTCGATGCGCACGGTGACCGAGGTCTCGTCGCCGGCGCGGACCTCGGCCTCCAGGCCGGATTCCACGCTGACAGCGTCGAATTCACCGACCTCGCGCGCCTCCTCGGCCATCTCGCCGTTGCCGGTTTCGACCTCGGGGATGTAGTCGGTCCAATCGCAGGCCGCCACCAGGGGCATGAGCAGCAGGGCCAAGAGGGCCCGGGTCCAGCTACTGGCATCCATCACGTCGTCTCGCTCCTTGCTCGTCGATCGACATCGGCTAACGTTGCCGGCGCGCGCCAGCCGCGCGCGTCCATGCCCTACGACCGGGCGGGCCGACGGGTTGTTTCATCGCGGGATGCCGGGCCGGCGCGGATGGGAGCCGGAGGCCCGCTCTGCTATGCTGCGCACACGAGATGCCGCCAAGACGCATTGACATGGGGCATCGCAAGCAAGGAGCAACTCGAGTGATGAAGTATCGGATTCCGGCCGGCAAGATCGGCCTGCAGCTCTGCCTGTCCACCGTCTTGGGTCTGGGCCTCCTCTTGGGAGGCTGCGGCTCGGAGCCGGAAGAGGACGCGGCCGTCGAGGAGACCACCGGGGATGCGCAATCGGAGGGCGACACGGGCAGCGAGGCCGGCGAGGCTGGCGAGTCCTCGGAGGACGCGGCCGAGGCCGGCGATGGCATGGAAGGTGACGATGGCAGCGCCGCCGAGGGATCGGAAGACAGCGGCGATATGGAGGGCGAGGCCGGGGAGGATGCCGGCGGAGCATCCGGCCAGGTAGACCAGGGTGCGCTGGATGCGCTCCTGGCCGCCTACCAGGCCATGTCCGAGCAATCGGGCTGGCGCATGACCCAGCAGATCGATTCCTCCGGCGCCGGCGAGATGACGCAGGTGCTCGAGTTCCAGAAGCCGGATCGCTTCCAGATGGAGATGGCCGGCAACGAGGTGGTGGTCATCGGCGATCAGGCCTGGGTCAACATGGCCGGCACCTGGGTCGAGAACCAGCAGATGGGCAGCATGGTCAACAGCGCCCTGGAGCAGATTCCGGGCGCCGGCGGCCAGATCGATTCCACTGCCTATGCAGCCAGCATGCAGCTGGTCGAGGATCTGGGCGACGAGCGCGTCGAGGGCCAGGCGGCGCGCAAGATCCGCTACACCACCGGCAGCCCCGAGACCGGCACGGTCGAGGTGACGGTCTGGATCGGCCAATCGGACGGCCTGCCAATCCGCCAGGAGATGCATAGCGCCTTCGGCGAGTTCGAGGCCGACATGTCGGCCGACTTCGAGTACGGCGACATCGAGATCGAGGCGCCCGAGGGGGCCGGATCGGATTGAGGTCGGAGGGCGCGGATCCGGAGCTCGAGCCTCGAAGCTCGCCCGCGGCCACCTGGATCTTCCCTTCCCCCTGCAAGAACGAACGAGGCGCTGGCCCTCGAGCCAGCGCCTCGTCGCTTTCTACTTCAATCCTCTGTTCAGGCGATGCGGTTCATCGTGCCGTTCAGCTTCGGTCGACTGCGGCGATGCCTCGAGGCATCGTCCGATTCACTCCCCGTTGACGAGCCTGGGCAGGTAGATCGATCCGGGCTCCACGGTCCAGGGCGTCGGGGTGGGCGTCGGCGATCCATGGAAGGCGGTCGGCGTGGGGGTCGGGCTTCCGGAACAGTCCGGTGTCGGTGTCGGCGGCATGGTCGAGGGCGTCACATGCGGCACCGGCGTCGGCGCCTCGGGATCGCTATCCCAGGCCAGCTCGGGCTGGAGGATGAAGACACCGTCGGCGCCGGCCGCGGCGTAGACGGTCTGCTCGTGCACGACCAGCGAGCCGGCGCCTGCCACCTCGAGCTCGCCGGCCCAGGTGGGCAGCTCGGGATTGCGCACGTCCATCACCCGCGGATGTTCGCCGCCGAGGAAGAGATGCCCATCGGCATAGGTCACGACCGCGGGCCGGGCCGGTAGATCCTCCCAGCCCCAGTCGATGCCCGCCGGCGCGGTCGGATCGGCCACGTTCAAGCCGAAGAGCAGGTAGCGCGGATCACCCGGGCAGTGGATGGCGCCGGCCATCCACAGGACCTGGCGGTCGCCGTCCAGTGCGGCCAGCGGCAGGCCGTCCTGGTGGACGGTGAAGGGCAGCTCGGTGGCGCCCTCCATCGGGTCCAGCCAGAGCTCTCCGTTGGCGCGGTGGATGCGCAGCACCGTCAAGAATGTCGTGGCCGGGGCCTCCGGCAGCGGCAGCGACGCGCCGTAGTGCAGGGCGTAGACCCAGTCGCCGTCGACGATCAGATCGGCCACCCGGCCCTCGATCTCGGCCCGGGCGGCCTCGACCGGCAGGCTCGGGTCGCTCAGGTCGTAGAGCACCAGCTCGGCGCCGCGGCGCACGACCAGGCGGTTGCCGAACTGATCCCAGAGCAGGCCCGGTCCGGCGTCGCGCAGGTCGATCTCGCTCTGCTCGGTTGGGATGAGGGCCCCGCCGACGGTGACGATCTCCAGCTTCTGATCGCGGATGTCGGTCTGGCCCAGGTTGGCCATGACCAGCCGGCCCTCGTCCACGGTCAGCCCGCCGCGCTCGGCACCGCCATCGCCCAGCAGGAAGGTGTAGGGATCGGGCGACAAGGGGTCGAGCAGCAGGTGGCCGTTCAGGCTCGCCTTGTCACTGGTGGTGTAGAGCACCGGTCCCGGATCGTCCAGGTGCAGGGCCAAGTCGACGGCGTCGGTGACCAACGGGACGGTCCGCGGGCTCTCTTCCTCGGCATCGAGGATCGAGAAGCCCTCGGGCCCGGCCATCAGCAGCCGGCCGGCACCGTCCGAGCCATCGGCCGCCACCAGCGGCGCGTCGAGCGGCCGCAGGCTCTGGTGCACGGTCTCGGTGCTGCGCCCCGTATCCGGGTCGGGCGTCGCGAGCACCCGCAGCACCTCGCCGGCGGTGTGGAAGCTGCCCACCCAGCGGTGCAGCGCGGCGTAGACCACGCCCTCGGAGGTGACGGCGATGTCGCCCTGCTTCGGATCGAAACCCTCGGGCCGCCAGCCGGCGGTCCAGCGGGCGATCTCGGTGGGTTCGTCCAGCGACGTCAGATCCCAGCCGGCGATGCCGCCTTCGGCCATGCTGTAGAGCCGCGGCTGGCCGGCGACCTCGGTCAGGGTCAGATCACCGATGGCCGCGTCTTCGATCTCCCAGGAAGCATTCGAGCACACCGAAAGATTGTCGTGTCCATTACGCTCGACGATCTGAAGCTTCGCTGGCTGTGACGGGGATGCCGGCAGGTCTCCGCCGGATGCGATAGCGAGCAGGCGATCCGTGGCCACGAAGTCGATCACGCGATCGCCCACGCCACAGACCTCGATGTCCGTCGCCAGGATCTCGCCCGAGTCCAGATCGATCGACGCCAGATGCTTGCCGTGGGCGATGAAGGCCCTCGCGTAGGTGTCGAGCACGCGGATGGGGCCCAGATCTCCTTCGACATCGTCGAGCGCGACCCGATCGGTCACCACCGGCTGCTCCGGTTCGGAGAGATCGAGCAGGTGGATCGTCCGCCCGACCCGTGCGGCGCCTCGTTGCCCATCGACCGCCAGGTCCTCGACCTGGCCCGGCAGCATCAGCCCGGTGCCGTAGCGCTGCAGGTCTTCGCCACGAGCCAGGCTGACCGCCATCACGCGCGGGCCCTGGGCAGCCCAAGCCAGGTCGCTGCCCGGGACGGGGGCCACCGAGCGGATCCGGCCGCCGAAGTGCGCGACCGGCGACCGGTCGTCGGCCACGGGCTGGCCGGGGCCGAGGGCCTCGCGCGGGTCCTCGTCGACGATGCCGAAGCAGAGCGGGACGGTCAGGCCCCGATCCGGGTCCTCGGTGGCGAAGACGACGACTTCCTCGTCCGGCACATACTGCCGGCTGCAGCCCCAGGCCACCCAATCCATAAAGATGGATATGCTGCGACGCTGAGGGCCCTTCCAGACTTCGTCGACTTCGAAATGGATGGTCCGGTCACAGTCGATCTCGTCGATGCGCACCACCCGGCCGTGGAAGACGGCATCGGCTTCCTCAAGCCATTCCTCGGCGGGACGCGGGCCGGCGCATGGCGGACAAGAAGGGATCGGACATAGTGTCGGCGTAGCGCTCGGCTCCGGCTGCGGTGTGCCCGAGCCACCGCCCGGCGTCGGCGTGGCGGTGGCTTGCTCGGGCGCGTTGGGGCTGCCCAGGGCGGCGGCTTCCTCGGCCGTCCAGGGGCGGGTGCGGCCGCAGAGCTCGAGGATCAGGTTGCCTTCCTCGTCCTCGGCGGCGTAGACGATGTGGCCGTCGGGCGCGTCGGGCTGGAAGAGGCTCTCCCAGCGCTGGCCCTCGCAGAACCAGTAGGACCAGGGGAGGAGCACATCGATGGTGGCGGTGTTCGGGCCCTTCCACCAGCCGCGGTTCTCGAAGGTCAGGACGTGGTCGCGGTTCTGGTCCGGCCCCAGGTCTTCGATGCCGACCAGCCGGCCGTGGAAGACGGCCGAGGCATCGGCCATGGCCTCGGCCGGCGGCGGGGGCTCGGCACAACGCGGGCAGCCGGGCACCGGCGGCTGGGCTACCCAGACATGCCACGGGATGGCGTCCTCGGGCGGCTCGACGGGGCCGAGCTCGATGGCCTCGTCCTCGTCCCACAAGCGGGTGCGGGTGCAGAGGTGGGTCTCGAGAAGACCGTCCTCATCCTGGTCGCTGGCGTAGACGATGTAGCGCCGGCCGAGCTCGAAGAAGACGCCGCACATGGCACTGTCGCCGGCGGTGAGCACGTGCACCCGACCCTCGGTGACGCCCTTCCACTGCGTGTGGACCACGAAGTGGATGCGCAGGCCCGAGAAATGATCGGTCGGATCGACGGTCTCGATGCGGGCCACCGTGCCGTCGAAGACGGCGTCGGACTCGTCCAGCGCCTGGGCCGGCGGGGGCGGCGGCAGGCAGCTGCAGGCCTTGGCGATGCGGCCGGAGGGCAGGAGCAGGCCGGCCGAGAGGCCCAGCGCGAAGGCCAGGACCAGGATGGCCGGCCAGCTGCGGCGCGGGCCGCGGTCGGGAAGCGTCAAAGCGATCGTCATGGCACACCTCGCGGAAATGGGGGGAATGGCGGACCAGGGTGGGGCAGGGCGCATCTTCAGTGGTGGACTACGTGCGGCGGCCGCGATTCGTGACGGCCGGCTGTTGCGAGATGCGACCGCGGCGGCCTCGAATTGGCTTGGAGGATGGCGTCAATGCCTTGTCGTGAAGGGCAGCAGGATTTGATTCGGACCGCGCGTGGGCGTCGTGCTCGCGGTCGGACTCGGAGGCGGCGTGATGCAGGCCTGCAGGGTAGCGGTGGGCTGTGGGGTCGGGCTGGGCCGGCCGGGGGGCAGCGCGGTGCAGGTCGGTGGCGGGGTGAAGGTGGGGACGGCCAGCATCAGGCGGTTGTTGGCCTCGAAGTGCTCGTCGACCTCGCGCTCCGGGTCGATGCGGATGTCGCCGGCCGGCATGGTCACCGGGGCCAGGCATCGCGTCTCGTCGACCGCGAGGCCGCAGAGGCGACGACGGGCGACCAGCTCCCCTTCGTGGTACACGTCGACCCATGCGTCGCCGGCCGGCTGCCGGCCCTGGTTGACGATGCAGAGCTCGAGGGTGGCCGGCCCGGGATGACCCGGCGTGCAGCCGCTGGGCAGCGCGTTGGTCCTGCCGTATCGGTAGCTGGCCAGCGCCAGGTCTGGCAGGTCCATGCCACAGTGGTCGGTGTCCCCCATCTCCAAGAGCTCGACGACCTGCACCTGGCGCTCGTAAGCGCCCAGGTGACCGTAGGAACCCGGCGGGGAGATGCGGGCGTGAAAGCGCGCTCGCGCGACGTAGATCTCGTTCTCGTAGGATGGATAGGGCGAGCGGCCGGCGCGCAGCGCTTCATATCGCTCCCAGAACTCACCGCCCGCGTCCAACCACCACCCGACCCCGTAGCCCGGGCAGTCTGAATCCCCCTCGACGAACGAGACGACCTCGAAGCCAGTTCCGAAGAGACCTTCCACCTCGCGCAGCTCCCAGGTCGGCTCCGGACCCGGCGTGCTCGAGGGCTCGGCCGATGGCGTTCCGGTCGCGCTGGCCATGCCGGTGGGTGATGCCGTCGCGGTCGGTGGCGTGCCGGTCGAGGTCGCCGTCCTCGTTCCCCCGACCGTTGGCGTCGAGCTGGGCGGCTGGTCAAAGGGGACGGCCGCCCACGCCAGATGGAGCCGCGGTGGGTGTTCGGACTCACGGCTCGCGACCTCGAAGATGGTCCCGAAGGTGGCGCGATCGATGACCCCGTTGGCCCGCAAGCCGAATCCCTGATCCGGGCCCGATCCTGGACGCGCCCGAGCCAACAGATGCTCGAGCAGGTCGATCTGAGCGATTCCACATCCTCCCGCGTCGCAAGGCCCCCAGGGCGTTTCAGTGCGCTTCCAAACCGGACCCAACTCGGGCGGGTCCAGGCTGCTCAGGCTCGACTCCACCCAGTCGGTCTCGATGTCGCGAAGCTGGACGAGCATCGTGCCGCTGGTGACCCGCCGCGGCGGGTCGAAGACGAAGATGTCGGCTGCTTCGATCGCCAGCTCCAAATCGGCGCGAACCAGATGCGTATCCGAGGCGGTGGTCGGCACCGCGAAGCGCAAGACCTCGTGCTCGTCGATGCCAGTATCCGACCAGCCGGCCTTCAGACGCGGGTTCGAGCCCTGCGGGGTCGCGTTGACCGGGGCGCCGGTCCCGACATCGACCTCGAACCAGCTGTCGGCTACCGGCGTGATCACCTGCGTGAGCACGATCGTCGGGCCGGGCAGCGGCATGGGGGTCTCGGTGGATTGATCGGGCGCCGAGGCGGCTGGCACTGGAGCTTCGACGCTCCAACCCCGGGCCACGTGATCGGTCGACAGGATCAGGACGCCGATGGTGGGGAGGACACAGGCGAGGACACAGGCGAGGACGAGCCGAGATGTGGCTGTGGTTCGACGGCGCCCTGCTACTCGGCGGTCGGATTCGGCCCGAGCACTTCGTCGCAGGTCAGGGGCCGGTTCCGATCTGTCGACATCCCTAGGATCAGGTGACATATAGGACCTCTCGAGTCTCGGGGACGGCGACATCCGGGGGATTCGATGCCTGCGGTAACTACGCACGGGTCGTAATTGGCGTGACGGCGACCCTCGAACTCGATCGAAGATCACTCCGTCCCGATGTCGAGATCGTCGTGCGCGGACATCGAGGGACCAAGCACCTCGCGCAGCATTGCCAGGCTCTCACGCGCATCAAGCACGAAGCCAACCGAGAAGAGGACCGGGATCCAGAGCAGGAACTGGTAGCTCTCCGCTTCCGGCGGCCAGATGACCCAGTACAGGGCCAGGAGAGCAGACGCCAACGACAAGGAAACCCAATGCCGGAAGAGAGGACGATGGACAAGAGCCACGCCTAGGCACAGCGTGGCGATCGCCAGCATCATGCTGACGTCGAATCTCCACCAGCGCAAGGGAACATCATCCGCAGCCAAGATTCCGAGGATCGAGAGTCCGAACAACCACCAGCCGAGTTTCGTGATTCGAGTCTCAGTCTCGCCGTACGCTCTATGACGGTGGAAGCGCTCGCGCAGGGTGATATAGGCGTCCTCATAAGCCTGCCGGAGACGTCGATCGAGCCGCTCTCCCAGCAACAAGGCCACACCTCCCAAACCGACGACAGGGATCAACATCCGAATCGTAGGGCCAATCCCGAGGTCCGATTCAAACCAACGATCGACCAGCAGGAAGCTCCAATAGGCGCCGAAGCCCACGGCAGGCATGGCCAGGGCTCGCGAGTAGCACATGGTGAGCCGGTCGAAGTGCCCCAGCACATATCGCTGTCTCCGGCTCAGGACATTGGGCGATTCCAAGTGGCTGGGCGCATCTGGGCTCATGGTCGACGAGGATACCACAGGGTCAGCGGCAGGTAGGCTCGTCCGGTCGGATCCACATCCGGGCTCGTTGGAGTCGCGGTCGAGTCCGCGGTTGGCTCCGTCGCCACGGCCGTCGATGTCGAAGTCGCCGGCAGCTCCGGCGAGGGCGTCGCTGTCGGCCGGCAGTCCACGGTCGGGCTGGGCGTCGGCGAGGCGCCCGGCGTGCTGATGGGCGGCGGGCTGGGGCTCGGGTGGGATGGATCGCCGGACCAGGGCAGATCGGGCTGGTAGACCCAGATGCCATCCGAGAGGTCGGCGGCGTAGACCCGCCGGCCCACCACTACCACATCACTCGCGCCATGGGCGAGGCGCGAGACCAGCCTGGGCGCGTCCGGGTTGCGCAGGTCGACGACCGCAGCAGTGGGGCCGGCCAGGAAGAGATGGCCCTCGTGCAATGCGACCGGCCGCGAGCCGTATGGGACCGGAATCCAGGATCGCAATCGGGGACGGCTGGGCTCCGAGAGATCGACACCCACGAGCAGCGATGTCCCCACACCACAGGGCTGATGGGTGGTGAGCCAGAGCACATCGCCTTCGATGAGCAGATCTTGCCCGGTGCCATCGCCGACCCACAGATCGGAACGCCGCTCCAGACGCCGTTCGGCACCCTCCGTCACCAAGCCCAGGACACGCAGCCGAAGCTTACGCTGTGCCCTCGGCTGCCGAGCATCGGACGTATCGGCGTAGCTCACGACCACCAGCCCCTCGTCCATCACGAGGTCCAGGACCTCCCCCTCGATCGGCTCCCGATCGACGAAGGGCGGCTCGTGAGCGTCGACCAGATCATCCATCGCGTAGATGGCGACAGCCGCCGAGGTATCGATGGCTTCGGCCACGAGCCAGCCTTCGTCCAGGTCGAAGCTCGCGCTGGCGTGGTGGACACCCGAGAAGTGGCCGACAGCCTCCAAATCGGTCGGGCTGGACAGATCGAGGATCGAGGAGGCGGTCAGCGGAATGTCGAAGGGCCCGTGGCTGGACCAGATCGCTCGCACCTCATCCGCGACGAGGCCGGTGAAGCCAGCGATCGACTCGAGGTGCGCCCGGATGCTCGGCGCGTCGGGCTCGGAGAGATCGAAGACCAGGAGCGCACCGCGCTGGTTGGCGACCAGGAGGCCCGACTCGCCGGCCGGCTCGAGGCCAGCGACCTCGACCGCGGCCGGCATGTGACGCCAATCCGGAGGTTCGGAAGCGATGTCCACGATCAACAGGCCAATGTCGTCGCCCGTCAAGAGATGGCGATCACCCCAGGCCACCAGACGCGCGTGGAAGTGGCGACTGGCTGGCATGCCGCCGATGTCCTCGAAGCCATCGGTCGTCAGGTGCCGAATCGTGACTTCGACCCCGCCGCTGTTCCCATGGTCCCGATAGCTGGGCACGTAGACCTCTCCGTTGGGCAACCCGACCGCAGATGCCCGCCAAGGCGAGTGGCCACGCCAAGTTTGCAGCCGGCGGGGCTCCGAGCCCTCGCGGGATTCCCAGACGGCGATCTCTTGCCCGAGGTAGAAGGAGGTGAATACGCGATCCGCTCCGTCGACGCGCGCAACGGACAGATGGCCGGCCGCCATCTCCTCGACCCGCATCCGCTCGGGGTAGGCCTGACCGGGCGGGCCGGGCTCCGGTGTCAGCGGATACCAGCGCAAGTAACCGCTCTGGCGCGCGTCTCGAGCATCGCGGGTAGAGAGCACCAGCTGATCGCCGAAGCGGGCCAGGTCGTGGACGATCGCGTTCGGATCGCCGACCAAGCCGGCCTGCAGGGTCCGACCGCTGGAAATCTCGATCACGTCCACATCCGCCCCGATGTCGACGAAGATCCGGTCGCCGGCCAGAATCCCTTTGACGACACGCTGCCCATCCGCGAGCGCTAGCTCTTGCTCGATCCGCGGCTCCTCCGGCCGGCCGAGGTCGAGCAGGAAGAGCCTGTCGCCCGCGCAAGCAAGGCCACGCTCACCCTGAACATCCAGGCAGTGGACGACATCCGGTAGCTGGAGCTCGGTCCCCATGCGCCGAAGCGACTCGGGCTCGGAGCCATCCACCGCGTAGACGCGATTCGACTGTGCCAGCCAGATCCGCGGTCCCGTCGGCACGATGACCCGGATGCGACCACCGAAGCTCGCCACCGGCTCCAAGACCGGCGCCTCTTGCCAAGGCGCGTCGCTTCCGTGGACCGCATCGACGTCACCTGGGCGCCTAGGGCCTGTCTGCATGACTTGTTCCGGCTGCGCACGGGTCAGCACGCCGGCTGACTGCGCGGAAAACATGGCTGGGTGCTCAACGGGGTGCGGCCCGGTCGCAAGTTCCCGGACGGGACCGGCCTTTCCAGATCCACCGGTCGTGATCACGATGGCGACGCAAGCGATCGATGCGCCCAGGCCAAGCCAGCGCCCAGCACCCGGAATCATGAGTCGGCCCCAGCCGCGAACTGGCGGTGATGGGTAGCCGGTAGGGATACCAACACCTGACGCCACGACCCAGCCGGTCTCGTCCCGACTCGGCGGCTCAGTCCTGACCACGGTGGAGAAGGGGGAGGTAAATCGGCCGCGGGAGCGGAGTCGGCGTCGTCGCCTCGGCGGTGGGCGCGGAATCGGTGGGGGTCGGGGTTGTCGTCGGCGTCACCGGCAGCGGCGTGGGCGAGGGCGGAAGGCTGCTCTCCGGGGGGTAGATCCAGAGGCCGGCCGGCCCGTTGGCCACGTAGGCGTGGCCGTCGGCCACCGTCACTCGACCGCGGCCGCGCGCCAGCGGAGATGCGAGCTGGGGCGCGTCGGGGCTCGCCAGGTCGACGACGTGGATGCCCTGGACGGTGCCTTGGCTGGAGACATAGAGTCGCTGGCCGTCCAGGAGGATGGGGCCGGCCGCGCCGGGAATCGCCACGCGGGCGTGCATGCGCAGCTCGTTCGGGTCCGAGAGATCGAAGCCGGCCAGCATGGCCTCGGAGCGTCGGCCCTCGATGCCGCGATGCAGGAGCCACAAGCGATCTCCGGACAGCACCATGGACAACAGGCTGGTGTCGCGCACGAGCGTATCGAGCAGGGTCCGGTCCTGGCCGCGCGTCAATCGGGGCTCGCCGGCCTCCAGCGCGACCTCGAAGCTGGCCAGCTCCAGCGAGGGGAGTCCGGGCGGACCGATGGGGCCGTTCACGGGCGGGCCCGGGTGGTAGGCCAGGTGCAGCCGGGCGCCGTCGAAGGCCAGGGCCTGCCAGTCGGTCTGGGGATCCAGATCGGCGCTGTCGGCCAGCCGCGGCGCGCCGGCTTCGCGCAGGTCGTAGAGCGATAAGCGCGCGGCGTCGGGATGGAGCACGGCCAGCAGGTCCTCGGACAGGGCCCAGATGGGAGGCTCGCTCACGTCGCTCGGTCCGAGGTCGCGCAGAGTCGGCGCATCTGGATTGCGCAGGTCGACCAGCCGAACGCGATCGGTCTGCCAGATGGCATAGTCACGGTCGGCGCCGGCCAGGAGGTGGTTGCTGGGCGCATCGCTCGGGATGTGGGCGCGGTGGATCGGGGCCAAAGGATCCTGTCGGTCGTAGACCAGGAGGCCGGCCTGCCTGCTGCCGGCCAGTAGCCAGTCGGGCCCGGCGGCCACGGCATCGACGTCGACCGGCGTGCGCGCGTGCGTGACCCGATCCGGACCCACGCTCGGCCCGATCCGCGCCAGGCCCGAGGCGTCCCCGAGCCACAAGTGGTCAGCCGAGACGGCCAGGCCGGCGTCGAAGCGACGCGGCGCGGCGTGGACGATCGGCGATTGGACGACCAGCTGGCCCGAATCGCCCTCGGCCAGGCCGAGCAGATGCCCGACCAGGTCGCGCGAGCGCCAGGCATGGACCTGGAGGTGGATCTGCCCCGCGGCATCCACGGCCAGAGCTTCGGCCCGCTCGAAGCGGCCGCCTTCGACGGACCAGCTTTGCTCGATCGATGGCGGTCCCTGAACGGCCACGGCCAGTCGCGCCAGCTGGCGATCGTGATAGGTCAGGAAGCCTTGCCCGTCGTCATCACGCGCATCGGCAAGCAAGCCGGCAGCAGGATGCTCGACCCGCGCCAGCTCGGTCGGAGGCTCGCTCGGGGCGCCGCCGGGCCGGGACATGCCGATGACGTGGATCCGCCCCTCGGCCTGGTCGTCGAGCCTCGAGCTGACGACCAGGCGGTCGCCCATTCGCAGCATGTCGATCACCTGGGCATCGGGCTCGCCGATCAGGTCGTAGCTCAACGTCCGGCCGCTGGCCAAGTCGATGACCACGATGAGGTCCTGCCAGGTGATGCCGCCGTCCTCGGACTGCCGGTTGTGCAGGATCGCGCGCTCACCGAACAGCATCAGCCCAAGGATCTGCCCTTGGATGCCTGCTTCGAGAGACTGATGGGACAAGAACTTGGGGCCACCCGCCGCGCCGAGATCGATCAGGTAGAGTACCCTGTCGGATGCCACCAAGGCCCAGTCGCCATCTCGGGCCATGGCAGAGACCGGCTCGGGCCAGTCCAGCCACGACCCGCTCGAATCGAGCAGGCCGGTCTCCGGCAGCAGGCGGTGGCCTTGGGCCAACCAGGTCAGGCCGGCAATGTCCAGCGGGTCGTCCGGCCCGCGCGTCGGACCGGCGTCCGCGGCGAGGGCGATGTCGCGGATGGCCCCGCCCAGGCCGCCGGCCGGCTGCCGCGCCCCGGCCGGCTCGCCCGGCCCGAGGACCGCACGCAGCTCGTCCTCCTCGGCCGGCCCGTGGCACCAGCGGATGCGCAGGCTGCCATCGGGCTCGATGTTGGCGAAGACCATCGCCCGGGCCCCGACCTCGCCGAGCTGGCTCCTCCAGTGGCAGGTCCAGTTCGATCGGTCGATGCGCACGGTCAGCTCGCGGCCGCGCGGACCCTTCCAGATCTCCTCGACCGCCAAGCGGATCCGCAGCCACCAACTCTCCTCCGGTCCAAGCTGCTCGATCTCGATCACCCGGCCCGAGAAGACGCTGTCGGTCATGTCGTAGAGGCTCGCCGCCGGCCGGCGGCAGTAGTTCGGCTCGCAGGTCGGCAGGGGCGGTGGCGTCCGCTGCGGTGAAGGCGTAGCCGTCGCTTGCTGGGGACCCGCAGGTCGCTCGGAGCCCAAACCTTCGCCGGGATTCTCGCCTGCTACGGGGACGGCCTGCACCTTCGCGAGGCCAGATCCGATGAAACCGGACCCGAAGTAGAGGAAGATCAAGAGACTGGCCACCGCAGCGAGCGACGGACCTTGCCGGAGCCGGGCGCGACGACCAGTCTTCGGCACGCCACTCGCAAGTCTTGTCCCATTTCGCCGGACGCGGCCCCACATGGTCACGATGAGGGATGTCGAGCTCGAGGGCATGCGCATGTTCGACCTCCGCGGTCTGGTGCTTGCGCGCTTATCGGTAATGACAGCTTGCCGTTACACTTGCGGACGGGCGGACGCCGGCCGGTCTTTCAGGCCAGAATGGCCAAGTCGAGCCGGCAACGATCCCCGAACGCTCCCTACAGGATAGAACACGCCATGCACCGCGAATCGGACAGCGCCGAGCGCCTCCCGCCAGCCCCTGGCGAAACCCCACCCTCCTGGCAGCGCATGCGCCGGCGGATGGTCTGGTCGCTGGCGGCCGGCATCGCGCTCTACCTGGGCCTGGCGGTTTACGGGGACATCGGGGCGCTCGGAGAGGTCTTGGGCGCCTTCCCCTGGCGGGTGATGCCCCTGGTGCTGGGCCTGACGCTGGTCAACTACGGCGGTCGGCTGCTCAAGTGGATCCTCTACCTGCGCTGGCTGGGCGTCGATATCGGTGCCCGCGACGCGGCTCGAGTCTTCGGGGTCGGCATGACCATGGTGCTGACGCCGGGCAAGGCCGGCGAGCTGCTCAAGAGCTGGATGGTCAAGCGCCTATCGGGCGCCCCCATCTCCAGCACCGCGCCGGCCGTCCTGGCCGAACGCCTGACCGATGGCCTGGCCATGCTCATCCTCTCCGGCCTGGGCCTCTTGGCCTTCGACCTGCCCGAGCTGCGCGCCACCGCCCTCCTGGTCCTGGGCCTGATGCTGGCCGCCATCGTCACGGTCTGGATCCGCCCGCTGGCCCACTGGGGCCTGGACCTGGCCGAGCGCCTGCCCCTGATCGGCCCGCGGGCCCACCTGCTGCGCGAGTTCTACGACAGCAGCCACGTCCTGCTTCGCCCCGCCGCGCTCTCGACGGCGGTCGGCATCGGCCTGATCAGCTGGACCTGCGAGGGCCTGGCCTACTACCTGGTGCTGGTCGGCGTCGGCGCCGAGCCCGGCCCGGAGACGGCCGGCAAGGCGATCTTCATCTTCTCGATCAGCACCATCGTCGGCGCGGTCGTGGCCACGCCCGGCGGCCTGGGCGGCACCGAGGGCGGCCTGGTCACCCTGGGCATCCAGCTGCTGGACCTGGGCAAGTCGGCCGCCACCGCCGCCGCCCTGCTGGCCCGCCTGGCCACGCTCTGGTTCGGCGTGGCGCTGGGCCTGGTCTGCATGACGCTGTGGCCGGAGCTGCTGGCCGGCGACGCGCGGAAGACGGAGGCCGGCTCGACCGATGCGGAAGATGGGCCAGAACCGGAGGTGCTCGCGCCGGAACGCGGGTCACCAGATCTCGATGATGGCCATGGCTAGCGGCCGAGCGGACGAGGCGATCGACTCGAACCCCGACCCCAGGCCGCGCCTGCTGGTCACCGGCGCATCGGGCTACCTGGGCCGGCGGGTCTGCCGGCTGGCCGATTCGCACGCCGAGGTCCTGGCGGTCCATGGCCGGCATCCCGAGCGGATTGTCGCCGGCCGGCCCATCGACCTCGACCTGAGACATGCCGATGCTGTCGAGGCAGCGGTCCGATCTCTCCAACCCCACTCGGTCATCCACTGCGCCGCAGCCAATCCCGGACGAGCCCCCGAGGACATGGTGCCGGTCAACGTCGAGGCCGGCGCGGCCATCGCCCGGGCCTGCGCGGAGGTTGGCGCGCGGCTGGTGCACGTTTCCAGCGACGTGGTCTTCGATGGCCTCGACGCACCCTACGGCGAGCATGCCACGCTCTCGCCGCTGGGCGACTACGGACACAGCAAGGCAGCGGGCGAGCGGGCCGTCGCCGAGGCCTGCCCGATGGCGGCCATCGTCCGGACCTCGCTGATCTACGCCTTGGACGAGGTGGACCGCGGCACGGCCGGCTTCCTGGCGCGCATCGAGGCCGGCGGGCAGGTGGAGCTCTGGGAGGACGTCATCCGCCAGCCGGTGGAGGCCGGCAGCCTGGCCGCGGCCTTGATCGAGCTGGCCTTGGATCGCCCTCAGTTGGCCGGCCCCTTCCACCTGGTCGGCGAGCAGGCGATCAACCGCCGCGACTTCGGGTTGCGCCTGCTGCGCCACTGGGGGCTCTCCGAGGCAGCGATCGCGGGCGCCGTGACCTCCGTCCGAGCCGCGGACTTGGACCGCCCGATCGCCCTCGACCTGCGCCTCGAGCGGAGTCGCGCGGAGTCGGAGATTTCCAGCCGACTGCCGGGGGTCGATGCGGTGCTGGGCGCTTGGAGGAAGCGCCGCAGACCGGCCGTCGGCACGGATTCAGACGCGGGCCGATCGCCTTGAACGTAGCCGAGGTCCGCGCTCGATTCGCCGCATCATCGCGTGCCCAGCCATGGCTGCCGCGATCGACACGAGCCAGAAGGCGAGCGCGTAGATGGGTGTGAAGTGCGGAAGTGCCTCTCTCTGAATGAAGGGAAACAGGGACGAAGCGGACGATTGCCAGCCCGGTCCCGCACCGGCCACGACAACCGCGGCCGACACGAGGATCGCGCAGCGTTCGACCACCGTGATCACCAGCGTCGAAGCGACGACCTGCGATCTCGACGCTCGAAGTCTGTACAGCAAGAGGCCGCCGATCGCGTAGGGCAAGATCGAGAGTACCAGCTGCATTGGAAGCGCCAGCTCGGGCACCAAGCCGCGCGTCTCATGAGAAAGCGTGGCAGAAAGAAAGATGTACAGTCCGGCGTAGATCGGTCCGACCGCGATCCCGAGCAACAGGATCGTCGTCAGGAGTCGACGGGCACCTTCGATGACCTTCATGCCCCTGACGCTATCTCAATCGCCTCGCTGCGTCCAGGCGGGGTTTCGGAATCTCGACGAGAGCGACCGATGGCAGCTCGAATCTCGGCCTTGGTGCGGCCGCCGCCGGCTGCTAGCATCATCGGCCACCGCGCTCGCCGCCGGCGAGCCCCCTCGCGCGAGGTGTCACGGGACGATGCTCTAATCCTCTCCTGCCGGCCCGATCGGCCCCGATGATGGCCCGATCGAACCACCCCTCCCCTCTCGGCCACGGCCGGCGCCCTCCAGGCGCCCCCGCATCCACGTGGCCGCCGGCACCGGAGAGACGCGCATGTTATCGGCACGCGGCATCCATCTGTCCCAGGGTCTGCAGACCCTCGTAGAAGACCTCGACCTCCACCTCGACCTCGGCGATCGCATGGGCCTGGTCGGTCCGAATGGCTGTGGGAAGAGCACGCTGCTGCGCGCCATCGCCGGCCGCCATGCGCCCGATGCCGGGCATTTCGAGCATCCGCGCGAGCTGCGCATCGGCTACCTGGCCCAGGGCTGGGAGCCGGAGCCGGGCCGGACGCTCGGCGCGGTGCTGGATGGGGCGGCCGGCCAGCCCGAGGCCCTGGCGCCGGAGCTGGAGCGGCTGGCCGGAGCGTTGGCCGAGCGGCCCGGCGACGAAGAGCTGACGCGGCGCTACGACACGCTGCTCGATCGCATGGCGCGGGCGCCGGCACCGGATCGGCTGCCGGCGCTGCTGGCGGAGCTGGAGCTGGATGGTCTGGACCGACAGCAGCCGGCGGCCAGCCTCAGCGGCGGCGAGAAGACCCGGCTGGGGCTGGTCCTGCTGCTCTTGGACGATCCCGAGCTGCTGCTGCTCGACGAGCCAACCAACCACCTGGACGGCGCGGCCCTACGCTGGCTCGAGGGCTGGCTGGCCGGCTTCGACGGCGCTGCGCTGGTGGTCAGCCACGACCGGGCCTTTCTGGAGGCGGCCTGCAACCGCATCCTGGCCATCGACGCCGAGACGAAGCGCGGGCGGGTCTACGCGGGCAACTACAGCGCCTACGTGGAAGCGGTCGAGACCGAGCAGCGCAAGCAGTGGTCGGACTGGAAGGAGCAGCAGGAGGAGATCCGCCGGCTGCGCGGTGACATCGCCCGCACCAAGGAGCAGGCACGCTGGGTGGAGGTGACCACCAAGCCCAACCAACCCACCGTCCGGCGCTACGCCAAGAAGGTGGCCAAGAAGGCCAAATCCCGCGAGCGCAAGCTCGAACGCTACCTGGAGGGCGAGGACCGGGTGGAAAGGCCCGGCCAGAGCTGGCGGATGAAGGTCGATTGGGAGGCCAGCCCGCATCTGGGCAAGTCGGTGCTCGAGTTGGACGATCTGGCGGTGGGTTACCCGGGCCGGCCGCCTCTGCTGGCGGGCATCGACCTGCGAGTCGAGGCTGGGGCTCGAGTGGCCATCCTGGGGCCCAACGGCAGCGGCAAGACCAGCCTCTTGCGCTGCATCGCCGGCCAGCTGCTACCCGCCTCAGGCCGGATCCACCTCGGCCCCAGTGTCGTGCCCGGTTACTTGGCCCAGGAGCAGGAGACCTTGGATCCGGAGGCCAGCGCGCTGGCGCTCGTGCAGGCGGTGGCACCCCAGCCGGAGACCGAGGCGCGCAACTTCCTGCACTTCTTCCTCTTCTCCGGGCAAGCCCCGCTGCGTCCAAGCCGGCTGCTCAGCTACGGCGAGCGCAGCCGGCTGGCCCTGGCCTTGCTGGTGGCCGGCGGCTGCAACCTGCTGCTGCTCGACGAGCCGACCAACCACCTGGACATCCCCTCGCGCGAGCGCTTCGAGCAGGCCCTGGCCGGCTTCGAGGGCGCGGTGCTGGCCGTCAGCCACGACCGCTACTTCGTGCAGCGCTTCGCCAGCGAGCATTGGCTCCTGAGCGGCGGCAGGGTCGAGCGCGAGCTGCCGGTAGGAGGCACAAGTTGAGGATCCAAGGAACTCGCGGAGCATGACGCGCGTGGGCGAGATGTACAGGCTGACAACCCGAGCGGCTGTCGTGATCCTGTCGCCTACTTGTCGCCGGCCCGTCGCGAGGCGCTTGATCCGCCGGCCGCGCCTGGCCTATGCTGATCTCCGAATCCAAGCGTCGTTGCCACCCTCGAGGACGCCATGACCGTTTCGACGACCCGCCTGCAGATCGCCGAGCTCCTCCCCCGTCAGGGCGAGTGGACCGAGGAGGCCTACCTCTGGCTCAGCGAAGGCACCAAGCGGCTCGTCGAGCTGTCCGGCGGCCAGCTCGAGGTGCTGCCGATGCCGACCCAGCAGCACCAGGACATCCTGGCCATGCTCTTCGACCGGTTCCGGACCGCCAACCCACAGGGCAAGGTCTACTTCGCCCCGCTCAGGCTGCGCCTGTCCGAAGGACTCGTCCGCGAGCCCGATCTGCTGCTCCTGCTCGATCGGGACGATCCACGTCGCCAGGACCGATTCTGGCTGGGGGCCGACCTGGTCGTCGAGATCGTCAGCCCCTCGAACCGGGCCCACGACCTGGTGACCAAGCGTGCGGACTACGCGCGGGCCGGCATTCCCGAGTACTGGATCGTGGATCCCGAAGCCGAGCAGGTCCAGGTGCTGGCCCTGTCCGCGGGCGCAGGCGAATTCGCGATCCACGGGGCGTTCCATCGGGGTGACATCGCGACATCACCGCTGCTACCGACCCTTCGCGTCGATGTCTCCACGTTGCTCGATGTACGATGAGTCGCACGAATGTGTATAATTGACACCAGGCATACACACAGCGAGATAACAATATGCGCACCAACATCGTGCTGGACGAGGATCTAGTCCGTGAGGCGATGCGCTTGACCGGAATCCGGACCAAGCGCGCCGTCGTGCATCGAGCGCTGGAGACCTTGGTCCGCCTCGAGCGACAACGGGGCGTGCTCGACTTGAAGGGTCGAATCGAGTGGGAGGGCGACCTGGATCAGTGGCGCTCCGCTCGCTTCCTGTCCGACTCGGAGGTCGAGGAGCGTTGACCATCCTCGTCGACAGTTCGGTCTGGATCGACCTCTTTCGAGCGCGGCCGAGCGTGGCCAGTGCCAAGCTCGAGTCATCCCTGGGCCAACGAGAGATCCTCATCGGCGACTTGATTCTGACCGAGATCCTGCAGGGGCTGCGCGGCGAGCACGAGTCACGGCAAGTCGAGCAGGCCTTCGCCGCCTTCCCAGTCGTCCCGCTCGTCGGTGAATCGATCGCCCGCAAGAGCGCCAAGAACTTTCGCCGCCTGCG
Source organism: uncultured Anaerolineales bacterium (assembly GCA_964549495.1). Lineage (GTDB taxonomy): Bacteria > Chloroflexota > Anaerolineae > Epilineales > Epilineaceae > JACKBJ01. The sequence goes on along the minus strand of CAZJWJ010000049.1, from coordinate 1,848 downwards.
GCAACGCGGGTTGACCGTCCGCAAGACCATCGACTGCCTCATCGCCACCTGGTGCATCGAGCACGATGTCGCGCTGCTCCATTCCGATCGCGACTTCGAAGCCTTCCGCTCGCTCGGTCTCAGAGAGCTATGAGGGCGCCGCCAGGCCCGTAGTGGCCACTTGGATCACAGATCACGAAACCCGTGGGCTGACTCGAGGCCCACGGGTTTCGTCCTGACGACCGCGCTACGCGCCCTCGTCCGGGTCCTCGGTCGTCGCCGGCAAGGAGCGGATGCGCTGCTGCCGATTGCGCTCGATGAAGATGAAGGCCAAGGCGCCGATCACCACGATCCCCAGGCCGATCAGCATGTTGCGGCTGCCCGAATCGAGATCGGAGCCGGCCGCGGCGTCCGAGGGCGGAGCGGCCGCGCCGAGCAGGGCGACCGCCTCGACCGCCTGCGGGTCGTCCGAGGCCATGTTCGGATCGCAGAGCGTGGTGGTCCAGACCCCATCGACGCGGCTGGCGAAGACCAGGTGATCGCGCTCGAGCTCGAAGGTGGTTCCGCAGGCGGCGCTATCCGGCGGGGTCTCGACCTCGAGCTCGGCCGGGAACTCGCCCAGCCAGGCTTGCCGGACCGCGAAGCGGTAGCGAATCGGAGCCGAGCTGTCCGTCTGCTCCATTCCCGTGGCCCTGCCTTCGAAGATCCGCGCATCGTCCCCCATCTCACGGAAGCGCTCGACCTGCTCTTCGATGGGCATGGCCATGCAAGAGCAGGCCAGGGCCCGAGACGGCAGGGACAGCCACATCAGGCCCGAGAGCAGCAAGGCCGCGCAATAGAAACCGACGTGAACGCGACGACGAGCCATCGATCGACCCTCCGCGACCCGATCGGGTCGCATTCGACGCGGCGGCCGGGTGCCGCCGGAGCGCAGAAGGATAGCATTCGGCGCGGACTCGGAGCCTCGATTCGGCACCGATCGGAGCGTCCTTGTCGCAAGCCTGTCGCGCGATCGTCGCGATCTCGTCGCGGACTGCTTGTCCCACAACCCATCGGTCGACTATGCTCATCGAGCAGGGTCGACCGTCGATCCCGGCAGCCACCCCTACGAGCAGGCCATGACCGTCTCGACCAGCCGTCTCCAGATCGCCAAGCTCCTTCCCCGCCAAGGCGAGTGGACCGAGGACGCCTACCTCTGGCTCAGCGAAGGAACGAATCGTCTCGTCGAGCTGTCTCGTGGCCAGCTCGAGGTGCTGCCGATGCCCGACGAGCTCCACCAGCGCATCCTGATCCGCCTCCTGGATCTCCTCCGCGCCATCGTCGAGCCGCGGGGCATCGTCCTCGTCGCGCCGATGCGCCTGCGGCTGGCACCCGGCCAGATCCGCGAGCCCGACCTGCTGCTGCTCCTGGACCGATCGGACCCGCGCCGTGACCGCAGTTGCTGGAATGGCGCCGACCTGGTCGTCGAGATCCTCAGCCCGTCCAATCGATCGCACGACTTGGTCACCAAGCGCGAGGAGTACGCGATCGCCGGCATCGCCGAGTACTGGATCGTCGATCCCAAGCTCGAGCGGCTTCAGGTGCTGCGCCGATCGGCCGATGACGCGAGCTACCGGCTGCATGCGACATATCAGCCCGGCGACCTCGCAGCTTCACCGACCCTGCCAGGTTTGAGCATCGACGTCGGGTCCCTGTTCGTCATCGACTGATCGTCGAAGCCGATGGGAGGCACCGCGTCGCTCGAGCGCAGCGCGACGAGCGGCTCCGGTCCAGTACTCGATGTCGATCCGTCGAGCACCCTGCATGCTACCGCCGGCCCCAGAACGCCTCTCCCGGACAGGGAAGGCTCAGGGCGATGCGCTGGTAGAT
>CAZJWJ010000048.1:15760-38944 GCA_964549495.1 uncultured Anaerolineales bacterium | reverse complement strand
CGGCCGGACGGGTCACGTCAGACGGCGCGGCAGCGGCCAGTTCCGGAGTCAGGGTGATCAGGATGAGGGTGACCAGGGGGGCGAAGCGAAGGGTTCGGAGACGCATCCATCAGCTCCTTGTCGCTGTCGCGCGACTCGACCTGCGCCATGCTCGCGAAGTGCCGCGCGCGCCGCTTCGGTACCTCGAGAAACCGAGTCAGGCTTCGGAGGTTTGCAGGTCAGAAAACGCATCCGCAGTCCATCATACCACAGAATCGAGGGATCCCTAGGCTTGCTTCGACATGGGGCCTCGGGTAAGGTAGGCGCCGCGAATCCGCCCGATCGTGGCGCCGGCCCGGCGGCCGGCCGATGCCGCGCGCGAGGAGATGAAACGGCATGGCGAAGGTGAAAGAGGCGTCGGCCCAACTCGAGGAGCTGGGCCTGGATGCGGAGGCGGTCGTCGCCGACTATCGGCTGGCCTACCGCAGCCGGCAGGCCAGCTTGATCGGCCGGCGCGAGGTGATGGCCGGCAAGGCCAAGTTCGGCATCTTCGGTGACGGCAAGGAACTGCCGCAGGTGGCCATGGCCCGGGCCTGGCAGCCGGGGGACTTTCGCAGCGGCTACTACCGCGACCAGACCCTGATGCTGGCCCTGGGCATCAACGATATCGACGAGCTCTTCGCCCAACTCTACGCGCATGCCGACGTCGAGAGGGAGCCGGCCTCGGCCGGCCGCATGATGAACGCCCACTTCGGCTCGCGCAGCCTGACGCCGGAGGGGGACTGGAAGTTCCTGACCGATCGCTACAACACGACCTCGGACGTCTCGCCCACCGGCTCGCAGATGCCGCGCCTGGTCGGCCTGGGCTACGCCTCGGTGCTCTATCGCGAGCTGGAGGCCCTGCAGGACATGCAGGGCTTTTCCAAGCTGGGCGGCGAGGTGGCCTGGGGCACCATCGGCAACGCCACCTGCGCCGAGGGCATGTTCTGGGAGTCGGTCAACGCCGTCGGCGTCCTGGGCGGTCCGGTGGTCCTATCGATCTGGGACGACGGCTACGGCATCTCGGTACCCAACGACTACCAGCTGACCAAGTCGGACGTCGGCGCGCTGCTCGAGGGCTTCCGGCGCGAGGAGGCGGGCGGCCAAGGTTTCGAGATCTTCTCGGTCCAAGGCTGGGACTACCCGGAGCTCGTCCGCGTCTATGCCGAAGCGGCGCGGATCGCGCGGCAGTCGCACGTCCCCTCGCTCATCCACGTTCGCGACCTGACCCAGCCCCAGGGCCACTCGACTTCCGGCAGCCACGAGCGCTACAAGACGCCCGAGCGCCTGGCCTGGGAGCGCGAGCACGACGGCCTGCACAAGATGCGCATCTGGATGATCGAGTCCGGGCTCTGCGGCGAGTCCGAGCTGGAGGCCTGGGAGCAGGAGGATCGCCTGCAGGTCGAGGAGATCCGGGAGCGCGCCTGGGAAGCCTTCATCGGCGAGAAGCGCGCCGAGCGCGACGACCTGGCCGACATCCTCGAGGAAATCGCCAGCGCCGGCGCCGCGCCGGAGACCGACCTGGCCGAGGTCGTCGACTGGCTGCGCGGGCTGACCGAGCCGCAGCGCGAGGACCTGGCGGTCGGCGTGCGCAAGGCCCTCGTCGCACTATACCGGCAGCCCGTAGACGAGAAGCAGGTGCTGATCGACTGGCACGCCGAGCAGGCGCGGAAGAACGAGGCGCGCTACGGCTCCGACCTCTACAGCAGCTCGGATCGCTCGCCGACCAAGATCCAGCCGGTCTGGCCAGACTACGCCGAGGACGCGCCGGAGCGCAACGGCTACGAGATCTTGAACGAGGGCTTCGACGCCATCCTGGCCCGCGACCCGCGGGTCATCGCCTTCGGCGAGGACCTGGGCCAGATTGGCGGCGTCAATCAGGGCATGCGCGGCCTGCAGGAGAAGCACGGCTTGAGGCGGGTGACCGACACCGGCATCCGCGAATGCACCATCCTGGGCCAGGCCATCGGCATGGCCATGCGCGGCCTGCGGCCCATCGCCGAGATCCAGTACCTGGACTACATCCTCTACGCCCTGCAGATCATGAGCGACGACCTGGCCACCCTGCGCTGGCGCAGCGGCGGCGGGCAGATGGCGCCGGTGGTCGTGCGCACGCGCGGACACCGACTCGAGGGCGTCTGGCATTCGGGCTCGCCCATGGCCGGCCTGATCCACCTCCTGCGGGGCATGCACATCTGCGTGCCGCGCGACATGACCCGGGCCATCGGCTTCTACAACACCCTGCTGGATGGCGACGATCCGGGCCTGGTGGTCGAGGTGCTCAACGGCTATCGGCTCAAGGAGCGCCTGCCGGACAACCTGGCCGACATGCGCCTGCCCCTGGGCCAGCCGGAGATCCTGCGCGAGGGCCAGGACGTGACGCTGGTGACCTACGGCCCCTGCTGCCGCATCGCGCTGGCCGCGGCGGAGGTGCTGGCCGGCCTCGGCATCGAGCTGGAGGTCATCGACGTGCAGACGCTCCTGCCCTTCGATGTCGAGGGCCGGATCGGACGGTCCCTGGCGCGCACCGGGCGCATCGTGTTCCTCGACGAGGACGTGCCGGGCGGCACGACGGCCTACATGCTGCAGGAGGTCATCGAGGGCCAGGGCGGCTACTACCATCTGGACAGCGAGCCGCGCACGCTCAGCGCCAAGGCCCACCGGCCGGCCTACGCCTCGGACGGCGACTACTTCTCCAAGCCCAACGCCGAGACGGTGATCCGCTGCGTGATCGAGCTGATGAACGAGCTGGACCCGGAGCGATATCCCTTGCTCGACTCGGTCTAGCGGCTTCACGCTGCCAGGTGAGCGATCCGGCAGCGACTCGAGGCACACGTCGATACGAACCCTAGAGTTCCAGGATCATCTCCACCCGCGAGAAGGCCACGAAGTAGCCGGCGGCCTGCATGGCAGGCCAATGCGCGTCATGCGCCGAGAGGTTTTCGCAGACGCTGTCCTGCAGCGGGTAGCGCCAATGCAGCTGCTGCAGCAGCGCGCCTCCGACACGGTCCGGATCGCCGACCTGCGTCTCGATGACGATGCGCGAGAGCTTCCAGGCCGAGCTGGCGTAGGCCAGCCAGCCCCGGCTGCCGTCCGGCCAGCGTGCCAGGAGCGCGGCGATGTTACCGGCTCGCCGCATGGAGCGCGTCTCGGTGGCCCAGCTGGGATGGTCGCTGCGCGTCTGAAGCAGTTCCAGCGCTTGGGCCTGGCCGAGCACCTCGATCGTCGCGCCGTGGTCGATGCGATCGACCGGCTCGGGCGCGCGTCGGGTGACGAGCAGCTCCCGGGTCGGCTCGAAGCCGAAGCTGGCAAAGAGCTGGCGTGCCGGTTGGTTGTCGCGCACCACCTCGATGACCATCTGCCGGCGGCCGGCCTCGCGGGCCGCCCGGATGAGGCCTTCGACCATCCGCCGGCCCGTTCCGCCGCGCCTCGCCTCGGGCAGGACGCCCAGGCGCGAGATCCAGGATCGCTCCGGGCGCATGCCGAGCAGCGCCAGTCCGAGGCCTCGCCCGGTGTCGGCGTCGAAGGCCACCAGGGAGCGACCCAAGTCGATGTCGTAGGCCCGGATGTAGTCGCGCATCCGGCCGGCGCTCATCGGCATCGGGATCATGAAGTCGCGGCGGCTCTCGTTGTAGACCGCGGTCAGCGCCTCGATGTCCAGGCGGGACGCGGCGCCCAGCTCGAGGGTCGAGCTGCTTTCGGCCTCGCGCGGGGATCGCCCGGCGTCCGACTGAGCCTGCATCGAAGGTCCTCCTTCGCGAAATGGCGTGGATGGACGAGCGTCGATCGAGTTCAGGTTCGTCCGATAGCCCAGGTGACTGCGAACTGGACGCCGGAGTCCGTCTAGGGGACTTGCTAGGCCGGCCGGTCTTCGATCAGGGCCGAGATCTGCCCGACGAAGTTGCGCACGTCGATGGGTTTGGAAATATAGCCATCGCAGCCATAGGCGCGCACCATCTCGCGCGCCGTCTCCTCGGGCCAGGCCGTGACGGCGATCATCTTGGTGCCGGCCAAGTCCGGATCGCGGCGGATGAAGCTGGCCAAAGTCTGACCGTCCACGTCGGGCAAGCCCAAATCGAGCAGGATGACGTGGGGACGGTACTCCATCACCATCTTGAGGCCGCTCTCGCCGTCCCAGGCGTGCATCAGGCGGAAGCCCGTGCCGTCCAGAACGCGCTGCACCAGGCGCGCGTTATCGGGATTGTCCTCGATGAGCAGGATATGGATGGGCTCGTCGGAGGACGGTGTCGGGCTGGCCATTCGCGGACGCTCGCCCTAGAGCTCCATGGCCAGCTGGCGCTTGCGCTCCTCGGCCAGCTCCTTGCTGATGCGCAGCTGGTCGATTTCCTCGGCCAGCATCTCCAGATCGGCGAAGCGGCGGTAGACGCTGGCGAAACGTACGTAGGCCACGTCGTCGAGCTGCTTGAGGCGGGCCATGATCATCTCGCCGATAACCTCGCTGGGGACCTCGGTCTTGCCCAGCCGATAGAGCTGGCTCTCGATGTCGCCGGCGATGGCCTCCAAGGTGTCGGTCGAGACCGGGCGCTTGGCGCAGGCCAGCTGCATGCTGCTGATCAGCTTGTCGCGGTTGAAGTCCTGCCGCCGGCCATCCGACTTGATGACCTGCAGGTTGGTGGCCGAGATGCGCTCGTAGGTCGTAAAGCGCTGATGGCAGTCGTTGCACTCCCGCCGCCGCCGGATGGCCGAAGAGACCTCCCGGGTGTCCACGACGTGGCTGGATCCCTGACAGTACGGGCACTTCATGCGGCGGCGGCTCCTCGGCGATGCGGTCGGGACCGGCCAAAGGAACCGGGCCCGACTCTGGGAATTCGCGCGATTCTATCAGAGCCGCGCGGCAGCGACCAGCCGGCCCCCTCGTCGAGGCCCGATCCGCGGCGGATCCGGCTCGGATCGGGGGCCGGGTTTCGGACTACCGGTTGCGCAGGAAGGCCGGGATCTCCAGGTCGTCCTCGTCGTCGCGGGCCGGCCGGCGGGGCAATTCGAGGATGTTGGGCCGAGCGTCCAGGCCAGACTGCGCGCCGCCCTGACCTTGCCGGCGCGCCTGCGCTCGGAAACCGGTGGCGATGACGGTGATCCGCAACTCGTCGCTCATCTCCGGGTCGAGCACCGCGCCGAAGATGATGTTGGCGTTGCCGTCGACCGTGCCGCGGATGACCTCGGCCGCCTCGTTGATCTCCTGCAGCGTCATGTCCATGCCGCCGGTGACGTTGAAGAGCACGCCGGTGGCCCCGTCGATGGTGATGTCGAGCAGCGGGCTGGCGATGGCGTTCTCGGCCGCCTCGACCGCCCGATCCTCGCCTGTGGCCTTGCCGACGGCCATCAGGGCCGCGCCGCCATCCTCCATGATCGTCCGCACGTCGGCGAAGTCCAGGTTGATCAGGCCGGGCACGGTGATGAGCTCGCTGATGCCCTGGATGCCCTGGTGCAGGACCTCGTCGGCCGAGCGGAAGGCCTCGTGGAAGGTCAGCCGTCGATCGCCGAGGGTGAGCAGGCGATCGTTGGGGATGACGATCAGCGTGTCGACGTTGTCGGCCAGGCGCTCCAGCCCGGTCTCGGCGGCCTGCATGCGCGGCGTGCCCTCGAACATGAAGGGCTTGGTGACCACGCCGATGGTCAGAGCGCCGGACTTCCGGGCGATCTCGGCCGCCACCGGCGCCGCACCGGTGCCGGTGCCGCCGCCCATGCCGGCGGTCACGAAGACCATGTCGGCTCCGTCGACCGCGGCTTCCAGCTCTTCGCGGCTCTCTTCGGCCGCGCGCTCGCCGACCTCGGCTCGACCGCCGGCCCCCAGGCCCTTGGTCAGCTTGCCGCCGATCTGGATGCGCCGCACGGCCTGACTGAGCTGTAGGGCTTGGGCATCGGTGTTGACGGCGATGAACTCCACGCCGCTCAAGCCTTCGGCGATCATGCGGTTGACGGCGTTCGATCCGCCTCCTCCCACGCCGATGACCTTGATGGTGGCCAGGCCGTCGGCCTCGAGGGGGTATTGCATGCTGGAATCCTCCTATGCAGCGCGACGCGAAAGCGCCGCGGCCGATCACTAGTATCTTAACAGATCTTGTCGACTTGGCAAGTTCGAGCCGTGAAAGCACGGCATATGGTGTTGCTGCGGCGTTCGTGCAACGAGATAGGGAAGGCGTGCAGGCAGCAGCCGAGCGGCAGGATCATCGCCTTCCGCGCCGATCCGTGCTGGGCAGGAAGGCCGCCCGGGCCCAGTCGATGACCCGGCCCATGCCGCCGGCGACCTCGTCCTGTGGCGCCGCGCCCGACAGCCCGACGGCATCCTGCACCCGGCGCGACTGCCAGAGCAAGAGCCCTACCGGCGCGGCGTGCGAGGGCCCGCGAGCCGTGTCACCCAGACCGATGACCTCGCGGGGACGGCCGATGCGGACGGGCAGCTGCCAGCGTTCGTGCAGGCGTCGTGCCAGGCCCTTGAGCTCGCTGCCGCCGCCGGTCAAGACGGCGCCGGCGGGCAGGCGATCGAGCAGTTGGTCTTCGCCCAGGCACTCCTCGATCAGGCTGGCCAGCTCGTCGATCCGGGCTGCCAGCACCTCGCTGATGTGATGTCGGGTGGTCTGCCGCGTCTCGCCCTCGCCAAAGGGTTGGACGTCGATCAGCACCTCTTCGGTGTCGTAGTCCGGCAGCGCGTGGCCGTAGGTGGTCTTGATCCGCTCGGCTTGCTCCAGAGGCGTCTGGAGCAGCACCGCCAGGTCGTTGGTCAGGTGCCGCCCGCCGATCGGCAGCGTGGCGCAGCGCGTGACCGCGCGATCACGATAGCAGACCAGACCGGTCGACGAAGCGCCGAGGTCGATCGCGAAGGCGCCCAGCGAGCGCTCGTCGGCTGTCAGGGTGGCCTCGGCGCCGGCCAAGGTCGAGAAGACCAGGGCGGTCGGGAGGACCTCGGCCATGTGTAGGCAGCGCCGCAGGTTGGATAGCGCGGGTGCCGAGGCGGTGACGATGTGCACCTCGGCATCCAGCCGCTGGCCTTCCATGCCCAGCGGAGACTCGACCACGCTGCCTTCATCCAGGCGGAAGCGCGTCGGCAGGACGTGCAGGAGCTCGCGGCCGGGCGGCAAGGGGAGGGCGCCGGCCGACTCGAGCACGCGCTCCACGTCACCGTGGGTAACCGCCCGGCGCTGCCGGCCCAGCGGCAGCGCCCCATGCCCGCGATCGCTGTCCAGATGGAGCCCGGTGAGGCCGATGGCCGCGCGGTCGATGCTGACGCCGGCCACTCGCTCGGCGCGCTCGATGCTGGCGGCGATGGCGCCGGCGGCGTCGTCCACGTGGACCACCTCGCCGCCGCGGATGCCCTCGGCCGGCGCATGTCCGATGCCGTGGATGCGCACCCCGCCACCGGGCAGAGCCTCCCCGACCAGCGTGCAGATCTTGTGCGATCCGATGTCGATTCCGACCAAGAGGCTCATGGGCTTTCTCCCTGCAGGCGGTAGTACCACTGTTCGAAACGAAGATCGATGCGCTCGACCGGTCGCTGTTGCTCGCGTCCTGCCAGCTCCTCGCGCAGCGCATCCAGACGCAAGGCCTGGGTCGGGGCGCTCTGGGCATCCTCACCGAGCCAGACCTCCCAGCCCTCGGGACTGTGGTGGATGAAACCCGCCGAAGCCCGGAAGCCCAAAGGCGAGCCGAATTGTTCGGCGAAGGTCAGGCCGGCTGCCACCAGGCCCGGCTCCAGGCCGGCGATCGGGGGCGCCGGTAGCGGGCTTTCGGACCGGATCAAGGGGATCGATGCATCGGCCACCTCGAGCGGCGCCAGGCGGCCGCGCGCGTCGATGGCCACGCCGCCGGCCGGACTCTCCCAGCGCAAGGCCAGCGGGGTCTCCTCGACCCGGATGAGCAGATGCGCCGGCAGGCTGGCCTCGACCCGCGCCGACTCGATGGCCGGTAGGCGCTCGAGCCGTGCGGCCACCCGCGTCGGATCGACGTGGAAGACGTGACGTCCGTCTACGCCGCTCAGCGCGTAGAGGGTCGCTGCCGAGACGCGGCGATTGCCATGGATGTTGGCGGCCCGCAAGTAGAACTGCGGCAGGAGCGCCATCGCGAGCAAGAGCAGCGCGCAAGCCGAGAGGCCGATGGTGCTGCCCATCCGGCTCGGCTCGGCGCGCAACGACCACAGCAGGCTGCTCGCCCGAAGGTCGGTCGCTTGCCCGCCCCGTCGGCGCGCAACATCGCGCGGCCGAGACCGCAGCTCCGGGGAGGCCGCGCCTCGGCGCTGCCGGTACTCGCGCAAGAGCCTACGCCTTCGTCGCCTAGCGTGCATCCGGAACTCCCAGGATCTCGATCTCGGTCTCCATCTCGATGCCCCGCTCTCGGGCCACACGCTGGCGTGCGAGCTCCAGGAGCCGCAGGATGTCCGCGGCCGTCGCGGAGGACTCGTTGACGATGAAGTTGGCGTGAACCGGCGAGATGCGCGCGCCCCCCGAGGACTCGCCCTTGAGCCCGACCGATTCGATCAGGCGCCCGGCGAAGTCCCCATCCGGATTCTTGAAGATCGAGCCCACGCTGGGCTCGCGCGGTTGGGTGTCCCGTCGATGCGCGGCACAGCGGGCGATCCGCGACCGGATGGCCTCCGGATCGTCCCGTTCGAGGCGGAGGCGCAGATCGAGCAGCAGATGATCGCTTCGATCCTTGAGCCAGCTGCCGCGATAGCGAAAGTCCAGATCCTCGGGTCCGAGCAGGCGCTCCTGCCCATCCGGCGCCAGGATCCGTGCCTGCACGAGGCTATCGGCCATCTCCCAGCCGTGCGCGCCGGCATTGGTCACCACCGCGGCGCCCAGGCTGCCCGGGATGCCCACCGACGACTCCAGACCCGACCAACCCAGGCGAGCCAGGCTGTGGGCCAGCGCAGCCAGGGTCAGTCCGGAATCGGCACGGACGACGGCCGTCCTGACATCCGAATCGGCCGGTGCCGTCTCGATCTCCCAGTCCTCGCAGCGGTTGACAAGAACCAGGCCGGGCAGGCCCTCATCCGCGATCACCAAGTTGCTGCCCCGGCCGATCACACGCAGCGGGATCTCGGCGGTTCGAGCGAGGCGCCACCAACCGGCCAGGTCGTCCAGCCTTCGCACACGGACCAGGAGTTCGGCCGGCCCGCCGACGCGCAGCGTGGTGTATCGCGCCAGGCTGGCCCCCCGCTCGATCTCGCCGCCCAGACCGAGCCGATCCGCGTCCTCGAGCAGCCGATCGACGGCCGCGCGGCGAAGAAGCCGCAGGCAGTTTCGGCTGACCTCGGTGATGCGGCCGGCCCCCATGAAGATCAGCAGGTCGCCGGGCGCTGCCACCTCTGCGCAGCGCTCGGCAGCCGCCTCCAGGCTGGCGACCGATTCGACGCCGGGCAGATCGCGCACCAGCGACTCGGCGTCCACGCCTGCCAGCGGCACTTCGCGCGCGGCATAGATGGGGGTGACGATGCTGTGGTCTGCCCGTTCGAGCACCTCGCGAAAGGCAGGGCGCAGGCTGGCCACACGGCTGAAGGTATGCGGTTCGACCACGGCCAGCAGCCGCCCACCGGGATGCTGCTGTCGGGCGGCCTCGAGGCTGGCGGCGATCTCGGTGGGGTGATGGGCGTAGTCGTCGACCAGCTCGATGCCCGAGATCCGGCCCAGGGGCTCGAAACGCCGGCCCGCCCCGCGGAAGGACGCCAGGACCCGGCGCGTGACCGACAGCTCTACGCCGAGATGATGGGCGATGGCCAAAGCGGCCAAGGCATTGCCGACGTTGTGCAGTCCCGGCAGGCTCAGCTCGAAACCGCCCAGCGAAGCGCCATCGTGGAGGACCTCGAAGCGCGTGCTCCCGGGCCGCCTGCGCAGGTCAACCGCTTGCCAGTCGCTCACTGAGCCAGAACCTTGCCCCGGGTCTCGCTCGTCGGCGAGAGCGGGCTCCGGATCGCCCGCGACATGGTAGGTTTCGATCCTGGCACCGCTCCGCTGGGCGGCCTTCAGGGCCAGCGGCCAGGCCGCGTTGACCAGCAGGAGGCCCCGCGGCTTGCGCGCCACGCGGGCGGCGAAGCGGGCGAAGGCTTCGACCAGCTCGGCTTCGGTCGGGTAGATGTCCGGATGGTCGTGTTCGAGGTTCGTGATCACCGCCAAGGCCGGGTGCCCGTGCAGGAAGCTGCGGTCGTATTCGTCGGCTTCGATCACCAGATGCGGGCCGCCTCCGAGCGAGGCATTTCCGCCCAGATCGGGCAGCAGCCCGCCGATGAAATAGCCGGGAGCCAGGCCCGCCGCCCGGAGGATGCATGCGATCATCCCCGATGTGGTCGTCTTGCCGTGGGTGCCCGCGACGGCGATGCCGACGCGCCGGTCCATCCAGGCACCCAGCAAGGGCGCTCGCTTGGTGATCGGGATGCCGGCCCTTGCGGCCGCGACCAGCTCGGGGTTCTCCGGGCCGATGGCCGGGCTGTGCACCAGCAGCCGGCAGCCTTCGGGGATCTGCGCGGCCGCGTGGCCCACGAAGGCCCGCAGACCCCGGGACGCCAGCTCGCGCAGCAGCGCCGAATCCTGTCGATCGCTGCCGGAGACCTCCAGGCCCAACTCGAGCAGGACGCCTGCCAAGCCGCTCATGCCGGCGCCGCCAACGCCCACCAGGTGCACCCGGTCGCCGGCCTCGAGCGCGGGAACGCCCGCCTGCTCGGGCCAGATGGATGCCCCTAGCGCTGCCGCACGCGACTCCACCGGGCTGCTCATCGCTTGACCTTCAGGGCCAGGAGTCCCACCAGCGCCATGCCCAGCACCCAGGTCTGCTGGCTCTCCGGGATGACCTGGAAGGGGGTCAGCTGGACCAGGCGCGCGGCAAGGTCCGAGATGGGCGGCTCGAAGAGCCCCCATTCCTGCTGCGGATAGCCCAGCGAGTGCATGTAATGCCACCAGGTGCCTACCACCAGCCAGCCGTTGAACAAGGCGATGGTCACGTCGATGATGGTGCCCAGCGCCGCGCTCGGCGGCCAGGACCCGACGAAGGTCAGGGTCTCGCCGGAGTAGAGCAGGACCACCGCCGTCACCAGGATGCTGGTGTAGATGATCAGGGTCATCGCCTGCGGGCTGGTGCCGAGCAGGTCGGCCAGCTGGCCCGCGAACTGGAAGACGTAGCCGCCGCTGAGCTGGAAGCCCAGCAGCATGCCGACGAAGCCGATGGTCGCGCCCAGCTCGCGCGGGAATCGGCGCGCGATGCCGACCAGCGCGAAGACCAGCCACAAGGCGATCATGAACCACTCGATGGGCACCATCAGCCGTATCGCTGCTTGCTGCCGCTCGGGCCCGGCCCGAGGCTTCGGAATCCGTAGAGAATGGTGGCTCCGACCAGGATCAGCGCCGCCAGCGGGCCGAGCCGGTTGAGCCAAGCCAGGGCGGTCGAGCCGGGCGAGAGCAGGGTGACGGTGGCATTGGGCACCACGCGCGAGAGCACGAAGACGCCGGCCAGATAGCCGATGGCGCCGCCGATGACCGCTCCGACGATGCGCTCGAGGCCGTTGGCCTCGGGTCCGCCGCGGGTGACCATGTAGACCACCAGCATGGCCAGACCGAAGGTGGCGATCTGCGCCATGGGCGCATCGGCGCTGCTGCCCATCAAGGGCCCGCCCTCGCCGCCCCCTCCGCCGAGCAGCGCGTCCATGATCGATTGGGGGTTGCTGCCCTCGGCGGCGGCCACGCTCGAGATGCGCCAGACGCGGTTGATGAGGCTGGCCACCAAGGGCCACCCCTGCGAGAAGAGCAGATAGGCGGGCAAGATCAGCAGCAAAGCCGGGAACTCGCGCCGGGACCCGCGCAGGAAGCCGACGGCCGCGAAGATGCCGACGAAGATCAAGACGAAGAGGCTGATATCGGTGCCGTCGACTATCGGGGGCGGTACGGAGTTGCCGTTCACCACGGCGGTGGCGGTCGGCAAGGGGGTTGGGCTCGGCCCGGCGGTGGGGGTGATCGGGGCGGTGGGCACCACGCCACCGTAGACCGTCCCGCCGAGGGTCGTGCCAGAGCCGGCGTCGATGGCAGCCGGAACGGCCTCCACGGCCGGGCCCAGGCCCGCCAGTGGGCCTGGCGCGAGCAGGAGGCCGAGCAGCGCGGCGAAGAGCGTCGGGTTCATCCGGTCGCCTGTCCGTCTCGGGCGGCCAGGTAGGCCAGCAGGCGCCAGATCTCGCGCGGCGCGTCGGGCTTGTCGAGCGCGCGGGCGGCTTCCGTCATCGCGGTCAAGCGGGCGGGCTCGCCCAAGAGCTCGGCGACCAGCTCGGCCAGGCGCGGACCGTCCAATTCCTCGTCGGCCAAGGCCAGCGCCGCGCCGGCCTCTACCAGGACCTCGGCGTTGGGCCATTGATGTCCGCCGGAGATGGGCAGGGGCACCAGGATGGCCGGCAGCCCTGCGGCCGGCAACTCGCCCAGCGTGGCGGCACCCGCCCGGCAGAGCGCCAGATCGGCCGCTGCCAGGGCATCGGCCATCTCCTCGTCGTGCAGGTAGGCGCGAAGGTGCAGGCGAGCGCGTGAATCCTCATCAAGCTTCGCGATCGCCATCCGAGCATCCGCCTCGTTGCGCGGCCCGCAGATCCACAGGACCTCGACGTCCGGAGGCAACTTCGGAGCGGCCTCGATCAAGGCTCGATTCAGGCTGCGCGCCCCCTGACTGCCGCCGAAGACCAGGAGCAGCGGAGCCTTGCTCTCGATGCCGAGCCGCTGGCGCGCCGCCCGGGCATCGCCGGCGGATTGCCGCAGGGACCGACGGACCGGGTAGCCCGTCACGCGGGCCTTGCCAGCCGGCAGATGCCTCGCGGCCCGCGCGTCGGTGACCGCCACCCGATCGGCCCAGCGCGCGATCAGCCGCACCGCGCGGCCAGGCAGGATATCCGGCAGGTAGACCAGGATGGGGATGCGGCGCAAGCGCGCGGCCAGCGCCACCGGCACGCTGACGAAGCCGCCGGTGACCAGCAGGGCGTCCGGACGCCGCCGGCCGGCCTCTCGCCAGGCCTGGCGCGCGCCGCGGAGGAGGTCCCAGAGGCCCCGCGCCCGCGCGATCGGACCTCGATCGACCATCGGCGCGGCGGCGACATCCAAGAAGGGCAGGCCGCGCCGAGCGACCAGCTGCCCTTCGAAGCCGCTCGCGCGGCCCAGCCAGAGCATCTCGTCCTCAGCGCCCGATGCTTCGAGCACGGTGAGCGCGGGATAGACGTGTCCGCCGCTTCCCCCGCCCGAGATCCAGATGTACATGCAAGCCTGCCCGCTTGGGATCGATGCGCCGCGAGAGGTTGGCCAGGAGCCCGACCGCCATCAGGCAGCTGATCATGCTCGAGCCGCCGAAGGAGACCATCGGCAGCGGGATGCCGGTGGGCGGGATGGACTTGGTGGCCACCGCCATGTTGACCAGGGCCTGGATGCCGATCCAGGCCGTCAGCCCGGTGGCCAGAAGGCTGGAGAAGCGATCCGGCGCGCCGGCGGCGATGCGCAGTCCGCGCCAGATGAAGAAGGCGAAGATCGCGAGCATCAACAGGCTGCCGGCGAGCCCCAGCTCCTCGCCTAGGACGGCGAAGATGGCATCGGTGTGGGGTGCGGGCAGGACCTCCTTCTCCTGGCCCTGACCGAGGCCCACCCCGAAGAGACCGCCGTTCTGGAAGGATACCAGGCTGCGGATGACCTGAAAGCCCTCGCCGGTCGGATCGCTCATCGGATCGAGGAAGCTGCGGATGCGACCCCGCCGGAAGGGCGAGCTGGCGATGAAGAGCGCCACCACCAGGCTGGCCACGGCGCCCGCACCGAGCATCTGGCCCAGGTGCGCGCCGGCGGTGAAGAACATCGCCGAGGCCACCAACCCGATGACCAGGGCGGTCGAGAGGTCGTTCTGCATGACGACCAGGCCGCAGATCAAGCCGACCAGGATCGCGAAGGGGATGAGGCCCATCTGCAGATCGCGGATCTCGTCCCGCTTGCCGCTGAGCCAGTCTGCCACGTAGATCACCACCGTCAGCTTGGCCAGCTCGCTGGGCTGGATGGAGCCGGATGCCAGCAGCCAGCGACCGGCGCCGAAGACCTCCGAGCCCAGGACCAGCATCAGGGCCAGGCCCAGCAGGGTGCAGATCATCAGGAGGACCGAGTAGCGCCGCCAGACCCGATAGTCGACCGACAGCATCACGCCGCCGGCCACGACGCCGATCCCGATCCAGAGGATCTGGCGCTTGAGGAAGTATGCCACGTCGCCGGTCATGGCGGCACCGATGCGCGAGCTGGCGCTGAAGCTGACCAGGAGCCCGAAGAGCAAGAGCGCGGCCACGCTGCCGACCAGGCCAGGGTCGATGTGTCGGGCGCGCCGGGCGCTGCCCAGATCCATCTCGGCGGCGGCCTTGCGGGGCTGCATGGCGGCGGCGGTCATCAGGCGGCCTCCTGCTCGTCGTCGCGGCCGACCCGTCGCAGGACCAGATCGCGGAAGGCATCGGCCATCGGGGGCCCCTCCAGGTCTTCGGGCTCGCAAGCGGGCGAGAAGAGGATGCGCTGCCGGCTGCGAGCCAGCCTGGCGGCCGACTGCACCGCGTCGTCCAGGTCGGCGCAGCGGACCAGTTGGCAGCCTCCAGCGGCCTGCAGGGCCTCGGCCAGCCGATCGGCCGCCGAGCCGAAGAGCAGGACGGTCTCGGCCTGCTCGATGGCGGCCCGCGCCCAGCGCTCCAGGGGCTGACCGCCGTAGCGACCGCCCGCGATCAGGAGGATGGGATCCTCGCGCTCGAGCGAGTCCAGGGCCGCCGCGGCGCGGCCGGGCTTGGTAGCCAGCGCATCGTTGATCCAGGTCCGCCGGTCCTCGGTCGGCAAAGGCTCGAGCTGGGCCGTGGCCGGCTCGAAAGCCTGGGCCACCGCTCGGATGGCCTCGACCGGTACGCCGGCCGCGCTGGCCACGGCCGCGGCCAGCATCAGCGCGCGGCGGTGCAGGGGCCGGCCGGCCTGGCTACCGGCCAGCCGGCAGACCCGGCGCTCGACGCCGAGCAGGGGGTCGATCACCACCAACTCGCCGGCGCGCAGGCTGGCCGCCGCGCCGCGATCGCCGGCCGCCACGCGCAGGACCTCCACCTGGGCCTCGGCCGCCAGGGCCAGGGCCGGGGCATCGTCGGCGTTGACCACCACCGCCTCGCCGGCGCCGGCGATCACCCGTCGCAGCCCGTCGACCGCCTGGCCGATGGTCTGGCCCGGGGTCAGCTCGTCCGGCGCCAGCCCGGCGATGACCAGGGTCGAAAGCCCGTGGGGCACCTGCTGCATCAAGGCCGGCGTGATCTCGACCACGATCCGATCCTCCGGCCCCAGCCGCGCGGCCTGGCCCAAGGCCTCGACCATGCCGCGCGCTACCTGGCGTCCGTCGCAGCGCAGCATGTCGGCCAGTAGCTCCATGGTCACGTCCAGCGGGCCGGTGCCGGCCAGGCCGATCACCGGCGCCTCGGTCACGGACAGGAGCCGTGCCAGCGCACCCTGCGGCCGGCCGAGGAGCCGGCCGCGGCTCGCCCCTTCCACTCGACTGGGGGTCAGCGTATGCATCGATGTCTCCTCTTGCGCCTGCGGTCGCCCTCTGGCGGGCTCGCTCCGATCGGTCCGTTTCGATGGGTCATCTTCATTCCTCCGTTCAAGTCCTTCATCCGATCGGGAGCGGGATCCGGTCGATCGCGTAGACCGCGACCGCGATGCCGACCAGGCCGGCGATCAGACCGGCCAGCCAGAAGCGCCGCACGACCGTCGTCTCGTGCATCCCGCCCAGCTCGAAGTGGTGGTGCAGCGGTGCCATCCGAAAGATCCGCTTGCCCCCGGACCACTTGAAGTAGCCGATCTGGATCAGATCCGAGACCACCTCGGCCACGAAGACCGCCCCGACGATCGGCAGGAGCCACCACAGCCCGCTGACGATGAAGAGCATCGCCAGTGCCCCGCCCAGGCCCATCGAGGCCACGTTGCCCATGAAGACCTTGGCGGGGTGGCGGTTGAAGACCAAGAAGCCGAGGCTGGCGCCGGCCAACGCCAGCGCGATCATTCCCGTGAGGGTGCTCGTGAAGGGAATGGCGCCTTCGGAGAGCAGCCACGAGACCTCGTTGATCGGATATCGATCCTGCAGCCGTCCCTCTACGATCAGGCCGATGAGGCCGAAGGTGGCCGACGCCAGCGCGATCGACCCCGACGCGAGGCCATCGAGGCCGTCGCTGAGGTTGACGCCGTTCACGGTCCCGACGATGACGAATGCGAAGAGGATGATGACGAGCCATGTCGGTGCGGTGCTCAAGCCCATCCAAGTAGGCACCTCACTTCGCGTGGCTAGCCATCCCAGCGTCAAGCCTGCAAGGCCTTGCCATGCGAGCATCTGCCTTGCGGAAAGACCGATGCCCACGGTGCTTCCTCGCTTCCTGGCGAGCCCTTGCCGGTCGTCCAACAGTCCGAGCGCCGCGAAAACGAGGGTTGCCACCACCACCAGTCCCAGGAGGTAGCCCGACTTGGCAAGGCCTTCCCCGTCTGGTTGTAGGCCGTAGGTCCTGGCCATCCATGCGGCCGGGACGATGACGGCGACGAGCATCCCGATCCCGCCCATGGTCGGCGTGCCGGCCTTCGCCTGATGATCCGGCCCGTCGCTGCGGATGGTCTTGCCCAGTTGCCGCTCGCGCAGCCAGCCGATGAGCGGGACGGTGATCAGGACGGTGATCACGAAGCCGAAGGCCAGCGGAAAGAACAGGTAGTAGAGGGCGACCGCCGGCTGCGAGAGGTTCATCGCTGGCTTCCGTAGCCGCCCAGCGGCTGGTCGGGCGGGATGTCGAGCGCGGCGATGGCGGCCTCGGCGACCTCGCGGAAGAGCGGGGCGGCGACGTCGGAGCCGCGGATGGCCTCGGGGCGGTCGACCTTGGCCAGGATGACGACCCGTGGCTCGTCGACCGGCAGGAAGCCGGCAAAGCTGGCGATGGTGCCCTCTTCATCGTAACCGCCGGGGATGGCGATCTGGCTGGTGCCGGTCTTGCCGCCGACGCTATAGCCGGGGATGGCAGCCTGGGTGGCCTTGTCGTCGACCACGGCCTGCATGAGCGCGCGCAGCGAGCGGGCGGTCTCCGGCCGGATGACCTGGCCGGTGGCGCGAGGCTCGATGCGCAAGGGCAGGCCGCCGACCGGAATCTGCTCGGCCACCACGTGCGGCTGCATGGCCAGGCCGTCGTTGGCGATGGTGGCGATGGACACCGCCACCTGCAAGGGCGTGGCGGACATGCCCTGGCCGAAGGCGTTGGTGGCCAGGTTGCCCGCGTACCAGGCATCGCCCTCGTCCTCGGGGCGATGCAAGATGCCCGGCACCTCGCCGACCAGGTCGATGCCGGTCACCCGGCCGTAGCCGAAGTCGGTCATGGCGGCATAGAAGCCGTCGCGGCCCAGCTGCGAGGCGGCCCAGACCGCGCCGACGTTGAGGCTGTTGACCATCATCTCGCGCATCGATATCCAGCCGTGGCCCAGATGGTCCCAGTTCTGGATGGTCAAGCCCGCGTACTCGATGCTTCCCTCGTCCTGATAGTGGCTGGTGGCCTCCACCGCGCCGGCGGCGATGGCCGCGGCCAGGGTCACCGCCTTGATCACCGAGCCCGGCTCGTAGATGGCGCTGACGGCCGGGTCGGCGAAGCTCTCGGCCGCGGCGTCACCGCGGTTCTGAGGGTCGAAGCTGGGCAGGCTGGTCGATGCCAGGAGCGCGCCCGTGCGCGGGTCGAGCACGACCACGCTGCCGCCCTCGGCATCCTGGGCCTCGACGGTGCGGGCCAGGGCTTGGGCCGCGGCCACCTGGATGTCGCGGTCGATGGTCAGGCGCAGGTCACTGCCTGCGCGGGCCGGCCGAAAGTCGCCGGGCCGCGTCCCAAAGTAGCCGGCCAGCTGGCCGTCGATCCCGGCCAGCTGTTCGTCGTAGCTGGCCTCGATGCCGCCCGAGCCCCGAAGCTCCGGTTCCTCACCTGCCGCCGAGGGCTCCGCGTCCGGGTCGTGATGCTCGTAGATGAAGCCCGTCAGGTGCGCCATGTCCGCGCCCAGCGGGTAGACCCGACGGGGGATCCGCTTGAGCGTGACGCCCATGTCGACCAGCGGCTCCAGCGAATCGCTGTGCTGCATCGGGACCTCGGTCGCCAAGCGGATCCACCGCGGGGCGCCCGGATCGGCCCGATAAGCTTCCAGGGCCCGGCCCATGCGGTCGACGAGCTCGCCGGCCGGCAAGCCGAGCGCGCTCGAGGCCTGCTGGCTCAGCTCGGGCAGATCCGCCCAGCGCTCGGCGGCCGCCAGGTCCAGACCTACCTCGTAGACGAAGGCGTTGGTGGCCAGGAGCTCGCCCTGCCGATCCCACAGGCTGCCGCGGGGTGCCGGGATCTGGGTCCAGGATGCTCCGCCGACATCCACGGCCTGCGCGGTGCTCAGCCAGGCCAGGCGCAGCCCGAGGACGGCGATCACGGTGGCGAAGACCGTGGCCAGGATGCCCAGCCGCGGGTAGAAGGGCGCGCTGCTCGGGCTCACGCTAGCGGCCCTCGCCGGACTCGGTCTCGTCGGCGCTGGCGGGAGCCGCCGCGCCCAGGGACATCAGCACCGAGGAGACGTCGGCCGGCTCGATGCGCGTGCCGTCGTGGCTGCCGGCCAGGCGGGCGATCCCCAGGGGCGCGAGGTCCGGCGAGTCCGGATGGCGCAGGGCGCCCGGGTCGCGCACCGGCAAGCGCTCCAGCTGCTCGGCGCCGGCGGCGACGAAGCCCATGTCCGCGGCGCGATCGAAGAGGTGGCGCGGATTGGTGGCTTCGGCATGCTGCACCAGGGCGGCGACGCGCCGCTCGAGTAGGGCCTGGCGACGGGCATCGAGGGCGGCGATCTGGCGGCCGGTGTCGGCCAGCCGGCTCGACAGGCCGAGCCAGACGAGCCCGGCCAAGGTCGCGAGAGCCGCCAGGGCGATCAGGGCTCCCCAGGGCCGGTGCTTGGCCTCGGATGTCGCGATGCTCGATGGGCTCGACGGCGGTGCGGCGGACTGGCTGCGCTGGCTCATGAATCGGTTCTCCTCAAAATACGGGACTCGGGTGGCAGGCTCGAAAATGATCAGTCTGGGTGCATACTCGAAGGGACTAGGCGACCCGCTCGGCGCCACGGAGCTTCGCGCTCCGGGCTCGCGGGTTCTGCTCGATCTCCTCGGCCGAGGCCTGGGCCGGCTTGCGGTGCAAGAGCCGCAGTCGCGGTCGGTCCTGGCAGACGCAGACCGGCAGCTCCGGCGGGCAGATGCAGTCTCTGGCGGCTTGCTGCAAACGGCGCTTGACGATGCGGTCCTCAAGCGAATGGAAGCTGATTACGGCCAGCCGGCCGCCGATGCTCAGCCGATCGATGGCCTGCTCCAGGGCCCGCTCGATCTGCCCCAGCTCGTCGTTCACCGCGATGCGCAGGGCCTGAAAGCTGCGGGTGGCCGGGTGGATGGCGCGGCGCCCTCGCGGCCGGCGGCTGCCGACGGCGCGCTCGATCACCTCGGCCAGCTCGCGCGTCCGCCCCAGCGGGCGGGCCGATACGATGGCCGCGGCGATGCGCCGGCTGGCCGGCTCCTCGCCGTAGCGGTAGATCAGATCGGCCAGCTCCGCGGCCTCCAATTCGTTGACCAGGTCGGCCGCGCTGCGGGGAAGGCCCGGATCTAATCGCATGTCCAGCGGGCCGTCGCGCAGGAAGCTGAGGCCGCGCTCGGGATCGTCCAGCTGATCGCTGGAGATGCCCAGATCGAAGAGCACGCCCTCGAAGCGCTCGAAGCCCTCCTCGTTGGCGATGTCCGCCAGATGGTCGAAGCCTGACTGCCGCAGTCGCAATCGCGGCATCAGATCGGCCAGGGTCAGGCGGGCGCGTTCGAGAGCCGCCGGATCGCGGTCGAGGCCCAGCAGGCGGCCCTCCGGTGCCGACGCTTCGAGGATGGCCCGGGCATGACCGCCGCCGCCGAGGGTCGCGTCCAAGTAGCGGCCGCCGGAGCGCGGTGCCAGATCCTGCAAGACCTCGGCGAGCAGTACCGGCTCGTGACGCGTCGTCTCCGCGGGCGGGTTCATATGCCCAGCTCCGCCATCGACTCGGCGAAGTCGGAGCCCTGCTCGCCGAGACGGGCGGTCAGCGAAGTCCACCGCTCGCGATTCCAGAGCTCGAGGCGGTTCTTGACGCCGACCACCACGGCCACGTCGTTCTCGTCGATGCCGGCGTAGCCGCGGAGGCTGGCCGGAATCAATAGCCGGCCCTGCTTGTCGAGATTGGCCTCGGTACCGGAGTAGAGCAGGCGCTCCAGCTGGCGCGCGTCGTGGCTCATCATCCGCGCGTCGGCCAGCCGTTCGGTGATCTGCTGCCAGGTCTCCATGGTGAAGATCCACAGGCAGCTCTCCAGGCCGCGGGTGATGAAGAGCCCGTCGTCGAAGGCCGGACGGTGCCTCACCGGCACGATCATCCGTCCCTTGTCGTCCAGATTGTGCTCGGATTCGCCGAAGAACATGGTCGCCTGTCCCGATATGGCCGATCTGGGGAGGGAATTCCGGGCATCCGATACCATCGATCCCCACAAGTCCCCACAAATCCCCACCTGACGACCATTTTACTTGACGGTAACCTCCAACACAACCCCCTGACGCCCCATCGGGGCGAATTTTAAGAAATCTCCGGCTCGAATCGGCCGCTTTGTGCATCCGAAGGGATTGACAAGCGGTCGAAGCTGGGTATACTGGAGTCGCGACTAGAACATCTATTCTAGTATCGCATGTCACCCACGATCCCCAAACAGATAGGAGTGGATCATGTATCAGCGCGTCGTCATCGTGGGCAATCTCGGTCGCGATCCCGAGCTTCGCTACACCGCCAGTGGAACCCCGGTCGCCAACTTCCCGGTGGCCACCAACCGTCGCTGGACCGACAACGAAGGCAACCCGAACGAGGAGACTACCTGGTTCCGGGTCAGCGTCTTCGGGCGCCAGGCGGAAATCTGCAACCAGTATCTCGAGAAGGGCCGCAGCGTCTTGGTCGACGGCGAGATCCGGACCAGCCAGTACGAAGACCAGCAGGGCGTGACGCGTTACTCCTGGGAGTTGCGCGGCAACATCGTCAAGTTCCTCGGAGGCCCTGGCGATTCCGCCTCGGTGCCCGACTTCGCCGAAGCCGATGGCTTCTCCGGCGGCGCTTCCAGCTCCGACGGCGATGGAGACGGGCAGCTGGCGGAAGAGGAGATCCCTTTCTAGAGCCTGGGTCTCTCTTGCCTCGTCAGCCGCTCGCCATGCTTCGCGGTGTCCGCGGCCATGATCGGTGGGACCGGGGACTTGTCCTTCGGTTCTGAGCATCGGGGCTCGCTCCTGTGGTGCCCGTCGAGGTGCAAGGAGCGTGCCAAGCGGTAGGACTGCCGCGAAAGACCGTCACGGCGGACTTCTCGCCCAAAGATCGAAACCCCCGCCCGGATCCGGGCGGGGGTTTTCGCGCCGGTCCGGGGAACTTCCCCCGGACTCGGCGGCCATTCGGAAAGCCCGCGCGCGGGCGATCGGATCGGCGATGCACCCGACGGCGCGCGGGTGGTCGGCTACTCGTCGAAGCTCGAGCGGCCGACTTGGCTGACGTCGAAGACCTGGATCCGATGGTTGCTGGTGTCGGCCACGAAGAGCTTGCCCTCCGAGAAGTCCAAGCCGGTCGGGCCCGTGAGTTCGCCGCGGCGCATTCCCGGGCGACCTCCCAGCTCCCAGAGCAGCCGCGCTGGATCCTGGCGCATGTCGAAGGCCTGGATCTTGTGGCCCACGGACTGCGACACGTAGGCGATGGGGATCTCCGGGTCGACCGCCACGCCACCGACGCGGAAGAGCGTCTCGTCCAGGCTGCCCTGGCCGAAGCTGTCCAGGTAGCTGCCATCTGGCGAAAAGCGTTGGAGCAAGAAGTCATCGCCCATGCCCACGTAGATGCGGTCCTCGGCATCGACCGCCACGCTGCGCGGGGCGGTGAACTGACCGCTTTGCTCGCCGGGCTCGCCGATGCTGCCCAGCAGCTGGCCCTGGGGCGAGAAGCGAAGCAGGTAGCGGTTGCCGGCATCGGCCACCAGCAGGTTTCCCTGGCCATCGAAGGCCAGATCGGTCGGCTCGAGCAGTTGTCCGGGTCCCTCGCCGGCCTGGCCGATCTCGCCTTGCAGGCGGCCCTCGGCGTCGTAGACCCGCACCAGGGCGCCGTATCCCGAGACGTAGAGCAAGCCGTCCGGCCCGACGGCCAGGCCCTCGGCCATGGGCAGGTCGCCCTCGCCGACGCGCAAGACGAAGTCGCCTTCTTCGGTGTACTTGCTCACTCCCGTCGAGTCGCTGACGTAGAGGTGGCCCTGACCGTCCGCGGCGACGTCGAAGGGCAAGGTCATCTGGCCGGGCTCGCTGCCGGGCTGGCCCCAGCTGTCGATGACCTGCGGCAGCAGGGCCGCGGCCGCTGCGGTGGCTGCTGCCGCGGCTTCGGCCGTGGGCCGGGCCGTGCCGGCCGGCTCGGTCTCGGACTGCAAGGGGGCCGCGGTCTGCATGCCTTCCGGCTGGCCGCCGGCCTCCGCGCTCGAGTCCGGCGACGCGAGGCCGGTCTCTGTCGCGGTCCCGGACGGGTCGCCGCGCTCGCAAGCGACGATCGCGAGCGCGATCAAGGTGGCCAAGCCGATCGAGCGATGAAGGCTCCGAATCGATGGGCAGGTCATGTCTGCGTCTCCTGGTGCCGGCCGGCGGCCGGCGCGATTGGGGTTGGTTGGCTGACTCGAATGGATGGGGCGCCGGGGATTATAGCGCCAGCGGGATCAGCTCCCGCAGGTCGCCGATGACCTCGCAGTCGGCCTGCGGGACGCGGTTCTGACGATCCAGCAGCACCGGCCGGATACCCGCCGCCCGCGCGCCCAACACATCTTTGACATAAGTATCACCGACATAGAGGGCTCGATCGGCGCTGACGCCGATGCGGTCCAAGGCCATGTGGAAGACCGTGGGATCGGGCTTGGAGATGCCCAGACGCGAGGACACCACTACGAACGCCAGGTCCTCGGCCAGGCCGAGCTCGAGCAGCAGGGCCTCCAGCCCATGGCCCCAATCCGATACCACGCCCATCACCAAGCCCGCCTCGTGCAGACGGTCCAGGGTGGGGCGGACATCCGGGTAGAGCGCCCAATGCGCCACGTCGGCATAGGCATCGTACATCGCTC
>CAZJWJ010000048.1:0-15750 GCA_964549495.1 uncultured Anaerolineales bacterium | reverse complement strand
GGCCAGGCTCTCGATCCCTTCGTCGGCATCGCCCAGGATCTCCGGCTGAGAGAGCCCGACCGCGTAGGCCTCCAGGAAGAGCCGGCGCACCTGCGACTCGGTCGCCCACCAATCGCCGCGATGCCAGCGCTGCTCCAGATGGGCCTCGCTGCGCAACATCGCCGCGTCCAAGGCGTCGGGCTCGAAGGGAATGCCCCGGGCGGCCAAGACCTGCTGGGCCATGCGAGCAGTCGGCGTCGCGCTGCGCAAGAGGGTCAGCCCGGCATCGAAGAGGATGGCGTCCAAGGAGCGCCGATCGCCCGCCATTCGGCGGGGCTCGCGAGGCGCCGTCATCCGGCTTGCGAGGTCGCTCTAGGGCGTGACACGAAGTCGAACCACCGTCGGCTCCTCGGGCAGGCGGGCCGCTTCGACCCGCAGGTGCTTCTCGGCCGGCTCGGGATCGGCCGCCATCTCCTCGAGGAAGGTGGCCGTCAGGCCCGCCGGGATCTCGGCGTCGGCTCCGTCGGCCAGCGGGATGACAAGGGCCGGCTCGAGCTGCGCGACCAGTTCGGCCGCCAGCGCGGGGGTCAGGCTAGCCAAGGGCAGCGCCAGGATGTCGACCTCACCGAGGGTCTCCACCTGGTCGCGCGTCAGCTTGCGACCCAGTTCGCCCAGGTGGCAGACGCGCAGCCCCTCCAGATCCACGTTGGTCACCTGGCAGCGATCCTCCTCGGTCGGCTGGCGGTCGGCCGGGCTTCGCAGGGCCTGCACGCCGATGATGAAGGCGCTCTGGACCTCGTACTCGCCGGGGCCGTCGATCAGAAAGCCGGACGAGGATGGTCGGTTGCCGGCCGGTCTGCTGGTCGGCAATCCGAGCACGCGGATGTCGACGTCCACCGGCAGCCCGTCGGCATCGTCCAGCCCCGAACTCATCAAGACCGTGGCCTGCTTGCCCTCGAGCAGCAAGCGGTCGGCACCCAGCCATCGAATCTCCATCGGTGTCAGCTCCTGAGCTCTTCGGATCGAAGGGATCGAGCCGAGCGCTAGCCGGCTTCCTCGCGCAGATCCTCGACGAAGATCTGGATGTCGGCTTCCTCTCGCTGCTCGGCCAGCCATTCGAGCAGCGCGCGCTCCTTGAGCTGGGTGCGCTGGGCCTCGGGCAACTCGCGCTCGGCATCCCGATCGACCACCTCGATGACGTGGTAGCCCAGGTCGGTCTCGACCACCTCGGAGAGCTGGCCGGGTTGCTGGCCGAAGATGGCCTCCTCCAGCTGACTGCTGAGCAGCATGCCTCGGGTGACCCAGTCCAGGTCCCCGCCCCGCTCGCGAGAGGTCTCGTCCTCGGAGACCTCTTCGGCCACCGTCTCGAAGTCCTCGCCGCTTTGGATGCGCAGTCGAGCTTGCTGGCAGGCTTCGGCGCTGGCGCAGAGGATGTGACGCGCGCGCAAGAACTCGGCGGTGGAGGGCACGTCGGTGGCGATCTCTTCGAGCATCCGCCGGCCGACGAGGCTGGCGCGCTCCATCTCGAAGACGTCCTCGCGGGTGGTGCCCGCTTCCTCGAGCGAGGTCTCGAAGGCCTCGTCGCCGCCGAGCTCCTCGATGAACTCGGCCATGCGATCCTCGACCTCGTCGGCTTCGACCACCACGCCCATGTCCTCGGCCGCCTGCTCGATCAGGACCTGGTCGATCATGTCGTTGAGCACCTGGCGGCGCAAGAATAGCAGCCTGCGTTGGCCATCCTCGGTGTTGGGATCGATGCCGCCCTGGTCGACGTGGTAGCGCTGTGTGTCGAAGGCCTGACGCTGGAAATCGGCCAGCGCGATGGCCTGGCCGTTGACCGTGGCGATGGCGTCTCGGGTATCGACGTCGGACGCTGTCTCGCCATCCGAGGTATCGCTCTCCGCATCGCCGGCTGCCTCGGATTCTTCGTCCAGCGCGGGCTCATCCGGCTCGCTCGCGTCCTGTCCCTCGGTCGAGGAGCCCTCGACGGCAGGGGACTCCGCTTCGGAAGCTTCCTCGCCCGCCTGGCCCTGGCAGGCCGCGAGTCCCATGGTGAGCAGCAAGAGCAGGCTAGCGAGCCATGTTGCGGATCGGTTGCGGCGCATCTTCATCCTCCCTCGGCGCGGTCGGCCATCGAGCGGTCCTCGACCGGGCGAGTATAGCGGGGCGCGGTGATGACGCAAGCGCTCGAGGCCAGATCCGGGACATCGGCCACCGAGCATCGAGGTCGCGGCGGGCGTGATCAGCGCTTGATCCGGGCCCATCCCAGGCGGGCTGCCGCCCGCGAGAGCTGGGCTCGCAGCCGCTTCCAGGCCTGCTCCAGCCGCTGGCCCTCGGCTTGGCTGGCGCGCCGACCGAAGCGCTCGCCGACGTAGCCCTGGACGATGGTCTCGACCTCGCCCGCGCCCTCGGGGATGATCGAGGCCACCCGCCGGCCGTATTCGTTGGGCGTATCGGCCGGCCGGGGGCCGATGCCCAGCCAGCGCCCGAGCCGCGCCAGGCGTGCGAAGTTGCCCGCCGCCGGGCTCAGGCCGCGCAAGGGCCGCTCGAAGACCAGCCAGCCCAGACCGGCGGCCGAGGCCAGCGCGGCCAAGGTGGCCAAGAGCGGCAGAACGGGTAGCCTCGGTCCCTCGGAGCCGGCCGGCTCCAGCGCGCCGGCCGCACCAGGATCGCGCTGGGGCACCAAGTCCTCCAGCGACCGCTCGTCGGGCAGCATGTCCTCGCCCAACTCTCCTGGCAGCGGACCGTCCGCCGCCGGATTCTCCGCTTCCAGGCCGGCCGGCCGGGCGATCGGCGCATCGGCGGCAGTAGGCTCGAACTCGATCCAGCCGTGATCGGGAAAATACACCTCGGGCCAGGTGTGGGCATCCGAAGCCCGATGCCGCCAGACCTGGCTGTCTCCCACCAGGCTGCCGCGGGAGTAGCCGGCCGCGACGCGGGCCGGGATGCCGATCGAACGGGCCATGACCACGAAGGACGAGCTGTAGTAGTCGCAGTAGCCCTGTCGTTCGTCGAAGAGGAACCAGTCGACCCGGTCCTGTCCTTCCGGTGGGCTGCCGATCTGCTCCTCGTAGGGGATCTGGCGCAGGTAGCGTTCGAGGGATTGGACCCTCTCGAGGCGGTTGGTCTGGCCGGCGGTCAGGTCGTTGGCCAGCGCCCGGGTGCGCTCGGTGATCGTATCCGGCAACTGGAGGTAACGCTCGCGCACCCAGTCCGGATCCTCGCTCGATGCCTGGCGCAAGCTGCCGAGGTCTACCGAGGGCATGAGCGAGACGACCTGATACTCGCTTCCGGGCGGCAAGGCCTCGAGGCTCTCGAAGGTCAGCGCGTCCATGCCCCCGCCGGCCAGCTCCGCGCGCACCGGGATGCTGAAGCGCTGCGGCTGTGGAGCCGCGTAGAGCTGGCTGGTGCTGGTATGGATGGTGGTCACCGTCTGGGTCACCGGCTGCGCGGGGGCCACCTGGCTGCGCCATGGCTGGTCGGCGCCGGCCTCCCGGCGGTCCTCGGCCCCGCGCTGCCAACCGCTTCCGTCGTAGCGATCGTAGACCGCCTGGCGCCAGTAGCGCGGCAGGACATCCCCCTCGACCCGCACGTCGAAGATCGGCTCGTTGCCGAGCTCGATGGAGCCGCCGAGGCCCATTTCCTGTCCGAAGGTGTTGCCCCCGCCGCGGACCGGGTAGCTGAGATTGGGGAACCACTGCTGCATCTGGCGCGAGATGCGGGATTGCGGTTCGCGAGCCAGGCGGCGAGCCGCCTGTTGGAGCTCTCCGCGGTCGAGTTCCGAGGGGAGCAGCCAGGCCAAGGCGAGGGCCAATACGCTGAGCACCAGCCCGTCGCGCAGGAGATCGAAGCCGAGGTCCATGCCGTAGCCGACGTGCTCGCGACGCCAGTCTCGCATCTGCATGGCCAGGAAGGTCTGGCTGGCCAGGAGGAAGGCGCAGAGCAGAAAGAAGCTCAGGTAGAGCAGGAAAGCGTCCTGCATGCGGGTGTTGGTCAGATTGAAGACCAAGGCGAAGCCGCTGGGCAGCACCGCGCCCCACCAGCTGAGGTAGCGCACGATGAACCAGGTGCAGATGTAGGCCAGCAGCCACAGCAGCAGGGCCATGGTGACCGCGAAGAAGAGGTAGGCCAGATCGCTGCTGTCGCCGGGGACCAGGCCCGAAAGGGCCGAGATGTCGGTCTGGCCGCGCTGGACCTCGATCCAGGCCAGGTACCAGTCGCGCACCAGCTCCATGCGCTCGAAACGGCCCAGCTCGGCGATGGCTTCGCCGGGGGCCGATGGGAACTCGGTCAGCGAGCCGGCGGCGAAGAAGACCGTCGTCAAGAGGCCCAAGACCATGCTCCAGCCGTGGGCCAAGCCGGCCGGCATCCAGAGCTGCGATCCGAGCACTGCGCCCAGCATCACTCCGCCGATGACCACCGGGGTCAGGATGCCCACGCCGGGCGCGGGCTGGGCGGCCCCGATCGACCAGGCGACGGTCAGCATCATCAAGCCGACCAAGAGTACGCTCGACCATCCGGTGCGAGGCTTCACGATTGGCTCCGTTCCAATGATCCGTCAGATCCTTCGCCAGCGCCCGACGCTCGATGGCTCGCCGACTGGGGATCGACGATCGAGCGAAGCGGCGTCCTGAGTCAGACCTCCACAAGTCGGACACTATTACGTCTTGGAGACGGGACGCGTTCGAAGTGCGGGCCTCGAGTGGCACTTCCGACGCGCCTGGTCTCACGCGGTGGGACCGTGGAATCATAGGAATCGCAATCCGGAGGGTCAAGGCATTGGAGGCGCCGAATGCAATCGGGACGATCTCCGGACACCGCTCGTGGCCGCTCTGGTCAGGGTAGCCTGGAAGGCGTGGCGAAGCTGCCGACGGTCCAGCGCGTGCGCATGACCGAGTGGCTGATGGGCCGGGCGATGGGCCGGCATCCGGCGGCACCGAGGGTCGACTTGGAGACTTGGAGGGTCCTGCCGGCCCTGGCCGAGGGGCACGGGCTGGCCTGCCAGCTGGAGCCGGGCCTGGCCGACCGACTTCCCGAGGATCTGGGCGAGGGGCTGCAGGCAGAACTGCTGGCCGAGCTGACCGACGCCGTGTCGCGCTGCCGCGCCCGCGATCGCCGGCTTCGGGCCGAGGCCGAGCGGCTCGGTCGGGCCTTGGATGACCAGGGCCTACGATGGCGCTTCCTCAAGGGGGCCTGGTTGGCACCGCGCTGTTATCCAGAACCCGACTGCCGGCCCCGCGCGGACATCGACCTCTGGGTCGCGCCTGCCGACAGGCCTCGCGCCGAGTCGACCCTGGCTGGACTTGGCTACCAGCCCGAATCCCGCAGCTGGAAGCATCGGCGCTGGCTACAGCCCGGAAACCGACGGCCGGTCGACTGGCGTGGCGAGCATCCCGACAACCCGCGTCCGGTGGAGCTACATCCCCGCGTGGTGGAGTCCTTTCGGGGCATCGACTTCGATCTCAGCCCGGTCCGCGCGGCGGAGCCGGAGACGGAGGCCTGGGTGGCCGGGGTCGACGAGGCGACCTGGCAGCTGGCCCTCCTGGCCGCGCACGCCACCGTCGACGTGCTATCGCGACGCCTTCGCGGCATCCAGCTGCTGGACCTCCAGCGCCTTGCGGCTCGGATCGATCCGGCCGGCTGGCAGGCGCTGGCGGCGCTGGCCGGCCGGCCGGGGCAGGCCCGATTCCTCTGGCCCGCCATGGCCCTGGCCGAGCGCTACGGGGAGATCCGGGCGCCGGTCGGCTGGCTGGAGGTGCTCTCGATGCAGACCTCGCCGGCCCTGCGCGCCTGGCTGGCGGACTCGGACCTCGATGCCCTGGGCCGATTCGGGCGCGGCGACCGCCGGCGCGAGCTCCTGGAGATCCCGCGGATCTGGCCCGAGAGCGCCGGCGAGCGGCGGCTGCTCTGGCGGGCCGTCCTCTGGCCATCGCGCTGGCAGCTGGCCGATCGCCATCCACAACTGGCCGCCTCACCGGCCTGGCCGCTGCTCTATCCCCTGCACCTGGGCTATAGCTTGCGGGTCTTGGCCGGCCGCCTTCGATCCCGAAGCTTGCCGGAGCGCGGCCGGCCGTCGCATACTCTTGCGCCGCGCTCGCCCGGAGCGCGAGGAGAGGGGAGCGAGCCCCGGTGAACCACGACAAGATCGCCGTCGTCGACTTCGGCGGCCAGTACGCGCATCTGATCGCCACCAAGGTGCGTCACATCGGCGTGCTGGCCGAGATCCGCCAGCCGGAGGATCCCATCGAGGCCTTCGAGGGCTATCGGGGCATCATCCTCTCGGGAAGCCCCAGCCTCTCGGCCTTCGGCGAGGACTCGGACTACAACAAGGCCATCTTCGACCTCGAGCTGCCCATCCTCGGCTTCTGTTTCGGCCATCAGGAAATCGCCAAGCAGTACGGCGGCGCGGTCGCGCACGGCGGGCGCGAATGGGGGGCGGCCGACCTGCACCGTCTGGTGGAGCATCCGCTCTTGGCCGGCATCGACCCGGTGGAGCCGGTCTGGATGAGCCACTTCGACTCGGTGGCCAGCCTGGGCCCCGGTTTCGTCGAGCTGGCCTACTCCAGCCTGGACGGCTCCGACGAGGTGCAGCACCGCAACGCGGTCATCGCCTGCGATGCGCTGCGGCGCTACGGCTTCCAGTTCCACCCCGAGGTCGACGACACGCCGCGTGGCAGCCGGATGATCGCCAACTTCGTGCTGGACATCTGCGGCTGCCGGCCGACCTGGAGCATCGAGCAGTTCATGGCCGAGGAAGCCGAGACGCTGCGGCGACAGGTCGGCGATCGCTCGGTCTTCCTGCTGGTCTCCGGCGGGGTCGACTCGACCGTCGCGGCGGTCCTGCTGGGCCGCAGCCTGGGGCCCGAGCGGCTGCGCCTGCTCCACGTCGACAACGGTCTGATGCGCAAGGGCGAGAGCCGCGCGGTGCTCGAGATGCTCGGTCGGCTGGGCCTGGGCGAGCGCCTGAGCTTCGTCGATGCCAGCGACGACTTCCTGGCGGCCCTGGAGGGCCTGACCGAGCCCGAAGCCAAACGCCGGGCCATCGGCGATACCTTCGTGGCCGTCTTCGAGCGCGAGGCTCGGCGGCTGGGGATCGAGGACGACCTCTTGGCCCAGGGCACGATCTACCCGGACACCATCGAGACCGGCGGCAGCCAGCGGGCGCATGTGATCAAGACCCACCACAATCGCGTGCCCATCATCGAGGAGATGATGGCCGCCGGCAAGGTGGTCGAGCCCCTGGCCGAGCTCTACAAGGTCGAGGTTCGCCAGCTGGGCCAGCGGCTGGGGCTGCCGCGCGAGGCCCTGTGGCGCCATCCCTTCCCCGGTCCGGGCCTCGGCGTGCGCCTGCTCTGCTGGGAAGGCGAGGCGGATCGCAGCGGCTTCGAAGTCATCGAGCCGGCCTTGGAGGCGATGGCCGCACGCGAGGGCCTGGACCTGCTGGCCCTCCCGATGCGCTCGGTGGGCGTCAAGGCCGATCTGCGGGTCTACGAGCATCCGGTGATGATCTCCGGGCCGGCCAGCTGGGAGCGGCTGCAGGGTCTGGCCGGCCGGATCTTCAAGGGGGTCGACGGGATCAACCGCTGCATCTGGAACCTGGCCCCGGGCTCGCCGAGCGCGGCGCGGCCCCTGCCGGCCGGCATGACGCGCCAGCGCCTCGATCTTCTGCGCGAGGCCGATGCGCGGGTCTCCGAGGGCTTGCGCCGGCACGGGATCGAGGACGAGATCTGGCAATGCCCGACCGTGCTCCTGCCGCTGGAGATCGACGGACGCGGGCGCGAGATGATCGTCCTGCGACCCATCCATTCGGCCCGCGGCATGACCGCCCGCCCCTACCGCCTGCCGGATGCCCTGCTCGACGAGCTGCGCGCCGAGCTGCTCCCGCTGCCGGACATCAGCGGCTTGGCCATCGACCTGACCTCCAAGCCCCCAGGTACCATCGAGTGGGAGTGAGCACCCGTGAAGGCCGGTTTGGAGGCACAGACCCTGCTTCGAGACCATGGCTCTGAAGTCGCTTGCCGGCGCGTCGCTCAGCGCCGAGCTTGGGACGACGTGGCCGCCCGCTCCAGCTCCAGACCCCGGGCCAGCACCCGACCGCCGATGGGCGCCGCCACGGCGCCGCCCTCGCCGCCGTGGACGACCAAGACGGCGATGGCCAGCCGAGGCTCTTCCGCCGGCGCGAAGCCGATGAACCAGCTGTGCGGGGATTGCTCGCCGCCGAGCTGGGCCGTGCCGGTCTTCCCCCCCAGGCGGATACCCCCGGCCTGGGCCGCCGAGCGGGCGTAGCCCTCCTCGGCGGCCACGACCATGATGCGGCGGGCTTGCGCCGCGGTCTCGGCCGAGACCGCGCGCTGCCAGCTGCCGCGTTCATCGGCCATCGCCGACCAGCGCTGGCCCGGCACGTCGGCCAACAGCCAGGGCACCGGCAAGCTGCCATCGCCGGCGATGGCGGCCGCCACCAGGGCCATGTGCAAGGGGGTCACCAGGGTCTGGCCTTGGCCGAAGGCCGCACTGACCAGCTCTGCCCGCGGCATGGGCAGTTCCGGGCTGAGCCGGCTTTGGGCGACCGGCAGGGGAAAGGGGATCGTGGCCTCCGCGCCGAAACGCCGGGCATAGTGACGGTAGCGCACCTCGCCCAGCTGATCCCCGAGCCGCGCGAAGGTCAGGTTGCAGCTCCAGCCGAAGGCATGCGCCAGGTCGAATCGGGTCACGCCCGCGGGATTGTTGTTGCAGGCGACCGCGAAGCCGTCGAAACGTTCTTGCCGGTCGCCGTCCTCGTAGACCGTATCCGGGCTGGTCAGGCCCTCCTCCAGCGCGGCGGCGAGGATGATCGCCTTCCAGACCGATCCGGGCGTGTAGAGACCCTGGGTGGCGCGGTTGAGCAGGGCCGGCTCGGGGCCGGCGCCTGCGCCCGCCTCGTCCAGCCGCGCCGGGTCGAAGGAGGGCAGGCTGACCATCGCCCGCAGCGCTCCGCTGTCGACGTCCAGGACCACGACCGCGCCCTCGCGCGCGCCGATCTGCTCGGCCGCGAAGGCTTGCAGCTCGGCGTCCAGGCTCAGCTGGATGTCGTGCCCCTCCTGCCGTCGGTGCAGGACGCGCGAGGCCAGGAGCTGGCGCATGGAAAGACCTAGATCCCCGCGCAGGGCCTGATCGTAGGCCGCCTCGGCCCCGCCGATCCCGTAGGTCACGCGGGTATCCCCGCCGGCCCCGTAGCGCCAGGTCTGGAAGCCCACCACCGGTGCGGCCGAAGGATAGGGGTAGTGCCGGCGGGCGGCCTCGGCTTGCCGGGCGTCCTCCGCCACCACTACCGAGGGCTCCAGACGGGTCTCGGCCAGGATCCGCCCCGCGCGATCCAGGATCCGGCCGCGGGCGATCCGGCGGTCGAAGGTGATGCGCCGCTGGTTGTCGGCCCGCGAGGTCAGGTCGTCCGCGCGCAGAAAGCCCCAGTAGAAGGTGCCGGCCAAGACGCAGAAGATCCCCAAGAGCATGGCTGCGGCCAGCCGGATGGCGGCGCGGCCGATGGGGTCGCTCATGCCGCCTCGGCGCTCAGGCGCAAGAGCAGGCCGACCGCCACCGAGCTGGTCACCAAAGAGCTGCCACCGTGGGCCAGGAAGGGCAGCGTGATACCGGTCAAGGGGATCAGCTTGACCACGCCGGCGACGATGACCAGGGTCTGGACACCCAGGGCCAGGGCCAGGCCGCCGGCCAGGAGCTGGAGATAGGGCTGGCGCCCCAGCGCGGCCACTCGCAACCCGCGGATGACCAGGATCGCATAGAGCAGCAGCACCGCGGCCGCACCGGCCAAGCCCAGCTCCTCGACGATGGCGGCGTATACGAAGTCGGTGTGTACGGCCGGGATGCTGGTCGGCGCGCCAAGACCGATGCCGCTGCCGGTGACGCCGCCGGCCGAGATGGCCATCAGCCCCTGGATCAACTGATACCCGGCATCCTGCGCATCGCTCCACGGATCCTGCCAGATCTGGACCCTCAGCCGTACGATGGGCAGCAAGCGGTAGAGGATCGTGGCTCCGATGCCGAAGAGGGTCAGCCCGGCCAGGACGTAGGACGCGCGCAGGCTGGTCAGGTAGAGCATGCCCAAAGTGATGGCGAAGAGCAGCAAGGCCGCGCCAAGGTCGCCTTGAACCGCCAGGAGCGCCAGGCTCGCGCCGAGCACGACGGCCAGCGGCGCCAGGTAGCCCAGGGGCATCAGCCGCAGGCGGCCGAGGCGCAGCGAGCTCTCGACCAAGAGCTCGCGCTTGTCGGCCAGATAGCCGGCCAGGAACACGACCAGGAGGAGCTTGAGCACCTCGGCCGGTTGGAAGACGAAGCCGCCGATGCCCAGCCACAGGGCCGGGCCGCCGGGCACCGCGCTGCGCCCGAAGACCAGGGTGACCGCGACCAGGCCCAGACCCAGCGCGGCCCAGGTGTAGCGGTAGCGGCGGAGGCTGCGCCAGGGCAAGGGCGCGTGGCAGGCCAGGCCGATCACCGCCGCGGACAGAAGGAGCCAGGCCAGCTGCCGGCCGGCCAATGCCGGCGCCAGTCGCTGCTGCAGCGACAGTCCCAGACCCATCAACACCGCCACCACCGGCAGGATCAGCGGGTCGGCGCGCCAGGCACGCAGGAGCAAGGAGGCGTGGATGAGCAGGAAGATGGCGATCAAGGACAGCGGCGCGGCCAGGGCGCCGAGGTCGATCCTCGCCGCGTCCTGCAGCTGACGCGGGAGGGCGGCGGCCAAGGTGATGCCGGCGGCCAAGAGCAGGAGCAGGGCCTCGTCGACGCGCAGGCCCCAACGGGCCAGCTGCTGGCTCACGAGGAGGCCTCGGGTGCCACCAGGCGCAGTCGAATGCCGCCCACCTGCAGGAGGTCTCCGGAGCGCAGCAGGGCGGGGCGCCCGGGTTCCACCGTGCGGCCGTTGACGAAGGTGCCGTTCGTGCTGCCCAGATCCTCGATCCACCAGGCCCCATCCCGAAGGTTGGTCACCGCATGCCGGCCCGAGACGGTGGGGTCGACGAAGACCAGCTGGTTATCGAGGTCGCGACCGATGGCGGCCACCTCCGGCAAGGAAAAGGCCGTGCCGGCCGGCCGATCGCTCTGGCCGCCGTCCAATACGATCAAGCGGGCGCCGGGACCCCGGCCGCGGGCCTCGGCCGGCAGGCGCCGCGCGGCGCGCAACTCACGCCAGAGCAGGATGGCCACCGCGCCCACGAAGCTGTAGAGGAGGATGAGCAGCAAGGCCCGGGCGAAGAAGAGCTGGGACTCGGCGGCGCTCATCCGGAATCCGGGCCCGCTTGGGCCGCCTCGTCCGAGGACGCGTCGTAGGGATCGAGCAATCTCAGGATCTGCTCGCCCAGCTGCAGCCGGTCTCCCGGTCGCAGGACGCTGGACTGGACGCGCTGGCCGTTGACGAAGGTGCCGTGGGTGCTGCCGAGATCCTCGACGGTCCAATGCTCGCCGCGCTGGGTCAAACGCGCATGGTGACGCGAGACCGAGGAGGAATCCAGGATCAAGCCGTTGTCCAGGGCGCGGCCGATCTCCAGCCGGCGCAGGCCGGCCAGCGACAGGCGCCGGCGGCCCGCCTCGAGAAGCATGGCCGGGGCGCCGGCCGGGGCCTCCGAGGCCGGCAAGGGCATGGCTTGCGTCTGCTGGCCCCCTTCCTGGAGGACCACGCCGCGCCGATCGACCAGATCCGATTCGACGCGCATGCGGTCGCTGCGCAGCTGCGGATCGGCCAGCAAGGTGACCCGTACGCGGCCGACGAAGTGCAGTCCGGACTCCTCGGCGCGACCGCCCAGATAGGCCGCCAGATCATCTTCAAGACCCGATTCGAAGGCGGCGAACTTGGAGAGGGTCTCCGGAGCGAGGTAGACCCTGAAGTTGTTGGGGACGTAGCTGCGCCCGGCACCGACCGTGCGCTGGTCTTCCATGTGCTCGGCCAGGCGCCGCGCTAGGTCGACCGGCTGCGTCCGGGTCCCGAACAGGCCTCCGATAGCACCTTCCAGCAGCTGACGCAGGGCGGACTCGAAACGGCGCAGGGCTTGCTTCATGATCGAGATTATACCGGGCGGCCGGCCGCTGGGTCCACATGGCTTAGCCCGGTGCGTCCGGGAACGCTATCGTTGACGGTTCATCGAGGAGCGCCAGAACGTGCCATTTCTTCCTGCCCAAGCGAACTCGCTGATCCCCGCCGGCGGGATGGACTGCCTGGTGGCGATCTTCGTCTTCTTCGCCTTCGTCACCCCGCTCTACCTGACCATGCGGTCCTTGGTGCGTTTGACGCGCATCCGCTACGGATTCGTCGAGCCCGAATCGGACGACGGCCCTCCCCTGCGCGTTTGCGATGCTTGCGCCAACTCGGTGCTGGAGCCGGACTTCCAGCATTGCCCTTACTGTGGGGCTCCGCTGCCACCGGCGGATGCCGCGGACGGGCTTGCCATCGAGGAATCGGGGGGGGCGTGAGCTCGCGCCAGCGCTGCTTCAGGCGGGCCTCCGGGTAGCTCGCTCGAAGGCCCGCCGGGCCAGCGGACGGCCGGGGCAGGGCTTGCCTCGCCGGCCGGCTCCTCTATAATCGCCGGCCATGATTCCCGAACGCCGCCCCACGCGCCTCGGCGCCATTCTGCGCGATGTCATCGAGGCCGTCGTTCTGGCGGCGGTGCTCTTCTTGGTGCTGCAGTTCGCCCTGCAGAACACCATCGTCGAGGGGGCCAGCATGGAGCCGAACCTGGTCGATCGGCAGTGGCTCTTGGTCAACAAACTGGCCTATCGGCTGGGCGAGCCGCAACGAGGCGACGTCATCGTATTCCATTCGCCCGATCAGCCCGGCAAGGACTTCATCAAGCGCATCGTCGCCCTGCCCGGGGAGACGGTGGAGATGGAGGCCGGGCGCATTCTCGTCGATGGACGCTTGCTCGAAGAGCCCTGGCAGCCTTGGTCCGACGACTCGAACTACGGGCCCTATCCGGTGCCCGAGGGCCAGGTCTTCGTCTTGGGCGACAATCGTGCCCGGAGCAACGACTCGCGCACCTGGAGTGGCGCCGGTGGCGGCTTGGAGGTCGACCGCATCGTGGGCAAGGCCTGGCTGAGCGTTTGGCCGCGCGAGGTCTGGGGTCAGGTCGCGGTGGACGGTCCCGGTCCGGCCCGATCCCTGGTCGACTCGCACGCCGGCACGTCCTGATCGTGCGCCTGACCGTCCTGGGCTCCGGCCCCGTGCAGCCCAATCCTGGTGGGGCCTGTAGTGGATACCTGCTCGAAATCGATCGGCGCGCCTTCCTGCTCGATTGCGGAAGCGGCGTGCTCGGTCGCTTGCTCGAGCATCGGCCGCTCCACTCGCTCGAAGCGATCTTCCTCTCCCACGATCATCCCGATCACTGCCTCGACTTGATCAACATCCGGCAGGCGCTGGCGCATGCACCGGGCGCCGGTCGCGAGGTCGCGCTGCCGGTCCTGGCCTTGCCGGAGACCATCGAGAGTATGGAGGCCCTGGGCCGCGTCTTCGACCCGGAGGGCTTCTGGAATGGCTGGATCGAGTGGCGGCCGCTGGACCCCCAGCGAGACCTGCAACTGGAGGCGCTTCGGATCGACTTGCACCTCACCCGGCACTATCGTCCCTGCCTGGCCATGCGTTTCCGGCATTCGGGCCGCAGCCTGGTCTACACCGCCGACGGTGGGCCGGACACCGACTTGGTCGACTTCGCCCGGGGCGCGCAGCTGCTGCTCTGTGAGGCCACCCTGGCCGTTCGCGATCAAGCCCCCGATTCCTGGGGACATATGAGCGCCGGCGAAGCCGGCCGGCTGGCCGCGGACGCCGGGGTCGAGCGACTGCTGCTGACCCACTACGTGGAGGCCTTCGGCGTCGAGCGGCTGCTCCGCGCGGCCCGCGAGCGCTGTCCGGTGCCGGTGGATCTGGCCCGCGAAGGGGAGTCCTACGATGTCTGACCTGACGACGGGTCGAGCCTTCGTCGAGGCGAGGGCCGAGCGGCCCGCCGAATCACGCGTGGTCGTCACCGGGATCGGCTTGATCACCAGCCTGGGGCACGATCTGGAGACCTTCTGGTCCCATGTGCGCGCCGGGCGCAGCGGGATCACGGCCGTCGACCGCTACAACGCGCGCGCCTACCCCACCTGGATCGCCAGCATCGTCGAGGGCTTCGAGCCACCCGAGTTCGTCGATCCGCGCGAGCTGCGTCGTATGGGGCGCTTCAGCCAGCTCGCGCTGGCGGCCGGCCACCAGGCCCTGGTGGATGCCGGCCTGAGCCGCGAGCTCGAGAGCGAACGCGCCGGGGTCTGCATGGGCACCGCGGTCGGCGGCCTGGACGTGACGCAGGACGCGGTCGACCTGATGCGCAAACGCGGGGGAATGCGCATCTCGCCCTTCTACATCGTCACCTCGCCCTGCAACATGGCGGCCTATCATCTGGCGGCCGAGTTCCGCCTCCTGGGCTACAACAACACCTGCGTCACCGCTTGTGCCGCAGGTACCCAGGCCATCGGTGAGGCAGCGCAGGTCATCCTGCGCGGGGACGCCGAGCTCATGCTGGCCGGTGGCACCGAGGCCGGCCTCTGCGAGCTATCGGTGGCATCCTTCTCGGTGGGCAAGGCCTTCAGCCGGCGCAACGAGGAGCCCGAGCGCGCCAGCCGGCCCTTCGATGCCGAGCGCGACGGATTCGTCGGCGGCGAGGGCGCGGGCCTGGTCGTACTCGAGCGCCTGGACCGCGCGCTCGAGCGGGGCGCGCCCATCCACGCCGAGGTCCTGGGCTACGGCGCATCCAACGACGCCTACCATCGCATCGCACCGGATCCGACGGCGGCAGGAGCCATCCGGGCCATGCGCGCCGCTCTGGACAGCGCCGGACTCGAGCCCGATTGGGTCGACTACGTCAACGCCCATGCCACCAGCACGCCCTTGGGCGACGTGGCCGAAACCCTGGCGATCAAGCATCTCTTCGGGGAGCGCGCCTACCAGCTGCCGGTCAGCGCCACCAAGAGCATGATCGGCCATCTCTTCGGCGCCGCCGGCGCGGTCGAGGGCATCGCGACCATCATGAGCCTGCGCGACGGCGTCCTGCCGCCGACGATCAACCTCGAGCATCCCGATCCAGAATGCGATCTGGACTACGTCCCCAATCGGGCGCGGGAGGCATCGCCCTACGTCGCCCTGTCCAACTCCTTCGGACTGGGCGGGCAGAACGCGGTGGTCGCCTTCTCTCGCTACGAAGGGCCGGGCGCACGGCCGCGCAGCTTCGAGGGGCCCGTCGACGGGGGATCGAAAGAGGCCGAAGGGCCGGCCGCTTGAAGCCAGCCGAAGATCTCCCCCGCTTCGGTGCGGCCGGTCTGGCCCGTCACGATGGCAGCAGGGGCAGCGCCTACGTGGCCTGTGGCGGCTGGGTCTACGATGTCAGCCGCAGTCCCGAATGGCGCCAAGGCCTACACCGCAACCTTCACTGGGCCGGGCAGGATCTGACCGATGAGCTGAACGACGCACCGCATGGCCTCGAGACCCTGTCGCGTTGCCCCGTGGTCGGCCGCTTCGTGGGCTGAGGCGCCGGCGGGCCCGCGCCCGGTCTCCATCCAGTGGACGCCGATCGCGCCCACACGCGACCGGCCCGGTCGTACTCGGAGCAGCCTGCTTCGTGAGCCGGCGCTCAGGGAAGGGGCGGTGCCGTCGGCCGGGGAGCCAGGGTCGGATCCGGCGGGCGCGTGGGTTTGGGCGGCTCGGGCTGCGCGGGCGCGCCGGGTTGACGCCGGATGCCGGGATCGGGCACGGCCGGCGGGGCC
>CAZJWJ010000047.1:0-39019 GCA_964549495.1 uncultured Anaerolineales bacterium | reverse complement strand
AGGAAGACCCGAAGTCGCAGCAGACCGACCCGAGGACCCAGATGGAGCACATCATGAATCGACACCCGCTATCAAGACGGAAGCACCTGGCAGCGCTCGTCGGTGTCTTGCTTGCGTTCTCGAGCCTGACCGCATGCCGCGAGGGCGTCGAGGTCACCGAGGCGCCGGACGCAGCGGGCACGCCCCTCCCCACCATCGACGTGGCAACCCTGCCGACCTGCCAGACCGAGGAGACCGAGGCCCTGGGCATGGGGCTGACCGAGTTCGCGACCGAGGCCGAGGCGCGCGAGGTCCTGGCGAGTTCCATGCTCTTCCCGGACCCGGCCACCTTCCCGGACGAGACCCGCTTCATCAAGGCCTACTACAACGCCGCGATGCAGGGCGCCTTCAAGCAGTCGACCATCGGCATCATCTACCACATCGGCGACCAATCGGGAGGCGAGAAGGCCATCTCGATCATCGGAATGGCTCGCGCGCAACCCTTCGTCGATCCGGTCGAGCCCCACGAGAAGACCACCACGCGGGGCGGCCTGCGCGCCTATGCCTTCGAGCCCCCCTTCCGCGAGGGCCTGCACTCCTTGCAATGGCAGGAGGAGTGCCGCATCTACTCGGTCATCGCCGACCTTCCCGCCGACGAGGTCGCGCGCATCGCCGAGGCCATGTCGCTACCCGCTGATGCCGACTGAGGACTCGGTCGGATTGCGCGACCGGAGCGGTGAGCCTTCGATCAGCGCAGGTAGATGAAGTCCGGCCAGGGTTCGGTGGCCGGCCGGCCGGCGCGGTAGCGCTCGAGGTTGCGTTCCAAGGCATCGCGCCACTCCGTCCGACCTTGGACCGCGGCCAGCTCGATCGCCTCTTGCTGCAAGCCCGCGGCCGCCTCGAAGCGGCCCGCGGCGGCTTCGGCCATGGCCTGGGTCTCGAGGATGTCGACGCCCTCCCATCGGCGAGCGGTCTGGCGGGCGAGGTCGAGCGCCCGTCGCGCGTCGCCGCCGTCACGCTCGGACTGGGTGGCGAGCAAGCGGGCCAGCGCATCGGCCACGTTGCGGTCCTCGGGCAGGATCGAGCGCGCCGTCTCGAGCCCCTCGATGGCCGCGCGAGGATCGCCGGCCTGCAATCGGCACATCGCGCGGCGCACGTGCAAGAGCGCGGTGGCCGGATCGGCCTCGATGGCCCGGTCGTAGTAGGTCAGGGCCGCCGCGCAGTCGCCCGCGCCGCGGAGTAGGTCGGCCATGCCCTCGTTGGCCCTCGCATCCTCCGGCGCCAGCTGCAGCGCACGGTCGAAGGCCTCGCCTGCCTCATCCACCTCGCCGGCCGCCGCGCGGATCGCGCCGAGCGCGCGCCAGGCCTCCATGTCCTCGGGGCCCAGCTGTACCGCGCGTTCCGCCGATTCCAGCGCCGCGCCGGTCTGCCCCAACTGAAGCTGCGCGAGGCCCAGGTTCAAGCGAGCCTGGACGTTCTCCGGCTCGCTGGCCAGGGCGGCCTCGAAGGCCGCCAGCGCTGCCTGGTACTCCCCGCTCGCCAAGAGCGCATTGCCCCGCCGAAGCTCGCTGTTGGCCCCCTGCTTG
Organism: uncultured Anaerolineales bacterium; assembly: GCA_964549495.1. GTDB lineage: Bacteria > Chloroflexota > Anaerolineae > Epilineales > Epilineaceae > JACKBJ01. The sequence goes on along the minus strand of CAZJWJ010000047.1, from coordinate 37,454 downwards.
ACCTGCGCCAGCTCGGCCGAGCGCGGGTCCGGCAGTCGAGGGCCGCGCTCGCCGCGCCGGGCCAGATGGGCCTCGGCGGACTCGATCTGCCCGAGCTGCCGATAGACCTGGGCCAAGAGGTAGTGGAGACGGTCGGCTTCCGGCTCGAGCTCGAGCGCGCGCTCGAACTGCTCCACCGCCTCGTCCGCACGCCCGGACTCGGCCGCGATCTGGCCGAGCAGAACATGCGCGTAGGCCAGATCCGGCGCGCCGCGACTCGCCTGACCCGCCGCCTTCGACGCGCCCTGCAGGTCACCTTGCTCGAGGCGCACCTGCGCCAGGCGCAGGAGCGTCACCGGATCGTCATCGTCCAACTCCAGCGCGCGTAGGTAGGCGGCCTCGGCCTCGGCCGCACGGCCGGCCAGGCGCAAGAACTGCCCGTGATAGTAGGGCCAACGGGCATCATCGGGAGCCAGCGCCTCCGCCTGGGCCAGGGCCTGTTCGACCGCCGGCAGGTCGTAGGCCATCAGCACCATGGCCAGCTCGCCCGCCGCCGCGGCCAAGGCCTGCGGATCGGCATCGGAAGCCGTCCGCGCGGCTTCGAAGCGGCGATGCGCCGCCTCGATCTGCCCGCGCACGTCGGGCTCGAGCGCGCTCAGGTCCGGCAGGTCTATGGGCCGGATGCCTGGATCGACCCGCGTCGGGGCCGCCGTCTGGGCGCAGGCGACCATGAAGGGGAGCAGCAGTAGCAGCAGGCGGGCCGAGCGCGACAGGCCGGCCGGCGAGGGGAGCCTTCGCATTACCGGCTTCCCTCCGGTCGACCTGCACCTTGCACCAGGTCATGGTATCGACCGGCCTCCCGTGCATCAAAGCGCTCGACGGCGCCATCGGGCCAATGGACCACCATCCCGTCGACCTCCGAACGATCGCCCAAACCAAAGACCGCGCGCGGATCGCGGGCCGAGGCGTAGCTCCCGTCGGTGGCCACGCGGCGCCAGGCCACCGGCCGGCCACCCTGCAACAGGCCCACGCGAGCCCCGAGCATGTCGCGCCGGCCGGACGGATCGAGCAAGCGCAGGCCGATCCAGGCGGCATCCTGCCCCAGCTCGTTCCGCAGCAGCCAGGCCGGACCGCCGTTGTGGGACAGCAAGAGGTCGGTGTCGCCGTCGTTGTCGATGTCGCCGGCCGCCATGCCCCGCCCCACCTCGGGCCGGGTGAAGAGCTCGCCGCCTTCGGCGGCCGTGACGTCCTCGAAGCGGCCGTCACCCAGGCCGCGGAAGAGCAGCTTCGGCTGGCGAAGCGGCAAGGGATCGCCCGCATCGGCCTGCTCGTCGATGATCCGCACCTCGCCGTTGGTGATCGCCAGGTCCTGGATGCCGTCGTTGTCGTAGTCCAGGGCCGCCACGCCGAAAGCGGTGTAGGGGATGCTGGGCGGCCCGAGACCGGAGCGCCGGGTCGCATCCTCGAAGAAGCCCGTGCCGTCGTTGAGGTAGAGCGTGTTGGACTCGCGCTCGAGGTGGGTCAGGAAGAGGTCGAGATCCCCGTCGGCATCGAAGTCCTCGGCCAGGACGCCCATGCTGGCCTCGGCCAAGCCGTCACGGTTGAGCGCGGTGCCCATGGCCGGCGCGCGGTCGACGAAGCGCTGGCCGGCCTGGTTCATCCACTGCTGGTTCTCCGCCCCGTCGTTGGCCACGAAGAGATCCTGCCAGCCATCCGCGTCGAGATCCGCCGCGACCACGCCCAAGGCCGGGCCGTAGGCCGCCAGGATCCCGCTCTCGGCGCTGACGTCCGCGAAGCTGCCGTCCCCGCGGTTGCGCAGGAGCCGGTCCGGCTGGGGCGGATAGCTCTGCGGCCCGCAGTAGTCGAGCCGCCCCGAGCGCGGCGAATGGCAATCGACATGCCGCTGCAGGTCGTAGTCGTCGTAGTTGACGATCACCAGGTCGAGCCGACCGTCGCGATCGTAGTCCACGAAGCTGGCACCGACCGACCAACCCGGATCATCCAGGCCCGCCCCCGCCTCGGCGGTCACGTCGCGGAAGCTTCCATCCCCTTCGTTGCGCCAGAGCTGGTTGGCACCCCAGTTCGCCAGGTAGAGGTCGATGTCGCCGTCCCCGTCGTAGTCGCCGGTGGCCATGCCCATGCCGTAGCCGGTGGCGCCGGCCAAGCCCGCGGCCTCCGTGACGTCGACGAAGCTCGGCCAGCCGCCGCCGGCCTCGAGGTCGTTGCGGTAGAGCCGGTCGCCGGCCGCCGGGGCGTCTTGGCCTGCCGCACCTTCGAGCGGACCCCCCTGGATCAGGTAGAGGTCCAGGTCGCCATCGCCATCGTAATCGAAGAGGCCCGCGCCCGCGCCCATCATCTCGACGAACCAGCGCCGGCCCGACATGCCGTTGTCGTGGACGAAGTCCAAACCGGACTCGCCGGCGACCTCGGCAAAGACCGCCGCTCGGCCGGAGCTGGCCGAGCCCGGCTCCATCGCGGCGCCGCGGTCGTCGCCCCCGGGCTCCGGGCCAGCCGGCTCGGGGCCACAGGCCGCGAGGAGGAGCAGGAGAGCGAAACCGACGCCAAGGCGCGGGAGCAAAGGTTCGAAGGTCGGGATCCGAAGCATGTGCATGGGGTCGCCATCCGGGCCGGGGTCGGGCTCCCGCGCCGAACCCGTCCGTCGGGAGACGGAAGGTCGCGCGGGGCGAGTCGGTGGCGCGGCCTCCGTCAGCGGATCCGCCGCACCTCGGGCGAGCGCTATATTATATGGTCGATCGTCCGGATGTCCCCATGCCTCGACGCGAGGCCGACCCATTCCCGGAGACGCGCCCATGATCCATGACACCGTGATCGGCATCGAGGCCCTCCGCTCCCGGCTCGAAGACCCCGACTGGGTGGTGGCCGACTGCCGCTTCGACCTGGCCGACCCCGGCGCCGGCGAGCGAGCCTACCTGGAGGCGCACGTGGCCGGCGCGATCCATGCCCACCTGGATCGCGACCTATCCGGATCGATCCGCCCCGGCGTCACGGGCCGCCATCCGCTGCCCGAGGTCGACCGGCTGGCGGAGACCTTGGGGAGCTGGGGCATCGACGCGCGGGTGCAGGTGGTGGCCTACGATGATCGCGGCGGCGCCTTCGCGGCCCGCCTGTGGTGGCTGCTGCGCTGGCTGGGCCACGACGCGGTGGCGGTGCTGGACGGCGGTTGGCCGGCCTGGCTGGAGGCCGGCGCTCCGGTCCGGAGCGGCCGGGAGCGGCGGCCGCCCCGGCGCTTCACGCCCCGCCCGCGGCCGGAGATGGTCGTCTCGGCCGAAGAAGCCGCGGCCATCGCCGCCGATCCGGCCGGGCGGCTCTTGGACGCGCGCGGCGCCGACCGCTATCGGGGCGAGAACGAGACCATCGATCCGGTGGCCGGCCACATCCCCGGCGCCCGCTCGGCCCCCTTCGCCGACAACCTCGATCCCGAGGGCCGCTTCCGCGCGCCCGACGAACTGCGCCGGCACTATGACACGCTGCTGGAGGGGATCCCGCCCCGACAGGTGGCGGCCTACTGCGGTTCCGGGGTGACCGGTGCCCACGACTTGCTGGCCATGGCCCACGCCGGCCTGGACGGCGCGCGCCTCTTTGCCGGCTCCTGGTCGGAGTGGATCACCGATCCGGCGCGGCCGGTGGCCACGGGCGAGGAGCCGGTTGGGGCGGACGAGGTTGCGGACCGAAGAAGCGACGACGGTGACGACCGTGCCTCGCGGCCCGACCCGGACCAGACGAGCCGGGACCCGAGACCAGGAGCGGGATCATCGGCACGCTCTACGTGATCGGCACCCCCATCGGCAACCTCGGGGACCTCTCGCCGCGGGCCGGCCGCATCCTGGCCGAGGTCCAAGCCGTCGTGGCCGAGGACACCCGGGTGACCCGCAAGCTGCTGAGCCACTTGGGCATCCGCAGCGAGCTGCTCAGCTGCCATGCGCATAGCCCGCCGGAGCAGATCGAGCGTCTGGCCGATCGACTCGACTCGGGCGACTTGGCGCTGGTCAGCGATGCCGGCACACCCGCCGTCTCCGACCCCGGCGCCCGCCTGGTCGCCCGGGCCCGCGCGCGGGGCCACGAAGTCCGGGCGCTGCCCGGGCCCTCGGCGGTCACGGCCGCGCTGTCCATCTCGGGCCTGCCGGCCGATCGCTACCGCTTCCTGGGATTTCTCCCGCGGCGCCAGTCCGAACGACAGGCCCTCTTGAAGCGCGTCGCCGAGGAAGCCGACACCTTGGTGGCCTTCGAGGCCCCCCACCGACTCCGGGCCAGCCTGAAGGATCTGGCCGCGCTGCTCGGCGGCGATCGGCAGCTGGCCCTGGCGCGCGAGCTGAGCAAGCGCCATGAGGAGCTCTGGTTTGGCAGCTTGGACGAGGCCCGCGCCGAATGGGCCACGCGCGAGCCAAGGGGCGAGTTGACGCTGGTGATCGCCGGCGCGCCGGAGGTCGAGATCGAGCCCTGGGACGACGATCGCGCACGCTCGGCACTGCGCCGAATGCGGGCCGAAGGGCTGGGTGCCAAGGAGGCCTCGCGGCGCTTGGCCGAGGTGGCCGGCCGTCCCGCGCGCGAGCTCTACGGGCTCTGGGACCACGACGCTCCGGAGCCGGAGTCCGAGCGCTGAGAGCACCTTGACTCCGCTGCCGGCGCGGCATATACTCGCGGGCATGTTGACTGCAGCGGCCGAAGGGCCCAGCCGAACGAGCGACCCGAGCGCGTGACGACTGCCATCGTCGCGCGCTTTTTTCGTTCGCTCGGCGCGACGGGCCGCGGTCGCCGCAACCGCCCTTCCGTACGCACGCACGAAGGAGATTGGTTTTCCCGATGATGCATTCCTCCATGATCGGCAATATCGAGAAGGCGGCCCGGTACTCGCAGGAACAAGGACGCTTCCACTTCAACCGTTTCACGGTCACCCTCGACGGCGATCATCGCCAGCACGAGATCTCCTACGACAACGGCACCTGGACCTGCGACGGCGAGACGGTCGACGAGCCTTCCTACCATCCGCACATCATGGCCGTCGAGCGCGTGCTCGGCGAGATGCTCCCCACCGCTCCTTGATCCCCGCCCCCGGCGGGGGGTGACAACGGTCAGACGGTGACAACGGTCAGACGCGGCCGGGTTCGGTAACCCGGCCGCGTCTCTCGTTGTCGGGCGCGCCTCGGTCGAGCCCTCCCCCGTCGTGCCGGAGGGCCGTCCAGCGCGGCAGAGAGCCTGCATGTTGCGCCCCCGGTGCTGGTGTATCATATCGGCTCGGCATCGACCCCCATCGCCCTTCGCTCCACGGAGCCCATCCATGCGATCCCATTGGCGCCTCGCGTTCGGCACCGCGATCAGCGCCGTCTTCGTCTACCTGGCCCTGCGCGGTCTCGAGCTGGGCCACTTCTTCGACGTGCTGGCCGGCGCGCGCTACGGCTGGCTCTTGCCCGGTATCCTGGTCTACTTCCTTGGCGTGTGGGCCCGCACCTGGCGTTGGCACTACATGCTGCGCCACCTACGCGACGTGCCGATGTACCCCCTCTTCCGGATCGTCTGCATCGGCTACATGGGCAACAACATCTACCCGGCCCGGGCCGGCGAGCTCCTACGCAGCTACGTGCTCAAGCGCGAGTACGACATCCGCATCAGCTCGAGCTTGGCCACGGTGCTCATCGAGCGGCTCTTCGACGGGCTGACGATGCTGCTCTTCGTCTTCGCCGCCCTGCCGCTGGTCGACTTGCAGGGCGGCCTGGACGACTATCGGGGCGTGGTCGTCGGCTTCACCGCGCTCTTCTTGACGGCGCTGATCGTCTTCTTGGCCCTGGCCTCTCGGCCGGCCACCGCGCGCGCCATCTACACGCCCTTGCTCCGCCTGGCCCTGCCATCGGGCCGGCTGCAGGATCGCGCGCTGGGCGTGGCCGAGCGCTTCCTGGTCGGCCTGGAGAGCCTGGCCCGCGGCCGCGAGGTCTTCATGATCTTCGGCACCAGCGTTCTGGTCTGGCTCTTCGAAACGGCCAAGTACTGGTTCGTGATGCACGCCTTCGACTTCGAGGTCAGCTTCTTCACCCTGATGCTGATGAACGGCGTGGTCAACCTGATGACCACCATCCCGGCCGCGCCGGGCCACGTGGGCACCTTCGACCTGCCGGGCATCCGCATCCTGACCGCGGCCGGCGTACCCCACGCCATCGCCTCGGCCTATACCCTGGTGCTGCACGCGGCGCTGTGGTTGCCCATCACCCTGCTGGGCGGCATCTACCTCTGGCGCTCCCACCTCAGCCTGGGCCAGGCGCGGCGCGAGGTGGCGCGCGAGAGCGGCCAGGAGTTCGACGCATGAACCAGCGGCACCTGGACATCGGCATCATCGGCGCCGGCTTCGCCGGCTTGGCCGCCGCCTGGGAGTTGGTCGAGGCCGGCCATCGGGTGCGGATCTACGAGGCCGGCGACCGGCCGGGCGGGCTGGCGGCCGGCTACCGCGACGAGGCCTGGGACTGGACCCTCGAGCATTTCTACCACCACTGGTTCACCAGCGACGAGGAGATCGAGCGGCTGGCCCGGGAAGTGGGCGCCGAGGATCGGCTCTTGACCCTCGATCCGGTCACCGCCCAGTTCGTCGGGGGCCGCGCCTACGCCCTCGACGGCGTGCTGCCGGTCCTGCGCTTCGATCCCATCCCGCCCCTGGACCGGCTGCGCATGGGCCTGTGCATCGCCTGGCTGAAGATCCTGCCCGACTGGCGGCCCCTGGAGCGGGTGACGGCCAGCGCCTGGCTGCGGCGCTGGATGGGCCGGCCGGCCTACGAGACCGTCTTCGAGCCGCTCTTGTCCGGCAAGTTCGGCCGCCACGCCGAGGGCATCCCGATGAGCTGGCTCTGGGCACGGCTCAAGTCGCGAACGCCCCGCCTGATGTACTACCAGGGTGGATTCCAGGCCTTCGCCGATCGGCTGGCCGAGGCCCTGGTCACGCGGGGCGCCGAGCTGCATTACGGCATGCCCGTCCAGCGCATCGAGGCGCGGGACGGCGGCGGACTGCGGCTGGAAGCCGCGGACTTCCAGGCCGACCACGATCGCGTGATCTGCACCACCGGCCCCCAGCTCTTGGCGCGCATGGCGCCGGAGCTGCCGCGCGACTACCTGGCCGATCTGCAGAACCTGCCCTACCTGGGCGCGGTGGTCGCGGTGCTGTCCTTGGACCGCCCGTTGATGGACGAGGTCTATTGGCTGAGCATGGACAAGCGCGACTTCCCTTTTCTGGCCTGCGTCGAGCATACCAACTTCGCGCCGGCCGAGCGCTACGGCGGCGAGCATCTGGTCTACGTCGGCGACTACCTGGAGCCGGATCACCGCTACTTCGATCTCTCCGAAACCGAGATCCTGGCGGAGTGGCTGCCGGCCCTGACGCGCATCAACCCAGCCTTCGAGCCCGGCTGGCTGCGGCGCAGCTGGCTGCGCAAGGCCCGCTACGCGCAGCCGGTGGTCCACACCGGCTTCTCGGAGCGCATCCCGCCGCTTCAGACGCCCATCGACGGCCTGTTCCTGGCATCGATGACCCAGGTCTACCCCTGGGATCGGGGCACGAACTACGCGGTGGAGATCGGGCGACGGGTAGCACGGCTCGCCCTTATGTAAAGCATTTTCGGCTCCGCGCGGACGCTATGTATAATGGCGGCGCGATGCCTCCGGGGCGGCCTGCCTCGAACGAAGGGCATCTTCAACGCGTCAGAGGCGCCCCCGCCACCCCATGCAAGCACCGCACGACAAGCCTTCCGCCGGTGGCCTCGCGGTCATCGCGGCCCTGCTGCTCTGTCTGCCCGCGATCGGCTGCCGATCCGGCCCGGCCGAATCCGGCACCCCCGAGGTCGAGGCGACGGAGGCGGTCGGCGCCACGTCGGAACAGGACGCGGACGGCCTCGCGCCGGCGCTGCGATCGCTCTGGTGGGTCGACGCGCTCGAGCCGGGCGATCCGGGGAGCAGCGACTTGGTCTCGGGCCTCTTGGCCGGCATCCCTGCGGCCGGGGACATCGAGGTGGTCGTCAAGCCGGCCTATGGGCCCTCCGGCATCCAGGCCTTCCTGGCCTCGACCGCCCGGGTGGCGCCCGAGCGACTGCCGGATCTGGCGGTCCTGCCGCTGGGCGCATTGCGTGGCGCGCGCGAGGCCGGCCTGCTGCAGACGCTCCCCGAACCCGAGGCGCGGGCCGAGAACAGCTTCGCCTTCGCCGCCGAACGGGCCGGAAGCGGCCAGCAGAGTTGGGCCATCCCCTTTGCGGTCGACCTCTTGCATGCCATCGGTCGCGAGATCCCGCCGCCCCAGACCTGGGCGGAGCTGACAAGCCTGCAGGGCGCGAACCTGGTCCTGCCGCTGGGCGGGAGCAGCCCGCCCGAGCTGGCCCCCTTGCTCTCGACCTATGCCGGCGCGGGCGGCGACTTGGCCCGCCTGCCCGAGATCGACGAGCCCGACCTGCGAAGCGCCATGGAGCGCTTGGCCGGCGGGCTGGCCGGCGGGTGGATCCTCTTGCCGACCAATGGCAACAGCCCGCGCGCGGCATGGAACCGCTTCGCCGCCAGCGAGCCCAGCCTGGCCGCGGTCAACGCCGGCTCGGTGGTGGCCAACCAGGCCGGCTACCCCGGCATGACCTGGGGCCCGCTCCCCGGGGAGGAGGCGGCGGCGCCGAGCTTGGCCTGGGGCTGGGCCCTGGTGGTGGTCACCCCGTCGCCAGAGCGCCAATCCGCGGCGGCGGTCCTGGCCGGCCAGCTGGCCGACGCCCTGTCCGATGGCTCCGTGCTCGCTGCGGGCTGGCTGCCGGCCAGGCTCCAGGGCTGGCGTGCCAGCCTGAGCGATCGGCTGGACAGCCCGCCGAGCGAAGCCTATCTCGAATTCTTGGAAACGCGGCTCAGCACGGCCACGCTCGTCGACGGGGAGGCCGCCTGGCGTGCCGATTGGGCCCGCGCGGGCGCCGACCTGGCCGCCGGACTCTCCGCCGCCGAGGCCACGGCCCGCTTGCTCGGCCCTTGATCGCATCCGGAACCACGACCCATACAGGACGCAGCTCGATGCACAGCCACAACGACAGCGCGCTCGATCCCTCCGTGCTGCGCCGCCTCCACGGCCGGCGCTCGGTGGACATCGTGGTCGGTCTCCCGACCTACAAGAACAGCCGCACCATCGGCAACGTGATGACCGCCCTCGGCGAGGGGCTGGAGCGCCACTTTCCGGACCGGCAAGCCCTGGTGGTCGTCTCCGACGGCGGCTCCACCGACGATACCATCGAGATCGCGCGCAAGGCCGAGCTGCCGACCAGCGTCGGCTCCCTGATCGCGCCCTACGTCGGCACGGCGGGCAAGGGCAATGCCATCCGCGCCATCCTCGAGGTGGCCGATCGACTGGATGCCAAGGCCTGCGCCATCGTCGACGCCGACGTGCGCTCGGTGCGCCCCGACTGGGTCGAACGTCTGCTCGGTCCCGTCCTGGCCGGCGAGGCCGACTTCGTCTGCCCGCTCTACACCCGTGACCGGCACGAGGTGACGATCAACGACATGATCGCCTACCCCCTCACCCGGGCGCTCTACGGCCGCGAACTGCGCCAGCCCCTGGGCGGCGAGGTCGCCATGACCTCGCTTTCGTGGAAGACCTTTCTGGCCCGCGACGTCTGGGAGACCGACGTGGCGCGCTTCGGCATCCACATCTGGATGATCACGGTGGCCATCAACGCCGGCTGGCGGCTCTACCAGGCCCCCTTGGGCACCAAGACGCACGACTTCAAGGACCCGACGGTCGGCTTCGAGCCCAAGTTCATGCAGATCGTAGGAACCATGTTCCGCCTGATGAGCATCCACCGACGGGTCTGGCCCGAGATCGGCCGGGTGATGCCGGTGCCCGTCTGGGGCAAGGTCGAGCATCTCGACCCCGAGCCGGTGCCCACCACGCGACAGACCCTCTGGGACGGCTTTCGCAAGGGCGTCAAGCGCGATCGACGCAACCTGGAGGGCATCCTCGACGCCGAGCAGCGGGCGATGATCGACAAGATGCTGGAAGACGAGACGCCCAGCCTGGGGGTCGACGACTGGGCGCGCATCGTCAGCGACTTCGCGGTGGTCTACAATCGCGGAGAGGGCGACCCGGACAAGGTCGCCCTCTCGCTCCTGCCACTCTATTACGCGCGCAAGGCTACCATGCTGCGCGAACTGGAAGGCCAGCCCTGGACCGCCGTCGAGGACGCCATCCAGGCCCAGGCCAACGTCTTCTTGGAGGCCAAGCCCTACCTCATCGAGCGCTGGATCTCCTACCTGCCCTGGCAGTCGATGCTCTGATCGAGGGCTTCGCGGTCATCGGAAGCTCGGCTCGCGCTGGCCTCGGCTTGCCTATACCTCGCCGCGGTGCGACTCCGGCAGCTTGGCCAGGAAGGCCTTGCGGTCCTCCTCGAAGCTGGGCGTTCCAGGCTCCGGCCGAGGCCAGCCCTCGGGAAAACCCTTCTCTTCCTCGAGATCGAAGTCCCAGGTCGGGGCGCCCAGCGCCTCGAAGAACTTGGCGTTGATCTCGGTCATGAACTCGTGCTCCTCCGGGACCTCGAAGTCCGGGAAGATGGCCTCCGGCGGGCAGGCCGGCACGCAAGCACCGCAGTCGATGCACACGTCCGGGTCGATGTAGAGCAGCGGGAAGCTCTCGAAGAGCTCGGTGCCCTTGCCGGAGGGCACGATGCAGTCGACCGGGCAGACCTCGACGCAGTCGCCCTCGCGCGTGCAGAGGTTGGTGATCGTATAGGTCATCGCGGGATCTCCTCGTTGAGATGGCGTGATGTCGGTCGCTTCGGAACGCCGCCAACCGGCGCGCTCGCCCGAGAGTATACACCAAGCCTCCATCCCGCGATACCCGCCACGGGCCTTGTTCGGAGCGCGAACATGCAGGGATCCGGCGCGGAGCGGAGCCTCAGTCGGAGAGTGACTGCAGGGCGGCCATGATGCGCGCCTCGACCGGCTGGCCCGGGTCGATGGCGGCCAGGGCGCGGCGCGCCTCGGCCCGGCTGTAGCCCAGGGAGATCAGCGCCTCGAGGGCTTCGTCCTGGGCGGCCCCCGCCGCTCCGCTGCCCGCTCCCGCCGGCAAGGGGAGCGACTCGTCCTCCAAGCGGCTCTTGAGGTCGAGCACGATGCGCTGGGCGGTCTTGCGGCCGATGCCCGGCACCTCGGTCAGCCGCGCGATGTCCTCGGAGACGATCGCCTGGCGCAGGGTGCCGGCATCCAGGGTCGAGAGCACCGAGAGGGCGACCTTGGGCCCGATGCCCCCCACCTTGAGCAGCTCCTTGAAGAGGGCCAGGGTGGCCCGGTCGATCGCCCCGAAGAGCTCCATCTCGGTCTCGCGGACGTGCAGGTGCGTGTGCAACTCCACCTCGGAGCCGGGCGGTCCGAGCTCGGACAGCTGCAGCGCCGGCAGGTGAACCCGATAGCCCACCCCCCCGACGTCGAGCAGCACCGCGCTCTCCTCGAACTCGAGCACGCTTCCCCGCAGCCTGGCGATCATGCCGAGGATGATAGCACGCCCGGTGGAATCTCAGACCGGTGGAGTCTTAAGGAGGTCTTGACGAAGGTGCGCGTCAGCGAGTATAATCCCCCGGCCAGTATATTCCTTCTCATCGGATCGCCTGCCACCGAGGTCCCTTTTTTGGGCCGCGCCCTGCCCCGCGTGTTGCCGGCCTCGGGCGATCATCAGCGAAAGGAAGCGGTTGCCATCTTGGCGCACGAGCAGGAGATTCAGTCCGCCATCTCGGAAGCGCTTCCACAGCTCTTCATCCTGGGACAGGAACGTGGCTTCGTCACCGAAAGCGATGTCATCGAGCGGCTTCCGATCGCCGAGGAGGACCCGCGGGTGCTCGAGTTGATCGCCGGCCAGCTCGACGCGGCCGACATCGAGCTCTGCCGCGACGAGGACCAGGCCGACCCGGAGAGCGTCATCGACGCACTGGTCGACACCCGGCCGGTCAGCCTGGACGGCATCGACAGCGACGACACGATCAGCCTTTACTTCCGCGAGGTGGGCTCGGTGCCCTTGCTCACCCGCGAGGAAGAAGTGGCTCTGGCCAAGCGCATCGAATGCGGTCGCGCGTCCAAGGCCCTCCTGGACGAGGCGCCCGAGGAGATGCCCGAGAGCGAGCGGCGCGAGTTGCGCCGGGCCTGGATCGACGGCGAAGCCGCCTGGGACCATCTGGTCAAGGCCAACAGCCGGCTGGTGATCAGCATGGCCAAGAAGTACCGCGGCCAGGGCGTGCCCTTCCTCGACCTCATCCAGGAAGGCAACGTGGGCCTGATGAAGGCGGCCGACAAGTTCGACTACGGCCGCGGCTTCAAGTTCAGCACCTATGCCACCTGGTGGATCCGGCAGGCCATCACCCGCGCCCTGGCCAATCAGGGCCGCACCATCCGCGTGCCGGTGCACATGAGCGACCGCATCCGCAAGCTCTTCGCCATCGCGCAGGCCATGGAGCAGGACCTGGGGCGCCGGCCCACGCCGGCCGAGATCTCGGCCCGCATGGAGGTCCCCGAGTCCAAGGTGCGCCAGATGCTGCGCGTCTCGCGCCGCAGCATCTCGCTGGAGAAGCCGGTGGGCGAGGAGAAGGACTCCGAGCTGGGCCACTTCATCGAGGACGGCGATTCGCCCGATCCGCTCGAGGAGGCGGCCTTCCAGCTGCTGCAGACCGACCTGGACGATCTCCTGCAATGCCTCACCGCCCGCGAGGCGCGCATCCTGCGCCTGCGCTTCGGGCTCGACAACGGCCGGCCGCATACCCTCAAAGAGGTCGGCAAGAAGTTCAACCTCACCCGCGAGCGCATCCGGCAGATCGAGCAGGAAGCCCTCGGCAAGCTGCGCCACCCGCGGCGCCGCGCGGTGCTGATGAACTACCTGCAGTAGTCGCTCCGTCCCTCCTCCACCCGTTTCCGCCATGCCAAAGCCCGAGAGCCATCCGCTCCCGGGCTTTCGTTTCGCGACGCGACCGCTCTTCGGGAGCGACTTGCACATCTCCCCCCTCTTTCATGTATCATGGGATGTGGCCGGAAACTCGAAGCTCGCGTGAGTGCTCGCGTTTGACGCGGTTGCGCGCAGGTCGGATCTAACCCGATCCCGCGCTCCCGCGTTGGAAGGAAGAGACGCGATCGCCGAGAGAGTCGGGCCACCGATCTCGGGGCCACCTCCGGATCATACAGAACCATCGACCGGCCGGGCTGGCCCCGGCTCCAAGCTCGCTTCCGCCACGAGAACACCCGAAGGGAGGGCGCTTATGGACATCTCCAGGCGTCGTTTGATTCAGTTGGGAGGCGCCGCCGCCGCGGCCTCCGCCGTGCCCTTGGTGTCGGATGCGCCCGTGGCCGCCCGGCCACCGCTGCGCTGGACGGCCAAAACCGCCGCCGACATGCCGGAGCCGGACCTGGAGGCCTTGCTGCTCAGCCGCGCCGCCTTCGGCGCCCGCCCGGGCGAGGTCGAGGCCGCGCGCCAGCAGGGCGCCATGGCCTGGATCGAGGAGCAGCTCGACTACGAAAGCATCGACGACAGCGCGGTCGAGCAGAAGATCAACCAAGAGCTGGCCACGATGAGCATGAGCTCGCGCCAGATCTGGACCAACTACCGCATGAACAATCAGGGTCAGATCTACCAGGAACTGTCCCTGGCCACCCTCTATCGCATGATCTATAGCCGGCGGCAGCTCTACGAGGTGATGGTCGAGTTCTGGACCGACCACTTCTCGATGGACTTCCAGACCGACAACGTCAGCTTCTTCAAGACGGCCGACGATCGCGAGGTGGTGCGCAAGCACGCGCTGGGCAAGTTCAAGGATCTGCTGACGGCCTCCGCCGAGAGCCCGGCCATGCTCAACTACCTCAACAACGACGTCAGCCGTGTGGGCAACCCCAACGAGAACTACGCCCGCGAGATCATGGAGCTGCACACCCTCGGCGCGGCCACGGACGGCGAACCCTATACCGAGACCGACGTCAAAGAGGTCGCCCGCTGCTTCACGGGCTGGAGCTGGGACCGCGGCCAGACCAGCCCGACTTGGGGCGAGTTCGAGTTCCGCCAGAACGACCACGACAACGGCGTCAAGACGGTCCTGGGCGAGTTCATCCCCTCCAACAACTTCAAGGCCGATGGCGATCTGGTCATCGACATCCTGTGCAACCACCCGGCCACCGGCCCCTTCTTGGCCACCAAGATGGTCCGGCGCTTCGTCTGCGACGATCCGCAGGGCCAGGTGCCCGGGCTGGTCGAGCGCGTCAGCGACACCTACTACCGGACCGATGGCGACATCAAGGAGATGGTCTACACCATCCTGAGCAGCCAGGAGTTCGCCAACTCCTTCGCCGGCTACGGCGGTCGCCTCTCGCGCCCGATGGACTACATGGCCCGCGTCTTCCGCGTGACCGACGTGCCGGCCGACGACTTCCCCCTGAGCGTGGCCCAGCGCGGTCAGATCTACAACCGCCTGCGCTACGCCCTGCAGTCGATGGGCCACGTGCCCTTCTACTGGCCGACGCCGGACGGCTATCCGGACACCAAGGAGGCCTGGACCTCCAGCATCGGCATCCTGACGCGCTGGAACGTCGGTCTCTCGATCTGCGGCGTCGGCAGCAGCAGCAACAACCCGCTCGGCGCGCAGATGGTCCAGGGCTTCCTACCCAACGAGCAGATGCCGGCCAGCGTCGACACCATCGGCGGCGCGGTCGACTTCTGGTCCGACCGACTCCTGCATCGCGACCTGCTCGAGCAGGACCGCGAGCTCTTGATCGACTTCCTGGGCGATGGCGCTTCGGCCGATGCGGCCCTGACCGGCGCCGCGGCAAGCCGTCTTCCGACCACCATCGCCCTGATCCTCGACAGCCCCTACTTCCAGTGGCGCTAGGCACGCGGCCAAAAGGAGCACGAGCATGACCCTCTCACGACGTAGGCTCTTCGAACGCGGCGGCATGGCGGCCCTCGGGGCCGCCGCCTGGCCCAGCTGGATGCCGCGCATGGCCTTCCGCAAGCAGGGGCAGGCGCCCACCGGCGACATCATGGTGGTCGTCTTCGCCCGCGGCGGCTACGACGGCCTGAACATGGTGATCCCCTACCACGACGAAGGCGAGTACTTCGGCCTCCGGCCGACGGTCGGCATCCCGGCCCCCGACGCTTCGGAGAATCGCCGCGCGGTCGAATTGGGCGGCGACAACGGCCAGCAATGGGGCATGCACCCGGTCTTGGCCAATGCCGGCGAGGGCGGCTGGAAGCAGTGGTGGGACGAGGGCATCCTGGCCGCCACGCACGCCGTGGCCCAGGACGACCCCACCCGCAGCCACTTCGACGCCATGGACTACATGGAGCGCGGCACACCGGGCCAGAAGGTGCGCAGCGACGGCTGGATCGGCCGCCACCTCTACACGGCGGCCAGCAGCAACCAGTCGCCCTTCCGCGCGGTGGGCATGGGCTCGCAGCTGCAGGCCAGCCTGCGCGGACCGGTGCCGGCCGTGGCCCTGCGCTCCATCGCCGAGTTCCACCTGCAGGGCCGGCAGAACGAGATCGACCGCTTCCAGCAGCACCTCGAGACGCTCTACGGCGGCGACGGCTGGCTCGACGTTCAGGGCCAGTCGACCTTCGCGGCGCTCGAGCTCCTGCAGGACGCCATCGCCAACACCAACTACACGCCCAGCAACGGCGCGCAGTACGACGGTGACGGCTTCAGCCGCGGCATGATGCAGATCGCCCAGCTGGTCAAGGCCGAGGTGGGTCTGGAAGTGGCCTGCATCGACATCGGCGGTTGGGACACGCATGCCAACCAGGTCAATGCCGGCGACCCGACGGCGGGCAACATGGCCGCGCGCATGGGCCAGCTCAGCCGCGGCATCTCGGCCTTCATCACCGACCTGCACGAGCGCTTCGAGCCCGGCTCGCTGACCCAGGGCATCACCATCGTGGTGATGAGCGAGTTCGGCCGCCGCGCCTACGAGAACGGCGGCCTGGGCACCGATCACGGCCGCGGCAACGTGATGTTCACCTTCGGCCGCGGCATCAACGGCGGCCAGGTCTACACCCGCCGCTGGCCCGGCCTCTCGCCCGACGCCCTCGACCGCGGCGATTTGGCCTTCACCATCGAGTACCGCGACATCCTGGGCGAGCTCTTGGTCAAGCGCATGGGCAACAACCAGATCAGCGAGGTCTTCCCCGGCAAGACCTTCAACTTCCTGGGCATCGCCGACGTCGACCCCTCGGCCCCGACCCCGGTCCCGTCCGAGGAGCCCGAGCCGACGGCCGTGCCGACGGATGTGGCACCGGAGGAGCACGAGATCTACGTACCCTTGGTCAACCGCTCCTAGTCACAGCCGCCGCGGCCGCTCCGCGGCTGCGAGTCCGATCGATCACGGGACCCCCTCGACGTCGCGAGGGGGTCCCGTTTCTCATGGCCGATCGTCGCCTGTGGCGCATCGCGCGGCCGCTGTCGATGCGCATGCTCGCGGCCACCGAATGACTTCTGGGAGAATCGGATCAGGCCTCGCCAGACCCTCCCTCGATCCGCCCGCGCAGCCGCTCGATCCGATGATCCAGCTCCCCCAGGGCGCGCCGGCGGCCTCGCCGTGGCCTCAGCTCGCCGGCTTCCACCGCCTGGCGAGCGCGCAGCGACCAATCCAACGCGCGCGGCAGGTCGCGCGGCTCGGCGCGGTGCTCCCAGTACTTGGCCAGCTCCTCGAAGGCGTGAACGCGCCGGCTCCGCCCGCCCTCGATCACCTGGCGCCAGATGTCGGTGGCCTTCTCCCAGTCGCCGGCCCGCTTGGCCACCAAGCCCAGGGTCTCCCAGGCGCGTTCGGCCTGGTCCTCGGCCAGCCCGCGCCCCAGGGCCTCCTCGCAGGCGGCCATGGCCCGGTCCGGATCGCCGGCCCGCTCGTAGGCCCGGGCCAGGCTCCACCAATCCTCCGCGTGGTCCACGCCGGCCTCGGGCTGACCGTAGACCCGGGCCATGCGCGCCGTCAGGCTGAGCATGCTCAGGATGTCCAGCGCATTGTGTTCGAAGACCCCCACCAAAGGCCGCGCGTCGCCCTCCTGCTGGTAGCGGAAGTAGCGGTAGGGCACCATCCAGCCCGGCACGTCGTCCTGGCGCGCCAGGCCCAGGATGTCGCGCTCGAGCGCCGTCAGCGCGCAGCTCTCCAGGCGCAGGCGCCAGAGCCGGCGGGCCGCCGGCAGGAGATCCAGGTGCGGCGCGCCGGCCAGGAAGGCCGGCCGCCGATGCAGCGTGCAGCGCGTGCCGAGCAAGGGCATGTCGTAGCTGCGCCCGTTGAAGCTCACCAGCCCCCGACAGTCGGCGATCCAGTCGGCCACCTCGGCCAGCTGGGCCGCCTCCTCGCCCGCGTCGCGCATGAAGAACTGCCGCAGCTGGAAGGCGCCGTCCACGAAGCGGCCGACGCCGATCAAGAATGCGTAGGTGCCGGCGCCGCCCATCAGCCCCGTCGTCTCGGTATCCAGAAAGGCCGTGCGCTCCAGGTCCAGCTCGACCACCGAATCATCCCCGCTCAGCGCCGCCAGGCTCTGCCGGCAGGCGCCGAGCACCGCGTCGATCCGCTCGCCGGCATGCTCCTCGTCGGGCGCGCGGTAGAGCGTGCTGACGTAACAGCTGCCGCCCGCGCGTTCCACGACCCGCCCCGGCACGGCTTCCTCGATGGGCAGGACGGCCGGCGAGCCGCTCGCGCCCGGCCGGGCCGCGGCTTCATCCCCCCCGGTGGCCGCCCCGGGATCGCGGACCGGTGGCTCCG
Source organism: uncultured Anaerolineales bacterium (assembly GCA_964549495.1). GTDB lineage: Bacteria > Chloroflexota > Anaerolineae > Epilineales > Epilineaceae > JACKBJ01. The sequence goes on along the minus strand of CAZJWJ010000047.1, from coordinate 19,742 downwards.
GCCGCGGGATTCCCTGCGCGCCCACCGAGACCCCGAGCTTGGCCAATCGGTCGACCAGGTCCGGATCCGGCCCGCGCCCCTCGCGCTCCTCCATGCTGCCATTCTAGGATCCCGGGCCGGCCCTTCCAACCCTTCGGCGAAGCCGGTCCCGTCCATGAAGCCCGCCGCATGCTCGGCTCAAGGCACGACCAGTTGATTCGCGAAGCGCTCCAGGGTCTTCTCGCCGATGCCGGAAACCTCGAGCAAATCGCCGACTGCCTGGAAGGGTCCCTCGGACTCGCGATGGGCCACGATCCGGGCCGCCAGCGCCGGACCGATGCCCGGCAGCGACTCCAGTTCGGAGGCCGTGGCCTGGTTGAGACGTAGGCCTCCGCCGCCTCCACCGGATCCTGATACACCTCCGCCCGATGCGCCGGCCATCGAGACCGTGCCCGCGGTGCCCGGGGCACTTCCCACCGCCCCACCGATCACCATCGCCGGCCCGGACGAGGCCGCCTCGCCCGCCTCGGGCACCCAGAGCTGCTGACCGTCGGCCAGCGGGGCGGCCAGGTTGACCGAGGACTCGGAGGCATCGCGCGACAGGCCGCCGGCCGCGGCCAGGGCATCGGCCACCCGCGCGCCTTCTCCGAGGCGCACCAGGCCTGGACTGCGCACTGCACCGGACACGTGGACGTGGATCTGGACGGGCGTGGCGCTGGGCGCGGGCCTTGGCGTGGGCGCCGGCTCGACGCGCAGCGCCGTCTCCCGCGGGTCGCGCAGTCCCCAGACCAAGACCGCGCAGAGGGTCAGGTTGATCAGGAGCGAGATCAGGGAGCCCCGCAGGGCCTGCAGCTTGCCGTTCATGCAACCAGTCTAGGCGCGGGCCCCGCGCCGCGGGAAGGCCCCGGCGACAGATTCGCGACAATCCCGCGACGAGCAAACGACGGGCCGGCGCGCACCCGACGCTCACCCCGCCATCGCCCGCCGATGCACGAAACTCGCCCCCAACTCCCGGTATGATGGACTGGAGCCGCACAGGGATAAAGATAGGATGAAGGCAGGACGATCTGCCGCGGCCTTGGTCTTTATTCCTTTTCGCCCAGCGCGGCAACCGTCCACCGCTTTGGTCGCACCCCCGCCGGCCATTTCGACACGTTGGCAGAACCTTCGCCGCCTCTGGCGGCGCGCACCGCAGCCCGGGTGCCGCGCTCACGAGCGCAATATTTGATTTCCAAGGAGCCCGTGACCCATGCATGCCCCCTCGACGCAGCTTCGACTCGGCCGCCGATCCAGGCCGGCCGGCCCCGTCTGGATCGCCCGCATCTCCACCCTCTTCCTCCTGGCGCTGCTCGGCCTGGCCGGCGGCCCGACCTCCGATGCCGCGACCCTGACCCAGGACACCGATCCGGGGTCCTACGGCCTGGTCGACGAGTGGACCGGCACCGACGCCGCCATGCGCGTGGCCTGGGGCGGCGACGGACAGCTCCACGTCCTGGGCGGCGTCTACGTGCGCCACACCCGGCCCGACGGCCAGGTCGAGGAAACCACCCGGGTCGAGGACATCACCGAGATCGCGGTCGACGGACAGGGCGATGTCTACGCGGCCAAGGACCGGGCCGTGCTCAAGGTGCGCCGCGGCGGCGGGACGACCGAGTGGAACAAGTTCCTGCCCACCGACGACCATCCGGTGGTCGGTCCGCGCCCGCCCTACGTCTCGGCCATCGCCTGGGATCCTTTCGCCGCCCGGCTGAACCTGGTCTACGACGAATGGCGCAGCGGCGTCAACAGCACGGTGCTCGACTACTATCCGGCCGACGGGATGATGAAGCGCAACGGGCATTACCTGCGCCACGTGACCCACAGCTACTGGGACATGGAGTTCCGCAACTTCGACGAGTACCTGCTCAACCGCTCGCGCAACGCGGTCGAGATCTACCAGAGCGGCGAGTTCGCCCAAGAGGTGCCCTTGCCGGCGCCGGCCGAGCGCATCTCGATCGGCCCCGACGGCAGCATCTACTTCCTCAGCCTGCGCCAGTGGGTCTACCGAGTCGACCGCGCCGGCACGGTCATCGATGCCTGGGACGCCACCGACCCGACTCCCGGCCTGCAATCGCAGGCCACCGACCTGGCGGTGGACGACATCGGCCGGGTCTACGTCACCGATCCCTCCAAGGCCACGGTGCGGGTCTACGCGCCGGTGCCGGGCCGGCCGGGGGTCGACCCGCCCGAGCCGGTCTTCGACTGCCGCACCCAGCCCAACAAATGGGCCGCGCCGGAGTACCTGCGCCTGGGCGAGAAGACCCAGGTCCACCTGCGCCTGGGCGGCAGCTGCCCCTCGCTCTACGAGAAGGCCGACATCGTCTTGGTGATCGACCGCAGCAACTCGATGAGCGGCGCCAAGATCGTGGCCGCCCGCGAGGGCGTGCGCGCCTTCCTGGACATCGTCGACCTCACGCGCGACCAGGTGGGCATGGTGATGTTCCAGAACGAGCCGGACCTCCTGGTGCCGCTGACCCAGGACAAGAGCCGCCTGGAAGCCGCCATACCGCAGCTCATCCCCACCGGCGGCACGGACATCTCGGCCGGCCTGGAGGTGGGCATGTTCGAGGTCCTGGGCCCCGACCACCGCGACGACGCAAAGCCCATCATCGTCTTGATGACCGACGGCGTGCCCTTCAACAACACCCGCATGCTGACCCTGGCCACCTCCGACCGCGCCCGCTACGCCGGCATCACGGTCTACACCATCGGCCTCGGCACGGACGTCGACCCGGACCTCTTGCGCATCATGGCGCGCTCGACCGACCACTACTTCTTCGCCCCGACCCCGGACGAGCTGGAGGAGGTCTACCGCACCATCGCCAAGCGCATCGCGGCCACGGTGCTGCTCAAGGAGGTGACGGTCGTCGACCGGGTGCCGGCCAACATGGCCTATCAAGAAAACTCCGCCGAACCACCCGCGGTCTGGAACCCGGTCGACCGAACCCTCACCTGGCAGTTCACCAATGTCCCCTTCAGCGGCGTCGACATGAGCTTCTGGGTCGAACCCCTGGAGGTGGGCCGCCACCCGACCAACGTCGGCGCCGACTACGAGGGCACCGACGGGCTGGACCAGCCCAACCAGGGCGTCTTCCCCATCCCGCAGGTCACGGTGGTCTCGCCGGACGTGCCGACGCGCACGCCCACGCCGCCTCCGCCGACCATCACCCCCTCCCCCACCCCCGTCCCGCCCACGGCCACCGACCCGCCGCCCCCGCCGCCCAAGAAACCGATCTACGTCCCGATCGTCTTCAACGACAAGTGCTTGCAGCAGTACACCGACGTGGTGCTGGTCATCGACGCCTCGACGACGATGCGCGGCCGCATGAGCGATGGCCGGCTCAAGCTCGAGGGCGCCAAGGACGCGGCCCGCGCCTTCCTGGCCCAGCTCTCGCTGGAGCCGGACGCGCTGGGCAACCACGACCAGGCCTCGATCATCTGGTACAACGACGTGGCCCGCACGGAGCAGCGCCTGACGCGCGATCGCGGCGCGCTGCTGGCCGCGGTGGACCGCATCCGCGACCCGAAGGAGGGCTCGCGCATCGACCTGGGCCTGACCTACGCCCACCAGCAGCTGATCGGCAGCCCCAACCGCCAGCCGGCCAACACCCAGGCGGTGGTCCTGCTCTCGGACGGCGAGCCGAACCGCACCAGCCTGGAGGCGGTCTACGCGGCGGCCAACGACTTGAAGCGCGACGGCGCGTCGATCTTCACGGTCGGCTTCAAGGACAACTACTTCCGCGAGTACGTGCTGCGCTACATCGCCAGCAGCGACAAGCACTACTACTACTCCCCGACGGCCGAGGACCTGGCCGGCATCTACGAACAAATCGCCCGCGGCCTCGTCTGCCGAGGCGGCTTCCGCTAGCGCCTGGGCTGGGCGTTGCCCAGGTTCCAACAAACCATCGCCGCTCCTCCGAGCATTGCCCGATCCGCGTCATCGGCGCGGGTCGGGCAGCTTGGCGTTGCTCGAACCCTTCCTTGACGCAATCGGCGACGGCTGGCGTCAACGGCGAACGTCAACGGAAGAGCGCGGGAGGCGATCCGTGATCGAGGGGCGGGAGGGCTTTGGGGCTGGTCACCGATGTGTCTACCGAACCCCGCACCGCTGGGTCCATGGTCCACGCATCGCCCCCTCCCGCTCGCTCCGCCCCGCCGCCGCACACGGCGCGGTGCCCAGCCCCAAAGCCCTCCCGCCCCACGTGGGGGGAAATGGAAAACAGAAACGCCCTAACGGCCCGGGTGGGCGGGACCGCTCTGGACTCTCGAGTCCTCTCCACTCACCACGATCTCGTACGGACCTCCGCCCCAAGCGCCAACACGCAGGGTATATCGCCCATCCTCGGGCACCTCGAAATCGATCCAGGCGCCCAGCTCGCCACCGGAATCGTCGTCCCAGTCCAGCTCGTCCCCATCTGGATCCAGGATGGTCAAGAAGGGATCGCTCCCATCCACCGGGTCCACATAGACTTCGATCACCTCCCCGCGCTCGCCCACGACCAGCCAATCGTGCGCGTCGCCTTCCACGAGGCATCCCTCGATACTCGCCCCAACCCGGATCGGCTGCGTCTGCACGATCTGAACCTCGGGCAACTGGCGCACCAAGTAGTAGAAGCCCACGCCGGTCACGCTCAGCCCGATGACCCCGAGCACCATAGAAATGAGGCAACCCGCTCCGAGCCCACTGGCAAACCACAGCCAGGGCCGGCTGCGGGATGTCTGAGTTGTTTCACCATCCATAGGACCTACTCCACGCCAGTCACATCAACGGCAGATCAAAGCCCCCTCGAGCCTCGGTCCTCGAGAGAATCGACCAGCATCAGCCCTCCGACCACCCCTGGCGCTGCCGGGGAGCAAGTTTCCCCTCCCCCCACCGGAGGAGCCCCTCCCCCACCCCCGAGTCTATCCGCCCACGAAGGGCTGGGTGGGCCCTCGGGAGAGATGCCATCCCCGTTCACGACGGCGGTGGCAGCGAGCGACCTCTCCCGAAGCATGTACCCGGACCCAGCGGTGCGGGGTTCCGGCATAGGGCTCGACCGGTGATGAGATTCGTGGTTTGGGCGTTGCGGATTCCGCAGCGCCCAAACCGCGGAGATCATCACCGGTCGAGCCCTTAGGTTGGCAATTCTCCCGACGGCCCACCCAGCCCCCCCCCACCCACAAGACCCCCACCCCCAACATCGATCCCCCGCGAAGCCCCGCCTCCACCACCCGAAGCATCGCTACCACCCCCACCACCCAAGTGACCACCGAACAGCGCTTGAAGCATCTCCACAGGCACAGGAAACACGATCGTACTGTTATGCTCGACCGCAATCTCGCTCAACGTCTGCAGATAACGCAACTGAATCGCCGCCGGCGCCCTCTCCATCGTCGTCGCCGCCTGCGCCAGACGCTCCGCCGCCTGCGCCTCACCCTCTGCATGAATGATCTTTGCCCGCCGCTCCCGCTCCGCCTCGGCCTGCTTGGCCATCGCCCGCTTCATATTGTCCGGCAATCCAACGTCCTTCACCTCGACCACCGACACCTTGATGCCCCAGGGCTCCGTCGCCTCGTCGATGATCTGTTGCAGCTTCTGGTTGATCGCCTCGCGGTCGCTCAGCAGCTGGTCCAGCTCGCTCTGGCCGATGACGTTGCGCAAGCTGGTCTGCGCGATCTGCCAGGTCGCACGACGGTAATCCTCGACGTTGACGATGGCCATCGACGGATCGAGCACCCGGTAATAGACCACCGCGTCGACCCGCACCGTGACGTTGTCCTTGGTGATCGCCTCCTGCGAAGGCACGTCGAGGGTGATCACGCGCAGGTCGACCTTCTGCATCTTGTCGATGAAGGGGATGATGAAGAAGAGCCCCGGCCCCTTGGCGCCGACCAGCCGGCCGAGACGGAAGATGACGCCGCGCTCGTATTCCTGCACGATGCGGATGGCCGAGCCGACGATGCCGGCCAGGAGGATGAGGATGGGGATCGAGATGCCGCCGAGCAGACCGAAGATGTCCATGATGGGCTCCTAGGTTGAGCGCGGATGCGGGAAGGGTCGGAGACAGGCGAGCGCTGAGCGCGGACCGGGCATTGGCTAATCGGACACGATGACGAGCGTGTAGCCCTCGCGGGCGCGGATAGTGACACGGTCGCCGGGGCGGACGCCGGCCGGCTCGGTATCGGGCGCCCAGCGGGCGTCCCAGAGTTCGCCGGCCACCAGGACGGTGCCCGGGGCCTGGTCGGTGGGCAAGCGCCGCAGCTCGGCGCGGGCGCCGATCAGGCTCTCGGAGCCGGTGGTGGGTTGGCGGCGCATGGCGCGCAGGGCGGCGCGGACGGCGAAGAGGAAGAAGGCGGCGGTGGCCAGGGCCAGGCCGATGATGGTGGCCCAGGGGATGGCGAAACCGCCGCCGGCGAAGAGGATGACGGCGCCGGCCACGAAGAGCGCGATGCCGCCCAGGGTGAAGATGCCCGTGGTGGGGGTCTTGAGCTCCAGGGCGAAGAGGATGAAGGAGGCGGCCAGGAAGCCCAGGCCGATCCAGTTGGCCTCCAGCGCGCCCAGGCTGTAGAGGGCCAGGGCCAGGGCGAGGATGCCGATGATGCCGGCCACGTAGCCGCCGGGGTTGGAGAGCTCGGCCAGGATGGCGTTGACGCCGATGGTGAGGAGGATCAGGGCCAAGGCGGGGTTGGCCAGGAGGGCCAGCAGGTCCTCGGCCGAGGTGGTGGGGATGGGCCGGATGGTGGCGGGGGAGAGTTGGAGAGTGGGGGACCGGCCGGCCAGGTCGACCTCCAGGCCGTCGAGGGCCTCGAGGAGCGCTTCCGGGCTATCGGCGACGGCGTCGATGACGCCCAGCTCCAGGGCCTCGTCGGCGGTGGCGCTGGCGGCTTCGCGGACGGCCAGCTCGGCCCACTCGACGGCCTCGGGGCCGCGGCGCTCGGCGTAGTTGCGGGCGGTGGCCGAGAGGTCCTCGGTGATCTTGCGGCCGACGGTCTCGGGCAGGTCCTCGCCGCCCGGCCCGACCGGGCTGGCGGCGCCGATGGTGGTGCGCGGGGCCATGCCGGCGGCGTGGCCGGCCAGCACGATGAAGGTGCCGGCCGAGGCGGCCTGCGCCCCCTGCGGCCCCACCCAGACCAGGGTCGGCAGCTCGGCGTTGAGCATCCGCCCGCCCATCGACAGCATCGCGTCCACGCTACCGCCGGGCGTGTCCAGCTCGATCAGGAAGGCCTCCGAGCCGGCCTCCTCAGCGGTGGACAGGGCGCGTTCGAGGTAGTCGAGGGTGACGGTGGTGATGGCCCCGTCGATGCGGATGCTGTGGACGACGGTCTCGGGGGAGGCGTCTTCGGAGTCGCCTGCCGACTGGGCGCCCGCCGGGGCGGGCAAGGCCAGTCCGAGCAGGAAGAGTATAGGCAGGAGGCGGAATCGCCCCTTGCGCGACCGGCTCATCCGGAACCTCCTTGGCGCAGGTCCTCGATCCAGGGGCGGATCGAGGCCTCGTCGAGATCGGGATCGTCGAGATCGGGATCGGGATCGGGATGCGGGTCCTCGGAGTCGGCCGCTTCGGAGTCGGCCGCGTTGGAGTCGTCCGCGCTGGAGTCGTCCGCACCGAATTCGTGGCCGTTCGAAGGCTCCGCCTCGGAACGAGACGGAGCGTCCGGCACGGTCGAATCCTCGGTGGGGAAGATCGGGCCCGCCGCATCCTCGACGGGCTCGGGAAGCGTCGCGGAGGCGTCGATGGCTGGGAGCCCGTCGGCGTGGTCGAAGTCCTCGTCGAGGTCTTCGAAAGCCTCGTCGCTCGGGTCCTTACCCTCCGTCGTGGGGTCGAGCGCGGCTTGGGCGCGGGTCTCGAAGGCGCGGTCGAGGCGGCTGCGGTAGTCGTCGGGCGGGATCTCGCCCGCCTCGGGGCCGATGAGGACCTCGCGGGGGTTGTTGCCCTGGGCCGGGCCGATCAGCTCGGCTTCCTCCAGCTCGTCGATCAGGCGGGCGGCGCGCGAATAGCCGATGCGCAGCTTGCGCTGCAGGAAGCTGGTCGAGGCGGATTTGTGCTCGCGGATCAGGGCCACGGCCTGTTCCCAGAGCTCGTCGCGCTCGGGGGCCAGGGCGCCCTTGTCGGGGTCGACCATCTGGTCCCAGAGCTCGGGCTGGATCATCGGCTCGGGGATGCCCAAGGGCTGGTGCGCGCTGCGGGCGGCCTCGGCGCCGGCATCGATGCGGGCGCTGTGCTTCCAGTAGCGCACGATGCTATTGAGCTCCTCGTCGGAGACGAAGCATCCTTGCAGGCGCTGGAGCTTGCTGTCGTCCGAGGCCATGTAGAGCATGTCGCCCTGGCCCAGGAGCTTGTCGGCGCCGACGGAGTCGAGGATGACGCGCGAGTCGGTGCTGCTGGAGACGGCGAAGGCCACGCGGCTGGGGAAGTTGGCCTTGATCAGGCCGGTGACCACGTCGACGCTGGGCCTTTGGGTGGCCAGCACCAGGTGGATGCCGGTGGCGCGGGCCAGCTGGGCCAGGCGGGTGATCAGGCGCTCGCTCTCCTCGGGGGCCAGCATCATCAGGTCGGCCAGCTCGTCGATGACGATGACCAGGAAGGGCAGCCTGGGCTGGCCGCTGGCCTCCAGCTTGAGGTTGTAGGAGGCCAGGTGGCGCGCGCCGGCCTCGGCAAAGCGCCGGTAGCGGCGGTCCATCTCGCGCACGGCCCATTGCAGCACCCCCACCACCCGCTCGGCCTCGACGATGACCGGCGTGGCCAGATGCGGCAGGCCGCGGTACTGGGTCATCTCGACCCGCTTGGGATCGACCAGGATCAGCTTGAGGGTCTCGGGGGTGTGGGTGAGCAGGAGCGAGCAGATGAGGGCGTTGACGCAGACGCTCTTGCCCGAGCCGGTGGCGCCGGCGATCAGCAGGTGGGGCATGCGTGCCAAATCGACGGCCACGTCGCGGCCGGCGGTGTCGCGGCCCAGGGCGATGGGCAAGCCGCCGCGCGCGGCGGTGCGCGCGAAGTCCTCGGATTCCATCACGCCGCGCAGCGAGACAACGGCCTTGGCCTTGTTGGGCACCTCGACGCCGACGTAGGGCCGGCCGGGCACCGGCGCCAGGATGCGCACCGGGCTGGCCGCCAGGGCGAGGGCCAAATCGTTTTGCAGGGCCACGATGCGCCGCACCGAGACCCGCGAGCGCTGGTCACCCTTCTGGATGTAGCCCGGCTCGAGCCCGAACTGGGTGATGGTCGGCCCGGCGTGGATCTTGACCACCTCCACCGGCACGCCGAACTCGCCCAGGCTGCGCTCGATGGTCCGCGCCATCTCCTCGGCCTCGCCCGGCGCGCGCTCGACCTCGGCCGCCGGCTCCAGCAGCTCGCCGATGACCGGCTTGCGCCATTCGGCCTGGATGACCGGTTGCGGTGGCGACTCGGATTCGGCCGCCGTCGCGTCGACGTCTTTCCCGCGCGCCTCGGCGGCGCGCATGGCGGCCTCGACCTCGGCCGGCAGCGCCCCGTCGCCGGCGGCGTAGTCAGGCGGCGCCTCCAGCTCGGCCGTTGGATCGGCGATCGGGTCGGATGAGCGGGCGGATTGGTCGCGCAGCCGGGACCAGCGAGCGCGCAGCCAGTCGCCGGCCGGCCCGCGGCGGGTCCAGAGCTCGCGCGCGCCGCGGTCGATGCCCTGCCAGAGCAGCTCGGAGCCGCGGACGATGCCCAGGCCGGCAGCCAGGCTGGCGCAGGCGGCGGCCAGGATCATCAAGGCGGCCAGGGTCGGCAGCCGGCCGAGGAAGGAGGCCAGGCTGTCACCCACGAAGGCGCCCAGCGCGCCGCCGGCCAGGGGGGCGGCATCGGTGGCAACCGGCGTCTCCGGTGGGAATCGATCGCGCCAGATCGACAGCGCCAGGTGGGCCAGGCCCAAGAGCGAGAGGTAGAGGCCCAGGGCGCCGGCCGGCCGCGACCAGGTCACGTCGGCCTTCTCGTCCATGCTGTCCAGCAGCAGCCAGGCGCCGATGGCGCCCAGCAGCAAGGGCAGGCCGTAGGCCCCCCAGCCAAAGCCCTGCTGCAGCCAGCCGACCCAGAGCTGGGTCAGGCTGCCGCCGCGGCTCACGAAGCTGACCAGGGTCACCACGGCCAGCATGATCAGCAGGATGCCGCTCAGCTCCCGCTTGCGGGCGGGGGTGAGCAAGGGGGCCTTGGCGGAGGACGCGCTGCGCCGCGCGCCGCCGCGCTTCTTGCGGCCCGCCTGGCTTCGGGCGGGGCTCCGGCGGGTCATCTGGATCCTCCTGCCGGCGCGGGGCGATCGGCCCGGCGACCGGCGACATTCGAACTTAAGTTCGATGATACCACGAAGCGGTCGCCTCGCAATAGGCTCGCGAGCGGTCTCGAGAGCGCGCTCGGGTCGATGTCACGCACCGGATCATGCGATTGACAACGACGAGAAAGGGTTTAGAATCCCCGCTCGATGGAGCATCGGAGCCGCCGCGGGAGGGAGGGGCGCGCCTGGCGCGCCATCGTGGCGACCCTGCTGATTGCGCTGACCCTACCGGGATCGGGCCAGCCGGCGCGAGCGCAAGATGGTCCACCCCCCACGTCCGCGCGAGATGACCGCTCCCCCTCATCAGCCGGGGGCGCTCGATCCCCTTCCGGCTCGATGGTCCGGGTCTCGCTCGACGCTCCCGCCGATCTCCCGACCCCGCAGCACAGCCCCGGATGGACCTATCGCCTGCGCCTTTGGAACGACCTGGGCCGGGCCTACGCGCTGCGCGGGCTGCCGCCGCCCTTGCCGGCCGATCTGCGTGCGGCGACCGGCGGCGCTGGGGCGCAGGAGATGCCCACCCCAGCGGTCGACCAAGACCAACACACCAGCCTGCTGCTGATGGGCAGCGACCGCCGGTCGGGCGACGGTCCCTGGCGCACCGACAGCCTGGTCTGGGCGTCGCTGGATCACGAGAGCGGGCATCTGGCCCTGATCTCCATCCCGCGCGACCTGTGGGTATCCATCCCCGGCTACGGCAGCGGCCGCATCAACACGGTCGACTGGTTGGGCCACCGCCAGGGATTGCCGGATGGCGAGTTGATGCGCCGCACCCTGGAGCTGAACCTGGGCCTGACGGTCGATCACTTCCTGCGGCTCGACCTGCAGGGCTTCGTGGCCGCGGTGGACCAGCTGGGCGGGCTGGATTTGGCGGTCACCTGCCCCATCGAGGACTTCTTCCAGGACCCGGAGGCGCTGGGCGGCCAGCAGGCCCTCGACCTGGACACCGGCTGGCACCACATGGACGGCCAGACCGCCTTGCGCTACGTCCGTTCGCGCTGGCAAAGCTCCGACTTCGAGCGCTCGCGGCGCCAGCAGCGGGTGCTGAAGGCTGCGATGCGCCAGGCCCGCGAGACGGACCTCCTGCGCCAGGCCCCCTCGCTCTACGACAGCCTGACGCCCTACGTGGATACCGACATCGGCGCCTTGGACGTGCCCGGTCTGGCCCTCCTGGCCCTGCGCAACGCGGACCGGTTGGAGACCCACACTGCGGTCCTGGGCCACCCCGCAACCATCGACTGGGTGACGCCCGATGGCGCGATGGTCCTGCTCTTGGACGCCCAACGGGCCGGCCAGCTCCTGGACGAGCTGCTCAGCCCCGCCCATCCGGACGAGGTGGATGGTGATGCCGAAGGCGCGGACGAATCGGATCTGGCGGAAGTAGAGATCGAGATCCTCGATGCCACCGGCCGCGAGGGCTGGGGTCGCGTAGCGGGGGCGCTCCTGGACGATGCTGGCCTGCGGGCCGGACGGATCGAGACGCGGCCGGCCGGCCCGGAGAGCATGCTCTTCTACGACCCGTCCTTCGAAACCGCCGCCCTCGAGGCCGCCCACGCCCTGGGCCTCCCCACCACCGCCGCCCGCCCCGACTCCGCCTTCCCCGGCCCCCGCCCCTCCGAGCGCCCGATCTGGATCCACCTGGCCGGCGACTGGGAGCCCTGTCCGGGGCGCTGAGCTCGGAGCCCAGCTGGATACAGCCTGTGCTACGCTCGACGGGCAACCCAAGCATGGAGCAGCCCCGCTTGGTAGAAGGGCACCACGGATTCGAGACCACCCGACCGGATGATCGTCGCGACCTGCGCTGGTGGCAACACGGCCACGTCGCGGGTGTAGGCGCTCCGCGTTCGCTCCAGGGCCTCCGCTGAGGCCGGCGCACCCGACAGCAGACTCGTCCAGAGGGGCAGGAGCAGTTCGAAGGCCTCGCTATCGAGATCCGCGGCCAAGTCGGAGCTGGCGAGGATCCCGCCGGGCAGGAGCCGCTCTGCGATGGATTGGAAGAACGCTACGCGCGCCCTGGAATCCAGGATGAACTGCGACACCAGGAAGCTGGTGGCCGCGTGATGCGGGTCCATCTCCGGAAGCGTCTCCAAGTAGCCCTCGTGAAGGTGACAGCGCGACGCAAAACCCTCCGTCTCGGCGCGGCGCCGGCAGACGTCGAGCATCTTGCCGGCCGGCTCCACCGCCGTGAAGCGCCATCGCGGGTGCCTTCTGGCCAGATGCGCCAGCTCCACCCCGGTCCCGACGCCGACGCAGAGGATGCGCGCGTCGGACGGGAGGCCGGCGAAGATGGACTCGAGCAGGAAGTAGAGCCCTTCTCGTACGGGCGCCATCCGGTCCCACTGCGCGTCGTAGCCGGCCGCCTGCTGATCGAACAGGGCCTCGAGCTCGGAACGGTTCACGGTGCTCTCCGGAAGGCGCCGAGCACGAAGTACGTCGCAAACCCCCAGGCCACGCTGTTCAGCAGCACCACGACAGGAAGGCTGGCGAGCTCGAATGCCTCCGGAAGGAGAATGGCAGGGAACATCAGCGCAATTGCGACGATTCCCTCGAGTGGCGTGGCCAGCATGAAGTCGGCCTCGGCCGCAGCGCGATCGATTCGCGAGCCGATGAGCGAGACGATCAGGAAGTTCGACACGCTCACCACGGTTGACACCAGGATCCTGCTGCTCCGTTTCATCGTTTGGCCAACCTCCACGACTCGGGATCGGAGTGGGCCATTGAATCAAGCCGAGTGGGTTATTGACGCGCGGCGAGTGGGCCATTGAACCGAAGCGAGTGGTTTATTGAACCGACGCGAGTGGGCTATTGAACCTCGCGATTGCCGCGCGCCCATTGTCGGAGTTTTCGATCGCCCACTGCCCGCAGTGCCCGAGAGCAAGTCCCGACGGGGGGGATCGCAGTTCTCCCCAGCCTCGGACAACGAGTTCGCTGGGCGCATGCAGTACAGCATACAGGTCGATTGGTCCCAGTCGAAGGATCGCGCGGAAAGGGCTCCAGATCACACATCCTGTAGGCGGCACCCTGCGCAGCCAGAGCCACGACGGAGTTGCGGCATGGACGCGATCGGCCTAGCCTAACCCCATGACGTGCACACCCGCGGAGCACTCGAGGCCGAAGAATCGTCCCGCGCGGCGGCGACGAGCGATGGTCGCGGTGCGCTGCGCTCGCGTCCTGGCCCTGCTCGTCCTGACCGGCGTGGCCGCCCTCCTCCACGGCGAGGCCAATCCCCCGGCGCGCGCGCAGATCGAGCCCACGCCCGTGGAAGACGATCTGACGCCGGATCCCCTCATCAGCCATCCGGTCTACCTGCCCGTGCTGGACTTCCTGGGCGACGACGATATCTGCGAGTCCTGGCTGACGATCTTCAACGTCGGCGCCGAGCCGGCGGTGGCCTTGTCGATGTTCTGGGGCGAACCCGGCTTCTGCCCGCCCCAGGCGGCCGGGCCCATCAATGTTCGCTGCAGTGGCTTGATCCGACCGTGGAGCAGCTGGTGGCAGCTGGGCGCACAGATCCCCACCGGCAGCAAGAGCGGCGTGATCCTGCGCTTCGAGGATCGTGTCGTGCGACTGCAAGGCGGCCCGCATGAAGAGGATCAGGAGGTGCGCGCAGCCGACTGGATGTGCCGCTTCATCTCACGATATTCGCTGATCGAAATCCAAGAAGAGCCACGTGCCTTGTTGAAAGCCTATTCAGAGGGGCTTCAATTCGACGGCATCGACATGCGCGAGGCGGCCGGCCAGGGTCAGCTGGTCGTCGACGTGCAGCGGGATTGCCTGCTCGGCGGCTCAGCCGTGGAGGCGGCCCGATCGGCCTACGCCGGCGGATCGGGCAGGGAGCTCGGCATTTACGATCCTCACCGTGGCGGCCTCGTATACGATTGGCCCCTGGTCGTCACCGACGCGAGCGACGAGCGCGAAACCTGGCTCTACCTGCAAAACGCGGGCTACGACTGTTCCCGGATCCAGATCTGGTTCCGGCCGCATGCGGACTGCGCGACGGATCCGCTGCATCGGTTCGTGCTGCTCGCGTCGAGCGAGAGCCACTCGATCCGCGTCAGCGACGTGGTCGGGGCGGACTGGCGCGGCTCGGTCCGCGCGATCAGCAGCGCTCCCCTGATCATCGCGGCGGACCTGGTCGGCCCGAGTGGGCTGGCCAGCTACCGCGGCGTCGCGCTGCCCCTTCTCTCCGACACCATCGATGCAGAGCATCTCCGAGATCATGCCGGCGCGGCCGCGGCGGTCCATGCATCCGACCTTCGGCAGGGTGACGGCTGGAAGAGCCGCGTCACCCTGCTCAATCGCAGTGAGCGCCTGGCCGGGCGCATCACCTTGCACTTCGTCGCCGCGTCCGGCCAGGGGCAGACGCTCGTCGACTGGCTCTGCCCGCTGCAGGCCCGGACCTATGACCTGGGTCAGGTGGCCGACCTGCCCGCCGAATGGCGGGGCAGCCTGCGCGTCGAGAGCCGGCCGGCGCACGACGCGGTCGAGGGGCTCGGCGACGGGACCCGACAATACCACTGGCCCTACCTGGCCGGCGTCGTAGAGGTCGAGCGGATGGATGATCCCGAGGGCCCAGCCTACGCAGCCCACGCGATGGAGACGCGCGGAGTCCTCGAGCAAGGAATCGACGCGCTCGTCGGTCTCGAGAGCGCGCCCGAAACGCAGATCGGAAGCGCCGGCATGCTGGTCCTGCCCCGGCTGCGCCGAGATGCTTCGGATGGCGTGCCCGCCACCCACGTCGCCCTGCTGGCCCCCGAAGGTCACCGGGCGACCGCGACGACCTGGATCCTCGACCAGAACGGGCTGGTCGACCGACTATGCCTGCGTCTCAGCGCGAACCGCAGGGTCGATCTGAGCGGTCCGAGCCTGGGCTTCCTACCCTCCGGCTTCGTCGGAAGCGCCGTGGTCAGCTCGAGCCACTGGACGCATCCGGATGGGATCGTCGACGCCGCTCCGGTCGCCTCGAGCGCCGTCTCGTTCGAAGACGACCGGATCGGCCGGGGAGGCGGGAGCGGTGGGCCGCGTGACGGACTTCGCAGCAGCCGCGCGTTCCGACTCGACTCCGTCTATCCCTGGACCGTGCTGGCGATCCGGAGCGCGATGCTCGAGCAGTTTGCGGGAAGTGGCGACGATTGCCGGCCGAGATGACAGCGTCGCGAACGCGGCAACCCGAACATGAGACGGGCCGCGACTGACGGCGAGCTCGCCCGCACGCTATCATCGAGCCTGCCACGGCATCGCTAGCGTCAATGGACGGGGGGTCTACGAGGATCCCGATCATCGTTCGGACGCGCCGGGCCCCAGCGCCGCGCGACACACTGCGCTGGGGCCTCGTCGACGGGCGAACCGAAGGATCGAACCGACACCGAGCACGGATGCTGACATGCGCTACGTCACAGCCCTATTCGACGCACCCCAACCGGCCGGCATGGCCCTGCACCTGCTGCGCGAGCTGGGCTTCGAGGACCGCGACCTGATCCTCCTGCCCGAGCTCCCCGCGCCAGTAGCTGGTGACACGGAGGACCCCTGGACGGCAGGCTCCGAGACCTCCCTAGAAGACGAGCGCACTCGGTCGAGCAGCTCGATGCATGACGCCACGCCCAGCCCTCCCGGCCCCGAGCAGGTCCGGGCGAACGCCCGGCATCGCCTCCAGCAGCTGGGACTGCCCGAGCCCACCGCATCGCTGGCCACCGAAGGCCTGGATCGTGGCGCCCTGGTCCTGGTGGCCCGCGTCCCCAACCTATCGGCGGCGGTGGCCGCGCAGGCGATGGAGACCGCGGGCGCCTTGCCGGCCGAGCGCACGGTCCGTCTGTGGTCCAAGCAGCCCGAGCTGCGCTACCGCTGGTCCGAGCTGGCGGCACCGGAGGTGGTGACCGATGTGGAGGTCGACGAGTTGGAACGGGGTATGGCCTTCATCGCTTCACCGGAGGCTCGACCGGAGATCGCGCAGCCTTCGATCATCGAGGCCGCCGAGCCCGAAGTCGAGGTCCAATCGGCTGCGGGCGTCGAGTTGGTATCGGATGCCGAAGCAGAAGCAGCAGAACCAAGTGCAGACTTCGTCCTGGAATCGGAAGCGGAAACGGAGTCCGAAACGGATACGGTGGAATCGGGCTCGAGCGGCGACCAGGATGGGGATGCCGGGGACGAGGGCGGGGACGCCGAACTCGACGTGACGGGATCGAGCTCTGACATCGTCGAGGACTCGGGCCCCGAAGCGGACGAGCCGGCCTGATGCCGCAGCCCTTTCGGCTGACGCTGGCCGACCTGGCGCGGCAGCTGGAGAGCGAGCCGCGCTTCGCATCGCAGATCGAGGCCTTGCGGGAACTGCCGGCCCGCGAGGCGCGCTACGGGCCCTGGCCGGAGGAGCTGCACCCGGACCTGCGGCCGGCCGCAGCGCAGCTGGGCATCGAGCGGCTCTACCGACACCAGAGCCTGGCGGTGGCCGCGGCACTGCAGGGCGAGCACGTGGCCACGGTGGCCGGCACCGCCTCCGGCAAGAGCCTGGCCTACCTGCTGCCGATGCTCGACGGGCTGCTGCGCCGGCCCGAGGCGCGGGCGCTGCTGCTCTTTCCGACCAAGGCCCTAGCCCGCGATCAGCTGGCGGTGCTGCAGGCCTGGGACGCGCTGCTGCCGGATGCCGGGCTGAAGCCGGCCGCCTACGATGGCGACACGCCCCAGAACGCGCGGCGGACGATCCGGCGCGAGTCACGGGTCATCGTCAGCAACCCGGACATGCTGCATGCCGGCATCCTGCCCCGCCATGCCGACTGGGCCGACTTCCTGGGCGGGCTGAGCGATCTGGTGCTCGACGAGATGCACGTCTATCGCGGCATCTTCGGCAGCCACGTGGCGAACCTGCTGCGGCGCTTGCGGCGGCTGACGCGCTTCCACGCCGAGCCTTGGCGAGGCGGGGCCGAGGAAGGCGACCGGGAGCCTGGGAGCGACTGGGCGAGCGTGAGCGGCGGGTCTAGCGAGAGTCGAGGACCGGAGGAGTTCGGTGGGGTGGGCGAGTGTGGCAACGCTCGGGTTTCGCGCCGCTTCGGCCGTCCCGGCCGGCCGCGCCTTTCCTTCGGCTCGGCCACCATCGCCAACCCCGGGCAGCTCGCGTCCTGGCTGGCCGGCGCGCCGGTGACCGTGGTCGACGACGACGGCGCGCCGCGCGGGCCCAAGCGCTTCTTCATCTACAACCCGCCCTTGGTCGACGAGGAGCTCAACCTGCGCCGCAGCGCCATCCTGGAAGCCGAGACCCTGGCCCGGCGCTGCCTGGCGGCCGGCGTGCAGACCATCGTCTTCGCCCGCACGCGGCAGACGGCCGAGCTGGTGCTGCGCTACCTGGGAGAGGGCCTGGGCAAGGAGGGTTGGAAGGCCGAGCCGGAAGATGGCATGCCCTTGGTTCGGGGCTACCGCGGCGGATACACCGCCGGCGAGCGGCGCGAGATCGAGGCCGCCCTGCGCGAGGGCCGGCTGCGGGGGGTGGTGGCCACCAACGCGCTGGAATTGGGCATCGACATCGGCCAGCTGGACGCCTGCGTGATGGTCGGCTACCCCGGCAGCATCGCCAGCACCTGGCAGCAGGCCGGCCGGGCCGGCCGGCGCGGCGAGGAGGCCTTGGCCATCCTGGTGGCCAGCGCCAGCCCCATCGACCAGTTCATCGCCCGCCATCCGGACTACCTCTTCGAGGGCTCGCCCGAACACGCGCGCATCGACCCGGACCACCTGCTCTTGCTCTTGGACCACCTGCGCTGCGCCGCCTTCGAGCTGCCCTTCGATGCCGACGAAGCCGCCCGGCCCTTCGGCGTCGATCCGGATCTCGAGGTCGATGACGTGGAACCCGAGTCGGATGAAGACCCGGATGCAATGCTTGGGTCGGACTCGGACTCGGCCGCGTCCCGCACCGGCGATCCGCCCCCGACGGCCGGCGAGCTGCTGGCCGTGCTCGAGGCGCGCGGTGAGCTGCAGCGGGTGGGCGCCGCGTGGCATTGGATGTCGGGCAGCTATCCGGCCGAGTCGGTCAGCCTGCGCAGCGCGGGTCCGCAGGCGGTGGCCATCGTGCGCCTGGATGCGGAGGCGGAGGAGCGGGGACTCGGAGACGCGAGCTCCAGCATGTCCGAGCTTCGATCGGCACTCCGGTCGGTGCGCGCGGGCCAAGTCGCTGGCACCGGCAGGACCTCGCGGGAGGAAGTGCTCGGCACGGTCGAATACGCCAGCGCGCCGCTGATGCTGCATCCGGGCGCGGTCTACCTGCACGACGGGGCTTGCTACCAGGTCGAGACGCTGGACCTGGAGGCCGGGCGGGCACATGTACGCCAAACGGACGGCAGCATCTACACCCGGGCCTCCAGCCAGGTCGACATCCGGCCCCTGCGCGTCTTCGCCGAGCGCAAGGCCAAGGGGGTCGAGATGGCCCAGGGCGAACTGGAGGTGCGCACGCGGGCCACCGGCTACCGGCGCATCCGCTTTCGGACCCACGAGACCCTGGGCTGGGGCGAGATCGACTTGCCGGAGCAGGAGCACGTGGCCGGGGGGTACTGGTTCGCGCTGACGGAGGAGACGGTCGAGGAGCTGCGGGCGATGGGGCGCTGGAAGCACGATCCGGTGCGCGACCGCGGGCCCAGCTGGGCGCGGCAGGCCGAGCTGGCGCGGGAACGCGACGGGCGGCGCTGTAGGATCTGCAACGCGCCGGAGCGCGAAGGGCGGGCGCATGACGTGCATCATATCCGGCCCTTCCGCGAATTTGGGTGGATTCCGGGCCGGAACGAGAACCATCGGCTGGCCAACGAGCTGGACAACCTGATCAGCCTCTGCAAGGGCTGCCACAGCCGGGCCGAGCGAGCGCTGGGCTTGCACGGGGGGCTGCAAGGGCTGGGGCATGCCCTGGGCCACGTGGCGCCGCTCTTCCTGATGTGCGACGGGCGCGACCTGGGGGTCAAGACCGAGAGCCAGGCCCGGGGTACGGGCCGGCCGACGGTCACCGTCTACGAGCGCTCTGCGGCCGGCCTGGGCTTCGGCGAGGCCCTCTTCGAGCTCCACGAGCGCCTGATCCGGGCCAGCGCCGAGCTGATCGAGGCCTGCCCCTGCCGGCTGGGCTGTCCGGCCTGCGTCGGGCCGGCCGGCGACCTGGGACCCGACGCCAAGCGCCACGCCTTGGGCATCCTGCGCGCCCTCCATGCAGGCCCGGCTCGAGGTGCTTGAGATCCTTGCCGGCGCGCGGCGCTCCATGCTACCGTTAATCGCAAGTTCGGGTGCCAGGCCCGATCCTTGCGCGCCCCGAGGGCGCGCTTTTTGGTGTCAGGAGCGATCGCCATGACCCGCGTGATCCAGACCGACCCCCGCAGCAACGGCAGCCAGGCGGCCGAGGGCAGCAGCCCCAGCCCCCACCTGAGGATGCGTCAGGAGCCGGCGCTGACCTTCGACGACGTGCTGCTGGTGCCCCGCTACTCGACCATCCGGTCGCGGCG
>CAZJWJ010000046.1:0-39610 GCA_964549495.1 uncultured Anaerolineales bacterium | reverse complement strand
GACAACGACAAAGCGGCTTGACCGATCGAGGCGACAACTATCTTGACATCCACCGTCTCGTACCCACTGCTACCGGGCAACCGCTGGAGCTATCGGGATGACGCCTACGAGCATTATCGTTGGAGAGGCAGGATCTACACCGACACCGTTCGATCGCTCCTCAGATTGGACTCCGATCTCACGCTCGTCGTGCTGGATCGCGAAGAGACCGGCCTCAGCCCGATGCAGTGGACCGTCACACATCCATTGTACTGGCTGATCTTGCGCGACGAGCTGTATCGAACGGACCTTGCCGAGCGGGCACAAGAGTGGATCGACTACTTCATGTCGGCGCCGGCTGTACCCACGGCCGCGCCCAACTACGCGTTCGTGAGAGAGCAAGAGTTGGAGGGCCGGCCCGCACCCTTGCTGAGGCTGCCGGTGAGCGAGGGCGATCAGGTGCCCGTGGAAGCGATTGGCGCAAACCGGACCTTCGAGCGAGTCTCGCCGTCGGAAGCGGGTGCTGCTGGCGAGTCCGACGAGTGCTTTCGGGCCTTCCATCCCGGCAACTTCAACGGATGGATGTGGTTCTGCAATGGCGTAGGGATCACGCGCCAGGAGACGTTCAAGGGGGGATCTTGGGATCAATGGGGCATCACCACCCTAGAGTCCGAGATGATTGTCATGGTGCTGCCAGGAAAGTGACCGCCACACGCAGTCACGCGCGACTCGGCGGGTCCGTTGCGGCGGGCCCCGGATGAGCGTAGCATAGTGAAGTGATGGAGCCATTGATGGACTTCGATGGGATGAGCTCGATGAAGTGCACCGTGCAGTGTCGCCTTCTTCGGGCGGTGATCTGGCGCAGAGAGATCTTCGGGACCGACTCGGAGACCGGAAGTCGGTTCGTGAAACGCATCATGTCGGTCGTCACTACGCTCAACATGCAGGCGCGGCCCATCTTTGAGTTCCTCGTAGAGGCGAGGGGGGCTCATGTCCGCGGATCACAACCACCGTCGCTCTGTCCAACCACGTTAACACGCACGAATACAATAGCAAGTGGGAGTGATTTGACACAAAGGACCGCAGTGCGAAAAGGTTCAGAGATCGATGGTGTGCTCCCGGTTAATGGGTTCGCTGGAGATATAAAACATTGAAAGAGCTGTACTTGGTGCGTCCCCCTAGCAATTGGGACCAGGATGGGGATATTAGTGCCGCACACACGACGTATATCCCGGGACTATCCTGCCCAAGTTGTGGTGTATGGGCTACAACTGGGGTGGCATACCCAACAATTGATCCGCCGAGTGATGTCAGGCTACCGGATGGCTTTTTAGATATTGAAGGACATCAAGTGCTGATGGAGCAGTTGTCTCAGCTGTGTGTTTCGGGTAAACATTGCCCTCCCGGAACACAACTCGGGCTGCTTATTGGTACAGCAGAAGGAGTGCTTCATAGGATTGAGTGGCTAAACCCCTGGACTTTGCTCGTGGATCAAGCGCGCTGGGATCGATTATGCAGCTATCTTGGAAAGGAGGCTGTGCAAGGAAGGGTGGCGGAACTGAAGGTGTTAGATTCGCAGGTTGAGAGGGCTTTTGTGGAGCCGGAAATACCTGTCACAGCAAGGATAGCTAGCGAGCAGGTGGAGAAGCAATGTAACACATGCGGAAGGATGACAGTGCGCAAATCTGCGCTGGATCAAATTGAATTAGCATCATGTCGTGCTGGGCTAGCATTGCAGCGAATTGTGGAGCTACCTACATACATTGTGGCATCAGAAACCCTTGTTCGGGGTTTAGATGATGAGGAGCGACACAGTCTGGTGGACGTATCGACACGTGTTAGCTGTGAAGTGGATTTGTATGCATGAATCTGATACGAACAGGCGCCACTCGGGGCTTGATTGGAAACGGCTACCGTGACACATCGAGGCTAGGGAGATCGGATACCATGGTTCCGCGATGCAAGTCATTCCACACTCCATCGACGATCTCGAGTTGGACCGTGCGACTCCTACCGCCGAGCCCGCGCGTTCTGGAGTTGCCTGAGTTCCTTGGACAGGTTTCGACTTGTGAACTCAAGCAGCGCGACGTAGAGCGTGCTGCTTCGCGAAGTTGACCGGTGACATCTGACCGAGTGCCGAGTGTCTACGATGGAGTTTGTACCAAGCCTCGATGTAGTCGAAGACCGCGAAGCGGACTTCAGGTCGAACGCGGAAGGTCTCCTGGTCGATCAGTTCGCACTCCAGCGAGGCGAAGAAGCTCTCGGCGAGGGCATTAGGTCGTGAACCCGTCGTGGCGGATTCCATCGTCGAGGTCCGCTTGCGTGACCCAGTTCCGGATGGTCTGGGCCGTGGGCCCGAACCCGCGTGCCAGGGCTTCCGGCTTCCGCCCCGCGCGCACCAACTCGATCATCCGCTGCCGGAACTCCGGCGAGTATGCTGGACGTGTTTTGGCATGATGGGCACCTCCTGGTTTCTAATCTCTGAGGTGTCCGTGCGAACCAGTCAACTCCAGTTTATCCTTATGGGATTCGGAAGGGATAAGCATAGTATTCCGCGGGCGTGAACCCACGGAGATTGATGTAGGTATTGGCAACAAATCGGGTAAAAAGGATGATCGAATAGATGAGAAAGCCTGTGCTATACGACATTGTTGTAAAGAATGGGACGAGGAAGAACCAATAGGCGAGATTATGCGCCCAGAAAGCGAGACGTGAAACGCCAGTGAGCTTGGGTTTGACATCAGATTTCGAAGTTGTTTTATGGAGCCACGCGAACCGCGCGGATGAGTGAAGCTCGAGGACGATTCAGAATAGCGCGCCCAAGATCGAAAGGGTGATCATCCCGGCTTTGGTGTCGCCGTATGGAGTAGACAATCCATAGATCACAAAGGCGACAGTGGGCAGCCCCTGCACAAAGGTGATGATGTAGTTCCAGCGGCGGCTCAGGAATGTTTCTCTAGTCATGTTTGCTGCTCCGTATGTTGTGGAGGATCAGAACTTCAATCGGCACCCAACGAGTCTATCGTGAGGGTTCACGTGGTTGGAAAGAGCGACGGGGGTTGTGACCCACGGCCTTGCGCCTCCGTGGCCTGACCGCAACTCCGTCGGGCCGGCTCACCGGATCGCTTACACCGTCCCGGAGAACGAGGCAACTCCAGCCGCTGATCAGCCCTCCGGAGCAGCTTCGTTGGGGGTCCCCGCGCCGAGCCCACGCCGGATCCACGCCCAGGCGATCGTGGCTCCGACGAGGTTGGCGACAAGGTCTAGCGAGGTGTTGACGTAGTCGCCCACGCCGGAGTCGGGCACGACCAGGGTGACGCCGAACTCGACGATCTCGTTGAGCGCGCCGACCCCGAGGCCGGCCATGGCCACGACGATGCCCAGCGAGACGCCGCGACCGACCGGCTCGGCCAGCCAGGGCCGGAGCAGGTGCCAGACCGCCAGGGTGGCGACCCCGAAGCCGAAGGCGTGCACGGCCTGGTCATAGCGCAGGATAGGCAGGCCCCCAGCGGGCAGCGGCAGCAATATCAGCTCGTAGAGTCGGGTCTGGCCCAGGTAGATCGAACCGCCAGCCATGTGCAGTGCCGACCAGATGAGCAGGCCCCAGAGGACACCTGAGGGGTAGTGGACGCGGTGGTTGGTCAGCAGCAGCAGCGCCAGGAAGAAGAGGATCACCCCGACGTAGATCATGAACTCGTAGTTCTGCCGGGCGACGTAGAAGGCCGAGAAGACGAGCACGAGCAGGATGGCGAGCAGGAGGATCGGCTTCTGCTCGGGATCGACCTGGATGCGCACCAGCGGAGCCTCCTTGGAGCGATCGATGGTGCGAGCATAGGCCGGCCAGCGCTAGCCGTCAACGATCGATTCGGACAACTGTCTGCGGATCGTGGCGTCCACCCGATCCTGCTGCTCCGTATCAACAGGCCGAGCAGTACGGCGATGCCCACGCGGAACCGGAAGCTCTGCGAGACGCACCTTCGATCGGGAACGATCAAGGGTGGCTTCCGGAGTCCCTACGATCCATAGAGTCCGAGTCTGCGCCCGACCCTTGCGTCGAGCCGAACATGGCCGCAATCCGATCGTGATCGAATCGAAACGGGCGGATCTCCCTCAACTCACCATTGCCGCTCTCGATCTCGAACAACGCCAGGTATCGCCCGTCACCGCTCACCGTCACCAGGCGCGAATCACCGTGCCGCTCGATGGCATAGCGCGTGGGATAGTCCGGTAGCTCGGACATTGGCGCGGGCTCGAATGGGAACTCGATCGTCGTGATCTCATCGAGCAGCAATCCCCCATAGACCTCCGCGTTGAGGCGCAGGATGCGATCGCCTTGCACGCCGGTCAGGACCAGGCGTGGCTGGTGTTCACGGCTTGCGGCGACGGCCAACACGTCATCGCGCAGGATCGGCACGGCCAGGCTCCAGATCGCGCATCCCCAGGCGAGGAGCACCAAGACCAGTCGTGGCCCAAACCAGCGTGCTCCGAGTGCTGGCAGCTCGTGGTGGACCCGCCACCAGAGCCCGAGCCAGAGCCAGCCCAGGGCGATGACGGCAATGGATGGGACCTTGGCGGGGTTGAGGAGCAGCGCGTACTTCCAGATCCCGAAGGACACCAGGACGACGAAGGCGAGCCACAGGCGGCTTCGCCAGCGGTCCACCACTCCACGCCACTTCCCTTCCAGCTGGCGTCGTTCCGTCATCCCTGTCCTCCCCAAGGGCGAGCCCAAGGTTGCGACGCGTGCGACCGCCGTGGAGGTGTTCGATTCGAGTCAACGTAGCGGCTCATGGCCATCCACTCCCAACGCATTCGTGCTTGTCCTCGTGCAAGAATTCGGACAAGCATTTCGTCTGTGCTGATACGTGCGGAATCGCAGGTAGGTTGCGAGGAAGTATCCCCGCGTGACGCTCCGGCCGCGAATTGGTCTCGCGGTGAGGCACGACAAAGCAAATGACTCCATATCGTATGACCCGGCTGGGCAATGTGGTAAGGGCTCGTCAAGCAATAAGAGGCGCAACCGAGGGCGGTGCTGCGCCGCCGTGTTGGTTCGCTGGGAGAAGGCAATAGCAGCGCTATTGCCGCCGAGCAGCGGGCCGACACGGTGGATGCAGCATCGTCCGAATTGCGTCTCTTATTGCTTGACGAGCCCTAAGCTGTGACTCCGATGCTTCGATTCGGCAGAACGAGAGACGATCGGATGGGTGGCTCGATCACCGAGCTTCGGTGCACTAGGCTGCTGGCCAAGCTGAGCCAAGGCTTGTGCGAATTCCGGGCGCTGCGAGAGGGAGCAAAGGCATGGTCGATGACAGGCTACGGATCATAGTGCTCCAGAGCAAGGTCGTTGCCACCGCCCTTCTGGGCGGGGCCATTCTCATGTCCATGAGGGCTGTGCAGGTTGGCAAGACCGTGCCGGCCGCCGACGCCCGGGCCCTCAGCTCGGTCGCACAGCAGGCAGACGATGGCCGGCAGATACAGCTCGGCGGTGAGGTCTCTACCCTCCTGCCAAGCGAGGGGGATGCGGGCCGGCTGCTCTACGCGGCGATCGGGTCGCGGATCGATGTCTTCGACATCAGCGATCCGGAGCAGCCGCGGTTTCGCCACGCCACAGCACCCATGCCGGCGCAGGTGCAAGCGATGGCGATCGAGGGCGATCTGCTCTATGCGGCCAGCTTCCGCGCGGGCTTCCATATCTTCGAAGGCGCTCGCGCCGGCGAGCTGGCTCGGCTGGGGCAGCTGCCCGGCGTGACGGGCTCGGTAGCGGCCATGGCGCTGCTCGGAGACCGGGCATACATCACGGACTGGAATCGGGGGTTGGTGGTCATCGACATTGAGGACCCCACCATGCCCCGGCTCGTGGATCGGGTCGACTTCGAGTCGAGCTCGGGCTCCGGTGCGCTTCAGTTTCGCGATGGGGTGCTGGAGGGAGAGCGCTTGGCGCTGGTCGGTGGCGATCCCGAGGATCGCAGCCAGTACGAGATCGTCATCATCGACGTGGCCGGGGCGAGGGAGCCAGCAGAGATCGGGCGCTTGGTGGTCGAGTCGAGCAATCCTTCAGGGCTGGTGTGGCGTGGCGAGCATCTCTATATGGGCAGCAGCTTCGGCCTGCGCGTGATCGACGTGGCCGACCCGGCGAGCCCGAGCGATCTCGGGCTCGTCGACCCGCCCGAAGAGATGTCGGTGAGCGGACTGACCGGCGCGGAGGACCGGCTATACCGATGGGCCAGACAGGACGGATCGACGCTGCTGCTGGAGTACAGCCTGGCGGAGCCCGCTCGGCCGGTCCTGACCACCATCCATCGGAACGGGCCCTGGGGCGGGATCTGGCCGCATGGGGACTGGGTGTTCAGCAGCAACAGCTCTCGAATCGACATCTACGAGCGCGACGACACCATGCTCCACAGGCGCTCGAGCACCGCCCTCGCCGGCTACATCGCCAACGCCGTCGATGGCGGTGAGCGCATCTGGCACACCAGCGAGTTGGGCCTGCATGCGCTCGAAGGCGGGGCGACCAGCCCTTCGCTGCTTCGGTGGTCCGGCGAGTGGGCGCCGATGCGAATCGCCCTGCAATCCGATCGGCTGTACGCGGCGGCCGGCGACGACGCGCTGCAGAGTCTGGACCTCACCGATCCCATGGCCCCGCGCGAGCTCGAGGCGGTCCCGCATACGCCCGGCAGCGCGGAGGTGCGGAACGTGATCGCGGCCGGAGATCATGGCTACGCCATCGCCTGGCGCGGACGTGGCGGCGCACTGACCGAGCTGTGGACCTTGGATCTGCGTCCGGAAACGGGGCCCCAACGGATCGATGTGCTGGAGATCGAGGTGGGCTGGAACGGCATGGCGCAGCTCGAGGTTGTGGGCGATATCCTGCTCGTCAGTTCGGACGGGGCGAGCGGCGGCCGGGAGATCAGCGCGATCGACATCACCGAGCGCGCCAGGCCGCGCGAGGTCTTCCGCCTGGAGATCGAAGACCACGTCTGGGACTTGGCGGCCGATCGAGGCGCGCGCTTCTACGCGGGAACGGAGACATCGATCGTCGGCTACGAGATCATCGGGCCCCCATTGCAGATCGTGGAGCGAAGCCGATGGCTGGCCGGGGGGGAGGGGCCGACCCGCAGCGTTCTGGGCTTGGCCGTCGAGGGCGACGAGATCATCGCCTTGGCTGCGCGAGCGGAGAGCGGTCCTGGTGGATTCAGCCGGCCGCCCATCGACGAGCTCGGGCATGCGGCCGCGCTGCTGCATCTGCGGGCAGCGAGCGATGGCACGCTGGACCCGCTCGAGGAGATCCCCATCGCAGCCGGCCTGGGTTGGAACGTCGACTACCAGCCCTTCGTCGCCGGACGGTGGGTCGGCCTGCCCAACGCCCACATGGGGCTGACCTTCGTCACGTTCGACTCGAAACGGGCCGACCCGCGCCTATTCCTTCCAAGGCTCATGAGCGTCTTCGGTGAGGACCATACTCCATGACGACCTCCATCACTCCCATCCGTCGGACTCCGTTGCTACGTCTGATCATGGTGGCGCTACCCGCCCTGGCCGCCCTAGCTACGGTGCGGATGTTTCTCGTGGCGCCGACGGTCCCCCAGGATGGCCCCGGCGGCGACTTCGACGTGCAGCGCGCCATCGAGGACCTGCGCGTGATCACCGCCGCCTCCCGCGTGCCGGCCTCCGAAGGCTACGCGGCTGCACAGGCCCACCTTCGGGCTCAGCTCGAGGCGCTGGGACTGGAGACGCAGATCCAAGAAGGCATCTCCGTGCGGGAGCAACCGGGTGGCGTCTCGCTGGCCCGTGCCTCGAACCTCATCGCGCGCCTGCCGGGGCAGGACAGCACGGGCGCGGTCGTGCTCGCCGGCCACCTCGATTCCGTACACACGACCGGCGCGGCCAGCGACTGCGGGGGCTGTTCGGCGGCCGTCGTGGAGGCGGCGCGGGCCCTCGTCGACAGGCCGCGCCCGCGCTACGACATCATCTTCCTCATCGAGGACGGAGAGGAGACGACCCGCTCCGGAGCCACGATCTTCGTGCGCGACCATCCTTGGGCTCGCGACGTTCGTGTGGCGCTCAATCTGGAGTCCATGGGCACACGCGGCGCCTCGCAACTATACGTGACCGGCGAGGACAACGGCTGGCTGATCGGCCGCGCCATGCAGTCGATGCCCGCGCCGGTCGCCTACTCCTTCGTCAACGACCTGGTTTGGGGCACGGGCACCGGCGGCTCGGACCTCGACCAGCTCCTGGAAGTTGCTGACGCGGGGCTCGGCTTCGCCTATCTGGAGGGCACGCCAGCCTATCACACACCGCTGGACTCGGTGCAACAGCTCGATCCGCGCGCCTTGCGCCATCAGGGTGCGTCGATCCTGGCTCTGGCGCGGCAGCTCGGCGACGAGCGGCTGGACGGCGCGATCACCTCCGGCGACGCGACCTACTTCACCCTGCCGGGCCACCACGTGCTTCGCAACAGCCGAGGCGTCGGCCTTGCCTTGGCCCTAGCGGCCGTCCTGGCCGTTCTCGCGGCGACAGTCGTCGTCCAGCGCCGCGGCGGGCTTCCTTTCGGCGGCCTGCTGGCCGGGTTTGGCGTCGTCGTTCTGCTCACGCTCCTGGCTACCTTCGGGGCCGCCGCCATCTGGCAAGCGCTGCGGTGGCTCGATCCGCGGTTGCAGGTCTTCTTGATCGGAGTGAGCTACAACCGGGGCTGGTTCACGGTGGCCGCGGTCCTGTTGGCCGCTGGGCTGACGATGGCCGGCCTCGCGCTGACGGGCCGCCGACTCCGGCCGGCCGAGTCCTCGGCCGCCGCCGTGTGGATCGCCGCCGCGCTCGGTCTGTGGATGGCGCTGCGTCTGCCCGGCACCAGTCCGCACCTCGCGCTGCCGGCCCTCGGAGGCGCGCTGCTCTTGATGCTGTGCCACAGACCGCAGGGTCGAGATCTGACCCTGGTGCGGGCCACGCTGGCCGGGATCGCCGCCGCCGTCGTCATCTTGCTCATCGCCCCGCTGGTGCATTTCCTGGGAATCTTCAGCGGCCGCGCCGAGGTGCTGATGGGCCTGCCGCTCATCGCCGCGTTGCCGGCGCTGCCCAGCGCATTTGCCATCGTTCTGCTCATGCCCCTCGTCGATGTCGTCCAGGGCGGGAGGCGGGGGCTCGTTGGCGGCGGGCTGATCGCCGCGGCCATCGGGGTCGGCGCGCTGGCGATGTTCACCGGCGGCTTCGATGCGGAGCGGCCAAAGCCCAACATGGTCGCTTACCGTCTCGACGCGGATGCGGGCCACGCGGAATGGGTCAGCGGTGGGGCGGCCGTGCTGGGCAGCCGACGCTCGATCTTGGGCGACTGGACCCGTCAGTTCCTCGGTGATACGCCACGCGAGACCCTCTATAGTCCATGGGGCGCGGCGGCGGAAGACATCGTGCCCGCCTATGCGGCAGATGCGCCGGTCGCGCCGGTAGCGCGGGCCGAAGTCGAGGTCCTGGCCGACGAGGCCCTCGCCGGCGGCGGGCGACGGCTCCAGCTACGCTTTCGCTCTCCGGGCAGCGCCCCAGCGGCGGTGGTGGCGCTATCGACGTCCGGCAAGCTGGTCGGTGCCACGGTCGCCGAAGTCGAGCTCCAGACCCTGACCGAAGCGGTGCCGCGTCGCGACCTGACCCTGTCGGTGCACGGCGGGTCGCTGGAAGGTCTGGATCTGACCGTCGACCTGCGCGGCCAGACCCCGCTGCAGGTGGATATCGAGGAGCAACACCACAGCCTGCCTTCGGTGGATGGCCTGACGCCACGCCCCCGCCCGCCGGACATGATGGCCTCGCCCACCTTCGTCACCGACGCCACGCTGGTTCGCCAGCGGATCACGCTCCCATGAGGCTGCGGCCAGCAATAAGCCGAGGCAGCGCCGACCGCAGCCGCGCGATCTGGCTGGCCCGCTTCTCCGCCAGCCCGATCTGCGATGCCCACCTCGACGTGGCCATCGCCGGCTGGGGGACCAGGCCTACGAGATGCGATGCTAACCGGCGCCTGCGACGGACGGTCGCTGATCACGCTTTACGACTCGCTCGCCGATGGCGACCCGCGCAGCCGGCCCATGACCCCGCCGGCCATGGCCAACAAGGCCAGCGTGGCCGCCGATTCGTGCCAGGCGATGGCATCCGAGGTGCACCGGCTCTCGAAACCACCAGAACCACCGCGGGCCCGCTGGCCCGGCACCGCCTCCCAGTCGCTCCACTGGCCGGTCTCCTCGACCCGCTGGCGTTGCCAGCAGCGCTCCTCCTCACTCATCAGGATCAGCGTCCAGAACGAGGACGCGCCCACCGCGACGAGCATGGCGGTCAGCACGGTGGCGCGCGCAAGCTCCTTGGGCTTGGCACCGATCGCGGCGAGCGGAGCCGCCGGTGCCAGCAAGGCCGCCGCGGGCAGCAGGGCGAAGGTGACGCCGGAGAAGGCGGTGAGGGCGCCCGCCCCGGCCAAGACGGCCGCGGCGGCCCAGGCCGCGATGCGCGCCGAATGCGAGGGCCAGCGCAGCGCCCAGAGGGCGAGGGCGAAGGGCGCCAGGTAGACCGCCGTGAAGGCCAGCTGGCCGACGATCAGTTCGGCACTCCGGGGTAGCTCCTCGTTGCTCAGACGAATGCTTCCCAAAAAGAGTGCGGCGGCCACCCCCAGGATCGCTCCGGGGCGCGCGAGTCGGGCGGCCCATGTTCGGCTCCTGTCGCTCATCGTCGAACTCCGTTCTCGACTCGGTCCCTGGTCGCGGTGGCCTCGGTTTCACCTCCCAAGTCGTCGTAAGGATCCGCGTTGCAGTCCCGTCTCGATAGGTTCCGTGATTCTGTTGGTGGTTGGACTGTGATCCGTCAGAAGCAATATACCACGAATCGCGAAGCGATCTCGGGCTTAGGCGCCAGAAGGCTGGTATGCTTCGTGCACCGAGTTGGACCTGCTTCGGAAGTGATAGGAAGGCGCGTGAATCTGCCAGATCATTCCGTCGTCATCGCCGGCGGTGGCCCGACCGGCATGATGCTGGCCGGTGAGCTGGCGCTGGCCGGCATCGACGTCGCCATCGTCGAGCGGCGCGCCAACCAGGACTTGGTCGGCTCGCGGGCCGGCGGCCTGCACGCGCGCTCGATCGAGGTGCTCGACCAGCGGGGCATCGCCGATCGCTTCCTGGAGGCCGGTACGGCGGCCCAGGTGGCGGGCTTTGCCTGGATCCCGCTGGACATGAGCGACTTTCCGAGCCGGCATCCCCACGGCCTGGCGCTGTGGCAGAACGACATCGAGCGCATCCTGGCCGGCTGGATCGACGAGCTGGCGGTGCCGATCTACCGCCAGCGTCAGGTCATCGACCTCTCGCAGGATGCAGAAGGGGTGGAGGTCCAGCTGGCCGGCGGCGAGGCGCAGCGCGCGGACTATCTGGTCGGCTGCGACGGTGGGCGCAGCACCGTGCGCAAGGCCGCCGGCATCGACTTTCCGGGCTGGGACCCAAGCATCAGCAACCTGATCGCCGAGGTCGAGCTGGCCGAGGAGCCGCCCTGGGGGCCGCGCCGGGATGCCCTGGGCATCCATGGCCTGAGCCGCATGGCCGAGGGCGGTCCGGTGCGGGTGCTGGTGACCGAAGTCGAGGTCGGCCGGCGTGACGAGCCGACCCTGGACGATCTCTCGGCGGCCCTCGTCGCCGTCTACGGCAGCGATTTCGGCGTCCACAGCCCCATCTGGATCTCGCGCTTCACCGACATGTCGCGGCAGGCCGCCGACTACCGCAAGGGGCGGGTGCTCTTGGCCGGTGATGCCGCCCACGTGCACTATCCGACGGGTGGCCAGGGTCTCAACACCGGTTTGCAGGACGCCGTCAACCTGGGCTGGAAGCTGGCCCAGGTGGTCAGAGGCGTCTCACCGGCGACGCTGCTGGACAGCTACCATGCCGAGCGGCACCCCGTCGCGGCCCGGGTCCTGCACAACACGATGGCCCAGGTCGCGCTGCTGCGCACCGACGAGCGCAGCGATGCCCTGCGCGACATCTTCTCCGGCGTGCTTGCCATGGACGGGCCGCGCACCCAGCTGGCCGCGATGATGTCCGGCATGGACATCCACTACGACCTGGGCGAGGGACACCCCTTGCTCGGCCGGCGCATGCCCGATCTCGACCTGATCACCGAGGCCGGCTCGCGCCGGGTCTACGAGCTGCTACGCGAGGCCCGGCCGGTGCTCCTGAACCTCGGTGGTCTTGCCGACTGGGACATGTCGCCTTGGGCGGATCGGGTCATCGCGATCGAAGCGCAGACCGACGGACCCTGGAATCTGCCGGTCATCGGAACGGTCCCGGCGCCCGACGCGGTCGCGATCCGGCCCGATGGGCATGTGGCTTGGGTGGGCGAGGGAAGTCGGATTGGCCTCGACGAGGCGCTGACGCATTGGTTCGGCTCGGCCTGACGCTGCGGCCCTGCCATCGCATAGGGGAGACAACATGTCCATCGACCGGGAAGCCCTCGAATACCACCGCCGCGGGATGCCGGGCAAGATCGAGGTCACGCCCACCAAGCCGCTCTTGACCCAGCGGGACCTCTCGCTGGCCTATACGCCCGGCGTCGCCGCGCCCGTGCGGGCCATCGCCGAGGATGCCGAGGCGGTCTTCGACTACACCGCCAAGGGTAACCTGGTGGCGGTGTTGACGAACGGCTCGGCCATCCTCGGACTGGGCGACTTGGGTGCCCTGGCGGCCAAGCCCGTCATGGAGGGCAAGGGCGTGCTCTTCAAGCGCTTTGCCGGCGTCGACGTCTTCGACATCGAGATCGATACCCAGGACCCCGACGAGATCATCCGGGTCGGCCAGCTGATCGCGCCCACCTTCGGCGGCATCAATCTGGAGGACATCGGGGCGCCCGATTGCTTCTACATCGAGCGGGAGCTGGAGCGGACCACCGACATCCCCATCTTCCACGACGATCAGCACGGCACCGCCATCATCTCGGGCGCGGCGCTGCTCAACGCCCTCGAGATCGTCGACAAGCGCATCGATCAGATCCGCATCGTGGTCAACGGCGCGGGGGCGGCCGGCATCGCCTGCGCCGAATTCTACGTGGCTCTCGGCGCCGAGCGCGCCAACATCATGCTCTGCGACAGCCGCGGGGTGGTCTTCGAGGGCCGCGAGCAGGGCATGAACGAGTACAAGGCCCGCTTTGCAGGCCACACCACCGCCCGCAGCCTGGCCGACGCGATGCAAGGCGCCGACGTCTTCGTGGGCGTCTCCGTGCGCGACGTGGTCAGCCCGGAGATGCTCCAGAGCATGGCCGGCGACCCGATCGTCTTCGCCCTGGCCAACCCGGATCCCGAGATCGAGTACGAGCTGGCCCGGGCCACGCGCGACGACGTGATCCTGGCCACCGGCCGCAGCGACTACCCGAACCAGGTCAACAACGTGCTCGGCTTCCCCTTCATCTTCCGCGGGGCCCTGGACGTGCGCGCCACCCAGGTCAACACCGAGATGAAGGTGGCCGCGGCGCGGGCCCTGGCCCGGCTGGCCCACGAGGACGTGCCCGACCGCGTGCTGCGTGCCTACGGCCTGGAGTCGCGGCGCTTCGATCGCGACTACATCATCCCCAAGCCCTTCGACGAGCGCGTGCTGCCCTACGTGGCGCAGGCCGTGGCCCGCGCGGCCATGGAGTCCGGGGTGGCGCGCAAGCAGATCGACCTGGAGGCCTACGCCGAGCGCCTGGTCGATCTGCAGGACAGCGGCATCTCGATCATGCGCCGCGTGCTGCGCCAGGCTCGGCAGGCGCCCAAGCGGGTGGTCTTTGCCGAAGGAGAGGCTCCCGGAATCCTGCGCGCGGCCTGGCAGCTGCAGCGCGATGGGATCGCCCGGCCTGTCCTGCTCGGCCGGCCCGAGGTCATCGCCAGCAACCTGGAGAGCCTGCAGCTGCCGCTCGAGCCGGAGGTCATCCATCCGCGCCGCTCGGAGCGCTGCCGAGACTATGCCGAAGCCTTGCACGCCCTTCGCCGACGAAAGGGTCTCACGCTCGACATGGCGATGGAGGAGGTCAAGCAGCCCAATGTCTACGGTGCGCTGATGGTCCGTCTGGGCGACGCCGATGCCTTCTTGTCGGGCTATAGCTTTCGCTACAATTTTCCGGACGTGCTGCGGCCGGCCCTCAAGATCATCGGGACGCGCCCCAGCGTGCGCGTCATCAGCGGCGTCTATATCATGATCGTGCGCGGACGGCCCTACTTCTTCACCGACGCGACGGTCAATACCGAGATCGACGCCGAGACCCTGGCCGAGATCGCGCTCAACGCCGCGGCGGTGGCCGAGGAGTTCGACATCCAGCCGAGCATCGCCATGCTCTCCTACTCCAACTTCGGCGGCGTCCAGACCGAGGAGACCGCGATGGTCCGAGCCGCGATCGATCGGGTGAGGGCGCGGCGGCCGGAGCTGGCGATCGACGGTGAGATGATGGCCGATACCGCCTTGTCGCCCGAGCGGCTCGACCAGGTCTATCCCTTCAGCCGCGTCCGCCGGCCCAACATCCTGGTCTTTCCCAACCTCTCTGCGGCCAACGTGGCCTACAAGCTGTTGCACGGCCTCGGCGGTGCCGAGATGATCGGACCCATCCTGCGCGGCATGGCCCAGCCCGTCCACGTGCTCTCTACCGGCGCCGAGGTCCGCGACATCGTGAACATGGCCGCCCTGGCGGTGGTCGAGGCCCAGGGCCTCGCGCCGGCCACGATCTCCGGGTCGACCGGGTAGATCTCGTGCTCGAAGCCTGTGGCGATCCCGAAGTTGCCGCCCCCGCAGGCTCCAGATTCGAAGTCCGATCCGTTCGGGCCGCTGCGTGAATAATTTGACCGGCGATCGCGACAGGCCTCTAATGTCGGCATCTTTCGATGCGCTTCGAGTCGGTTCAGCGTGTCGCGCACAAGTGAATACCTCCGCGTCGGTTCGGGTCCTTCGGGTAGGGTGGCATCGGATAGGAGATCGCCATGGCGGCAGACAACGGCCTGCGGAAGTTCGTCTTTCACGCCGAGGATCCCGGCGCGCCGGCACCGATCGATCCGCTGATGGGGGCGACGACGGGCGCCGAGCGCTCGGCGCCCGCCAAGCCGCCGGCGAGCCTGTCGCCCGAAGCCGCCGCGCGGAGGTACCTGAACGCCGCCATCGCGCGCGATGATCTGGGCGAGATCTCGGCCGAGCCGGTGAGCGGCGAGGCGCCCGAGTTCGACCTGATCAGCGTCGAGACCGTGCCGCTGACCAAGTCGCGCGCGGTCAAGTTCCGGCAGCGCTTCCACAAGATCCCGGTCTACGGCTCCCTGGTCACCGTGGAGTTGGGCACGCGCAACGAGCTGTTGGCCATCCTCTCCGCGCTCGGCCAGCCGGACGTGTCGCCCATCGCCAGCATCGCCCCCGCCGACGCGCTGGCGGCCGTGCGCGAGGCCGCTGGTGTCGGCGACACAGCGGGCGAGTGGGCGCCGCAGCTGCAGTTCTTCTACCACTCGCCGGAGCGCGGCTGGCGATTGGTCTACGTCTTCGAGGACGTGGCCATCGGGCGCGACCGAGCGGCCGAGAGTGGCGAGCGCTTCTCCGACTTCATCGTGGACGCCCATTCCGGCGAGGTGCTCAGCGAGCTGCCACGCCTGCACGAGCTGACGGAGGTCGCCACCGACGGGATGGGGACCAAGCGTCCCATCCGCGTCATCCCGGCCAGCACGCCCGGCCGGCGGATGCTGGTCGATACCGCCGAGAACGTGCAGACCTACGATTTCGGCTTCCGGAGCTACCTGGACCACTTCCAGCGCCTGCCCGGGACGCCCGTCGAGACCGCCGACCAGGCCTGGCCGGCCGATGCCGTCAGCGCGCATTACAACGCCAGCACGGTGGCCGGCTTCCTGCGCCGGACCTTGATGCGCGACGGCATCGACGATCGGGGCGGCGCCTACGTCTCGACCATCCGCTGCATCGAGGATCCGCCCGGGCCCGAGTGGCGCAACGCGGCCTGGGTGCCGGGTCGCTCGCAGATGATCTACGGCCAGCGCCGGCTCGCCGACGGCGCGCTGCGCTCCTACGCCCTGGCCCTGGACATCGTCGCCCACGAGTTCTTCCACGGCGTCACCAGCAGCACGGCGCGGATCATGTACTCCGGCCAGAGCGGCGCCCTGAACGAGTCGCTCTCGGACATCTTCGGCGTCATCGTCTCCAACTACCGTGGCAGCCGGCGCCGGCGGCTGGACCTCTGGGATTGGGAGATCGGCGAGGACCTGCCGGAGGACGGCGGTCCTGCGCTGCGCGACCTCGGCCGGCCCGCCCGCTTCGGGCAGCCGGAGCACATGGACGACTACCGCGACCTGCCGGAGGCGGTGGACCACGGCGGGGTGCACACCAACAGCGGCATCCACAACAAGGCCGGCTACCTGATGCTGACGGCCCGGCGCGCCCCCGGAACCGCGACCATCCTGGCCCCCACCGAGGTGGCCGCCCTCTTCTACTTGGGCGTCACCCAGTTCCTGAGCCGGACCAGCACCTTCGCCGACAGCCGTGCCGGCGTCGTCCTGGCGGCCCACTCCCTCTTCCGCAATGCCGCCGACAAGGACGAGCGCATCCGCGTGGTCGAGCAGTCCTTCGAGGCGGTCGGGATCGTGTGATCGTCCGGATCCGTCCGGGCGCCGGTCGCTCGCAGCTCCCGCCACTCGCGGGGAAGAGGATCCAGATGCAAACGAGGGGTCATGCCTCGAGGCTTGGCATCGAAGGCGTTCGACCGTGGATTCGGGGATTGCTGATCGGAGGGCTACTGGCCGGGACTGCGATCACTTCGGCACAGGCCCAGACCTTTCCCAGCAGCGAGGACACGCCGCCAGCCGGCTGGGATGGCCCTGTCTTCGAGCTCAGCCAGGACTACCCGGCCGCCCCGCCGCCGGCCGAGGCCTATCCTTGGAAGAGCATCAACTTCAAGCGCGGCTTCCTGCAGTACCCGCGGGCGGTCCTGGCCTACGCCCTGGAGGGCAACGTTGCGGTGGACTGGCGCGGCCAGGACAACGCGGTGCGCACCTGGTACCACGCGCCGTGGATGCATCCGGGGCCCAATGGGCGCGAGTTCGTCCACGGGCTCACCCGCGAGCGCGACTCGCGGCCCGGAGAGCTGCATCCGAACCAGACGGCGACGGTGCAGAACTGGGCTGTGAGCCTCTACAACGCGCCCGGCGGCTACGCCATCGGGCAGGTCTGGTCCGACCCCGATGCGCCGGATGCCAGTAAGGCGCGCTTCCCCGATGGCACGGTGGCCATCAAGCTGCTCTTCACCCGGGCCACACCCCAGGAGGTGCCCTTTCTGGAGGGCGCGCCGGAGTGGGAGGCCAACACCGGCACCTCGACCAGCAGCATCCGGACGGTGCGCCTGCTGCAGGTGGACATCGCGGTCCGCGACGACCGGGCGGATGACACCACTGGCTGGGTCTTCGGCACCTTCGTCTACGACAAGGACGCGCCCGGCCTGGCCCAGAACGAGGGCTGGGACAAGCTGACGCCGCTGGGCATCATGTGGGGCAACGATCCCGACCTGCTCGGTGTGGCGGGCCGGCTGAAGGAGACGCGCATCGGCGCGCGGGGCCGGCAGCTGGTGACGCACCTGGGCTGGGAGGGCCGGCTCAACGGGCCGGTGGACAATCCCAACTCCTCCTGCTTGTCCTGCCACGGTGCCGGTCAGGACCCGATGGGCAGCATGATCCCGAACGTGAACTCGGCGGCCTCGCTGCAGCGATTCTTCCGCAACGTGCCGGCCGGCGTGGCCTTCAACGCCGACCTGGACGACGACCACGTCTCCACGGACTACTCGCTGCAGATCGCCTTCGGCATCCGCAACCAACGCCGCGCGTCCATCCCCGGACTCGAGCCCGAGGCCCCCGACGAGGCCCAGATCCCCCGCGAGGGCGCGGTGGACGAGGCCGAGTACCCGGAGGACCAGGCCGCGCCGGCGCCAGTAGACAAGGAGGCCGTCGAGACGGAGGGTGGGCTCGGGATGTCGCCCGGCGGCTGGCTTGCCGTCGCGCTTCTCGCGATCGCGCTGCTGGCTCTTGGTTGGTGGCGGCTTCGCGAACGAGCGCGGGGCCCCGTCGGTATCGAGTAGGCCCGGTTCCAGATGCGATTCGTGTCGGGCGGAAGAGTCGGGCAGAATGCGCGGCCGGATGCCGGTTTCGGCACCCGAGACCGATATGGCGTGCTCGGGCCGAGTATCGTACCAGCGCGCCAGACCAACGAGGGGGTGGGATTCGAAGTGAGCAAGAATCGAGAGACGGCCGAGCACTTCTTCGACGCCTGTGAGACCGGCAAGGGCTGGGAGGTCTGCCAGCAGTATTGCCACCCGGACGCGAGCTTCTCCGCCCAGGCTCCGGCCTTGGCGGATATCGACACCCTCGAGGGCTACACCGCCTGGACGAAGGGCCTCCTGACACCGATCCCGGACGGGCACTACGAGCTCCGGGGCCTTGCCGAGGACGCGGACCGCAATGTCGTGTTGGCCTATTCGGTCTTCCACGGCAGCCAGACCGGCCCGGGCGGCCCGGTCGCGCCGACCGGCAACACCGTGGCAGCCGAGTACGTCTACGCGATGCACTTCGACGGCGACCGCATCAAGCACATGACCAAGGTCTGGAACGACGGTGTCAGCCTGCAGCAGCTGGGCTGGGCCTGAGTCGAGCCGAACCCCAGCCGCGCCGCTCGGTGTTGGAGACGGCACCGAGCGGCGCGGTTCGATCGACCGACTGCTAACGGTCGCTCAACGCAGACGATTGGCGTCTCCGATGGGTAGATGCGTGTAGTGTCGCGCGAGTGAACCATTGGACACCCTCCAGCGTTGAATGGATGCCTTGACCGATCCTGGCTCCGGTATCTACAACACGGAGGCAAGCCCCATGGCTGTTCCTCCCGTCGATGACCAAGTCAGATCTGTGCTCCTCACCCTCATCGCGCTCGTATCGGTCTCGGCTTGCCGAGCGGTGCCGGCGATGGAATCTGCGCGAGACGATTGCGACGTTGCCTCATCGACGGTATGCGAAAGGGCTGCGGTTGGGCCGGCCGAAGTCCTCGAGCACGCGCCGGTCGTCGCCTCGCTGCGTGTCGACACCGTCGTTCCGACGCGCTTCAACACGCCGTCTGGGGAAGCGCCGGAGATCGCGTACGATCCGGAGAACGGTCCCGATGAACAGCACGATGCTGCCATCGAGGATCTCTTCGCGAAGATCGACGAGGACGACATCGAGGCCGAAAAGCGGGCCAGCGCCACCGCCGATGCCATGGATGAGGCCTTCTACGCCAACTGGCGCGAGAACCATCCCTTCGAGCTCGGCCACCTGGTCGTGTTGGAGGTCGAGGAGGCGCCCGGCGTGTTACGCGGGCCCGCCGATCTGCACTGGGTGGTGACCTTCATCCGGGGCGGGCGGGTCGAGGTGCAGCAGGGGATGCATGCCGGCTGCACCTTCGAGTACTTCTACGGCTGCCTCAACGCGTACCCCGAGGACGGGGACGCGGGGCTGGCCGTCCTATCGCCGATGGACATGAGCCGGGCCGAGTGGTTCTACGGTGTCGATCACTGTCAGGCGCGGGCAGGCGGTCTGGAGCAGGAGACGGGGCAGAGGGCGGTTTGCATGGAGCTGGACTGGCTGCTGCCCGGCTCGATGGAAGACGGATGGCGCTGGCGGGGCGGCGTCGACGATAGCGTCCTGAGCCTCGATCGAATCCGGGAGATGATCCCCGAGGCTTCACTGACCGGCGCGCTTGGGTCCGGGCTCACCTCCGACCCTTCTCTGGAGCATCCGCCCGGCTACGCCGATCTCGTCGAGGCCATCGAGGCTCGTGACGCGGCCCGGCGCGACGTGATCCTGGATGCCTGGCACGAGCATGTCCGTCCGCTGCCGCCCCTCGAGCGCGCCGAACTCCCGCTGGCCGAGCAGCGGGCCTACGAGGTCGCCGAACGCTTCCTGGCGGATGTGGCGGCCCGATTGCGGAATCCGGACCGATACCTGGTCGTGCAGCGCTACCTGAAGATCGAAGGTCACGGGCCGCCCGGGAGCGAGAGCCTGACCTACTTCCGGCCGCATCTGCCGCCGGGATTGCTGCCCATCTACGAGGCCGGCGGCTTCACGGACACTGTCGAAGGCTACATCCGCTTCGGGCCCGAGACTTCGGAGTCGGGCCGGCCCTTCTCGGCCGAAGAGGAGGCAAGCTTCCGGGAGTTCCTGTCCGAGCGGCTCTACATCCCGACCGCCGATGCGATCCAAGCCCAGAACGGCCTGGTCACCGAGCCGATCGAGGGCCACCACCTGGCCACGGCGGCGCTGCGCGGCGGCGCGCCCATCCGCATCGACGAGATCGCCT
Source organism: uncultured Anaerolineales bacterium (assembly GCA_964549495.1). Lineage (GTDB taxonomy): Bacteria > Chloroflexota > Anaerolineae > Epilineales > Epilineaceae > JACKBJ01. The sequence continues at coordinate 19,307 of CAZJWJ010000046.1, read as the reverse complement.
TCGATGGTCACATGACCAAGGCGCGGGTGACCGGGCCGGTCTTCCTGGCGCCGGAGGACATCGATGGGGAGGGGCTCGAGCTCGACACCTACTATAGGCTCGAGAACGGTCGTTGGGTCCCGGACGACGGGCTTTGCTTCGACCATGGTGGGGACGATGACTGACTATGGGGCGGAGTCCGAACATGCTGCCGGGCCGGCCCGTGTCTCGTGGCGGTCTCGGCGAGCGAGACTTCTGCGGTGGGGCGGGCGAGCAGCATGCGGTCCCCGTGCCAGGAGCCTCTCGTGGGCACTGACCTGTCTGGTCAGCATGATCGCGAGCCTCGGCCCCATCGCAGCCGTCGTACAGCCCTCGACGGCCCATGCATCAAGCCTGCGCTTCGATCCGGGTTGGTGCGAGGTCGACCTTCGAATGTCACCACCGCCGTTGATCACGCGCACCTCCGAGCTGTCCGTGAGCATCGGCGTCTGTGAGCCGGGTGACTACGAGATCGTCGTGGTGCTTCCGGAGTACTTCGAGGCATCGTCTGTCCCTCCGGAGTATCAGCGGACTATCGATGGCAACGGTGTCACGGATCACGATCTCTACTACCTACTGCTCTCGGACACGATCGGTTCTGAGCCCATCGATTACAGTTTCGTGGTGCGTCCGAGGTGGGTTCCGACTACAACCCGGGCGAACGTGATCGAAGCCCGTATCCATCCGCATGGTTCAGAGCTGCGAGACGGGGCGGGCGACTTGCTCCGCGTCCGCGTGGGGACGGCCATGCGAGAGGCCCGGGTTTGGGACGAATACTTGATGCCGCCCAGCGATCTCGACTTCGGTTACCTTCCGCTGATGGCTCCGGTGGCCTTTCTCGCCGCAGCGATTGGTTTCTTGCTCTGGCGAGCTGCCAGGCCATGGCGCCGTCGAAAGCGGCTCGCGCTCGCCCTGTTCGGGTTCCTGCTGACCGCTCCTGTGGCGCACCAAGTGGAGCTGCGGATGCTCGAGAACGGTGGCCTGACCACCTACTGGCTGGTCTCCGTTTGTGGCGTCTCCGATGGGCTGGCGGTGGCATCCGAGATGGCGCGGTCAGGCGGCGGTCTGCATGTCAGCACCTTTGCGAGGCGATACCAGTTGATCTCGTCCGATCGAGATCTTTGCAGCGGCGACGACGGGGCCGGGCCGTCTCCGACGACCTGGGACGAGGCAGGGCCACGGTCCGGGCTCGATGTCGCGGGTGCATGTCCCGACATCACATGGATGCAGGAGCCCGACGCTCGATCCACGGCCGTGGCCTTCGCCGAGCTCGAGGGGTATACGGTCACCGGCACCGGGCGAGTGTGGCAAATGACGAGGACGGAGGCGGCTGCTCGGGGGATCGAGGTGCCGGAGGCGCATCCCTGTCTGTGGCAGTTCGAGATGTCGGGACAGACCAGGGCCATCCGATGGGAGCCGTGGTTCTTGCCGGGAGCCTATGCCCAGGCCATGCCATCGCCCACACCGGAGCCATTCGAGCTGTCGGTTGTGCTCGATGCCGCGGACGGCGCGGTGCTGGGGATGAACCGGCGAGCTCTACAAGCTGGGCCATCGCTCACTCCCTGAACATGAGGTCACGGTACAGCCTTGCCTGACGGGTCCCAACGTCCCAACGAGTCGTCGGCTGCTGCAAGGCCGCCGGGTGGCTACCTCAGGTAGCCACCCGGCTCGGTTGGTGATAACTCCACCGCTGCTTGCACGATTCGAGGTGATGCAGCGCCGGATTGCGACCACGAGCGGCTAGCAGTCGCAGCAGCGGATGGCCGCGAACACTTCGGCCGCCATGACTCCCGCGATGCCGATGGCCTGCGGTAGCTCCGTGATGTTGCAGTCGGAGATGAACACGCCGTTGGCATCGAGATAGCCGATCACCTGCATCTGGTTCTGAGCCTGGATCGCATAGACGGGGGCACCCTCGTAAGTGACTTGCTGCGGACACTCCTGAATGACCCTGACGTCGATGACCCAAGGGCCTTCATCGCAGTCCGCACGGGGCACGCTGGTGCCGAAGAAGACGAGCGGATTGTATTCGTCGCACTCCGAGTCGTACCAGCCCACGTCATAGAGCTCGCCCGAAACACAACCTCCGCAGTCGTACTCCAGGTCGACTCCGATGATGTGCTGTGCCGGATTGGTGATCGTGTTGAAGCTGACCGGTGCCGACGCAATCGGAGTCGTGAGTTCGAGTTCGTAGCTGGAGCTTCCGGGATAGGTCGGCTGAAGATTGATGTTCTGCACGCTGCTGTCTGCAAACGTGACCGTGCTGCGTACGATGGTTCCTTCTTGGGGCGTGGCACAGAGATCCACGTAGTAGGTCGTGCGCACGCCGTTGTCGCAACCCGACGGGACCACGAAGGTCTGGTAGGCTGCAGTTGCGTCGACGAAGCTCGTGGTGGTTCGACCCTGGAGCGGGGGGCAGTTGTAGGTCGCGCCGAGCCAGTAGAGGTAATCCGAGGTCTGAAAGTCCTCCCAGGAGTCCACGGGTGCCGGCGAAAGCGTGGCGTAGGTGGTCTGGGCGGAGACGGTGGGCGGCTGAGCGGACGGCAGGCCGTATCCGAAGCCGGCCCCCAGGCTGAGCAGTACCGCGAAGACCAGCGAAGCAAAGATCTGATGGCGATTCATCTCGTTCTCCTGTGTCCTTCTGATAGAATCCGGTGGCTTGCTCGAGACTCGAGTGGCTAGACCTTAGCGAGCCCTGCGTTACATCGGCGTCACAGGATTCTTCCGCCATGCTGTCCCACTCCGATCTCGACGGGGAGCCTCCACCGCTCCAGATCCGACTCTTCGGGAGCCCGATGTTCCTCGCGACCGATCTCGAGCCGATCGAGCTGCCCAGCCGGCGCAACGTCCGGCTCGTCTTGCTCTACCTGCTCCTTCGAGGACAGCCAGTCGGGCGGGCCGATGTCGCGCTGGCGTTGTGGCCGGAGCTCGAAGCCGCGGCCGCGCTGGCTCGGCTGCGCGCGAGCTTGAGCCATCTGCGAGCCTTCGTCATCGAAGCGGAGGCGCGCGGGGCTGCCTCCATGGCCTGGCTGGAGCTCGGTGCCGAGGAGCTCGGTGGCCGGCCGCCTTCCGAGATCTGGATCGACCTGACCCGATTCGAGGCCGCCGCGAGTCGAATCGAAGCGGGTGAGATGGCCGACGCCGAAGGGCTCGACGAGGCCATCGAGCTGTCGGAGGAGCCGCTGCTGCTCGGTTACGATTCGGACTGGGCGCAGGAGGCGCGAAGGGCTGCCGAGGATCGCCGGCTGCGACTCCTCGAAGCGCGGGCCGCCAGACGCGCCGCCGAGCACGACCATGCCGCGGCATTGATGGATCTCGAGCGCGCGCTCGCGCTCGATCCCCTGCGCGAGTCCGCCCAAAGCTTGGCCATCTGGTGCGAGTGGCAGTCCGGAAGCCCCGGCGGCGCGCGGCAGCGCCTGCTGGACTACGAGGCAGCACACGGCCCGCTCGCGGAGGCGGGAGGCGAGGCGGCGGCCGATCTGCGGGCGATGGTCGAGGCGCTCCGTGCGGGCCGCGACGAACTGCCCGCGCCTGGTATCCTGCGGCTCGCGGATGGGGTGAGGGGCGTCGCACCGGCCAGCGAGAGCGCCCCGGATGCCTGGAGGCCGCCGATCTACCGGCGCCGGCGAATCGACCTGCGCGGGCGCCCGGAGTGGCTTCGAACCGCGCTCGGTGCAGGCGATACGACCACGCTCATCGGACCGGCCGGCGCCGGCAAGTCCCGCCTGGCCGCTGCGCTCTTCGATCTGCTGGACGCGGAGGGCCGCGCAGTCCAGTGGCTCGATCTGAGCCGAGCAGTCGACTCTGCGAGCGAGCTGCAGAGGCTGCTTGCCTTGTTGGAGACGGCGGACGACGCGAGCGAATCCCCCATCGTGATCCTGGACAATGCCGATGTTGCCCCGGATGCCTGCGCCGCGGCGCTGCTTCGAGCCCGACGTCGATCGCCCGGTGCGCGCTGGCTCGTCACCGCGCGAGGTCCGATCGGCCTGGCCGCGGAGCGAAGGCTCGGCATGCCGCTCCTGGTCGAAGCGGAGGCCGCCGATCTCTTCGAGGACCGATCCGGTGCCTCGAGCGTTGGTGATGCGATGCGCGTCAGTCTGGCCGGGCTCGGCGGATTGCCAGCGATGATCGAATGGGAAGCGCTGCGTGCCCGCCAGGGTCAGGATGCGGCGCCGGCCAAACCAAGGCCTGAAGCAGAATTCGGCATGGCCTTGGAAGGGCGGCATGCGAACCTCGAGGATCTTCGGGCATCGGCCATCGACGCGCTCTCGCCGCCTACGCTGCGCTTGCTAGAATTCATCCTGGGTCGGGATGCCGACCCAGAGAAGGGGTTCGAGGCGATCGCGCTGGCCAAGAGCCTTCGAGGAGAATGGGAAGCCGAGGGTGCCGATGTCGCGGTGCTGGATGCATTCGAAGAGCTGGTCGAGCGATCCTTGCTGCTTCCCTTGGGCGAACGCGATGGGGCGCCTCGATTCGAAGCGCCCGCATTCTTGCGCCGAGCGGATTAGCGGCGGTCGTCAGCGCGCGGCGAGTTGGGCGAACGGGCGACCTGGCCGGCTGCGATGAGCCTGAACATCCAGCTCTTCGGCGGACCGCTGCTGCAGTGGGAGGGGAGCGCCTTTCCCTTGCCCTTGCGCAGGGATGTCCAACGCCTGTGGATCTTCCTGCTGCTCCACGCCGATGGCCCGCTGCCTCGAGAGTCCATCGCCTTTCGGCTCTGGCCCGACACCGACGAGGCAGCGGCGCGATTGCACTTGCGGCGCTGCCTGCACTGGTTGCGGACGGAACTCCCGCCGGCGCCCGAAGAAGAGGGATGGATCCTGGCGTCCAAGGCCGGTCTGGTCTGGAATCTGGCCGCGCCCGCGTCGATCGACCTGCGGGAATTCGAGCAAGCGGCAGCCGGCGATGACCGCGAGGCCCTGGTGCGGGCGGTCGAGCTGGCTCAAGAGGAACTGCTCCCGGGCTTTGAGGACGAATGGCTGGATGTGGTTCGGCGTCGCGTGCGAATCCAACTGGTGGCAGTGCTCGAGTCCCTGATCCGGATCGATCTCTCCGAGGATCGGCTCGAGGCCGCCGAGGCCGCGAGCCGGCGGCTGCTGGACTTGGATGGCAGCAACGAGGCCGCCATCAGCGGAATCCTGCAGGCCCTGGCGCGCGCCGATCGCGTGGCCGAGGCGCTGGAACGGTACGAAGGCTATCGCCGCGAGCTCGAGTCGAGCTTCGGTCTCGAGCCTCCGCTCTCGCTCCGCCGACTGCGGGATGCCATCGCGAAGGGTGAGCCCCTGCCCACGGCGGCGCAGACCGCGGCCGCGGAGGCGCCCGACCTGTCCTGGTCGACCGTCGGGCGCGATGCCCTCGAGGCGCTGCCCTCGCCCTCGGATCGATTGATCGGCCGCGAGGCGGCCATGGACGAGCTCGAGGCGATCCTCTCCCGGCGTCGCCTTGTGACGCTGGTCGGCACGGGTGGTGTGGGCAAGACCAGGCTCGCGCTGGCCCTCGCGCACCGACTGGCGAGCCGGTATCGCGATGGCGTGGTCTGGGCCGAGCTGGCCGGGGCGACCTCGACCTCGACCCTGATCGCGGCCGTGGCCGGCGCCGCCCGGCTGCGCCCGACCGGTTCGGGCAGCCTCCGCGAGGACCTACTCCGGAGCCTGTCGCCGCGCAGCGCGGTCTTGGTCTTGGACAATTGCGAGCAGCTGCGATCGGAGATCGCCGATCTGACGGCGGATCTGCTTGCGGCGGCGCCGGATCTTCGCATCCTGGCCACCAGCCGGGAGGCCTTGCACCTGCCGGACGAACTGGCCTGGCCGCCACCGCCGCTGGACCTTCCGGCGCTGGATGCCGAGCCCAGCTTCGACGAGATCGCCGCGACGGAGTCGGTGGCGCTCTTTCGCGATCGGGCCGCGCGCAGAAGACCGGATGCCTTGAGAACCCGGGACGACCTGCTCTGCGTGGCCAGGATCTGCAGCCAGCTGGACGGTCTGCCGCTGGCCATCGAGCTGGCGGCGGCGCGGATGCTCATCCTGGAGCCGGAGGCCATCGAAGCGCAGCTGGACCGGGGCCTGGCGCTGCTGCGTAGCCGGAGCCGGGAGCTGCCGGAGCGCCACCGGACCATGCGGGCCGCGATCGACTGGAGCCTGGGTCTGCTCGACGCGCCGGAGCGGCGTGTCCTGCGTCGCTTGGCCGTCTTCGCCGGCGGTTTCGATCTGGATGCCGCTTGCGCGGTGGTCGCCGACCCGGACGACGCACCGGAGTGGATCGCGCGCTGCCTGGAGCGATTGCGCGAGAAGTCCTTGTTGCAGCTCGACGAGGCCGCCCGACGTTATCGCATGCTGGAGGTGATCCGCCAGCGCTTGGGCGAGGACCTGACGGCGGCCGGCGAGCGGGCTCTTTGCAACGCAGCCCACGCCGAGTACTTCGCGGGCCTGGCACGGACCGCGGCGCCCCATCTGATCGGTCCCGAGGCCGCCCGCTGGCTCGACCGGCTCGACGCGGATCATGGCAACTTCCGCCGGGCCCTCGACTGGGCGATCGAGGCCGAACGCCACGACCTGGCCCTCGGCCTGGTGGGCAGCCTGCGGGTGTTCTGGGCCCTGCGGATGCACCTCGAGCCGGAGTCGGCGCAAACCGAGGCCGTGATCGAGGCCGTGGCGTCGACGGAAGCGGATCCTTTCGATCTCGGGTCCGCTTTCCACACGGCCGGCACGCTGGCCTACCTGCGAGGTGACTTTCGCTCTGCCGAGCGTCGTCGGCAAGAGGCGACCCGATTGTTCGAGGCGGCGGGAGCCTTGGAGCAGGCTGCCGAATGTCTCCTCATGCGGGCGACTGCCTTGACGATGCTCAACGAGATTCCGGCCGCCGAGGTAGCGCTCAATCGGAGCCTGGAGATCGCGGAAGGCTTGGAGGATCGACGGGTGGTGGCCGGCGCCAGATCGGCTCAGGCCTATCTGGCATTGCGAAGTGGGGACCTTGGGGTGGCGTATCAACATTATGAGGAAAGCTTGCGATGGATCGAGCCCGGAGAGCTTACAGCCTTGCGGCGCAGCGCGCTGCAAGGCCTGGCTTGGGTTTCCAACCGCTTGGGTCGCTATTCCGACGCCCAACGCGCACTCGATGAGGCAATCGAGATCTGCCGTGGCCTAGGGGACACTTTTGCCGAAGCCAGCATGCGTACCTTCTACGGGCAACTGCTCGGGGGTCAGAACCAGTTCGACGCGGCGACGCTCCACCTTCGCGCGGCTCTGCGGGTGTATCGCCTCATCGGGCATGAGGATCACCAATCCATCAGCCTGGAGTGGTTGGGTGCAGTGGAGCTCCGGCGGGGTCGCTTGGACCTGGCGGCCGCCTACCTGGAGGAGAGTCTGGCGATTCGGAGTCGCATCGGCCCCGATTGGAGCCGGGCGCACGTGCTGGTCAAGCTGGCGGAACAACGGTTGGAATCCGAGCGAGCATCCGAAGCTGCCGATCTGGTTCTCGAGGCCTTAGCGATCGAGGGCCAGGTCGGACTGGCCGATCTGCAGGCGCGGGCCCTCCGGCTCCAGGCCATGCTGGCGCTACAGGACGAGCGGTTGGCCGAGGCGGGTGCGGCGGCATTGGATAGTCTGTCCAAGGAGATCGATCTGGGGCAGCAGCGCGAGATCGCCGAGGCACTCGAAGTCGTTGCGGCTTGTGCCGTTGCGCAAGAGCATTTCCGGCTGTCCGCACGCTGCCTGGGGCGCTCCGAGGCGATCCGTCGAGACATCGCCGCGCCACGATCCTACGGGGCCGAGGTGCGGTCCCGCATGCTGTACGAGGTCCTCGCGGACAACCTAGGGACGGAGGCGGCGCGAGCCGAGCTGCTGTCTGGGCGGAGCGCCGTTTCGAGCGAGCTCTGGAAGGAACTCGAGGCATCAGCACTTCGAGCCGCCTCGCGCGCGAGCACAGTGCGATCGAACATCGGCACATAGCATTGGGCTGTGGGGCGGAGTCCATCAGGGCAGGATCTTTCACTGTGACGCTCTTGTAACGCCCGATGGCCTATACTTTGCTCGGGTATGGAAAATGCTTTCCCTGCCCGGCATCGTCCGGCCCGCTCTTGGGCTGAATACGAAGTGGCGCGAGCACCCACGGATGCCCGCGCCAGAACCAAGGAGACCTATGATGCGCCCACGACTGCTACTTCCCATCTTCGCCTTGTTGGTCTATGCCGGCCTGTTGGCCGTCACGGCAACGGCCCAGGAGACTGCACCCGTCGAGCCCTTCGTCGGTGCATCGGTCACCTTGTATCAAGATACGGCGACTCCCTTGGGAGATATCACGCTGGATGACACCTTCTGGGGTGAAGACGTCGACGGCAGCGATAGCGAGGGCTACTGGGAGATCGGTTTCGACTTCGGCGACCAGTGCTTCGGCTTCCAGCCCTCCGTCGGACCGGCGCCCCTCGACTGGGGTGTGGTGGCCATGGACATGCATCTGGACCCCGGCAAGTACACGCGGCCGGCGGCAGGCATCTGGCTCTCGGGCACGGGCTCGCCCTTCAGCCCGCAGCGCCACCTCTTCGGGACGGGTGCCACTGGCAGTCTTTGGGTCAACGCCAACCTGAGTGGGGACCTTGGGGATGTCGGTGATCACTACCTGGGCACCGAGCTGATCAACAACTTTGGCGACGCCAAGTTCTACGACCTGAACCCGCCGCATCTCTTTGGCGCCGACCCCAGCACCTACCTGGGTGTGGTCTATCGTGTCCCGCATCCCTGCCAGATGATGGCCACCTCCAGGGCCGTCAGCGGCAGCAACTCGGGCACCACCACCGACGCCATCGCAGGCCAACTCTGGGACCTCTACTACCAGGCGCCCTGACGACGTCCGACCACCACGAAGATCCCGTCCGCCCGGAGGCACGTGCTTCCGGGCGGGCGTTGTCGTGGCCTAGGTAGGCCGCATGCGAAGACGGGGCTGGTGCTGCTCGTGAAGCCTTTTCGAGGAGGCGGACATGAACCTCTGGTATCGGCATCGCTCATTCCGATTCGCGGCTGCGTTCATGGTCGTGATCGTCGTCGGCGGCATGGCCGGCTACCTCGGCTTGCCAGTGACGGCCCAGTCGCTCTCGGCCGGCGACGAGATCTTCTTGACCGAGGGTTTCTTCGGAATGCCTAGGGCTGCCGGATGTAGCGCGATCTCCGTCGCCTCGCTGCAGAACGGAGTCTCGCACCCCGGCACGCAGCGCTTGTCGCCGGGGCGCATGGCGGCCGTGAGCGACCTGAGCATGGTTCTGGCCATTCGCAACAATGGCATGAGCGTGTCGGAGGATGGAGTCGAACGCGCGGACATCTATGCCGCTCGGCGCGAGCCGAGCTCGCCGAGCGGTTGGACGGACGCCTACATCGACCTACCGGACTCCGTGCCAGATCCTTGGTCCGCCACCCACGCGGGCGGCATCGCGGTCAGCCCCGATGATGCGTCGGTCTTGCTGGCCGTGAACGCGGGTGGGCAGGTGGACGGGCTCTCCGCGCACAACTGTGGTGCGCAGCGATACGGCGTCATTCGACTGGCGATCGCAGATCTCGATCTCGCGGCACATCGCGCTGGCGAGATCCGTGCAGAGTTCGTCACGGCAGCGCCCGTGGCCGAGATCATCCCGTCCAAGACGCAGCCTGTCGTTCTTCTGGTCGCGCCTGCCCTGCGATCGGGAGTGGCCGACAGCCAAGCCTACCTCTACACGGTCGATGCCGAGACGCTGACGGAGGTGGCCCCACCGATCTCACTACCGGACCTGAAAGGCTTGCCTGATTCGGTTTGCGGCATCGCGAACTTCTTCACGACCGCGACGATGTCGCCCGATGAGGGCCACATCGTGATCACCGGCGGGGCACCTCGGGAGATCGTCATCGTGGATCTGGTCGGTCGCAGCGCAGCCACCCAGGTGCTGGATGGGCTCTCGCCAGTCGAGCGCGTGGGCGGTACGGCATTCAACCTTGCCCCCTACCATCACGGCCTCCTGGCCGTCCACGGCTTCTCGCGCCTGCTCGTGTACGACTGGGTCGACGGTCGTGCGCGCAACCTGCTCGCATCGGCGCCGGTCGCGGAGGTCGGTTTCGATCTCAACCCCTGGAAGGGCCCGATGGCGTCCGTCGCTTGGAGCACGGACGGGACACACATCCTCGCCGGCCAGGAACCCGTCGACGTGGAGTTTGGAAGCTGGCAGCTCTCGCACGATCGCCGGCAGCTGGTGCCCGGCCGAGACGTCTTGGTCTGTCCGGACGGAAACTATGCCTACCCGAACGACATCCTCACCGGAAACGGCATCCTCCCACCACAGACGCCCTTGCCGTCGGTCACCTCCACAGCGACGGACACCCCAACCCCGTCGGCTACGCGCACGAGCCTTCCAGCACCGTCGGTTCTTCATCTGCCGATCGCGCTGGTCGAGTCCTGCCAACCCACCCAACGCAACGTGGACGTCTCCTTGGCGATCGACGCGTCCTCCAGCATGGGCAGCCCGACCGCCAGCGGCCGCAGCAAGCTCGCCGCGGCTGTGAGCGCGGCCAAGCGACTCCTGGCTGCGCTCGAGCTCGAGCGCGGTGATCGGGCTGGGCTCGTGCTCTTCAACGAGACCGTGACCCTCGAGCTCCCGTTGGGCTCGCGTCGGTCCGAGATCGACGCGGCCCTGGACGCGGCCGCCCCGGCGCCCGGCACCTGCATTCCCTGCGGCGTCGAGACCGCGCTCCAACAGCTGGACCAGGGACCGCAGGGTCCGGATCGAAGTCGCGCGCTGGTGTTGCTGACCGACGGGCGATCCAATGTTCGCCCGATCGAAGAGGCTCTGGAGCATGTCGAGGCCGCCAAGCGCCTGGGCGTGACGGTCTTCGCGGTCGGCTTGGGTGACGACGTGGAAGAAGCCGCCCTGCGCAAGATGGTCAGCCGGCCGTCCTTCTACTTCGGAACCCTTGACGCGGACGCGCTCCCGGAGATCTTCGCCACCATCGCTGGTGAGATCCCTTGCCCCGCAGAGCGGTATTGGGGCCGGCGTTGAGCCCCGATCCATCGAGAGTGGATCGGGGCTCTCGAATGCCGTCTTGGCCTTGGCCCTGGATCAATCCCTAACAGTGTTGGGGCGGGCAGTCACAGCAGGCCGTGCCGGCGTGTATCCGCTGGATTGGCGCTACCGGTGCGATCTCGACCCGGACCAGTTGGGCGCCGTTCGTCATACAGTTGGAGGTCCATCTCCAAGTGGCGGCCGTTCCGCCAACGATGAACATCGGGGAAAGTACTACAGGGAGAATGGAGCCGTTCGAGAGGTGAGCACGTCCCGTGATCTGTGTATTGATCGGAAGGTAATCGCAGAACCATACTTCGACCCAGGCCTCCTGGCCGAATTCACAGTTCTTTGGGCACTGGTTCACGCTGGTTCCGGGAAGCAATTGCCAGTCGAGCGGACCCGGCGGCACGGGAGGGTTCTCGCAGTCGAAGTACTGAGTTGCCATCGTGCCCGAATTGTTGCCGGCGTTCGAACTGCACTGTTGCGGAGCGAAGCAGCAGTCAAGCGAGGTCCAAACGGATTCGAGGGAGAGGCCAGCTGGTGGTGTGATGTCAACCCAGAGGGCGGTCGACTGAGTTTCGCATTCGTAGCCATCCCATTGCCATTCGCTCGCGGGCAATGGACCTACGGGGCGCAAGGCTATCACCGAGTTTCCCGTGGTGCGCCCTAGGAGTGCGGTCGGTGCATCGAAGGATGGTGCGCAGAGTGTTACGACGACGCTGGGCTGCATCCCAAATTCGCATGCCGTCAAGCAAGGCGTGTTGAAGTGAACGCGGCTCGTCTCGAATGTCCCACAATTCTCGTAAGCGTTCAGCCGGTCCCGAGCGACGCACTTGCGTCCAGTCCCGAAATCGCGTAGCGTAGCGCCATGATACACCCGCTGACTGAGCACGGCATCGCCCTCCACCAGCGCGTTTCGGAGTTGGAGCGGTTGTGCGCGCGTCAGCAGGAGACGATTCGGCGGCAGGCAGTTCTGCTCAAGCAGGACCGTTCCGGGCGGCGAGCGATGGATGCCGAGATCCGACGGCTCCAGGAGCGGATCCAGCATCTCGAGGAACGGCTTCAGCGCAACTCTTCGAACTCATCGCTGCCCCCGTCGACCGATGGTCCAGGCGTCGATCGCCCGAAGCGACGCGGCAAGCGCAAGCGGCAACGTGGCGGCCAGAAGGGGCACTCGGGTCGCAGCCGGCCGCTGGTGCCAGGCGAAGAAGTCGATGCCGTCGTACCCTGCAAGCCCGAGACCTGCTGTTCCTGCAACCATCCGCTGTCGGGTGACGATCCGAATCCGTGGCGGCACCAGGTCTGCGAGATTCCGAAGCCACGCGTCGAAGTCACGGAGTACCAGCGCCACCGACTGACCTGCCCGCATTGTGGTCAGGTGACGATCGGCGCATTGCCGGACGGTGTGAGCCACAGCAGCTTCGGACCGCGACTGCATGCGCTGACGGCCTTGCTCACCGGGCGCTTCCTGCTCAGCAAGCGCGACGCCGTCACGCTCTATGATGTCGTCTTCGGCCTCGGTGTGAGTCCGAGCAGCATCATCGCGATGGAACGACGCATGGCGGCAGCCGTGGCCGATCCCGTCCAAGACGCGATGGAGTGGGTGCGCTCCGCCCCAGTCGTGCATCCTGACGAGACGAGTTGGCGGCAGGCCAAGAAGCGCGCCTGGCTGTGGACGGCCGCGACGGACGCGGTGGCGATCTTCAACATCCACCGGAGCCGGAGCCAGGAAGCGGCCAAGGAGCTGCTCAGAGCGGACTTCGCTGGTGCGATCTGCAGCGATCGCTTCGGCGCCTACAACTGGATCGACCGGCGTGGCTATTGCTGGGCGCATCTAAAGCGCGACTTCCAGGCGATGGCGGATCGGTTCGGCAGCGAGTGGTACGGCCTTCGGTTGGTGGCTGGAGCCAAGCGGGTGATGGCCGCCTGGCGGATGCATCGTGATGGCGCGATCGACCGGCAGACCCGTGACCAGCGTCTGTCCGACGAGCGGCGCCGTATTCACCGATTGCTCGTGGCGGCCAAGGAGCGCGCACCAGCGCCGAAGACCCGGCGGGAGTGCGCCGAACTGCTGAAGACCGAGGCGCGCATGTGGACCTTCGTGGACATCGATGGGATGCCCCCGACGAACAACCTGGCGGAGCGATGTCTCCGCCGGGCGGTGATCTGGCGCAAGAAGTGCTTCGGGACGGACTCCGAGGCCGGTAGCCGCTTCGTCGCCTGCATCCTGACGGTCGTCACGACCCTGCAAATGCAGCAGCGGGGCGCCTTCGAGTTCCTCGTTCAAGCTAACGAGGCGAGCGTTCGGGGAGCACAGCCGCCGTCGCTCTGTCCGACTACGTGAACGCAGACCCTCCATCTGATCACCGCTCCGGCTGAGTAGTCACCAGTATCGAATCCAAGCGGAATGGATCAATCCAGTGCAGTGTGACGGTATTGTAACGCAGGCTCTATATCATTGAACGACCTCGTTCGAGCCTCAAGCCATCCAATAGAAAGAAGGAAATCACGTGAAACTCAATCGGTCTCCATTGGTCACTCTTGCTGCACTTGTCGCGTTTGTCAGCTCGCCTAACTATGCGGCTGCTCAATTTAGCCAGTATGCCGAAGGCCGTGATGTGCGAAACGAAGTGTTCGGTGTCGAAGGCACTCTCAGAGTTCAAGCCTTGACTCCAGTGACCAATCCATGCCCCAAAGCTCAGGTAAATGTTAGAGTTGGCATGGAAGTGGGCGAGGATTGGGACGCCCCACCATCCGTCTTCGTGCACTTTGGAAAGTTCGCAGTGATAGACAGTCAATGCAATGTCAGCGGTTGGCAGCACTACTACTTCTATCGGAACGACAACATGCAAGCGGCCATAGGGGTAATCGCTGGCAATGCCAATCCAGATGAGTGGAATCACTACCGTATCTATTACTCGCAAGATCCAGGTCAGTGCGGCGCAGAGGGATCCCCGTGTATCATGCTTCACCGGGATGGTCAACTGGTCGACACCATTGGAGGATTCGGCCAACACACTTTTCAGAAGGTTCGTTCCGGAACGCAGGTTCAACTCCATAGGGTTGGCGATCCGAACTGGTGGGGAGACTACTACGGTGAGGCCTGGAACAATGGCATTGGAACCGAACCCTCGCTCGACAACTGGGACTTCTTTGTTCCAACATCCTGGGGAGTGACATCGCCGCCATTCGTTATGGCACTTCTATCAGGGAATGGCGATGCCTGGGACTGGCTCACGCAGTAACAATTCTGGAGTTGCCCCGGTTTGGTAGACCGGCGGAGGGCGCGAGAGAACACATGATCTAGTACCTGACCACCGAGAAAAGACCGAGTCTTCCTGGGGTTACCGTCTGCGATGGTGCGCCGACAGTAGACGCCGGGAGGACTCGGTCTTTTCCCAGTGTCAACGATTGGCTGACGCTTGACACCGGTCTAGACTACCTCCTCCCAGCTGGCGTTTAGCCCTGCCACCTCTCACATGAGTTCCGTCCACCCGTGCCCGTTTCGCTTGAACACCCGCCCGAGTGTCGTAGGATGCACGCCTAGCAGACGAGCGGCTGCAGCCTTCTGCTTGAGATGGTCGACCTCCCCCGCGCGCACCCGTGCACGCCAGTCGTCGCGCGGCTGCGGGGCTGCATCGGGCGACTTCCCTGCATTTTCGAGGTCTGGCTTCAGGATTGCAGGCTTGCGTGCAGCCCGCCTGATCGGCTTCCAATTCTCATCCTCGCCGAGCACCCACGCAGTCTGCGAGTTCGGCAGACACGCTGATTGTTGGATGATCAAACCGTCAAGGCCATCCTGGCCGGCCGCAACAGGACTCGGTCGGTCCAAGCCGGTCAAGAAGGCTAGCAGCGCCATCAAGATGACCACCACGGTACCGAGCTGGAGCTGTTGGGCGGACCTGCTTTCATCTCTCGCAATGATGGGTTCAGCGACATGGACCGGGAGTGTGCGACTGGACCATTTCTTGCGTATCGACATGGGGCTCCTCCATGGAGGTCAGTTCGCGAAGTGTCCTAGGACACGGGTCATCTCAGAGTATGAGATGGGCCTCGCTACAAAGGCGTCACAGTGCCGACACAGGAGTCCGTCGAGGTGCCTGGAGATCGCGACCCAGATCGTGGATCGACTCGGCCCTTGACGCCCGCTCGATCGTGATGCCAACGGGATCCATGCGTGGTACCATCGCTGACCTCGGGCTGTCCGCATCCAATCGACCCCAGACGTTCTCAGGAGGCCCGCGATGAGCGACCTGCTCAGTCCTCTGCTTCCGATCCTGGGCTTACCGGCCCATCCAGAAGGCTGGCTGCGCGCTGTCGTGACGCTGGCCATCTGGCTGATCGTCGCGGTGCTGATCCACATCGCGCTTCGCATCGGCCACCGGATCGGCCGGCAAACGGCAACCGAGTACGACGTGGTGCTGGTGGATCGGATGCGATCGCCGATTCTGGTGGCCATCGCCCTGGCAGCCATCGTCGATCTGCTCGGTCCTTGGGCGGCAGAGACCACCGGTCGCGTACTGCGGATCGCGGCGACCGTCTGTCTGATCTACGCCGTCGTGTGGCTGCTTCAGCGGCTGGTGCTGGATGTGGTCCTTCACTTCGCGGAGCGGAAGGCAGCGGCCACGGCCACCGGGATGGACGACGTGGTGGTGCCCATTGCCAAGAGCGTGGTCCGGCCGGTCGGCTTCGCGCTGGGCACGATCCTGGCCCTGGAGGCGGGCGGGCTGCCCATCGGCGGGGCGGCGCTCTTGGTCGGCGGGGCCTCCTTCGTGCTGGCCTTCGCGCTCCAGTCGACCTTGGAGGACGTCTTCGGCGGCGTGGGACTGATCGTCGATACGCCCTTTGCGCCCGGTGACGTCATCCGTTTGCAGGACGGCACCCTCTGCGAGGTGGTGGGCATCGGCATGCGCACCACGCGCCTCTACGACACGCGTGACCACAGCATCATCACCTACTCCAATCGCAAGCTGGTGCAGGAGGCCATCGTCAACCTCACCCGGCCCACGCCCGACATGCGGGTCGCCATCCGGGTGGCCGTGGCACCAGACAGCGACACGCGGCTGGTCTGGGAGCGCCTGATGGAAGCGGCCAACGCCCATCCTTGGGTACTCGGGCGCACGGCCGACAAGCTGCCCGCGATGCGCCGGCGGATGGACCGCTTGGTGCGTATGCACGACTATCGGCGGGCCCACCGGCTGATCCGAGAGATGGTCCGTCTCTCGGCCGAGGATGCCTTCAACCAGGCGGTCGAGCGGCTGGCCACGCTGGTGGTCGAGTTCGCCAGCAAGACGCACGCGCTGGAGCGAAGGGGCTTCGACGCGAGCGAACGGGCCATCGTCGAGACCGATCTCGCGCGCCTGGAGGACCGAGCCCGCGACGTTCAGCAGGCGCTGGCCGCGTGGCTCATGATGGTGCGATACACCTATGTCATCGGCCGGCAGAGCATCCTGCATTCGGCGGTCGAGGCTCGATTGGATGCGGATTATCGAGCAGCTATGCTCGCGCTGGGCGAGGGCAGTGAGGGATTGCTGGACGTCGTGCACGAGATCGTCGAACAGCACTTCGATGCCGGCTTCTTGCGTGCGGACGAGTACGCACGTCAGGTGGACGCTTGGGTGGCGAGCGCGATCGCTGGTGCGGGCGACGCGCCGCCGATCTGCTTGCCCGGCGCGGTGCCGCACGACCGGCTCTTCTTCCTCGTCCAACAGCAGGAGGACTTCCTACGGGAGCGTGGATTCGGCGCTGGGCTGGCGGACCGCGCCGGCGGCGGCATCGCCGATCTGGACGATGTGGAGGAGTACCTGGCACTCTTTGGCGAGTGGAACCAGAAGATGCGCCTGCTGGATGACCGGGTGCGCGGCATCTCCGAAGCCTGGGGACGCGCGGGCGGACTGCGTCTCGACGAGGGGCTGCGTGACCTGCGCCTCTGGCTGGCTTCCGACTTCCGCGAGGGCACCCCGGAGTGGAAGTACCCGCGCACGCCCCTGATGTCCATCGGTGACCAGCTGGAGTACGAGCTGCGCGCCCACGTCGACAACGTCCGGCTGTCCCACTTCACGCGCGCCGCGCAGGTCGAGTCACAGCTGCGGCTGGACATCCTCCACTTGCTGCGGGACCAGTCGCCGGCTGTATCGATCGTCGACGGGCCGGAGTAGACGCAGCGGCGTCGGCGCCTTGCTGCGAATTGTTGATCGGCCTTCCGCCAGCGGAGTAGACTTGCGCCTCGCGGACTGCGTGGCCAGTCCCTTTCCGGTCGAGGAGACCGTCTCAACCATGCACGCTTCGTCGCTCACCCGCGCCGCGGGGCTTGCCGCGGTGGCCGCTGGTCTGATCTTCATCGGGGTGCAGGTGGGTCATCCGCATATGGATGCCACGTCGATCACCAGCTCCGAGGTCGTGCTCCGCAACGCGCTCAAGATGCTCATGGCCAGCCTGGCGCTGGCCGGCATCACCGGCATGTACCTGCGCCAGGTCAGGTAGGTCGATCTGCTGGGCCTGGCCGGCTACCTGATCCTGACAGCCGGCTACCTGTTGATCCTCGCCAGCTCCTACACGGCCGCTTTCGTCCTGCCTGGCATCGCCGAGACCAGCCCGGCGTACGTCGACGACCTGCTCGCCGCTTCCACCGGTGGCGCGCCGGCCGGCGACATCGGCCTCTTGGCCAGCCTCATCCAACTGCAGGGCCTGGGCTACCTGGCCGGCGGTCTGCTCTTCGGCATCGCGCTCTACCGCGCCCGCATCCTGGCCCGCTGGGCCTCGGCGCTGCTGGCCGTCGGCGGCATCGTCACCGTCGCGCTGACGATGATGCCGGATGCCTTCTACCGCCTCTTGGCCTTCCCCAACGGCATCGCCATGATCGGCCTGGGCTACTCGCTCTGGCGCAGCGCGGCCACCGCGCCGGCCAGTGACTCGAGCCAGCCGACGCTAGGCAGTCCCCAGCCGGTGCCCGTGGGCATCGAGTAGACCCGCCGGCTGATCGCTGTCCCAAGCATGACTCGCGCCGCCCGAGGGCTCAGCCCTCGGGCGGTGCCACGGCGTCCATCGCCTCACCGTAGTCCCAGCCGCTAAGCTCCGGCGGCTCGATGCCCAGCGCCCGCAGGATGTCGCAGATCTGGCTGCGGTGGTCGTTGCCGTGATGGACCGCCTGGACCAGGACGACCCAGGGCGCGAAGCGGTAGCCGTCGGAGGCCTCGACCCAGTCCGCGTCCGCATCGCCGACCGCTTCCTCGTCCAGCGCCCAGGCTAGCAGGCCGGCCCCGCTCGCGTCCGCCATCGCCTCGAGGTCGCGTGTCGCGGTCCGTTCGCGCTCCTCGAAGCTGGATCGGGCCTCTGGCGCGAGGGTTAGCAAGTTCAGATAACCCTGCTGGGCTGCCACCAAGTGGATCAGGATCTTGCGGATGGTCCAGGGCTCCTGGGGCATCGGCAACGCATCCAATTGATCGTCCGGCAGGCCGGCGCAGGCGCGGATGAGCTGGCGGTTGGCCCAGTTATTGTGCTCGATGAGCCGAGTCAGCAGGTGCGTGGACATCGGGGCGGGTCTCCTGGCTGGAGTCGGGACGGGCACACGGTGATGCTCGCAATGTTGGCACACCCGGGCCTGGCGCGGCGAATCGTCGGGGGCGAAGCGCGCGGCTAGGCTACAATCATGACCATGCCCATAGGGTCTGAGCGTGTTCACCCCATGATGATGACCATCAGAAGGAGCACACCATGCGCTGGTCCGAGATCCGAGGTGCGCATCCCGACCGCTGGGCCGTGGTCGAGATTCTCGCCGCCGAAGAGGCAGATCGCTGCCTGCAACCGACCGACCTTGCGGTGGTGGCACTGTTCGACGATGGAATGGCGGCCCTAACGCGATACCGGCAGCTCCACCTCGACCATCCAGCGCGAAGTTACCTTTTCGTGCACACGAGTCGCGAGCGTCTCGAAGTCGAGGTTGTGGACTGGGTGGGGATCCGACCTTCCCATGCGTCTTGATCTGACAAGCGGCTTGCCGATGGTGACGGCGATGCTGATCTATCGTGGTAGCCGGCTCCAACTCGATGATGTTCTCGTCGATACGGGTTCCGTGGCAACAGTGTTCGCGATCGATCGGGTCGAAGAGCTCGGAATTCGGCCCGAACCTGGGGACCGCATCGTTACCCTACGAGGCATCGGCGGAGTCGAGGCGGTGTTTCTCCGCAAGATCGACCGGCTTCGGATCGGCTCAGCCGTCATCAGTAGTTCCGATATTCGGCTGATGCAGTAGACGCGAAAGGGCTCCGACGCG
>CAZJWJ010000045.1:0-40203 GCA_964549495.1 uncultured Anaerolineales bacterium | reverse complement strand
AACCAGATTTCACCGAAATCACCGGACAGCGCAAGCTGATAGCGAGCCCTGTACATGATGGTCGCTTCCGAGGACATCCGGAAGGTCTCCACGACTTGGGCCGTGCCGGATTCATAAACCACATGATCGAGCGACTTGCCGGGTCGAACGGGCCCAAGATAGTAGTGACCAGAACTCGGCTCTTCGGCGTAGATCAGTCCCGACAGTTGGATTTCGAGCGTCTCTTCATCCACAGAGATCTCCATGTAGTACGGATCGATGTCACGAGGACCGATCGCACTCTTGTCCACGGCGTCGTCCATCGGAGAATCGCATCCGGCGGAACTGAAGGTGCACGACTCCTTGACACTTGCCAGCCATCCTCGCAGCGACGAGAGCAGACCCTCCGACTCCTGTTCGGGCCCCTCCAGGCCGGCACCGGCCCGGAGCCGGATCATCTGCTCGTAGTACTCGAGCATCGCCGTGTCGGTGATGAGGGCGGTTGCGGTGGCTCGTGCGGCCGAATGATCGAAGAAGAGCAAGTTGCTGGCAATATCGAAGCGCAGGCCATCGACCGAGGCGCGCTCGGCGGCCCTGGCGATCGATTCGATCGAGCGCTCGTCCCGGAGGATACCGAGTCCTTCGGCGGCGGCGCTGACGATCAAGGGGTTGGCCGACTCGATGCCGCGTTCGAAAACATGCATGGCCCGGGGATCGGCCGCCATGGCGAGCATGCTAATGTCCAGCGGATGGGTGAAGGTCACCAACATCATCGCCTCCTCGACCTCCAAGTCGTGCTGAAGGCACCACTCCACGAAGCTCGGGGACATCTCCAGCTCGCCATCATCCTCGTCCTCGCCGAAGGGATAGGGCATGTCGGACGAAACCGCGGCTTCGGCCCGCTCGAGCAAGTATCCGATGAAGGGCTGGTCCTCGTCGTCCACGATGTTCTGGGTGAGCACCATGGCAAGCTCTCGCTTCACCATCTCGTCCTCGGCGTTGTGGAACATCTCGATCAGCTGCGGCAGCGGGATGCGGTCGATGCCATAGGACACGCTGACCGCGGACGAAGCGCTCACCGGGGAGATCCATACGGTCTCGCCGATCGGAACGTCGCTCCAGGGAGAGGCCGTTTCGGGTTGGTCGGATGGCCTGGGCAGGACGGCCATGGCGATGGCCAGCACGCCTCCCAGCGCGAGTCCGATTCCCATGGTTGGCTTGGTCCACGTTCTCATTGGATGGTTGCTCCCTTACTCGCGGTCGATGTCCGATCAGCAATCAAATTTCCCATCCGCGACTGAGTAGACGGTTTCTACGCAGGGTGGGGGTTCCTTCTCCGAATCCCTTCGGATTGCATTAGCAGATCGCGGGGCCTAACTATCGTAACGCCAGCCGATCCATCAACGAATCCAACTTCAATTCTCGGAACTCCAATCGCTCGATTCTCTCCCCACTACTTGCGCTATTCAATACATGGATCACTTCTAGCCCGCTCGAGGCAACAATAAGCGCGTGGCGCTCTACGACTGAGGCCTCAAACGCTATCGTGTCGCCCACCCAGGCCATAATGTCGTCGCGAACAGTATCGGGACCAATCTCAAATGGAAACCCGAGCCCAACATGCAGATTCAAAGCAACGCCCTCCCTAAGCCCCAAATACCCATGTCGAATCACCTCACTCGACTTCTCTTCATAAGGATCTGGCGTCTGTCGGCTATAAACTGGAAGTCTACCCATTCGATCTGCGATACCTGATTCGGTGTATGTTACGACATCAATCTGGCTGCCGTAGTCTGTTTCCACCACATGCATAAGCCCGATTAGTTCTTGCGTTATCTTCGGAATGTGATCAATCCCAACTTGGGTAAGTGGGAGCTCCTCCATATCGCCTCTGATACTACCAGAGCTCACAAAGAGCTTGCTCTCTATCGAAGCCTGCGGATAGTAGGACCTATCAAGAAACCAATGACGCTGAAGCCAAATCTCTCCAAATTCCCCATCGACGATAAGCTGATTGCGTTGCCTATACAAGATGGTCGACTCAGTTGACATCCTAAGTGTTTCCAGAACTTGGGTCTTATCGCCCTCAAACAGAACATGATCTAGAGACTTACCCGCACGAACTTCGCCAACAAAATAGCTGCCATTCTGCCTATCTGAACCTTGCACCTCTCCCAGAAGGGATACTCCTAGCGTTTCCTCGTCTACTGAGATTTCAGAGTACATCGGACGCGAGGCCCGATGAGGCCGGCTTGAGTCCTGAATAGATAATGAGCATGCCGTCAGCGACATGGTGGCGCTGACACAACCTACAATGCACTTGATCCATCCACAGCTGGGCAGAAACAAGGGGGCACGGATCGAGTGCAGACCTTGGGTAAGGCGCGTGCGGAGCGGACCCTGTGGCACCGCCGCCGTAGGAGGCAGCCCTGGGGCCCTGGTGACCGCGGTGGCCAAGACCCAGCCCAATGTGAGTGAGATCTCCAGTGCGGGTATTGCCCACTGCTTCATTCGTTGCTCCTGATCCATGGGGTCGGCCGATATCTGGAGGCCATGGGCATCAACCCACGGGCACGGCCACTGCCTCCCGCCGGATCGCCGGCCGCTAGGCCCAGGCGTGCTCGATGCAGCGCATGAGCAGGGCGCTGTCGAAGGCGATATCTTCGGAGGGTGACCAGGCTCGAATCCGAGTCGCGACGCGGGATGTAGACGCCCTGGCGCGCCGCCGTCGAAGTATGCAGTATCGCGAGGGCGTCCATATCACCTGCATCCCACGCGCGATCCATCGCGGCGACGTCCGGCGTAGGTAGGTCAGTTTCCGCTGCAGGCAGTGGGGCATCGATCGCCGGCTCGGCACGCTCCCGGTACACGCTGATCAGAACGATGGCAAGCAACGCGCAGCCCGCAAGGGTCATGACTCTTGCTGTGTTCATGCTTCTATCCCATCGGGCACCTGATCTCGGTCCGCTAACAAGCGTCGAAGTCCGACGAAGAAGATCACGGATACGATGACGGCCGGGATGATCATGACGACGAAGACACCCATGTAACCAAAGGCGATCTGAAACACGGTTGCGAGAAGTGACTCATGCTCGTAGATGAGTTTCCAGAGCACTCGAAATGGCCCGGTGAACACGGGTCGAGCCAGGTGACACCAGGCGGCAACCCGATCGGAGTCCCCGCAATGTCCGTCGACGAAACCGAATGCGACGAAGTACAGTGCACCGGCTTGCTGTGCAAGAATCAGACTCACCATCCTGCGCGTGCGAAGACCAGGAACGACGAGCAGGAGCGGCACGATCGGCGTTAGTACGACATTGATGGCTACAGCCGTGACGAAGAGGATCTGAAGCACGAGGGAGAACAGCATGAAGTACCATTCGAGGTGCTCCCAGACCATGGAACCGGAAGTCTGCCCAGTTATCAGCCACATGGATCTATGGCCAGCCGGATGTGCGCAGAGGAACTCCGAGCGTTCATCGTGTCATCCGATCGAAGAGCGGATCGAGCTCGAGGCGTCGGAACTCCAGGGACTCGATGTTCAGGCCCGAGTCGAACTCACGCCATGCATGGATCACTTCGAGCCCATCTCCATATACCAGGAATAGGTGACGCTCGGTCGGATCCTGAGTGCGGCTCGGGCGGGCTTCGATCCACGCGATCGGCTCTCGGAGGCCATCGTCTCCCACAACCAACTCTGGCGGGAACTCGTAGCCGATGTGCGTGGCTCGCCCATCCACACGAAGGTTGCTCGTGTACCAGCAGTGTCGTCGATCGCGCATCGCGACACTGGCTTCGAGGCTCTTGTCGAATGACTCGAAGTGGCAATTGAGCCACTCCGCGACGCCGTCCGGGTTGTAGTTCACCGTATACACCTGAATCCCTTCGGCCTCATGGATGATCTCGGTGAGGCCGATGAGTTCGGGATCGACCCGTGGAATCTCGGCGATGACCGATTGCCGGAGTGGCAACTCCTCTCCGTAGCCATCGCCTCGGCCTGGGTAGCGCGCGATCTGGCTGCGAAGTGTCGCCCTGCAGAATTCATCATCGATATGCCAGATCCTTCGTAGCCAGAGTGAACCGTAGTACCCGTTCAGGAGCAATTGATTTCGCTGGCGCGTGACTGGGGTTCGACCGTTCATCCGATATCCCTCGAGGACTTGGGACTTGGAGTCCTCGAACAGGAGATGCTCTGTGTTCACGCCCCCTTTGAAGTAATCGCCATCCGGTGGATCGGTCGTGGTGAATTTGCCAGACAGGCGAACGACTCCGGTCTCTTCGTCGATCGTCAGGTCGGTCCATAGCGTGCGCCGCGGACGAAGGTCGTTCGAAGTTCGGATATGGTCACATCCTGGCAGAAACGAGAAGACACAGATCGTGTACAGACCGCGGGCAAGGCGCGTGCGGAGCGGCTCCTGTGTCACCTCTATCGAAGGCGGCGGCCCTGGGTCCCTGGTAGCCACGATGGCCAGGACCCAGCCCAAGGTGAGTGAGATCCCCAATGCGGGTACCGCCCATTGCTTCATTCGTCGCTCCTGATCCATGAGGTCCGCCGATATATCGAGGCCGTGGGCATCAACCCGCGGGCGCGGCCACCACCTCCCGCCGGATCGCCGGCCGCTCGGCCCAGGCGTGCTCGATGCCGCGCATGAGCAGGGCGCTGTCGAAGGCGATGTGCTCGGGCGGGAATCGGGTGGGGTCGTCGAAGAAGCTGGAGGTGAGCTGGTCGAGGTGGAGGGGCTGGACGGTCCAGTCGCGGGCCAGGAGCTCGAGGCCTTCGTAGTGGTCTTCGGAGAGGGCCGGGGAGTAGCCGACCGAGCCGCGGGCGAAGAAGTCGGAGGCGGCCTCGGGCGTGGCGAAGACGGAGCTGGCCGGCATGCGCTCGGCCAAGTGGCCGCGCAGGGCGACGCGCAGCTGACCGTCCTCCGAGCAGACCTCCAGCGCGTAGCGGTCGGCGGACTCGCGGGGCTCGAAGCGGGCCCGGCCGTGGGCGCCCGGGAAGAGCCGGCCGCCGAGCAGGGTGACCAGGGTCGAGTTCGAGTCGCGACGCGGGATGTAGACGCCCTGGCGCTGCCGGCCGTCCTCCTCCCACTCGACGGCGAAGCGGTGCGCGACGTTCTCGCTGCGCAGGCCGAAGGCCGGCGGCAAGCCGAGGGGCCGCAGATCGCGCAGGCGGATCATGCAGATGCCGCCGATGGCCCATCCGGCCACCAACTGGGGCCGGAAGGGCGCCGGCAGATGCCGCGCGGCCAGCTCGGGCTCGATGCGGTAGTTGACCAGGATGCGCCGGTCGATGACGCCTTCGAATCGGCGGTCGCTCATCTCGTCGATCTCCCGATGTCATGCTCGGCGTTCGAGAGTCGGAGTGGGCCGTAAGGCTCGCCCCTGCTCTCCGTGATCAGGCATTCGTAGCTGCTTCCTGGCCAGTGCTGCCGCGTCAGCTCGACACCGGCCAGCGTCCTCGGGTAGATGCGCAGGGGCCGACCGTCGTATTTGCGCACGAGGTCATAGTTCAGAGTCGGCGTCTCGGAATGCCGCCGAAGGTGCGCAATCAGACCCGGTTGCGCCAGCAGCGTCGGGCTGTACTTGCAGCCGGGCAGTTGGAGCACGACCCGGTCGGACAATCGATCGTGTATCCGCCAGTCCACCGCGACGAGCTTGTGCTCTGTCGGATGATGCAGCGGCAGGGTCTTGATCCACAGCAGGCTGCCGCCTGCCAATAGGCCGGTGAGCAGGCCTGGAAGCTGTATCGCACCGATTCCGAGGCGGATCCAGGAGCGTCGCGCGCGGTTCCGCAGCAGGCGGTGGCCCCATGCCGCCAGCAAGATGGAGGGTGTCGCGATCAGGGCCGGCAAGCCGTAGATCTCTTCCGGATCGGCCGGGAAGAGGCCGGCCCAGGCGCTGAATTGGATGAGGGTGTAGGCCGCCAGCAGCCCGCCGGCAGATCCCAAGCCCAAGAGCAGAACACCGATCCATGTCGATGCCCCTCCAGACTTCTGCCACGAGAACCGGCGGGATCCAGCATCATCGATGCGCATGAAGGGCGCTCCTCCACGATGGTGTCGAATGGTGAACATGTTCATATTATGAGCACGAGAACACCCCGCGTCAACCCGAACATTTGTGCTATGCTGATTCGCACGGGGACGGGTCACCACCGATCGATTTCCATTTGCAGGTGACGAGGTCGCCTCCTGTCATGGCCTATATCGAACTCCACGCGCACAGCCACTTTTCCTTTCTCGACGGCGCCTCCAGCCCCGCCGAGCTGGCCGCACGCGCCGCCGAGCTGGACATGCCGGCCCTGGCCCTGACCGATCACCAGGGTCTCTACAGCGCCATCCGACACCGCGAGGCCTGCCGCGCGGCCGGCATCCGGCCCATCTACGGCGCAGAGATCACACTGGCGCCCGAAGCGCGGCCGGCCCGGGCGGTCTTCGGGCAGACCGAAGTGATCGACGGCGAGGGCGATGGGGGCGAAGGCGTCAAGCCCCCCAAGATCTTCGATCCCGGTGCTTCGGGAATTAGCTCGGGGTCGGGTACCGGATCAGCCTCCGGCTCGACGCGCGACGCGGAGGACACCCCCCTGCCCGGCGGGCACCTGACCCTGCTGGTCGAGTCGGAGACCGGCTGGCGCAACCTCTGCCGCATGCTCTCCTCGGCCGGCCTGGCCGGCGCCAAGCACCACCGCCCCGTCTCCTGGGCGCTCCTGGCGCGACATCACCAGGGGCTGATCTGCCTCAGCGGCTGCCGGCAGGGGGTCGTGGCCGGCGCGGTCCGGCGCGGCGATCGGGAGGGGACGCTGGCCGCGGCCAAGGCGCTGAAGGAGATCTTCGGGCCCGACAATTTTTATGTCGAGCTGCAGCGGCACCGGGAGGGCGGTGAGCGGCGGCTCTCGGCCACCCTCGAGGGTCTGGCCCAGCATCTGGGCCTGCCCTTGGTGGCCAGCAACAACGTGCACTACGCGCGGCCCGATGGCTACCGGCTGCAGCATGTCCTGGCTTGCATCCAGGCCCGCTGCAGCCTGGACGAGGCCGGCGCGCGGCTCTGCGCCTCGCCGCATCGTCATCTCAAGGGCGCCGGCCAGATGCACCGGCTCTTCCCCGACCTGCCCCAGGCCCTGGCCCGGACCGTCGAAGTGGCCCAGCGCTGCCGCTTCGACTTGGATTTGCGCCACGCCCGCCTGCCCGACTTCCCGCTGGAGCCGGGCGAGAGTTTGGACGGGAAGCTGCGCGCCCTCTGCCAGCGCGGGATGGACCGGCGCTACGGGGAGCATCCGCCCGAGGCGGCGCGGGCGCAGCTGGAGAAGGAGCTGGGCGTCATCACCGCGCGGGGGTTGGCCGGCTACTTTTTGGTGGTCGAGGAGATCGTCGACTTCGCACGGCGCGAGGGCATCGCCTGCCAGGGCCGGGGATCGGCCGCCGGCAGCCTGGTGGCCTACAGCCTGGGCATCACGCCGGTCGACCCCATCGAGCAGGGCCTGCTCTTCGAGCGCTTCCTCTCCGAGTCCTCGACCGCCACGCCGGACATCGACGTGGATTTTGCCGGCGACCGGCGCGAGGAGGTCATCCAGCACGTCTACCAGCGCTACGGCGCCGACCGGACCGGCATGGTGGCCAACGTGGTCACCTACCGCGCCCGCTCGGCGGTGGCCGAGGTGGCCAAGGCGCTGGGCTTTCCGGAGGAGCTGCGCGAGCGCCTGCGCGGCCAGCTCTACAGCCGCGAGGCCTCCGGCGCCGCCGACGAGCTGGAGGGCCTGGGCAAGCTGGCCGGCCGGCACGGCCACCTGCCCTGGCAGCAGCTGGTCGAGCTCTGCCGCGCCATCGAGGGCTTCCCGCGGCATCTGTCGATCCACTCCGGCGGCATGCTGATCACCCGCGACCCACTGGCCGAGCTGGTGCCCCTGGAGCCGGCCACCATGCCCGGCCGGGTGGTGGTGCAATGGGACAAGGACGACGTGGAGGACGCCGGGCTGATCAAGATCGACCTGCTCTCGCTGCGCACCCTGGGCATGGTCAGCCATTGCTTCGAGATCATCCGCCAGCAGGGCGGCCCGGAGCTATCGATCGAGACCGTGCCCCAGGGCGATCCGGAGGTCTGGACCATGCTGGGCGCCGCCGATTCGCTGGGCTGCTTCCAGGTCGAGAGCCGGGCCCAGATGAACCTCCTGCCCCGCCTGCGCCCCCGAGCGATGGCGGACCTGATCATCGAGGTGGCCCTGATCCGGCCCGGCCCGGTGGCCGGCGGCATGGCCCGGGCCTACCTGGAGCGCCGCGACGGCGCCCAGGCGGTGCGCTACTGGCATCCGGACCTGGAGCCGGTGCTCTCCGAGACCCTGGGGGTGATGGTCTTCCAGGAGCAGGTGCTGCGCGTGGCCATGACCCTGGCCGGCTTCTCCGGCGGCCAGGCCGACGACCTGCGCCGGGCGATGAGCCGCAAGCGCTCCCTGGAGGCCATGGAGCGGCTGCGCGAGGGCTTCGTGGCCGGCGCCGAGGCCCGCGGCATCGCCCGCGGCGCCGCCGACCGCGTCTTCGACCGCCTGACCGGCTTTGCCGGCTACGGCTTCTGCAAGAGCCACGCCGCGGCCTTCGCCCGCCTGGCCTGGGTGACGGCCTGGCTCAAATGCCACCACGCGCCGGCCTTCTACTGTGCCCTGCTCGACCAGCAGCCGATGGGCTTCTACTCGGTGCGGGTGGTGGTCGAGGACGCCAAGCGCCACGGCATCGACATCGCGCCCTTGCACGTCAACCGCTCGGCCGCCCGCTGGCGCCTGGAGGGCGACCGACACCTGCGCGTGCCCCTCTCGCGCCTGAAGGGCCTGGGCGAGGACCTGGCCGAGCGCATCGTCGCCGAGCGCGAGGCAAACGGCCCCTACCTCGGCCTCTGGGACTTCCTGCGCCGCGTCCGCCCGCCCCGCCGCGTGGCCCAACGCCTGGTCCGCGCCGGCGCGCTGGACGGGCTGGATCTGGGCGGCGGAACGATCCGGCTGCCGGCCGGCGAGGGTGGGAGGGACGCGCGAGTGCGGTCCAAGCGGCTGCACGAGGAGGCCGGATCCTACGAGGTCGGAGAACGAGATGCCGGAATCGCGGAGTCCGCGTCGTCGAATGGGGAGCCCGTCGCCTCCCCGCCCGACCGGCGCCAGCTGCTCTGGGCCCTGGGCGAGATGCAGTGGGAGGAGGGCGGGCTGGACCTGCCGCCGGTGGTCACCGAGGCCCGCCTGCGGCCCGGCGGCAGCGGCGACCGGATCGAGGCCGAGGAGACGCTCCTAGGCCTCTCGCAGGGCGAGCACCCGATGTCCCGGCTGCGGGCGCGGCTGGCCAGCCAGGGCATCCTGACCAGCGATCAGGTCGAGGACAGCCCCGACGGGGCGCAGGTGCGCATGGCCGGCCGGGTCGAGATCGTCCAGCGCCCGGGCACGGCCAAGGGCATGTGCTTCGTCTCGCTGGAGGACGAGCGCGGCCTGATCAACCTGGTCCTCTCGCCCCGCGTCTACGAGCGCGCCCGCGACGTCCTGCGCCACGCCCCGGTGGTCCTGGCCGAGGGCCAGGTGCAGCACGAGCACGGCAGCCTGCATCTGATCACCCGCCGGCTGATGGCGCTGGAGCCGGACGTGCTGGTCTGAAGCTCGATCACTCGGCTTCAGGTTCGGATCGGCTTCGGGAGCCGACACGCAGTAGCCAGACCACGGACCAAGAGACCCCGACGAAGATGATGGCCACCAGGAATCCGTTGACCACGACCGATGCCAGGCCGCCGAAAGCCCAGGACACCATCATCGAGATCTGGTCGGAGGGAGACTCGAAACCGAGCAGTGCCCATGCCCGATCGCGGACCGGGACCCGGATGGGCCAATCCAGCCACGGACAGGCGCGCAAGGACTCTCGCACCCGCACGGCCACCATGGCGCGCTGTGTGTAGCAGCCTAGTGTGATCAGGACATGTAGACCCCAGGTCAGGAGGAGCCAAGGCAGGACACGCCGCCGACCTTCATCACGGCCGACCAGACTCGACGCTCGATCGCGAATCCCTGCGACCACGACACCTCCCTCGACCGCTGCGCTCATCCGAGCATTGTCGGAAACCTTCAACAGACTCTACCATACGCTCGAGGCGATCGGTCTTCCCTTACAACGGCACTCGCCTCCACCCATGGAGCATCTTCATGCGAGGCATCCAGATCCCCCTGACAACGAACCTGCTCGCCGCAGTCGATCAACTGGCCGCGCGGATCGGAGTCTCCCGCACCCAGCTCATCCGCCAGGCACTCGCCGACAGGCTTGCACGGCTAGAGCGGGAAGCTTTCGAGGCGAACTTGGCCCAAGGGTACCGAATGATGGATGCGCAACTGCGGATGATCGCCGAGGAAATGATCCTCGCGCAGTGCGAAGCAGCCGTGGGATGGGATTGGGACGAACACGACTGAACGGCACCAGATCATCGCGTCAAGGGCAGGTCTCGACGACCGCCGCGGCCGCGTCGAGCCGGCTGCCCAGATCCAGTGCCCGGGCCGGCCGCTGCGCATCCAGATCCAATGCCAGGCGATCGAGACCGCTGACTTCCGCGGGCGACGAGCCGCCTTTGGACCGCGCCGGATCGATGCGCGCGACGCGCCAGCCGGCATCGCGTAGGCCCCGCGCGCGCCGATCGGCCAGCTGCCGGCTGTGCGGGTCGACCGCCGGGCCGGCCAGCAGGATCAGCGCCGCGCGCGGCTCGGCAATGCCCAGCATCTCGGCCTGGCGCCGGGCCAAGACCATGGCCAGGTCGAGGCGATGGTCGGTCGGAGCCGAGGCGCCACGAGTCTCGGTCAGCGCCTCCGCGTCCGGCAACATCTCGGCCTGCGCACCGAAGCGGCCCAGCAGCAGCTGCCGACCCTCGACCGCCGATCGCGCCCGATAGTCCTGGACCCAACGCAGCAAGGCATCGCGCTCTGCCGGTGGCGCGGTACCGAAGGACGCATCCACGCTCAAGGCCACCATGGCCGGCCGGTGGCATACCGGCGCCGCGGTCTTCTCCTCGGTCTGTTTGACCAGGCTGGGAAGGTACAGGGGCCGCCGTGGCAACGCACGCTCCATCGGCGCGTCGGAGAGCTGGCGCAGGAAGATGCCAGCACGCCCGCGGAGCATCACCACGCGGCCCCGCTCGATGTGCACATCGGTCCGGCCCAGCCAGTCGAGGCCGGTAGCAGGCAGAGGCTCGCGCGCGAGGTGCATGAGCGAGCCATTGCCGAAGCGCTGGAAACGATCGAGCCGCGCCAGCTGGCCGGCCAGGATCGTATCCCCGTCGACAGCCAACTGGCCGGCCGCCAAGCCGGAGAAGCCCAGTGCGCCGCGCAGCACCGGCAGATCGGGCTCCCTCAGATCGACCACCTCGACGCGACCGCTCGCGCCGGTCAGATAGGCCAGGCCACCGATCAGGCTCATGCGCTCGTGCACCTGGGCCAGCTCGAGCCGCGCGGTGACCCGCGGCCGGGAGGGGTCGACGGGATCGACCACGGTGAGCCGTCCCTGCGACTGCGTGCCGTGGCCGCTGACCAGCAGGCGGTCCTCGAACCAGGCCAGGTTCTGGGCGCCGAGCCCGGACAGCTGGCCGGCCAGTCGGGGATTGCGCGGGTCGCGAACGTCGACGATCCGCAAGCTGCCGTCGCCGCCCGCCAGGTAGAGCCGGCCGGCACGCAAGAGGGGCGCCGTGGCGCGCATCGCGCGCGGCAGGTCGGGCAGATGGCCCATCACCGGCCCGATGCGCCCTGGCCCGAGGTCCAGGATCAGCAGCCCACGCGCCTCGGTGAGGGCATAGGCATGCTGGACGTCGCCGGTCACCGCGCGGAAGACCACCGCTTCCTCGCGGCCGGAGCGGAGCTGGGCGCTCGCTTCCGAGGGCTGCAGCAGGTCGATCTCCCGCAGCCGATCCCCCGAAGCGACCAAGCCGATTCCGGACTCGAGGGCAGGCCCGCCCGGGGCCGCCATGTCCAGCTGGTAGAGGCCCGCATCACCCGCCGCCGCCAAGGCCTTGCCGGCCTGCAGGTGCAGCTGCTCCACCGGCGGCAGCTCGCGCCGGTCGAGGCCCGCGCGCGGCCTTCCCTCGGCATCGAGCGGGATCAAGCCGCCGCGTTCCAGCGCCAGAAGCAGCCCCGCGCCGGCCGGCGACAGCACGGCATCCTCGGAACGGGCGATGGCCAGCGGCAGCAGGGGATCCAGGAGCTCCGGCCGCGCGGGATCGGACACGTCGATCCGGCGCAGCGCGCGTCCCGCCTGGCCGACCACCAGCAGCCGGTCACCCAGCCAGGCGAGGGCCGAGGGATCCTCGATCGCCTGCCGCACGGTGGCCGTCGGCGCGCCGAGCCGATCGCGTTCCCAGAGGACCAGCCTACCGTCGGCCTGGACCGCCGCCAGATGCCGCGGCCCGAGGGCCAGGGCGCGATGGTCGCCGAGATCCATGGGCCGGGCCACGGGCCGGCCGTCGGCATCGTCCACCCGGAAGAGGCCCCAGGGGCGGGCCACCCAGACCCGGCCCTCCGCGGCCACGACCGAGCCCCGCCAGGCCCGCCGCTCCTCGAAGGTGGCGGGCCTGCCGAGATGCAAGGCCTGGCGCAACGCCGGCCTCTCGGGATCCTTGATGTCGATCAGGAGCAAGCGGTCCTCGGTCAAGAGGTAGGCGGTGGGGTAGTCTAGGGCGATGGCACCCAACTCGCGGGCCGGCAGGCGCAGCGGCCGGCCGACCAGCTCGGGAAGGCCCTCCTGCCAGAGCTGGTACACGCGGAGCTCCGCCTGGCCATGGCTGCCGGATCCACGCAGCGGCAGGTAGAGCCGATCGCCCATCAGCGCCATGTCCTCGGCCACCTCGGGCAGGTCGATCCGCAGTCCCGTCGCCTCGATGCGCCCGTGCTCACCCAGGCCATAGACGCGCAGCTGGCTGCCGACCAGCGCGAAGACCCGATCCCGCCAGGGAACGACGGCCGTCGTCGCGCCACCGATGCGCGCCTCGACGACACCCGATTCCGCGGCGACATCTGGCCGGCCGGGCCCGACCGCATCCCCCAGGCCGCCGAGCAGGATGACGAGGAGGACGAGTAGTGGCCGGCCAACGCGCAGGGCCGGCGGCGGCAGGTGTTTCGATCCGAGCATGTCGATCATCCCTCGATCCTCCTCGGCAAGCCGCCGGCGATATCCAGTCGACCCACCGTTGACCGGTCGTCCACTCGCGCCCCCGGCAGGCTGGCGCCCTCCGAAGGCCCTGCCGGCAGCACGAAGTCGATGCCCGTCCGCCCCGACTCGCGCAGGCGCAGCTCGATGGCCCCACCCCGGTCCGGCCCGCCCTCCGCACCATCGTACCACCGCTCCGCCCGATCGCGGGCCTCGGCGTGCAGGTGGTAGCGGCCCGGCGGCAGCTCCAGGCGATAGCGACCGTCCGCCTCGCTGCGCTGGACGAAGATCCCCGGCGCATCGATGCGCCAAGCGGTCACGACCGCGTCGGCGATGCCCGTTCCGGCCGGGTCGAGGACACGCCCCGCCACGAAGCCATCCCGACCGTCCGGCGACAGAGGCCTCGGTCGGCTGGGACTCGAGGCGGTGGTCGTGGCAGGAGCGTCTCTGGCGTCGTCAGGCCGCGGGATCGCGGCGCCCTGCGGGGCCGTCGGCGAAGGGAGTCGATCCGAATCCGGGTCCGGTCTCGACCGGGTCGCGGTCCGAGGTGTAGATAGCTGCCGGTCCGTGTCCAAGGCATCGATGCTCCCGGGCCCGTCCGCCGATTCGCCCGTTCTGGTTGCGGAGGGATCTCGGGATGTCGGGTCCATCATCCGGTCGGGGGCACCCGGGTTCGGGGTCGGCGCCTGTATCGAGTCCGTGGAAACACCTGGAGGAGCCGAACCGGGGCCCCTCGATGTCGCGTCGGCGCGCGACCGCGGTTCACCGGCCCGCGATGGCCCGGAGAGCCAAGGTGGTACCGGTCCGGGCTGCCGATCGGTCGACGGTCGGTCTCGGCCGGCCCATTGCAGGGCTGTCAGGATCAGCAGCCCACCGAAGAGCAGCGCGGCCGGCCAGCGGAGGGTATGTGCAGTCCGCCGGCCGGCATGCCCTTGGGGGCGCACGTCACGACGCACGTCGCTGGATCTCGCGGCATCGGCCGAGGGCTCGGCGCCGTCCCCCGGTCCATGACGCTGACTCGCCTGCGCGACCAGTCGATCGCGCATCGCGGCGCGGTCGCCCGTGTCCAGGCCGGGCAAGGCCTCCCAGCGCTGCTGGAGGTCCTCGATTTGTGCCTCGTCGCGCGCCGCAGCGGCGCGCGACCCGAGCCATCGGAAGGGCCAGCGGCTCATGCTTCGCCCTCCGATCCGCCCGATTCCGCCTCGCGCAGCCGCTGCAACGCCCGGTACTGCAGCTGCCGGGCGGCGCGGGGACTGCATCCCAGCTGCTCGGCCACTTCGCGGATGCTCAGCTCGGCGCCGAAGCGCAGGGCGATCAGGCGGCGCTGGCGTTCGGTCAGCTGTTCGAAGGGCAGGCCGGCCAGCCGGAGCTGGTCCGCCAAAGCGGTCTCAGACATGGGCTGACCTTCCACGTCGGGCGGCAGCGCATCCAAGGGCTCGGCGTCCGGCCGGCGGCGCTGACGGTCCCAGTGGTCGAGCAGTCGATGGCGGGCGATGCGCAGGAGCCAGCCCGCGAAACGCCGGGGCTCGCGCAGCCTCGGCAGGGCCTCGAGCGCCCGTTCGAAGGCATCCTGGGTCAGGTCGCGCGCCAGGCCGGCGTCGCGACAGCGCAGGAGCAGGTAGCGGTAGACCGTGTCGGCGTGCGCATCGTAGAGCTCGCCGAAGGCCGCGCCCTCGCCCTGCAGCACGCGACGGACCCGCGCCGCGTCCGCCGCGGCCGGCTGGCCGGCCTCGTCCTGGCTCATCCACGCGTCACCCGATGGACTCGCTTCGGCCCGGTGCCCATCGGGTCGTCCGGCGAACCGCCGCGCATCGACCCCGTTCCTCGCCTCGTTCGCAATCGTCGATCATCGTGTCGCGCCTCCGAGGAGGGTGAGCGGAAGGTAGTTCCGATACGATTCCTGGTGCCAACCACCGCGCAGCTCCAAGGGCCAAGGCTCGCCGGCATCGGACCACGCAACGGCCAGGGGGTGTTCGGCGACGCCGACCCAGGCTCCGGTTTCGGCCGGCGAGCCGATGACATCCAGGATGATCTCGACGAAGGTCCCATCGGGCAAGGCCGATCCGTCCTCCATCTCCGCCTCCAGGTCGATCCAGGCCCGGCCGGCACCGGCCTGGCCGTCGAGGTCCACGCGCAGGCGGAGGCCGTCGGAAGGATGGATGGCGTCCGGCCGTCCATCGGCATCGAGGTCGGCCGGATCGAGCCGCAACCACGACCGATCGTACTCGATGCGCAGCGACAAGCGCTCGAGCACCTGCCCGCGCGACCGGATCGCCAGCGGCACCCGCAGGCGACCCTCGTCCAAATCGGGCCGCGCGTCGGGCAGCTCGAGGACCGGCGGACCCAACTCGGTCGGCACCGCGCCGGAGTCCTCGATCCGGGCGTTGCGCAGCAGCAGCGGTAGGCCGCGAGGCGCCGGCCGGTCCAGGCTCAGGGCTCGGTAGGCCGCCGGGTTGACGGTGCTCCGCAGCGATAGGTCCATGGCGGTGACGTCGAGGGGCTGGTCGGCGATCACCATCGCGCTGCCGACGCTGCCCGCCGGCCACTGCCCGATGTCGCTGGGCCACCAGCGCATGTTTTGGCCGGCCGCTAGCCGGGCCCTGCAATCCGGCCCGCAGTCGATGGCCTCGCCCTCCGAATCGAAGATCTGGAGCTCGACATCGGTCGCTTCCGTCCCGAGGTTGGCCACGTGGATCGGCGTGTTCATCAGGAGATCCGCGATGTGAGACTTGCGAACCAAGGGCAGGAAGCTGCGCAGGGCGCCTCGATCGACCGGCGATGCGGCCAGGGCGGTTCCGATCCGCAGGTGGTCCGTGACGAATGCAAAGGCCGCGACCGGTCCGCCGTCGGACTGGATCCAGGCCGAGGCGCGACAACCGTTGGGCAGGTCGGAGCCCGGCGGCCAGTACCACCTCGATCCGCCGGGCTCGATGGTGACCATGGCTTCCGGAATTCGCAGGCCACGACAGCCCAGTGGATTGGCGTCATCCACATCCGCACGATACTCCAGACGCAGGTCGACCGGATGGGGATTGGGGTTCATGACCATGATCTCCGAGCTGTAGGATTGCCACTCGGGCTGCTCGGGATCGTGAGACTCGATGAACTGGAAATTGTAGGCCATGGGCAGGACCATGCGGTCCGAGAGCTCCGATGGGGTGAAGCCCGGCAGGGCATGGATGGTCTTCTGGCCTGCGATCTCGGTGAGGCTGATGGCCGACACCGGGCCCTCGGCTTCGATCCGCAACCAGCCGATGAACCCATCCGGCACGCCTGCCAGTTCGGACTCCCCGTCCATCCGCAGCAGGCTCGAGCCGGCCGCCGGAAGGCGCATGCGCATGCTGCGCAGGGGCGTGATCGATCCATGCTCGTGGACGTGGATCTCGAGCGAGACGGGACGCTGTGGATCGGCGTTCTGGAGGACCAATGCGGAGTTGTTCCTGTAGGCATGACGCGCCAGCCAGGGTACGATCAGCGACCGGTCGGCCTCCGGCGCGGTGTAGATCAGGGCAGCACCGCTCTCGGGCCAGGACAAGCGCGCCAGCACAGCCAGGTTCGAGCTGGGCTCGTCACTCCGGGCGAGGGCCGAATAGCGGCCCGATGCGCTGGGCGGCAAGAGGTCGACGACGCGGCCAGGCGCGAAGGGGCCGTCTTGCGTCGTGGTCTGGACCTCGCCGCTTCCGAAGGCGCGGAAGTCCACGTCGATGGCGGCCAGCGCCGCATCGCCGAGATTGCTCACCTGTAGGCTCGAGGTCCCCAGGTGGTCGAAGTTGCCCGGGCTCGGCTCTGGGCTGGGCTCGAGGGTCGGCAGGGGGTGGATGGGCGGGCAGCCCGTCCAGAAGTGAAAGTCCTGGCGGGCGTTGCCCAGGGCAAAGTCCTCGGCCTCGATGCGCCGGCGGATCGGCTCGCTGGCGCAGGCCTCGTAGCCCTCGGCGCTGTCGACGAGGAGCAGATCGTAGTAGCCATCCGGCGCCAGGGGTGGAACCTGGAGCATGGCCCGTTGAAGCGTTTCCAAGGCTTCACTTGCAGCCTCGGCCACCAGCTCGCCGTCGGCATCCCGCACCTCGAAGCGCAAGCTTCCCAAGGGATGCAAGCGCGCGAAGGCTTCGTCGACCGGGTCGAAGGTACCATCGCAGCCCGGGCAGGCGCCACCGCCGCCCGCGACGTCGACGAAGCCGATTGCGAAGATGGTCAGCGCGCCCGGGATTGGGGTGGGCGAGGGGCCGGTCGGAGTCGCGCTGGGTCTCGGTGTTGCCGTTCTCTGCTGCTGGCCGGCCGCGAGCATCAGGGGCCGGGCGCGCAGGCTTGGCTGGGCCTCCCCGATCGGCAGGGCCAGGTAGGCGGAGTCATCGAAGTCGCCGGTCTCGACCGTCTCCAGCAGGCTGGCCACCAGCCCTAGCTGGCTCGTCACGACGGCGTGACCGATTCCCACGGGGAAGGCCTCGATCTGCGCAAGATCCCAGCGCAGGGCACCACCGGCCTCGATCTCTGCCTGGCAGGCCGAGCCGCAGGCGACCGCCTGGCCGCGTTCGTCGAAGAGCTCCAGGCGCACGGGGCCCTGGACGTCGCTGGTGTTCTGTACGTGGATCGCGGATCCGATCCCGTACTGGAGATGCGCTCGCCGCACGACCGGCAGCATGAGTTCGCCGGCGGCATCACGCGGGAGAGCGGCGGCGTAGCCGGCGGCTCGCTCGCCGTCGGAAGTGCGGATCTCCACGCTGGCCGCCAGCGGTCCATCAGCGCGGATGTGGCCGGCCAATGCACAGTCTTCGGGCAGATCGATCGTCCCTTCGGCCGCTTGCACGGCCCCGGTCTGCGGAAGGCCTTGGCTCGTGAAGGGCGCGATGGAGATCGGCCCCTGAAGGTAGCGCTGCCCTTTGCACGAACCCTCCAGCCCGATGAGGTCGATCTCCACGCTACGGCTCTCGGCCCCCGGGTTGAAGAGGCGCAGGACGCTGGTCCGCCCGCCGTCGCCGAAGCGGGAGAGGAGCATGGGCGCAAGATGCGTCGACTCGAGCCGGCTCGCCGGCAGCGCCGGGTGGTGGGTAGCCCCTTGCTGACTGGCCCGCAGGTTCTCGATGCCCTCGGCGACGACCGGCCGATCCGCACGCAAGCGCATCCAGCCCTCGAAGCCCTCCGGCAGGCCGGCCAGCGCCGCGTGCTCGGCCAAGTCGAGCCGGATCGATCGGCCGCCTTCGATCGACAGGCCGGTTTCCAGTACCGGCCGGTCACTGCCCATGGCGAGGATCTCGAGCTCGACATCGGCCGCCTGCTCCGGATCCGGGTTCTGAATGACCACGATGCTGTCCTGCCCGACAAAGCCCTTGTGTACCGGTAGGAGGTAGAGCTCGCGTTCTGCCTGTAGATCCTCGGCCATCACGGTGGCGCCACTGTCCGGCCAGTGGCTGTGCCACAGGCTGGCCACGGGGCGATTCGAGTGGATGATGGCCGCGTATGCGCCGCCGGCCAGTGTGGCCTCGGCGGGCATCGTCAGGTGCGCCATCGACCGCGGCGGGACGCCGGGCCTTTCGATGCGGATGGGCTCGCCACCGGCATGCGGGTAGAGGTCGACGTGGATGTCGGCGGCCTGTCGATCATCTAGGTTGACGATGTTCAGCCCGCTGTTGCCGGCTCCCCGGATGACCTCCGGCGCGGCGGGAGCGCCCTGGGTAGCGATGTGCCCGCCTGACAGTACGATGATCAGGAACAGGCCGATTCCGGTCGTGAGTCGCGATGGAGCAAGGCTGCGCTTCGACATCTGGGTCTACCTCCTGGCGCGCGGATGGGGGCCGTCTCCTTGCTTGACCCATCGGACGGGCAAAGTGTAACGCGCCGCCCGCGGCAGATCGTCCGGAGCGAAGGCCGGGCCACGATCCGAGCTCCTTGGCCTTGTAGGCCCTTGGCCCCGGCTCTATCATCCCGCCATGGCCATCCCCGCACGCGAAAAGTCCCTGGTCGCCGCCTGCCTCGAGCGCTACTGCGAGCTCAAAGTGCCGGCCGGCCTGCGCGACAAACTCGAGCTGGACTTCCGATTCGAGGGCAATGGCGTCACCCTCTTCGAACGCCGTGCGCGCCGCCTGGTGCCCGGCGAATGGCGCGAGCAGCCGGTGGCCGCCTTCCGCTACGTGAAGGGCACCGCCCACTGGTTCCTCTACTGGCACGACGAGGAATCCGGCAGCTGGCAACGCGCCGACGGCCCGAACGGCACGGCCGACTTCGAGGCCCTGCTGGCCGAGCTCGACCGCGACGCCAACGGTCGCTTCTGGGACTGAGTTCGCCAAGCGCCGGAACTCGGCGCACCTCCACGGATCGAAACCGGTTCGTGTCGCGGGCGAGTTTGTAAGGAGCGCGCCTTGCGGATCAACCTCTGGAGCGGCCCGCGCAACGTCTCGACCGCGCTGATGTATAGCTTCGCCCAGCGCGCGGACACCCGGGTGGTCGACGAGCCGCTCTACGGCCACTACCTGCGTGTCAGCGGCGCGGAACATCCAGCTGCGGCCGAGGTGATGGCTGCCATGGACTGCGACGGCGATCGGGTGGTCGCTGACGTCATGCTCGGTCCCTTCGACCGCCGCCTGCTCTTCTGCAAGCAGATGGCCCACCACCTGGTCGAGCTCGACGAGTCCTTCCTGGCGCGCATGACCAACCTGATCTTGATCCGCGACCCGGAGCAGATGCTGCCCAGCCTGGTGCGGCAGATCCCGGAGCCGAACCTGCGCGACACGGCCCTGGAGCGGCAGTGGCGGCTGGTCGAGACGCTCGAGGCCCTGGGACAGGATCCGCCGGTGCTCGACTCGCGCGAGCTGCTGCTCGATCCGGCCGGCGTGTTGTCCGCGCTCTGCCATCGCCTGGGCGTCGAATACGATCCGGCGATGCTGAGCTGGCCGGCCGGTCCGCGCCCGGAGGATGGCCCCTGGGCTCCGCACTGGTATCACGCCGTCCACAGCTCGACCGGCTTCCAGCCCTACCGCCCAAAGACCAGCCCCTTCCTGGCCCGCCTCGAGCCGCTGCTGGCCGAGTGCCGGCCGTTCTATGAGCGACTGGCGGAGCGCGCGATTCGAACCGGTTGAGTCCGTGTTGACCCTTGCGGGGGCCGTGGCTACACTGTAGCCACAAGGTTGGTCGCCATGAGCTCACGGAGGCATAGTCATGGCCGAGTCCGTCGGAATCCGAGAGTTGAAGAACCAGGCAACGCAGATCCTGCGTCATGTGCGAGAAGAGCGGGCGGAGTACATCATCACGCTTCGTGGCGAGCCGGTTGCGGCACTACGCCCATTCGAGGCCGAGGACGAGGTCGCGCTGCGGCGAGAGCAACGCCAGGCTGCGCTGGACCGACTGCTCGCTTTGGCCGAAGAGATCGGCAAGGCATGGAAGTCCGACGAGTCTGCGGTCGAGACACTGGAAAGGATTCGCGACGAGGAGGCCGCATGGCCGTCCTAGATGCCAGCGTGTTGACCGGGCTGCTCAGGCCCGATGACCGTTTTCATGCAGATTGCAGGGCCTGGTTCAAGCATTCGCTCGTCGCGAACGAACCGATGATCGCGCCCGCCATCGCCATGGCTGAAACCTGTTCTGCAATTCGCAGGAGTACGGACGACCGCGCATTGGCCAAAGCGGCTTACGACGAGTTCGAATCCGAATCCCTGATCGAGCTCGCACCGATAGACATCGGGTTGGCACGGGTAGCGGGGACGATCGCCATCGATCTCGGGATCCGGGGCTGCGATGCGATCTACGTGGCCTTGGCATATCGAGAAGGCATGCCGCTGGTCACGCTGGATCGACAGCAAGGTCGTCGCGCATCCGAGCTGATCGAGGTCACGAGGCCGACCGGAGAGCCGGATGCTCGAGGCTGATCCCCAACTCCCCGACCCGCGCAACGCCGACATCCAGGTGCACGTGGCCGGCCGGCTCGTCCACCGCGACCAGGCCAAGGTCAGCGTCTTCGACAGCCTGGTGCAGGGCGGTGACGGGGTCTGGGAGGGCCTGCGGGTCTACAAGGGCCACATCTTCATGCTCGAGGCCCACCTGGACCGGCTCTTCGACTCGGCCCGGGCGCTGGCCTTCGCCGATCTGCCCAGCCGACGCGAGGTCAAGGCGGCGATCTTCGAGACCTTGGAAGCCAACGGCATGCGCGACGGGGCACACATCCGGCTGACGCTCGGCCGGGGCCGCAAGGTGACCAGCGGCATGGACCCGCGGCTCAACCGCTACGGGCCGACGCTCATCGTGCTGGCCGAGTGGAAGGCGCCGGTCTACGACCGCGACGGCATCCGCCTGGCCACCGCCGCCGTGCGCCGCAACAGTCCGGCCTGCCTGGACTCCAAGATCCATCACAACAACCTCTTGAACAACATCCTGGCCAAGATCGAGGCCAACGCGGCCGGCGTCGACGACGCGCTGATGCTCGACTTGGCCGGCTTCGTCTCCGAGACCAACGCCACCAACGTCTTCCTGGTCCGCCGCGGCGCACTCTCGACCCCGCGCACAGGCAGCTGCCTGCCGGGCATCACCCGCGGCGTGGTGCTGGAGCTGGCGGAGAAGGCCGGCATCGTGGCCCGGCAGGCCGACATCTCCTTGGCCG
Source organism: uncultured Anaerolineales bacterium (assembly GCA_964549495.1). Taxonomy (GTDB): domain Bacteria; phylum Chloroflexota; class Anaerolineae; order Epilineales; family Epilineaceae; genus JACKBJ01. Next base: position 18,501 of record CAZJWJ010000045.1, on the reverse strand, counting down.
AGGTCTACACCGCCGACGAGATCTTCGTCACCGGCACCATGGGCGAATTGACGCCCGTGCTCGAGGTCGACGGCCGGCCCATCGGCCAGGGCGAGGCCGGCCCCGTCACGCGCAAGCTCCAAACACTCTATGCCTGGCGAACCGCCTCCGAGGGCACCGAGCTGCCCTTCTGACGCACCGTCGTTACCCCCCGAATCCCCCCGAATCTGCCATCCGAAGCCGGAATGAAGCGGGCAGGCCGATCCCTTGATTCTCCTGCGCTCCTTGCGCCGAGCCCAGGCCCTGCCTATGCTATCCCGATCGTGCCGCGGTGGCGGGGCCGCGGCCGGTCTGTGCGCCCCATCGCACCCTTGCAAACTTCCCCAGCATAGGAGAGAACCCGTAATGCGACGCTGGATCCCGCTGATGGCCCTCGCGCTCGGCCTGGCCTTCGTGCCGGCCGCTTGCGGTGGCGACACCGACGCACCCGACGAATCCGCGGAGCAAGCCGATGGCGCCGCGGACGATGCCGGAATGGACGACGGAGAGATGGACGGCGGCGAGGAGATGAGCGGCGACGAGGCCGGCTCCGAGGACGCCGATGGCGAGATGGACGAGGACATGGCCGGCGACGAGGATGCCGAGGGCGACATGGCCGGCGAAGATCTGCCGATCCTGCGCATCGGCGCCATCCCGGACCAGGATCCGGAGATCCTGAACCGCCTCTACGGCGATTTGGCCAGCTATCTCGAAGGCGCCCTAGGCATGCCGGTCGAGTACGTGCCGGTGGTCGACTACGCCGCCTCGGTCACCGCCTTCAAGGTGGGCGACCTGGACCTGGTGTGGTTCGGCGGCCTGACCGGCGTGCAGGCGCGCCTGCAGGTGCCCGGTGCCATGGCCGTCGCGCAGCGCGACATCGACGCCGAGTTCCAGTCGGTCTTCATCGCCGGCCAGGACGTGGACATCGAGCCCTTCGATACCGTCGATGGCCTCTCCGCACTCGCCGGCCACAGCCTGAGCTTCGGCAGCGAGTCCTCGACCTCCGGGCGGCTGATGCCGCAGCACTTCATGCAGGAGGCCGGCCTGTCGCTGGAGGACCTGGACGGCGAGCCTGGTTTCTCGGGCTCGCACGACAACACCATCTCGGTGGTGGCCGCCGGCAGTTACCAGGTCGGCGCGCTCAACGGCCAGGTCTGGGACAGCCGCAGCGAGGAGGGCCATCCGGACACGGAGCTGGTGAAGGTGATCTTCACCACGCCGCCCTACTACGACTACCACTGGGTCCTGCACCCCGACACCCTCGACCGCTACGGCGAGGACTTCGACGCGCGGGTGCAGGCCGCCTTCCAGGACCTGGACGGCTCGGACGAGACCGAGACGGCCATCCTGGAGGTCTTCAACGCCCAAGCCTTCATCCCGACCGAGAACGCGAACTACGCCGCCATCGAGAGCGTGGGTCGCGAGATCGGTCTGATCACGGACTGAGGATCCGCCCATGCCTTCCCCCGTTCTCGACCTGAGACAAGCCGGCCTGGACTATGGCCGGCTGCAGGCACTCGATGGCATCGACCTGCGGGTGGATGTCGGCGAGCGCCTGGCGCTGGTCGGACCCTCGGGGGCGGGCAAGAGCAGCCTGCTCGGCCTGGCCGGCGGGCGCTTGCAGCCCAGCCGCGGCCGCGTGCGGCTCTTGGGCGAGGACATCAGCCAGCCGAGCCCGCGCGCCCTGCGAAGGTTGCAGCGGCGGGTGGGCACGGTCCACCAACAGCTCGAGCTCGTGGGGCCGCTGCGCGCGGTGCACAACGTCAACGCCGGCCACCTGGGGCGCTGGCCGGCCTGGAAGGCGCTGTGGAGCCTGCTCAGCCCGCGCGAGATCGAGACCGCTTTTGCCGCCCTGAGCCGGGTCGGGATCCCCGACAAGCTCTGGGCGCGCACCGACCAGCTCTCGGCCGGCCAGCAGCAGCGCGTGGCGATCGCGCGCGTGCTGGTCCAGGACCCGGACCTAATCCTGGCCGACGAGCCCACCGCCAGCCTCGACCCCGAACGCGCCGACGACATCCTGGCGCTCTTGGGCGAGTTGGCGGATCAGACCGGCAAGACCCTGGTCGCCAGCCTGCATTCGGTGGACCAGGCGCGCCGGCACTTCGACCGCCTGGTCGGCCTGCGTGCCGGCCGGATGGTCTTCGACCTGCCCGCGGGGCAGGTCGAGCCCGGCATGTTGGCCGAGCTCTACCGGCTGGAGGCGGGCGACCGACCCGAGTCCAGCCAGCGCGAGCTAGGCTCCCTGCCGCGCCGCCGAGGCGCGGATTCCGGGGGCCTACCGTGAGCGGAATCGCACGCGCGCCGTGGGCGCGCGAAGGGCTGGCCTCGGCCGGCAGCACCCTCCCGGCTCCGCCCAGCCGCCTGAGCGGCCGCAACGCCGCCTTCCTGGCGGCGCTCCTGGCCATCCTGGCCAGCCTCTGGCAAGCCGGCGTGCTCGACTCGAGCGCGCGCCTCCTCAACCTCCGCGGCCTGAGTCAGCTACGTCGCTTCTTCGGCGCGGCCCTGGCCCCGGAGCTGGCCCCCGACTTTCTGTCCCTGACCTGGCATGCCGCCGGCGTGACCTTGGCCTATGCGGTCCTGGGCACCCTGCTCAGCCTGGCCATCGGGATGGTGGGGGGACTGCTCTCCTCGGAGCTCTGGTGGCGGCTGGTGCTGCCCTCTACCCGGCCCGGCTGGCGCGCCGGCGCCTGGCGCTGGCCCTGGCGGCTGGCGCGATTGGCGCTGGCCCTGCCGCGGGCCATCCACGAGGTCATCTGGGGTCTGGTGCTGATCAACGTGATCGGCCTGGATCCCTGGACGGCCATCCTGGCCATCGGGCTGCCCTACGGCGCCATCGTGGCCAAGGTCTATGCCGAGATCCTGGACGAGACCCCGCGGGGAGCGCTCCGGGCGCTCGAGGCCGCCGGCACCCCGCCGCCGGCGGCCTTGGCCTACGGGATCTTGCCCAGGGCGCTGCCCGATCTGGTCAGCTACGCCTTCTACCGCTTCGAATGCGCCATCCGCGCCGCGGCGGTGCTGGGCATCATCGGCGCCGGCGGCCTGGGCTACCAGCTCCTGCTCTCGACCCAATCGCTGAAGTTCTCCGAGATGTGGACCCTCATCTACGCCCTGATGCTCTTGGGCGGCGCGGCCGACCTCTGGAGCGGCGTCCTGCGCCGCCGCCTGGCGCCGGAGCGCGCCACGGACATCGACGATGGCTGCGGCTGCTTCATCGACGCCGAGGGCAGACTGGAAGTGCGCGCGCCCAAGCCAGGCCGGCTGGCCCAAGGCTCGTTGGTCCTGGTCCTGGTCCTGATCCCCTGGTCCTGGTGGAGCCTGGAGCTGTCGGCCGGCAAGCTGGTCGCGCCGCGCACCATCGAGCGCCTGGGCCAGGTCTTCACCGAGAGCTGGCCGCCGCGCACGCCGGTCGGCGGGCTGTCCGAGCTGGCCACGCTCTCGATCGAGACCCTGGGCATGTCCGTCCTGGCCATGGCCGGCGCCGGCCTGGTCGGCTTCGTGCTGGCCTTCCCGGCAGCGGCCGGATGGTGGAATCGGGGTGCCTCGCGAGAGGCATCGCGTGCCCACTCACGAGATCGAACCCGAACCTCGATGCGCTTGGCGAGCCATCGCGTCCGCAGCCTGATCGCGGGCTTGGCCTGGCTGGCCTCCCGCACCCTTCTCTTGGCCTTACGCGCGGTGCCTCCCCCCATTTGGGCCCTGGTGGCCATCTGGCTCTTCTTCCCGGGCAGCCTGCCGGGCGCGGTGGCGCTGGCTGCCTATACCGCCGGTATCATGGGCCGCCTGATGGCCGAGGTCATCGAGAACGCCGATCCCCGTCCGCGCCACGCCCTCGAAGCGCTGGGCGCCGGTAGCGCCGGCCGCATCGCCTACGGACTGCTGCCGCCCACCCTGCCGCGCTTCGCCAGCTACCTGCTCTACCGCTGGGAGGTCTGCATCCGCACTACGGTCGTGGTCGGGCTCGTCGGCGCCGGCGGCCTGGGTCAGCTCTTCCGCCACCAGATCAGCAGCTTCGACTACCGCGGCCTGACGGCGACCCTGGCCTGCTTCGTGGCCCTGACCCTGCTGGTCGACGTGGTCAGCGCCCGGCTGCGGGGCGTGTTGCGCTGACGTCGCTCTCGGGTCGCCAGGCGATGTCGCGGCAGTAGCCGGTCGGAAGCGTCCAGCGCGGCTCGTCCTCGTTCTTGGACCAGATCTCCAGTTGGACTTCGCCCCAATTGCTTTCCCCGTCCTCCTGGCGCCCCATACGAATCTGCCAATCCTTCGGAAGGCCTCGAGACGACAAGACGTCATCGACGGACAAGGCGTCGATCCCCTCGATGCCCAGGTAATCGACGAGTGCGTCGGCATCGAGCGCACGGAGCACGCCGGAGTCCAAGTCGAGAAAGCTTGCGATCGGGACCTCGCGAACATCCCCTTCGGGTAGGTCATCGCGATCCCGGTAGACGGTCAAGAGCAAGGGATCCACGTGGAGAAAGGCCAAGGTTCGGTCATCATCCAACCAGCGTGTGATCTCACGACGAGCATCGATGTAGACTTCGGCCGGCACCCGATCCTGGACCGCTCCGGCCTCCTCGACATCGACGCTCGAGACGGCCAGCCAATCGTAGTCGCCCGTCCCGCTCCACTGGCGCGTGGTCGACGTGCCGTGCTCGATGCGCGTTGCCGCCACCAGGCTGGCACGCCGGGCGTCGGGCGACCAAGCACCGACGCGCAGTCGAACCTGCCAGCGCTCGGCCACCGCGGCCGGCGATGGGCCACGGAAGGATTGGGCAGCCTCGGCGGCCAGTCCCGCCAGGTCGAGGTTCGAAGCAGCCAGCTCGCTGCCATCGGAAGCATCCAGCAAGACCAGCTCGACACGCCCCATGGGCAGGCCGGGATCGAAGCGCAGAACCGCCAGACCTGCTCCATCGGGAGACCAGACTGGGTCGCTGCCAATCGCGCTCCAGCGTTCCACAGGACCGCTCTGCATCAGGTCTACTACCGAGATACGGCGCCCCGGGGCCTCGAAGGCGATCGCCGACCCGACGGGCGAGGGGCGCAGGGGATCGCGTTGGGCCGGCGCGATCTGCGGATTCTCGGGTCCATCTTCGATCCATCGGGACCTGCCGACCAGCTGTCGGGCCTCGACGCCGCGGGTCCAAGCCTCGGCCGTGGCCGGCATGGCCCAGACCCGGGCGTCCTGGTCGTCGGCCAGGGTCGACCAGACCAACCAGCGACCGTCCGCGGTCCAGTGAGGCGCCCGAGGCCAGATCGCCTCACCGCCCGCCGGGATCATGGCCTTGGGCTCCGAGTCCTCCGCGTCCAAGTCACGCAGCCACAGCAGTCTGGCCTCCGGTCCGGAACCGATTCGATTGGGGTCACCGTGCAGCCGGCCACAGTTCAGGGCCAGGCCCTGGCCGTCGGGATGCCAGACCGCATCCAGCGCATCTTGCCCGCCGCAAAGCTCTCTCCGCAGGACCCGCGGACCGGATCGATCCGGCTGGAACAGCAGCTGCTCCCAGCGGCCCAGCCAGCAGCCGACGAGGAGCTCACGATCGGCGGGGAAGCGTGGACCCGAGATCTCCCAGTCTTCCAAGAGCTCGGCCGCAGGCACGTCGAGGCTCGATTCGAGCCAGGACTCGGCATCACGCGAAGTCGGTAGGTCGAGGAGCAACTGAACGAGCGAGTCGGGGCTCGATCGCCCCGCGAGGTAGGCGGCAAAGTGGCGGAGCGCGGCCTGACCGCCTGCCGAGTTTGGATAGAGAGCGTAGGTTCCTGTGTCCCAAAGACGCGGAAGGAGGAAGGTAAAGTGCGTCGCCGGCCAGGGCCGCGGCTGGGGCAGCTCTATCCCCAGTTCCTGGGCCAGCCAAGCATCGACCAGCATGGGGATCAGGCGCTCGTGGCGCTGCAGGTCTTCCTCGGGTTGAGCGAATCCATCGATCAGCCGAAGTCCATCACCCGAGTGCTGCTCGAGGATGTCCAGAATGGCCAGGCGCAGGATGTGCCGCATGTACAGATCCGCGGAGTCTCGAGTGGAAGGTCGCAGCGTGAGGGCCGGCGCCGGCAAAAGCCTCGCAAAGCCTCCGTCATCTCGATGGCGACCGCCTCGACCCTGAACATCGCCCAGGAAGGCCAGGCGCACCCGCAGGCGGCGCGGCTCTCCTCGGATCGGCTCCTGCCGGCAGTCGTCGACCGCGGCGCAGAAGCGGGCCAGGTGGTCTTCGACTCCCTCCAGGATCGGCACGAGGATCTCGGCATCGGCCGGCAGGTAGCGCGCGTCGAGCCAGTGACCTTCCCATCGCTCGGGTTCGGCCTCGGCGAGCTCTTCGGGATGGGTGGTGTGGATCCAGCGACCGCGATCGCTCAGCACGTAGGGTCGGGTTTCGACGAAGGTGGCCTGGCCCAGGGCATCCGAATGGCGCGTGAGGACCTCGACGGCAGCGCGCCGAATGGGCTGGCCGGCCGGCGTGTCGGTCTCGGGCTCGATGGCCTGGATGACCGCCGCCGCGTCCTCGGCGCGCAGTCCTGGCAGCGGCGGCTTGCGGGCCATTCGGCTTTCCGGCGACCCGAGCGGAGGGCTCATCATCGCCAGCTCGATAGCCTGCCGATGCTCGGGTCGGCTCAGTTGACGATTCACCAGTCGTTCACGACTGCGGCTCTGCTGCCGTAGGTAGAGTTCCGTATCCCCCTCGGCCTGGGCCCGCTCCTCGAGCTCGACCGCCGCGCGAACGTCGCTGCGGATCTGCGCCAGCAGCTCGCGGCCCTTCCAGTAGCGCCAGCCGGCCACCACCAAGCCGACGAGGGCCAGGGAGATGGCGGCGACCATCAGCAGCCTGCGGCGCGCGATGCGGAAGCCGCTCGCGCGATCAGCCGCGAGGAGCCGCTCGACGCTACCCGCTGCCGGCGCGCCTCGGCGATCCTCGGCACCTTGCGACTCGGCGGTGCCCTCATCGATCTGCCAACGATAATTCACGCGGATCCTTCCTCCGAGATCTCAATTCCCATCCGGCTGCCAGCTCGTGTCATAGCAGAAGTTGGAATAGAGGGACCATCGCGTCTCTCCGGTGACGGCGTCGATTAGATGGGCACGCGAAGAACCGCCACGGCGATCTCCTCGGATCTCCCAACGTCCATCCGGCGATCGGTTCGTCCGCAGTCGCCGGGGCAGGCCTTCGGCTTCGACATCGGCGGTGGTCCTGGCAACTGATTGGCCGTCGGTCAACGAGACACGAAGAGCGACCGGGGTTTGTGGGTCATGGAGGGGGCTGCCGGTGGCAACCTGGTCGTCGGCTAGGAGCGAGAACACGACACGACTCGAGAGCAGCCATGCGTGACCGTCGTCCGTCCAGTGGAGCGCGTCGGCCCAGTCGGCACGTTGGTCGTCACCGCCCAGCCGTGCCTCCCAGGCCCGTCCGGTGGCCGGCTCGAGCAGTAGCAACACGCTGATGGCGGACTCCGCTCCGGAGCTCGTCTGGGCATGCGCTCCAGCCACGAGTCCCACCCAGCGACCATCCGGAGACCATCCGCCCACGCGCGGGCGCAAAACGTAGCGCCAGCTGTTCGGATCGCGCGATTCACCGATCGCAGCTCGCAAGGCCAACAAGTGCTCGCGTAGGTCCACCTCGGCGCGCGCCCGTTCGCGACCGGTCTCGCTATCGCGAACAACGAGTTCCAATCGGAGGTCCTCGACCTGCATCGACGCCAACCAATCCCCGTCGGGTGACCACATCGGATCGTGGCCCTCTGCCGGCCACTGCGGCTCGGCACCACCCGGTCCCAGATCGGTGACGATGATCCGACCCACCTGCGGTTCTTGGGCAACGCGCGCCCCTAGTGGCGCGGGTCTGGGCAAGCTCCGATCCTGATTTGGAGCGATCTCGCCTCGTGGCAGTTCCTCGTCGGCGCTCCAAGACATCGAAGCCGTGCTTCGCCTGTCGATGTCGGCCACGTGGACGGGCTCGACCGCCTCCGACGCCTCGACCCGTTCGACCGGAAGTGCCAGCAAGCGAAGATCGCTCACCTCGTCATCACCGCCGTCGATGTCTTCGGTCCAGAGCAGCCATCGGCCATCCGCCGTCCATGAGGCCCCGCTCCACCACATGCGATCGGCGCCGTACCGTATCGAGGACTCGCCCAGCACTCCAGCCACCGGTGGCCAGGGCAGGATCGCCATGCCCAGCCCGGACGACAGGTCCGGGCCGCCGTCCCCGAGGGGCTGCGGCGGTGCGCAGGGCACCGCCAGCGCACGCCCGTCGGGAGACCAGGTTGCCCTGCCAGCGATCCGTTGTGCACCGCAGGCTTCGACGTCCAGGGACAAGGGCGCGCGATTCGGCTGCAGCATGACCTGCCCATCCGGGCCCCATCGACATGACAAGAGGACCGCGCGATCGGCCGGGAAGGGCTCGTAACGGGGCGACCACCCGGCCTCGATCTCCGACGCGTCCGCGCCAAAGCCCGTCTCGAGCCAAGCCCGCGCGTCGGTCTCTCCCGGGAGCCCGCCGATCAGTCGGGCCAGGGTCGACACACCACCCTCGGAGGCAAGGTGAACCACCAGACTCTTGGTCAGGCGCCGGTAGTGGTCATCATCGGCGTCTCCGCCCGAGTTCAGACGGGCGGAACGGGTCGGATCACCGTGCCACAGGCCGTGCAGCGAGGACCTGAGGTGACTCGGCGGCGGCGCCGCCGAGATGGAGGAGCTTACCGGCCGCAACGCTTCACCGGTGGCCAACACGATCCAAGCGTCGAGCAGCTCAGTGAGCAGCGTGGCGTTGCCTTGGCTGCCCCGCAAGGGCTGGCCGTAGCCGTCGATGTAGTGGGCTGGTGAGACCGCGTCGACCATATCGAGGACGGCCATGCGGAGAACGTGCCGTAGGAGGAGGTCGTCGGCCGCAGCGTCCGCCGGCACCATGGTGAGTCTCGGCGCAGGAAGCCGTAGGAATCGCAGGTCATGGTGTCGCGTGCCGCCACCCACGCCGGCCATCGACCCGGTGAAGCTCAGGCGCGCTGGGCTGGCCCGATCGTCCCGAGCATCGGCAGCACGATTCGGGCGGCGAGCGATCGGGCTCTGCCGCGGCTGTTCGCAGATTGCCGAGACGGCGCAGAACTCGGTCAGCAAGACATCCGCGCGCTCGAAGACCGGAGGAAGTATCTCGGCATCTGCCGGAAGGTACCAAGCCTCCAGCTGCTCACCCCGCCAGCGCAAGGGATTCGACTCTGCCTGCGCATCTGGAGGGAGGTCGTGAATCCAGCGACCCTCGGCATCGAGTCGGTAGTGGCGATTCTCGAGGAAACTGGCACTGCCGAGGCTGTCGCTGACCGCGAATCGGACCTCGACCGTGCTGCGGCGAACCGCCCCATCCCGTTCTTGGCCAAGTTCCGGTTGGATCGATAGGATCTCACCGGCGTCTCCTACCTCCAATCCTGGTTGCGGCGGACGGCGCAGACCCCGTTGGTCGGCTGTTCCCGGTGCGCGCTTCCATTGCCGAGCACGGGCGGGACTCTGCTGGCGCATGTAGAGCTCCATATCGCCCTCGACCAGCGCCCTCTCCTCCAGCTCGACGGCCGCGCGGACGTCGTTGCGAACCTGCCTCATGAGCTCGCGGCCCGTCCAGTATCGCCAACCGGCTAGCGACAGGCCGGCGAGCGCCAGAGCGATGCCGATGACCAAGACGAGGCGGGGCCGGGCGCTGCGGTATCCCGAGCCACCTTCCGGCGCTCGCGCGCCCTGGTCGCGCCCGCCGGCCGGCAGGTCACGACGGTCTCCGGCGCGTTGGGCCTCGATCGTGCCGTCTTCGACCTCCCATCGGTAGCTCATCCGGAACCGGCCTCGTCGCGCCGCGTTCGTATCGGCTCCCAGCTCGCGCCCGCGCAATAGGTCCCTTCGAGCCGCCAGCGAATCTCGTCTGTATCGCGCTCGACCAGGGCGGTCCACGGGCCCTCGCTGGGACTCCGCGCATGCTGGGTCCGCAGCTCGAATCGTGGATCCGGCACGAGTTCCGTCAAGGAGGTGAGTCGCTCCCATGCGGATTCGTTTTCCGGGTCGATGGCGTCCCAAGCGGGCCGGTCCGATGTCACTCGCAGCCGTTCGATCGGCGGAAGGCCCGTGGACCCACCTGGAGGATTGCGGATCAGCCATGCCTCGCCTTCGGAGACCCATCGCGGCAGCTCGACATCGTTGCCCAAGGGCACGAAGCCGTCGATCCGGTGATGGCGCGAGGCCGAGCCTTGGGTGTCCAGCAGCGTCCATTGGCTTGCTTCATAGCTCGGCCCCCAGTCGCTCAGCAGCGACACCGAGCCGATCAGGCTCGCCCACCGACCGTCGGGCGACCAAGCGCCCACCCGCAAGCGCACCTCGGTGTAGACCGTGGCGGTCACCTCGTCCTCCGGGTTCGAGGCAGCGGGGGCCTCTCGCGCCGCGCGGGCCTCCATCTCGCCCAGCAGGGCGGGCAGGCCGGACCGTGCGCGTTCCAGCAACTGGCCGCTTGCGGCATCCAGCACCGCCAGCACCGGCTCGTCGTCCTCTAGGCGCAGCAAGGCGACCCGCTGCCCGTCCGGCGACCAGACCGGACCGCTACCCGGCACCCTCCACCGCTCGCGCGGCTCCGCGCCGGACAGATCGAGGGATGCCACCGACTCACCCTCGACTTCGACCAGCAGCCCAGCGCCCACCGGCGCCGCTGCCAAGGGCTTGTCGAGGGCCAGGTGCATGCTCCCCTCGGGTTCCGCTAGACGCCGGAGCTGATGCAAGCCTCGATCCGGAGTGGGCCGCAAGGCGTCCGGCCAGACCTGCAACGCTCCATCCCGATCGCCTGGCGCTCCGACCGGCAGAAGAACCAGACGCGGATCATCGGATTCAGGATCGCGCACCGCCCAGGCCATCCACCGACCATCGGCCGTCCAAACCGGCGCGAGGGGCTTGGCCCGGCCACCGGCGTCGATCGATCGAAGGTCGGGCTCCTCCAGACCGGTCCACGAAGCGTACACGACCCGAGAGCGCGGACCATCGCCGGCAAGCGCCGCGTCGGCCGAGTCGAGGTCCTCCGTACAGAGCAGCGAGAGGCCGCCCCCACCGGGCCGCCAGCTCGGAGGACTCGCGTAGCCATCCGGACACGGGACGCGCTGGAGATCCAGGCCTTCGGTGAGCCCCGGGCGATAGAGGACGGACTGGTACCCCGAGGCCAGCCAGCATTCGAGCAGGAGCGAGCGGTCGGCGGGAAAGGACGCGAAGGGTGCCTTCCAGCCGGAGAGGACTTCGTTGCCTCGGTCGTCGAAGCCCGCACGCATCCAGAGCCTGGCGTCGGTCGCCCCCGGTAGTGCCGAGATGGATCGGGCGATCGCCTCCGCGTCCCCTTCCTCGACCAGGTGGGCCGCGAAGTCGCCGAGCAGGATGCGCAGGCTGTCCGGATCGGAGATCCCCGCGGCGCGTCCGGGCTCTTGCCAGTCCCCGAGTCCTCGGGTCCAGAGCCCCGAGAGCGGCTTCTCCTCCGACCCAGGCGGGGCGGCGATCACGGGCCGGTCCGGTACGGGAAGGGTGAGGTCTGAGCTTTCGGCGATCCAGGCATCGACCAGGAGGCTCATCAGGCTTGCGTGGTTCAAGTGCCCTTCCTCCGGTAGACCGTAGCTGTCGATGTAGCGACCTCCTGAGGCCGCGTCGGCGTAGGAGAGGATGACCATGCGCAGGATGTGGCGCAAGAGCAGGTCTTCGGCCAGCGAGTCGGCCGGCCGCGAGGTCAGGGCCGGCGCCGGCAGCCGGAGATAACGCAGGCCCTCGTCGCGCATCGGCGATCCCAGGCCGGGGTCGCGGCCGGTGAAACTCAGCCGCGCGGGGCGAACGCGGATCGCCCCATCCTCCCTGTTGCCCGGCCGGCGAGACCGAGCCGACCAGCGAGGCCGGTCACAGAGCGCCGCGACCGCGCAGAAGTCGGCCAGCAAGGCTTCGGCGCGGTCGAAGAGCGGCTCGAGCAGGTCGGCATCGGCCGGCAGGTAGCGGGCGTCCAGGTAGTCGCCTTGCCAGCGCAGGGGCTCGTCCTCGCGCTCGCGCTCCGGCGGCAGGTCGTGGATCCAGCGCCCCGCCTCGTCCAGCCGGTAGTGGCGGCGTTCGAGGAAGCTGGCGCTGCCCAGGCTGTCGCTGACCGCGAATCGAAGCTCGACGCTGCTGCTGCGGATGGCGCCGCCGGTCGACTCGCCAGGCTCGGGCCGGATGCGCAGCACCTCGCCCGTCTCCGCGATGGATAGCCCCGGTTGCGGGGGGCGCCGCGTGTAGCGCTGGTCGGCCTTGCCCGGCGCGCGCCTCAGCCGATCGAGGCGGGCCGGGCTCTGCTGGCTCAGGTAGAGCTCGCGATCGCCCTCGGCCAGAGCGCGCTCCTCGAGGCGCAGGGCGGCGGCCACGTCCTCGGTGATCCGGGCCCTGAGCTGCCGGCCCTGCCAGTAGCGCCAGCCGAGGTAGCTGGCGGAGCTCAGGCCAGTCACCAGGATGATCAAGAGCAGCAGGCGCCGGAGGTCGCGCATCCGGCCCGATTCGATCGGGCGGTCGGCCGCGCCCTGGCCGCCTGGAGCCGCAGGCCGCGCGCCGCGCAACCGCCGAACTGCCGGCGCGTCGCCGGCCGCCCCATCCTCTGCTTCCTCGATCTCCCAGCGATAGCCCATGGCATCCCTCACGATAGCGCAGCAAGCCGCGTGCCGCCTTGCGCCCGGCCGTCGCCAACACTACGATTGCCCGCCGCTGTATGGTTCAATATCGCTTGCCATACCCATCGATTCTCACATCCCGTCGGACGAAGGCAGGTTACCCCGCACCATGATGCTCCGAGACCAAATCGCCGAGGCCGTCGGGCGGGCCCTGGCCGAGGCCCAGCAAGCGGGCGCGCTGCCCGACTTCGAGGCACCCGAGATCGTCATCGAACGGCCCAAGCAGGCCGAGCACGGCGACTTCTCGACCAACTTGGCCCTGCGCTCGGCCAAGCCGGCCCGCATGGCGCCGATCCAGATCGCCGAAGCCATCGCCGCGCACATCGGCGCCGACGGGCCGATCGCCGCGGCCGAGGTGGCGCCGCCGGGCTTCGTCAACCTACGCCTGTCGGAGGCCTGGCTGGCCCGGCAGGTGGACGCGATCCGGGCGGCGGGCGCCGCCTTTGCCGACTTCGAGACCGGGGTCGGCCGGCGGGTGCAGGTCGAGTTCGTCAGCGCCAACCCCACCGGCCCCTTGCATTTTGGCGGGGCGCGCAACGCCGCCATCGGCGACACCCTGGCGCGGGCGCTGGAGGCGGGCGGCTACCAGGTGCAGCGCGAGTACTACCTGAACGATGCCGGCAGCCAGATCCTCAAGTTCGGCGCCACCTTGCACGCCCGCTACCTGCAGCTCTTGGGACACGAGGTCGAGCTGGACGACGAGGCCTACCCGGGCGAGTACATGCTGGACTACGCCCGGCGGATCCTGGAAGCCGAGGGCCGACGCTTCGAGGAGATGCCGGCCGAAGATGCCGCGCCGGAGATGGCGCGGCTGGGCATCGCCATCGTGGTCGACTATCTGGAGCGGCTCCTGGCGCGCATCCAGGTGCGCTTCGACCGCTGGTTCAGCGAGCAGAGCTTGTACGACGATGGCCATGCCGAGACGGTCTTCGCCGATCTGACCGCCCGCGGCCTGACCGAGGCCCGCGAAGGGGCCACCTGGCTGACCACCAGCCAGCTGGGTAGCGATCGGGACGAGGTGCTCATCCGCTCCAGCGGGCAGCCCGGCTACTACGCTTCCGACGTAGCCTACCATCATGACAAGTTCGTGCGGCGCGGGTTCGACGAGGTGATCAACGTCTGGGCCGTCGACCACCAGAACCAGGCCCGGCGCATGCCCTATCTGATGCGCGCGCTGGACTTGGATCCCGAGCGGCTGACCATCCTGCTCTACGACCTGGTCAAGCTGATCGAGACCACGGTGGACGAGGAGACCGGCGAGACGCTGCGGCGCGAGATCCGCATGTCCAAGCGCAAGGGCACCTTCGTCTCGCTGGACGAACTGCTCGAGTCCATCGAGCCCGATGCCGTGCGCTTCCTGATGCTCTCGCGCTCCAACGAGCAGGTCATCGAATTGGATCTGGAGCTGGCGCGCGAGCAGAGCAACGAGAACCCGGTCTACTACGTTCAATACGGCCACGCCCGGATCTGCTCGATCCTGCGCGTGGCCGCCGAGCGCGGCTTCGAGGACTTCGAGGACGGCGACGTGGCCTTGCTCACCCATCCGGCCGAGCTGGCCCTCTTGCGCGAGATGCTGCGCCTGCCCGAGGTCATCGAGCAGGTGGTCACCTTCCGTGCGCCGCACCACCTGCCGCATTACGCCCAGGGCCTGGCGCGAGCCTTTCACGCCTTCTACCACGACTGCCAGGTGGTGGACGCCGAGGCGCCGGAGCTCAGCCCGGCCCGGCTCAAGCTGGTCGACGCCAGCCGCATCGCCCTGGCGCGCGTGCTGGACCTCATGGGCATGAGCGCGCCGGAACAGATGTAGGGGCTCGTCAAGCGCAGCAGCGAAGCGAACGAGCCGCGGCTCGCCAGGCCTAGCGGGACGCAGAAGGGAGAGGATGCACCGTGAAGACCTTGCTCGTCCTCCGTCACGCCAAGTCCAGCTGGAAGCGCGGCGACTTGGCGGATCACGATCGGCCGCTGAACAAGCGAGGCAAGCGCGATGCGCCCCGCATGGGCGAGCTCTTGGCCGAGGAGGATCTGGTGCCCGAGCGCATCTTCAGCTCGACGGCCAAGCGCGCCCGCGATACGGCCATGGCCGTGGCCGAGGCCAGCGGCTTCGACGGCCGGCCCCAGCTCTCGCGTCAGCTCTACGGCGCCGACCCCGATACCTGTTTGCAGCTCTTGCGGCAACTGGGCGGCCAGGCCGATCCGGTCATGATCGTCGGCCACAACCCGGGCCTGACCGAGTTGGTCGAACATCTGACGGATGCCGAGGAGCACCTGCCCACCGCCGCCCTGGCCGTGATCGACCTGCCCATCGATGCATGGAGCGAGTTGGACGAGGAGGTCGAGGGCCGGCTGCGAGCGCTCTATCGTCCGCGAGAGCTCTGAGGGCGCGACCGGCGAGCCTTCGAGATGCGCCCGGATCGCGGGTCGATCCCGCGCAAACCGCCTCGCGCATGCGATCCGCACGCAATCCCCACCGCTTTGCAGCCAATCGACCAGAAAGGCCGTTGACCCGCCTTTCGCTGGCATGTTAGACTCGGATCCGGAGCGGGCGAGCATTTCTCTCGCCGCCCCGATATCATTCAACCCTGCCCCAGGCAGTCCCCATCATGCAATCAGACGCCAACCGGCCCTCCGCGGCCCGGGTGGAGGCCGCGCGGACGCCGCCGGCCGCGGACCCGGGCGAGGACGGTGCCGAACGCAGCCTGGCCGAGGCCGCCCTATTGGCGCGCCACGGGCAAGCGCTGCGCCGACCGATGTACGGCATCCTCGGCATGACCAGCCTGCTGCGCGAGACGCGGCTGAGCGCCGAGCAGCGCGAGTACGTCGAGATCCTCCAGGACTCCGGCGAGGCCTTGATAGCCCTGCTGGAGGATTGGACCCGTGCCCTCTGGCCGCGCCGGGCCGTCACGACCGCGGCCGCGGCCACGGGATTTGCTGGAGACGAGGAGCCGAAGGGGGCGACCGCGACCGCGGAGCAGCCCGCGGAGCGAGCGATGCGGTCGCCGGCCACCTGGGACATCCTGGTGGCCGAGGACAATCCGCTCAACCTGCTCCTGGCCCGACGCGTGCTCGAGGCGCGCGGACACCGCGTGACGGTGGCGCGCGACGGCGCGTCAGCGCTGGAGGCCTTTGCGGCCGGCGACTTCGACGCCGTGCTGCTGGACCTGCGCATGCCGGGCATCGACGGCTTCGAGGTGGCGGGCGCCATACGCCAGCGCGAGGACGGCGAGCACCGCATCCCCATCGTGGCCTTGACGGCCGAGACCCGGGCCGCCACGCGCCGGCGATGCCTGGCGACGGGCATGGACGCCGTGCTCACCAAGCCCCTCGATCCGGAGCTGCTGTTGGAGACTCTCGAGCGCTTGATCGCAGGCGCTGGATGAGGCGCGTCCTCTGGCCTGGGCCGGCCTCGACGTCGAAGGCGCCGGTCGCGCTGGTCGGGCCGGTCGCGCCGGTCGGGCCGGTCGCATCGGTCATGCCGGTCCTGTCAGTCGGGCCGATCGCCTCTACCTCGCCCCTCACCCCAATCCGATGAGCAAGCCCCCCGTTGCCCGACTGCGCCGCGACCTAGGCCGAGCGCTGCGGGCCGGCCACCCCTGGGTATTCGCCGACGCGATCTCGGCGCCGGCCGGGCTGCCGGTCGGCAGCGTGCTCGACCTGCACGACCAGCAAGGCCGCTGGCTGGGCCGCGGGCTCTACGATCCGGAGCACCCCATCGCCTTGCGGCTGTGGAGCCGCAAGCCCGAGGAGCGCATCGACGATCAGGCGATCCGCCGGCGCTTGCGCGCCGCCCTGGCCCTGCGCCGGGCGGTCGTCGACCAGACGGACACCGACGCCTATCGCCTGGTCCATGGCGAGGCCGACTTCCTGCCCGGCCTGATCTGTGACCGCTACGCCGACGTGGCGGTCCTGCAGATCGACAGCCCGGCCCTCGAGCCCTGGCTGGATGCCGCGGCGCGGGCGCTGGTCGAGCTGCTGCCCGAGCTGCGGCAGGTTGCAGTACGCGACCGGCGACGTCGCTCCGAGGACGGGGTGTCGGGGGACGGCGACACAGACGATCGTCGCGATCGCGAGGCGCCCGTTGCCAGCTTGGACGAGTCCGGTGCGAGCTCGGAAGCGTCGGGCTCGGATGAAACCGGTAGCCTGCGCTGGCGGATCGGCGGGCCGCCTGCGACCGCCGTCACCGTTCGCGAGCATGGGATGGTCATGGAGGTCGACCTGGCGCGGGGGCACAAGACGGGGCTCTACTTGGACCAACGCGAGAACCGGCAGCGGGTGCGGCAGCTGGCGGCCGGCCGGCGGGTGCTCAACGCCTTTGCCTACACGGGCGGATTCTCGCTGGCCGCGGCCCTGGGTGGTGCGGCCGCGGTGACGACCATCGATCGCGCCGAGCCGGCCATCGACGCCGCGCGGCGCAACTTCGAGCACAATGGCATCCCGCCGGAGGCCGGTGCCTACCGCTTCATCTCGGGCGACGCCTTCGAGTTCCTGGCCGAGAGCCAGGAGCGCTTCGACTTGGTCATCGTCGATCCGCCGAGCATGGCGCCCTCACGAGCCAGTCGGGACCGTGCACTGGGCGCCTATCGCCGGCTGCAGCGCGACGCCGTGGCCCGGACCGCGGCCGGCGGCCTGATCCTGACCGCCTCCTGCTCCAGCCATGTCGGACGGGCCGACCTCTCCGGCCTGCTGGCCGATGCGGCCCGGGCGGCCGGCCGCGACCTGCGCATCCTCGAGCAGCGCGGGGCCGGCGCGGACCATCCGACCCTGCCGGCCTGGCCCGAGGGCGACTACCTGCACGCCATCCTGGCCTGGGTGGATTGAGTCCGCCAGGCGCCGGAACTCGGCGCACCTGAACGGATCGTAACCGGTACGAGGCGTGGACGATGTTGATACGGGGACTGGACTCGGAGTCCATTGCCCGGTGGATCCACACCGATTCTGTCAGGGATCTAACGCCCAAAGCCTTGGAGCGCGGATCGGCCGGGCCATAGAATTCGGCTTGCGGCCATAGGCGCCGCTCCCGCCGGCCCGCGCGGGCCGGCGGGCTCCCCCGCAGCCGAAAGGACCCCGCATGTTGCCCGAGACCACCCGCCCGCAGTCCATCGTCCCGATGGTCATCGAGAACACCGGTCGCGGCGAGCGCGCTTACGACATCTACAGCCTGCTCTTGCGCAACCGGATCATCTTCCTGGGCACGCCCATCGACGACCAGGTGGCCAACCTGATCGTGGCGCAGTTGCTCTTCCTCGATCGCGAGGATCCGACCAAGGACATCTCCCTCTACATCAACTCGCCCGGCGGCGTCGTCTACGCTGGCCTGGCCATCTACGACACGATGCAGCTGATCCGCTCGGACGTGCGCACCATCGCGGTAGGTTCGACCGCCTCGATGGCCACCGTGCTGCTGGCGGCCGGCACCAAGGGCAAGCGCTCGGCCCTGCCGAACGCGACCATGCACATGCACCCGGCCGGCGGCGGCAGCCGCGGCTATGCCCAGGACGTCGAGATCCAGGCCCGCGAGCTCTTGCGCCTGCACAAGAAGAACCACCGCATCCTAGCCCACCACACCGGCCAAACGGTCGAGCGCGTGGCCGCCGACTTCGAGCGCGACCACTTCCTCACCGCCAACGAGGCCAAGGACTACGGCCTGGTCGACGAGGTGCTGGCCGGCCCGGAAGACTTGCCCGAAGCTCCCAGCGGCAAGGACATCGACCTCGGCTGAGCCGGAGTGCCCGAAGCGGAAGGATGGCAGCCTGCCTTGCGGTGTCGGGGTTTCCGGAGCAACTCTTCGAAATGTACCGCTCGACGATTCAACGCTGAGGC
>CAZJWJ010000044.1:0-40364 GCA_964549495.1 uncultured Anaerolineales bacterium | reverse complement strand
CCCACCCCTCCCCCTCTCGACCTGCCCTAGACTCCCCCCCTCGGACGCCGCCACGCCGCCGTCGGTTGTGCATCAACTTGCCAGCGCGGCCCGCAGTGAATCCCAGTTCCTCCCCACCGCCGTGGGTCGGGAGGGGTGCTGGGCGGGGCGCCACGCCGTGTGCGACGGCCGCCTCAGCGAGCGCCCCCTCCCGCCTCCCTCCGCGTACCCCGCCTCCCGTCACAGGGTTCGGCAGCCACATCGGCGCCCCGCCCAGCACCCCTCCCGACCCGCGACCACCCCCCGATTCGAAAAGCCGTATCCGTTTCCGACTCTGCCGCCATCTCCATGTAGCCCGGTCACTACACGAAAACCAATGAAAAGGGACCGGCCAGCCCCCGCATCCCACGAGAACCAGCCGGCCCCAAACCGCCCGTGCGTCCAAAATCCGCCACGCGCCCGCCGGGCCCACCCGAGCACCGGCCAAAATCCGGCCCCGGGCAAAACGCGCGCTTCCAAACCATCAGCACCGTTCAAAGCGACCAAAGCGCGGAAGACCACGATGCCCTCGCCTTCCGGCCCCACAGATCCCCGAAGATCCGCGATCTGACCCCAGCCTAACCGTTAACCGAGCCGCCCGCTATGGCCATGCCGCGTTAACTGCATCGTAACCAAGTCGCGATTCCCGTGCGCTCGCGCGCGTTCTGGCGCAAGCCGCGTGCGCGAGTTTCTTCGGCGAAACGCCTTCTCGACGCCTCCAAAAACCACAAGCCGGGCCCCGAAATCCCTCTCGAGGCCCGGCTTGAACGTCCCGTGAACCCGCTCAGTCCCCCGGCTCGATCACGAAGACCCCGCCGGCACTGCGCCCGAAGACCTCCGGCAACCAGCTCAGCTCCGCCACCGCCGGCCGCACGTGGTAGTTGCCGGCCACGCCCGCCCGCAAGAGGTAGCGGTAGACGTAGGTGCCCGGCTCCAGATGCGGCGCCAAGAGGATGGCCCGCTCGTCGCGCAGCTGCGAGTCCGACCAGCCCAGCCACCAGGGCCGCCGCCACCAGGGCAAATCCTCGGCATCCGGCGCGTCGGCCTGCTCGAGCTGCGGCCCGCTGGCCGCCGCGCTGGTCGAGCGCAGGCTGGTGTCGACGATCTCGAAGCCGGCCGGCACGAAGTCCTCCAGCCGCAGATGGTGCAGGCTGGTCTCGGCCACCAAGGTCAGCCGCGCCTCCACCAAATCGCCGACCGTCGCCTGGTCGATCGCCTCGCCATGCGCCTCGAAGGTGGCCGGATCGACCGCGTGGTAGCTGCGCCCGAGGACGATGCCCTCGGCCTGGGCCGGCAAGCTCTCGGCGGCTTGATACACCCGCAGCTCGGCCTGGTAGTAGAGCCGTCCGCGGCCGTCCTGGCGGATGACCAACTCGTTGACCGGCTCCAAGTCGGCTGCCGGCACCTCCAGGCTGCGCGCCTCGTCGACCGAAGCGGCGTCCACCCGACCCGTCTCCAGCTCGGCATCGTTGAGCTCGACATGGTAGGAATAGTCCGCGTCCATCTCCCCGGTGGCACGCATCCAGGCCGTCATGGCCATCACCGCCCAGGTCGTCTCCTGGCTGCCCGGCCAATGGCCCTCGCGGCGCTGGCTCTGCAGCCAGCGCAGGGCGCCGGGCAGGACCGTGGCCTCCGGATCCAGCCGGGCCAGGGCATAGCTGGCCACCGCGGTCGCCCGACGTTCCGTGGCAAAGGTGAAGGGCTCATCGGGCGCCTCCCACCAGGCGCCGGTGGCCGCCTGCTCGGCGCCGGCCGACAGATCGGCCAGGAGCCCGTCCAGACGCTCGGCCTGGCTCCCCTCGCCCAGCGCCGCCAACGCTAGCGCCAAGAAGGCCCGACCCTCCACGCCCAGGCCCGCCCGCCGCTCGTAGAGCGCGGTGGCCCGGCTGAGCGGGATGGCCTGTCGCTCGGAGAGCGCCCAGACGATGTAGGCCCGCTGGTCCAGATCCCAGTCGGCCTCGGCGTCGACCGGCGCGTCCAGCTGCCCGGTCAAGTAGCCCGTCGCCCCGTCCATCACGCGCTGCGGCACCGTGAATCCGGCCGTCTCGGCCAGTCCCAGCGCCGCCGCCGCCGTGGCGCTCAGCCAGGTCTGCGGCTCGCCGCCTGCCGCGCACCAGCCCCAGCCGCCGGATCCACCCTGTAGGGCGGCCAGGCGCTGGATGTCCAGGCGGATCCAGTCCGCCAGGCGCGACCGGAGCTCGGGATCGCCCTGGGCCGCCTCGGCACCGGCCTCGCCGAGCGCCTGCCAGAGCGAGACCTGGCCCATCAGCCGGCCGGCGATCTGCTCGACGCACTGGCTCGGATGGCGCCACAGCCAGTCCAACCCGGTCAGGGCCGCGGCCGCCAGCGAGGGCTCCAGCTCCAGGCTCAGCTCACCCTGCGACAGGTCGGCACTCTCGGGCAGGACGATGCGCTCGGTCACCCGATCCTCGACCTGGCCGGCCGTGGCCACCAGCTCGGGCGCGCTGAAGCGGTAGACCGGCAGGTCGATCTCGATGGCGTCGCCGGGCACATCGCCGCCCGCACCCACCGCATCCAGATCGGCACCAGCCGGTCCGGCCCGCATCTGCAGCCGCGCCTGCCCAAAGCTCTCGGGCAGCTGAGCCGGGTTGAGGCCCCTTTCGGGCACCCGTCCGGCCCAGACGACCTTGACCTTGCCGCCGGCCGGCAGCTCGGCCGAGCGCAGGCTCTCGCCCTCCAGGTCCAGCCCGATGGCGCTCAGATCGACCTGGATGTCCAGGTCTTCTGCGCCCCGGTTCTGGACCACCGCCTCCACCTGCACATCGTCGCCGACCACCAGGAATCGCGGCAGGACGGGCTGGATCAGCAGCGTCTGGGTCGAGAGGATCTCCTCGCGGGCCGAGCCGACCCGGGTGTCGGCCGTCAGTCCGTGGGCGGCCATCTCCCAGGTGGTCAGGTTGTCGGGCAGCTGCAGCGAGACCCGGGCTTGGCCCGCGGCGTCGGTGCGGACGCTGGGCGCCCAGAAGGCCGTGTCCTCGAAGAGCCGGCGCACCGTGCCGGCCTCACCGCCCGGCCCGCCACCACCGCCCTTGCGCTCGGCGGCCAGCTCCTGGGCCAGGCGCCGGCCGGATTGGGTCAGGCCGGCGGCGGTGCCAACGCTCAGCATGCGCTGGCCGTAGAAGCTGGCCTGCAGGTCGGGCCCGCCCCGATCGGTCAGCGACAAGAGGGCCTTGTCGACCAGGGCCAGCGAGAACTCGGCCTCGGCCGGCCGGCCGTCGGCATCGCGGGCGCTGATGGTCCAGGTCACGCTCTGCCGGGGCGCGTACTCGCCCGTCTTGTCCGGCTCCAGCCGGATCTCCAGCTCGCGGCCCTCACTGGACACCGGCAGGTTGGTGTAGCCGAGCTTGATCTGCGGCAAGGGGCTGTCGGGCCCCTCGCCACGCAGCAGCAGCACCGAGACGTAGACGTTGGGGACGTGCTCGGCCTCGATGGGGATCTCGAGGGTCTCCGAGTTGCCCTCCAATTCCATCCGCCGCACCGAGAGGATGCCGCCCCGCTCCAAGGTGACCAGGGCCTGGGCGCCCTCGAAGGGCGACGGCACCAGCACCCGGGCCACGTCGCCCGGCGCGTACTGCTTCTTGTCGGCCACCAGCTCGATGCGGTCGTTGTTCTCCTGGCGCCAGTTGACGAAGCCGCTGCCGGTGACCCAGAGGTAGGTCGCGCTCTGGGCCTCGTTGCCGGCCGCGTCCCGCGCGCGGGCCACCAGCCGGTGCACGCCGGCCCGCTCGGGGCGGGGCGCCACGCGCGCCCGGCCCTCCTGGTCGGTCGTGGCCTCCAGCTCGCTGACCAGGCTGTCGGTGTAGGCGCTGGTCCAGAAGTAGGCGCCGCCCTCGCGGCGCTCGCGCACGCTGTACCACTCGCGATGGTAGAGCTGCAGCTCGATGTCGCGATCGGCCACCGGCCGGCCCTCGGGATCGAGGGCCAGGATCTGGAAGCCGGCCGGCTCGCCGGACTCGGCGACGTATTCCTCCGGCCGCAGGCCGATGTAGAGATCGGCCTTGTGCACCACCGCGCTGTTGCGCCCGGCCACCGCCCGGCCGTCCAGATCCACCACCTCGACGTCGATGGTGAAGACCTGGCCCAGCGGATACTCGCTCAGGTCGGCCGGAACCTCGAAGTCGAAACGGCCCTCCGCGTCCGTCCGCCCCTGGCCTTCGGCCACCACCTCGCCCTGGGCGTCGGCCATGCGCGCCTCGGTCAGGTCGTAGTCGATCCAATCCCAGCGGCCCTCGACATCCGGCGGGCTGAAGAAGAAATCATCCGAGAGCAGGCGCCAGCGCACTTCGGCGTCGACCACCGGCCCGCCGAAGAAGTAGCTGGCCGTGGCGCTGGCGTCGATCGTCTCGCCCTGCAGGTACTCGGCCCGATCGGTCGTCACCTCGACCTCGAAGTCCGGCTTGCGGTAGGCCAGCACGTCGAAGCTGGCACCGGTCACCGTCACCGGCTCCGGCGAGGGCGGCTCCACTGGCGGCAGCTCCGTTTCATCATCCCGTGCTTCCTCGGAGCCGCCGACGGAGACCTCGATCTGATAGCCGCCCAGCCGCGCCAAGGGCGAGAGCTCGACCGAACCCTCGAAGGTCCCGAAGTCCGAGAGGGGCAGATCGGCCTCGAGCAGGGGCTCCCAGTCGGGATCGCGCACCACCACCCGCACGCTGTCCAGCTCGGGCAGGCGGTAGCTGGCATCCTCGTCGGCCCGCAAGGCGCCCCGGAAGTGGACCGTCTGACCCGGCCGGTAGAGCGGCCGGTCGCTGTAGACCGTGCCGTACCAGTCGCGCGGCTCCGGATCGTAACCGATGTTGAAGGCATAGGGCTCGATGCCGGTGGCCCATTCCGAGCTGACCGCCGCCACCAGTTGCTCGCCCTGTCGACCGAGGACGACCAGGGGTTCCCAGGCTCGCAGCCGGCGCTCGATCGGCGCGCGGAAGATGCCGTCGGCGTCGGTGACGCCGGAGGCCAGGGGCTGTCCGGGCTGCTCGAAGACGCTCAGGCTCAGGCCGGCCACCGGCTCGGCCGACGACAGGTCGGTGGCCCAGACCAGCACTTCCTCCGGCGCCTGCTTGAGCGTCAGGTTGACGTCCGAGACCGTGAGCACCGTCCGGCCGCGGCCCTCGGCAGGCGCGTCGGCCTCGCCGGACTCCAGGTAGTAGACGCCGGCCGGCAGGCGCGAGGCGCCCTCGGCCGCCAGGGTCACCGAGATCCGCCGCCCGACGTCCACCGGCGCGCGGGTGTCCAGATCCCAGCGCCTCAGCAGGCTGTCGGAGCCCGGTGCGAGTTGATCGATGGCCTGCCAGCGATCCTCGCCGGAGGTCAAGCGCAGGAACTGCTCGGCATCGAGCCGGTAGAGCGCCAGCTCGGCCGCCTCGAGGTTCATCGCGTCGCCGTAGACCTCGACCGGCTCGGAAGCCTCGAAGTGGGTGAAGCGGCCAGTGGTGCGCAGGCTGAAGTAGGGCGCCATCGGCGCCACCCCGAAGCGGATCGTCACCGGCTCGCCCAGTTCGTCGCCGCTGCGGGCCGGCGTATCGGCCGGCAGGGTGACCGTATACTCGCGCGAGGCCAGCCAGCCGCCGGTCACATGCGCCTCGCGGCCGTCCTCGCTCAGCCACAAGCCCTGGTTGGTGATGGTCGGCTGGATGGTGACCGTCAGCGCCTCGCGGTCCATCGGGGTGTTGAAGACCAGGGTGAGGTCGCCGCCGCGCAGGGCGGTCGAGGCCTCTTCCCCATCGGCCGGGACGCTGCGCAGCAGACGCGGACGGGGCGCCGTCTCGAAGCCCCAGGTCGTCGGCTCGGGGCTCTCGGCCCCGCCGCCGGCCGCTTCGGCCCCGGCCGCGATCGTGACCTCGTAGCGCGTCGCGCGCTCGAGGGCGGCCGCCGGCTCGAAGATCAGGGTTCGATCCGAGTCCCAGCGGAAGTCGCCGTCTACCTCGCCCCCCTCCCCGGCCGAGCGCAAGCCGAAGGCCGCTTCGGTCGAGGCGCGATCCATGGACTGGTTGAAGGTGACCGAAATGGGCATCGTGGCGCCGGCGTCGATGGCGCCGGACTCCGGCCGGCTGCGCAGCACCGCCGGCCAGGCGGTGGTGAAGCCGAGGCTCCTGTCCTCTCCGAGTCGAGCACCGAGCAGGTCCTCGAGATCCCCGTCGATCTCCACCCGGTACTCGGTCGAAGGACGCAGATCCTCCGCGGGCGTGTAAAGCCAGGTCGAGCTGTCGAGCCACTCGCCCGCCCCCTCGATGGCCGGTTCGATGCGGGCCGGCGTCGGCAGATCGTCCTGCTGCCCGGCGGTCACCAAGGGCACCACCGGGTGGTTGAAGCGCAGGACGATGCGCGCCTCTTCGGCGCCGACGGCCACGCCCTCGGCCCCGTCGGCCGGCTCGCTGCGCAGCAGGGCCAGGGGCGCGTCGACCTCGGGGAAGACCGAGATCTGCGCCAGTCCTGCCGAACGCGGCGGTAGCGCGGGCCGGCCGCCGACCAGGGCCGCTTCGGATCCCTCCAAGGCGCTGGCATCCGGCGTCGGCGGCGGCTCGGTGGGTCCCTTCTTGCAGGCCGCCGGCGCCAGCAGCATCGCCAGCAGCAGCAGGCAGGTCGACAGCAACCGCCCCCGGACTCCGAAGCGGCTCCCAGGTCCAGGGACATCGCGACGAGAGGCGGACGGCCTCCGGACTGCATGGTCGAAAGACGATCCTCGCTGCTTCATCTCGACTCCTCCTCGCGGCGCAGCTGCGCCGATCTGCTCATCGATCGCGATGGACCGGCCGTCGGGCGCGATGCGCCCGCTTCGTCCGGTCCGCACCAATGCATGCTGCCGAGACGCCTGCCGGCCGCGCAGGAGACCTCGGGTTCGAAAGCAACCTGATTCCGGGCCCGGAAAATCATTCGACCTCGTCCTCCTCGACGACCTCGAAGCGGACGAGATCGGAGACCAGACGCCGGCCATCTCGGGTCTCGGCCACCGCGCGGACCTCGTGCACACCGACCTCCAAAGGCCATAGCGTGCGGTAGGGCGCCCGCTCGGGGCGGGCGACGACGGCGCCGTCGACCTCCAGGGCGATCCCCTGCAGATCGGCCTCGAGCAAGGGCAGGGCGGCCAGCTCGATGCGCTGGGAGGATGCCGGCAGCCGCGGCGAGAGCGCGAAGCGGCTGCCCGGTGCGGGACTGCTCAGGCGCAGGGCCGGCTGGCCGGCCCCCTTCCCGTCCTCCCGAGCGGAGATGCTCGCCGTGAGGTGCGGATCATCCCTCGTCTCGAATCGGTCCGCGGCGACTCTGGAACCCTCCGCTGGAAGGCCGAGGCCGACCCGAACCGGCCGGCCCAGACAGTCGCGCTCGGGCGGCGCCTGGATGCCGGCCGAGCGGCCCCAGTCGCGGGCCTCCGGCGGCAGGATGCGAAAGACGCGGCGCAGGGACGAGCCGGCGCAGCCCTCGGTCCAGGCCAAGCCGGTGCGGGCGTCGACGTCCAGGGCCTGGTAGGAGGGATCTTGAATGCGGGGCTCGGTGCCCTCGATGAACCATTCGCGCCGCGGCCGGCGGCAGTCGGGGCCGGCCAACAGGCCGCCGGCCTCGCAGACTTCGACCCGCGTCAAGCCATCGGGCCGCTCGAAGTCGCGGCGCGGCCGGCCCAGGTGGGCCTGCTGCATGAAGTCGCGCCAGATGGGCCCGGCGCCGGTGATGCCGCTGATCCAGCGCATGGGCCGGCCATCGGCGTTGCCCAGCCAGACGCCGGTGGCCAAATCGGGCGTGTAGCCCAGGGTCCAGTTGTCGCGAAAGTCGGTGGTGGTGCCGGTCTTGGCCGCCGCCGGCCAGTCGAGCTGCAGCACGCTGGCCTCGCCGAAGGCCGGCAGGCGGGCCGCGTCGTCGGCCAGGATGTCGGTGACCAGCCAGGCGGCGCGCGGGTCGACGACCTGCCGGGCGGAAGGGTCGTCGGCCGCGCCACCCGAACGGGAATCGCCATGCTCCAGCTCGGACCAGTCGCGCCGGCCGGCCTCGAAGTCCGCCACCTCGTCGCCGTCCAGCACCGCCAGGATGGGCTCGGGCGTCACCCGCCGCCCGCCGGCGGCCAGGCCGGCGTAGGCGGCCGTCAGCTCGAGCAGCCGCACCTCGCCCCCGCCCAGGGTCAATGCCAGCCCGTAGCGGTCGCGATCGCCCAGGCTGGTGATGCCCAATCCCTCGGCGGTATCGAGCAGGGCCGGCAGGCCGATGGCGTCCAGCACCTCGACCGCCACCATGTTCGAGCTGGTGGCCAGGGCGCGGCGCAGGGCCAAGGGGCCATGCCACTTGCGATCGTAGTTGAGCGGTCGGTAGGGCTCGCCCTCGCGGGTGGTGAAGCTGCGCGGGATGTCCAGGAGCACCGTGGCCGGCGAGAAGGGCAGGCGGGGCGGCGCGCCGGGCGCGGCCGGCGGCTGGACACCCCAGCGCCCGGGATCGAAGGCCGCGGCATAGGTCAGCGGCTTGATGCTCGAGCCGGGCTGCCGCAGGGCCAGGGCCACGTTGACCGCGCCGTCGATCTCCGGATCGAAGTAATCGGCGCTGCCGACCATGGCCCGCAGCGCGCCCGTCTCCGGCTCCAGGGCCACCAGGGCGGCGCTGCCGGCCTGGTGATCCGGCTTGCCCGGCTCGCGCCGTGCCAGCTCGGCCACCCGGCTGGCCAGGATGCGTTCGGCGGCCCGCTGCAGATCCAGATCCAAGGTGGTGACGATGTGCATCCCGCCGGCGTGGAGCCGCTCGGCGCCGAAGCGCAGCTCGAGGCGGCTCTCGACCCAGCTGACGAAATGCGGCGCCTCGAGGGGTACGTTGCCGCCGGCCAGCTGCAGGGGCTGGCGCTTGGCCAGCTCGGCCGCCCCGCGCTCGGCCAGGCCGGCCTCGACCATCAGGTCGAGCACCACCGCCTGACGGGCCCGCGCCGCATCCAGGTCGACCAGCGGGTTGTAGCGGGCCGGCGACTGGATGAGGCCGGCCAGGAGGGCCGACTCGGCCAGATCGAGCGCGCGGGCCGGCTTGCCGAAGTAGGTCCGAGCGGCGGCCTCGACGCCGTAGGCCAGCTGCCCGAAGTAGACCTCGTTGAGGTAGAGCTCGAGCACCCGGTCCTTGGGATAGCGCCGGTGGATGCGCAGGGCCAGGATCATCTCGCGCAGCTTGCGGCGCGGGCTGCGCGCCAGGCGCTCCTCGGGCTCCATCAGCACCTGGCGCGCCAGCTGCTGGGTGATGGTGCTGCCACCGGAGACGATGCGCCGCTCGCGGGCCATCTGCCACAGGGCGCGGGCGATGCCCCGCGCGTCGACGCCGGGATTGTCGTAGAAGCCGGCGTCCTCGACCGCGATGACGGCGGCCGGCAGGCTCGTGGGCAGCGACTCCAGGTCTACCCGGCTGCGCCGCCCGGAGCGCGGGTCGAGGATCTCGTAGAGCAGGCGGCCGCGCCGATCGTAGATCTTGCTGGTCTCCCGAGAGCTGCGTTCGACCAAGCGAGCCGGATCGGGCAGGTCCACCAAGAGCCAGCGCGCGCCGGCGACCAAGGCCAGGCCCAGCACCGTTCCCGTCACCACAAGCCGCAAGCGTCGAGCGAATCGCGGCGTACGGGATCTGGCCGGGGCAAGTCCCTCGTCAGAGCTTCGTGAGCTGCTGCCAGCACGCATGTCCCGCAAATGCTATCGCAATCCGGTCATCGCTTCCAAGAATCCGTCCGGTCACCCCAAGGCTTGCCCGACCCGGATGCCATCCCTATGATCGCAGCCATCGCGAGCCGCGATGCCTCCGACCGCGCCGAGGAAGGTCATGACCAGTCTACAGATCGCCTTGGCCATCATCCTGGCCGTCCTGGCCGGGGTGGTGGTCTACGACCTCTGGCAGCCCCAGCACGCCATCCTGCGCAACTTCCCGCTGGTCGGCCACCTGCGCTACATCCTGGAGGCCTGCGGGCCCGAGCTGCGGCAGTACATCGTCACCGACAACGACGAGGAGCGGCCTTTCAGCCGCGACCAGCGCCGTTGGGTCTACGCCTCGGCCAAGCGCCAGAACAACTACTTCGGATTCGGGACGGACAACGATCTGGAGACGGCGCCCAACTACCTGATCGTCAAGCACGAGAGCCTGCCCAAGCCGCCGCCGGAGGGATTCGAGGGCCCGGATCGCGACTACCCGATCCCCTGCGCCAAGGTCTTGGGCGCGGCGCGCGGGCGGCGCCGGGCCTTTCGCCCGCGCTCGGTGGTCCAGACCTCGGCGATGAGCTTCGGCTCGCTGAGCGGGCCGGCCGTCGAGGCCTTGAACCGCGGCTGCGCCCTCGCCGGCTGCCTGCACAACACCGGCGAGGGCGGCATCTCCGATCATCACCGCCACGGCGGCGAGCTGATCTTCCAGTTCGGCACCGGCTACTTCGGCTGCCGCGACGAGCGGGGGCGCTTCTCGCTGGAGCGCCTGAAGGAGACCCTGGCCTCGGCGCCGGTGCGGGCCATCGAGATCAAGCTCAGCCAGGGTGCCAAGCCGGGGGTGGGCGGCATCCTGCCGGCCGAGAAGGTCACCCCGGAGATCGCTCGCATCCGCGGCATCCCGGTCGGCCGGACCGTGCACAGCCCCTCCTACCACAGCGCCTTCGGCAGCGCCGACGAGCTGCTCGACTTCGTCGAGATGCTGGCCGAGGAGACCGGCCTGCCGGTGGGCATCAAGTCGGCCGTCGGCGACCTGCGCTTCTGGAACGAGCTGGCCCATCTGATGGCCCATTCCGAGCGGGGCGTCGACTTCATCGCCGTCGACGGCGGCGAAGGCGGCACCGGCGCGGCGCCCCTGGCCTTCAGCGACCACGTCTCGCTTCCCTTCAAGCTGGGCTTCACCCGGGTCTATCGCGAGATGGCCGAGCAGGGACTGCACGAGCGGATCGTCTTCGTCGGATCGGGCAAGCTGGGCCTGCCGCAGAACGCCTTTCTGGCCTTCTCGCTGGGCTGCGATTGCATCGGGGTGGCCCGCGAGGCCATGCTGGCCATCGGCTGCATCCAGGCCCAGAAATGCCATACCGGCCACTGCCCCACCGGCGTGGCCACCCAGAGCCCCTGGCTGGTGCGCGGCCTGGTGCCCTCGGACAAGGCGGCCCGCCTGGCCAACTACATGATGGTCCTGCGCAAGGAGCTGCTGGCCCTCAGCCACGCCTCCGGCCATGTCCATCCCGGCCTGATCGAGCCCGACCGCTTCGAGATCCTCGACGATCACTTCGGCGCCCGCACGCCCATGGATCTCTTCGGCTACCAGCCGGATTGGGGCCGGCCCTCGGCGGAGGATCGGGCGGCCATCCGGGCGATCATGCAGCAGCCGGTGCAAGCAAGTTGAGCGACATCGGCGCGAGCCCGGTCGAGGCGAGCCCGGCCGAGGCGAACCCACCTGCTGCGAAGGACGCGGCGGCGGCGCCGAGCGCCGTGGTGCCGGCCACCGGATCGACGCCGGCCGATCGGCGACTGGGACGGGACTTCTATGCCCGGCCGGCGCGCGAGGTGGCCCGCGACCTGATCGGGCGCCGCCTGGTGCGCTTGGACGCGGGCCGGCGCCTCTCCGGCCGCATCGTCGAGACCGAGGCCTATTGCGACGCCGAGGAGCCCGACTTGGCTTGCCATGCCAAGAGCGGCCGCCCCAGCCCGCGCACGGCGGTGATGTTCGGCGCGCCGGGCTTCGCCTACGTCTACTTCACCTACGGCATGCATTGGATGCTCAACCTGATCACCGGGCAGAGCGGCCGGGCCAACGGGGTCCTCATCCGCGCCCTGGCCCCCGAGGAGGGCCTCGAGCGCATGGCCGCCAGGCGCGTCGGGCCAGACGGCCGGCCGCGACCGGCGCACGACTGGTGCAGCGGTCCGGCCCGCCTGAGCCAGGCCCTGGCCATCGATCGGCGCCAGGACGGCCTGGACCTCTGCAATCCGGCCACGACCTTGTGGGTCGAGCCGGGTGCACCGCCGACATCCGAGGCCGTCGCCCGCGGCCCGCGCATCGGCCTGGGCCGGACCCCGGAGCCCTGGCTCTCGATGCCTTGGCGCTTCGGACTGGCTGATGATCCGAACCTTTCGCGTCCGATGCTAAGATAGGCGCATGTTCTTCGCATCGCTCGGGCCGACCTCGCCCGGGAATTGGGATGCCCTGTGGCGCGTCGCGGCTGCCACGGGCGGCGCGGCCGACCCCAACGCCAGCATCGGCAAGCTCTTGGCCTACATTCTCCTGGCCTTGGCCTTCTCCTTTCTCTGCTCGGTGCTCGAAGCGGTGCTCCTATCCTGCTCGCGCTCGCATATCCAAGTGCTGATCGACCAGGGCAAGCGGGCCGGCCGGCTGATGCAGCATCACAAGATCGAGATCGAGCGCGCCATCAGCGCCATCCTGACCCTGAACACCGTGGCCCACACCGCCGGCTCGGTCGGCGCCGGCGCCCAGGCCAAGGGACTCTACGGCGAGTCGGAAGCCATCGTGGCCGCCATCCTGACGCTCTTGATCCTGGTCTTCTCCGAGATCATCCCCAAGTCCATCGGCGCCAACTACTGGAAGCAGCTGACCCCCTTCTCGGCCTACGCCATCGACGTCCTGGTCAAGCTGCTCTTGCCGATGGTCTGGATCCTGGAGCAGCTGACGCGGCTGATCTCACCCAAGGAGCGCTCGCCGGTGGTCAGCCGCATCGAGCTGCAGGCCCTGGCCGCGCTCAGCCGCAGCGAGGGATCGATCGCCGAGCGCGAACACCGCATCTTCAACAACCTCCTGCGCCTGGACGGGGTGAAGGTACGCGACATCATGACCCCGCGCATCGTGGTCAGCAGCCTGCCCGAGTCGACCACCATCGGAGCGGTGGTGGCCGACCAACGGCCGCTGCGCTACTCGCGCATTCCCATTTTCGGCGAGGACATCGACGACGTGACCGGCTTCGTCCTGCGCTTGGACATCATGAACGCCGCGGCCCGCGGGCAGCGCGAGAAGGCCCTTTCCGAGCTGCGCCGCCCCTTGCACACCGTGCCCGAGACGATGAGCGTGGCCCAGGCACTGGACGAGTTCTCCAACCGCCGCGATCACATGTTCCTGGTGGTCGACGAGTATGGCGGCACGGCCGGCATCCTGACCATGGAGGACTCGATCGAGACCCTGTTGGGCATCGAGATCACCGACGAGAGCGACCTGGTGGCGGACCTGCGCGCCCTGGCCAAGCGACGCTACGAGGCCCGCCGCGAGAGCGCCGGCCTGCCGCTCGACGCGGAGCCCTCCGACGGTCAGGAACCCGCGGGCTGAACCCTCCGCCGCAGCCGGCCTCCGGAGCCGGTCCCTTCGGGAAGGCTTGACCCGCTCGAAGGCAGGCCCGGCTTCGCCGAAGCCTGCTTGGCCGCCGATGGCCCATCCACTAGGATTCCTGCGCCGGGTCCCGCCCGGCGGCCGCCGATCCGGCCCATCGCCAGCCGCTTCGACATCGTCGCAGGAGCCCAGCCTTGACCACCCGCAGCCCCAGCGCACAGCTCGACCAAGCCCTGGACGGGGCCCACGCCTCGGGCTTCACCTTGATCAGCCGGCGCGAGGTCCCGATGCTCCGCTTGCAGTTGGAGCATTACCGCCACGCCGCCGGTGCCGAGCACTTCCACATGGCCAGCCAGGACGAGCACCGGGCCTTCAACCTGGCCTTCCGCACCCTGCCGGCCGACAGCACCGGCCTGCCGCACATCCT
The DNA here is from genome assembly GCA_964549495.1 of uncultured Anaerolineales bacterium. Lineage (GTDB taxonomy): Bacteria > Chloroflexota > Anaerolineae > Epilineales > Epilineaceae > JACKBJ01. Next base: position 26,671 of record CAZJWJ010000044.1, on the reverse strand, counting down.
CGAACATCTGGTGCTCTGCGGCAGTCGGCACTACCCCGTGCGCGACCCCTTCTTCATGATGCTGCGGCGCAGCCTCAACACCTTCATGAACGCCATGACCGGCGGCGAGACCACCTACTACCCCTTCGCCAGCCAGGTCGAGAAGGACTTCCAGAACCTCTTGGGCATCTACTTGGACGCCACCTTCGCGCCCAACCTGCACCCCCTGGACTTCGCCCAGGAGGGTTGGCGATTAGAGCCGAGGTCGGTCCTCGATGCCGACCCGGGACCCGGCGACTGGCAGCTCAAGGGCGTGGTCTACAACGAGATGAAGGGCGCCATGGGCAACAGCGATGCCCGCATGGCCGACGCGCTGGGCGCCGGGCTGCTGCCCGACACGGTTTACCGACACAATTCGGGCGGCGATCCGGAGGTCATCCCAGGGCTGGGTCACCAGGACTTGGTCGACTTCCACCGGCGTCACTACAACGCCGCCAACGCCTGCCTGGTGACCTACGGCAAGCTGGACGTGGTGGATCTGCACGCCCGGATCGAGCCCTATCTGCGCTCGCTGCCGGGCGAGCCGGTCGAGGAGCAGCTCCTGCAACCGGCCATCCGGCCACCCGAGCGGATCGAGGTGGCGGTGCCGCTGGAGGCCGGCCAGGACCCGCGCGACGTGAGCCTGGGCCGCCTGGTCTGGGTCTGGCCCGATTGCAGCAGCCTCAGCGAGATCCTGCGCGGCGAGCTGCTCGACCTCTTGCTCCTGGGACATGCCGGCGCGCCCCTGCGCCTGAGCCTGGAATCCAGCGGCCTGGGCCGGGCTCTGGGCTGGAGCGGCTTCAATACCATGGGCCGCAATGGCATCTTCGCCGCATCGCTCAAGGGCATGGACCCGGAGGACTACGAGTCCTTGCCGCCCCTGGTGATGGAGCAGCTGGAGCGCCTGGCCGGCGAGGGCTTCCCGGCCGATGAGATCGAAGCCGCCCTGCACCAGCTCGAGCTCGGCCGGCGGCGCATCTCCGGCGACCGCTTCCCCTTCGGCCTCGAGCTGAGCATGCGGGTCCTGGAGGCCTGGCGCGGCGGCCAGGATCCACTGGACTTCCTGGACATGGAGACGGCGCTCGAGCACCTGCGCGAGGAGGCCGGCGAGCCCGGCTTCTGGCAGCGCTTCCTGAGCGAACGGCTGCTGGACAATCCGCACCGCAGCTACCTGGAGGCCATCCCTGATCCGGACTTCAACGCCCAACGCGATGCCGAGGAGCGTCAGCGGGTGACCGAGCAAGTCGCCCAGCTGACGGCCGGCGATCGAGACGGCCTGCTGAGGCAGGCTCGCGACCTGGCCGAGCGTCAGGCCGGCGAGGACGATCCGACCGTCCTGCCGGACCTGCAGCGCTCCGACGTGCCGAGCGAGCGCCCTTGGGCCGAGGGCCGGCGGGTCGAGGGCGGCCTGCGCCTCTTTCCGACCGCCACCAACGGCATCCTGCATCAGGTCGTCTCGCTGCCGCTGCAGGAGTTGAGCGCGGAGGAGCTGAGCCTGCTGCCGCTCTTGACGCGGGCCATCGGCGAGCTGGGCGTGGGCGACCACGACTACCGCGCCCAGGCCGCCCGGCTCAACGCGCTCTGCGGCGGCGTGAGCGCCTGGACCGACCTGCGCGGCTGGCCCGATGATCTGGGCCGGCTGCAAGGCCGGCTCTTCCTGGAGGTCTCCGGCCTGGCCCGCCGCCACGCGGACTGGTCGGGGCTCCTGGCCGAGACCTTGGCCGAGCAGCGCTTCGACGAGCAGGATCGGCTGCGCGAGCTCTTGCAGCAATCGCTGGCCGGCCTGATGCAGCAGGTGGCCTACAGCGGCCACGGCCTGGCCCAGTCGGCCGCCGCCCGCGGCTTCGGCGGGCCGGCCGGACTCTCGCACGAGATGGGCGGCCTGGGACGGCTGGCCTGGCTCAAGGGCTTCGAGGCGCAGGCACGCCATGATCCAACGCGCGTGGCCGACCTGGCCGAGCGCTTGGCGGCGCTGCTGGAGAACATCCGCCGCGCACCGCTGCGCCTGGCCCTGATCGGCGACGCGGCCGGTGAAGACGAGGCCCGGGCCAGCCTGGCCCGGGCCTGGGAGGGCTGGCCGCGCGACGATGGCGCGGAGCCCCAGCGCGCCGATCTGCCCTTGCCGGCAGCCTTCGACGCGGCGCCTACCGCCTACACCACGGCCAGCCAGGTCAGCTACTGCGCGCTGGCCTTCCCCACCGTGCCGCTGGATCATCCCGACTCGCCGGCCCTGGCCGTGGCGGCCCGTTATCTGACCTACAACCACCTGCATCGCCACCTGCGCGAGCAGGGCGGCGCTTACGGCGGCCGGGCCGGATTCTCCAGCCAGACCGGGCTCTTCGGCCTGACCAGCTACCGCGATCCGCGCCTGGCCGAGACCTACCAGGACATGCGCGCCGGCCTGGCCTGGCTGGCCGAATGCCCGGAGGACGAGCGCCTGCTCAAGGAAGCCGTCCTGGGCGTCATCGGGGACGTGGACCGGCCGGGCAGCCCGGCCGGCGAGGGCCGCCGCCGCTTCGTGGCCGACCTCTTCGGCTTCGGGCCGGAGGTCATCGACGACTGGCGCCAGAAGGTGCTGGCCCTGACTGGCGATGAGATGCGCCAGGCGGCCCGGCGGTGGCTGCCGGCCGATGGCGGCAGCCAGGCCGTGCTGACCAGTGAAGCCCTCATCGAGGCCAGCGGCCTGGGCTGGCAGCGCGAGGCGATCTAGATGCCCGAGTCCGGTCCCGCGCTGCGGCGCTACCATCTGGGCTGCCCCGTCTGGGGCCATGCCGCCTGGGCGGGCAGTCTCTTCACGCGCGAGGCCGGCTCGGAAGACTTCCTGCGGCAGTACGCCAGCGTCTTCAACGCCGTGGAGGGCAACACCACCTTCTACGGGCTGCCCCGGCCGGCCAGCGTGGCCCGCTGGAACGAGGACACGCCGGCGGGCTTCCGCTTCGCCTTCAAGTTCCCCAAGACCATCAGCCACGAGCTGCGCCTGGAGGGCGCCGAGCCGGCCATCGCTGCCTTTCTGGACCTGATGGCCCCCCTGGGCCCCAAGCTGGGCCCCTTCATGCTGCAGCTGCCGCCGCGCTTCGGCCCGGAGGAGCTACCGCAGCTGGAGCGCTGCCTGAAGGCCCTGCCGGAATCCCACCACTACGCGGTGGAGCTGCGACATCCGGCCTTCTTCGCCGGCGGCTCGGACGAGGCTCGGCTGGACGAGATCCTCACCGAGCGGGGTATCGACCGGGTAATCTTCGATACGCGCGGGCTCTTCGAGTCGGATGCCGAATCACCGGGCGTGCGCGAAGCCCAAGGCCGCAAGCCGCGCTTGCCGGTGCGCCCGACGGTCACCGGCCGGCATCCCATCGTCCGCTACGTGGCCCACGCCGACCTGGATGCCAACCGCTGGCTGCTCAAGGGCTGGGCCGACCGCCTGGCCGAATGGATCGAGGCCGGGCTCGATCCCTACGTCTTCGTCCACGCCCCGGACGAGCTGCACGCCCCGGAGTTGGCACGCCGGCTGCACCAGCTGCTGGGGCATCGCCTGGACGTCGGCCAGCTGCCGCCCTGGCCGGGCGAGCGCGAACCGCCCGAGCCCGAGCAGCTGGCCCTCTTCGGCGGGACGGGCTAGTGTACCGCTACCCCTCGCCCATCCGCTGGCAATCTCTCCAGCAAGTCCGCTCGCTTCGAGCAATACCGCCGCATCGCGATGCGCCCCGACCCTCGAGCCCATCCAGGAGCCTTGGACATGAACCGGGACCCTTCCCCTCTCCCTGCCGGCACCGCCCGGCGCCGCCCCGCCGCCCGCCGGCCGCTGCAGCGCTGGGCGACCGCCGGCCTCTCGGCCGGCCTGTCCTTGCTCGCACTGGGCCTCTCGGGCCGGGCCGGCGCCGACGACCTGCCCGGCGTGCCCGAGCTGGGCGACCCGGCTCGGGCCGAGTTGATCCGGGTCGGCACGGCCGACGACGGCCTGGACGTCCCGCGCGACTTGGCCTTCCATCCAGAGCGTCCCGGCGAGCTCTGGACGGTCAACCGCGCCGACGACAGCACGGTGATCTACTTCGATCCGGGCCAGCCCGAGCAGCGCATCGACAAGCGCATCGACGCCTACGCCGAACACTTCATGGAGGAGGTCAGTTCGATCGCCTTCGGCGATCCGGGCTTCTTTGCCACCTGCCAGGAATCGCGCAACACCTACAACGACCGCCACCGCCCCAACGACTTCATGGGCCCTACCCTGTGGCCGGACGATCTGGAGATCTACGCCCGGGTCAAGCAGGAGCGCATGGACTGGTCCCTGGCCCGGCTGGACGGCTTCTTGCGCGGCGAGCTCTGCGGCAGCAGCCCGGCCGGCGAGGAGGCCATCGAGCAAGATGATCGCTGCAGCCTGGGCAGCCACCTGGACATGAACCACCAGAGCCCCAACTGCATGGGCATCGAGCACGATCGGGGCAACGCCTACTGGACCTTCGACGGGCATAGCGGCCACATCGTCTACTACGACTTCGCCGCCGACCATGGCCCTGGCTGCGACGACCACTCCGACGGCATCGTGCGGCGCTATACCGAGGCCACGGCCACGCGCCTGCCGGACGTTCCGGGACACATGGCCCTGGATCGCCAGACCGGCTGGCTCTACTACGCCGACACCGGCGCCGGGGTCGTGCGGAGACTGGACACCGCCCCCGGCGATCGCGCGCGCAACCTGGGCCGCACCAACGAGCCCTTGGCCGAGTTCAGCCAGTGGACCGGCGCGACAGTGGAGGTCTTCGCCAACGATCTCCAGGAGCCCACGGGCCTGGCCCTGGGCGATGGCCTGCTGTTCGTGGGCGATCACGGCACGGGCCGGATCCATGCCTACCACCTGGACAGCGGCACCGAGCTGGCGCGGCTGGACACCGGCGCCGAGGGCCTGATGGGCCTGGAGCGGGGTCCGGATGGGCGCCTGTGGTACGTCGACGCCGCGGCGAACGAGCTGCGCTACGTCGAGCCGCATGGCGAGACGCCGCCGCTGCCCACCGCCACGCCGGCGCCCAGCGCCACCGCCGAGGCCAGCGCGACGCCACGGCCCACCGCCACCGACGAGCCCACGCCGACGCCGGAGCCCATCCGCAGCTTCCTGCCCTGGCTCCGGCGCTGAATCCGGGGCGCCGACCGCGCCAGGCCGCCCCGACCTAGCGTCGCGAGCTGGCATCCGAACGCGACCGAGGACCTTCGAGCCACCCGATGAGCGACCCGCCACCACCATCCTCGCGCACCGGCCGGCCCCTGCCGACCGGTGATTTCCACGTTGCCGACCGCCTGCTGAGCGCCCAGCGCCGGGGCCTGGGCTTCGGCACCTCGCCGGTCTTCCTGGCCAGCGTCTCGACCATCCTCGGCGCGGTGATGTTCCTGCGCTTCGGCTACGCGGTGGGCCATGCCGGCCTCATCGGCGCCCTGGCCATCATCGTGCTGGGCCACATGGTCACGCTGCCGACCTCGCTGGCCATCGCCGAGATCGCCACCAACCGTCGGGTGGAGGGCGGCGGCGAGTACTTCATCATCTCGCGCTCCTTCGGCCGAACCATCGGCGCGGTCATCGGCGTGCCGCTCTTCCTCTCGCAGGCGGTCTCGGTGGCCTTCTACATGATCGGCTTCGCCTTGGCCTTCGAGGACCTGGCGCCGATGATCCAGTCGGCCCTGGGCCTACCCTTCTGGGACCCGCGCTGGATCTCCATCCCGGCCAGCCTGCTGCTCCTGGTCCTGATCCTGACCCGCGGCGCCAACCTGGGCGTCAAGGGCCTGTGGGTGGTGGTGACCATCCTGGCCGTGTCCTTGGCGGCCTTCTTCGCCGGCGGCCCGCCGCCCGAGGCGGTGGCCGACCTGCCCAGCAGCATCTACGATCCGGTGCCAGGTAGCGATCCCTTCATGCTGGTCTTCGCCATCGTCTTCCCGGCCTTCACCGGCATGGCCGCCGGCGTCGGGTTGTCGGGCGACCTGGCCAATCCGCGGCGCAGCATCCCCTTGGGCATTCTCTCGGCCACCGCGGTTGGCATCCTGGTCTACGTCGCGGTCAGCTTCAAGCTCTACGACTCGGCGACGCCGGCCATGCTGGCCGACACCCAAAGCGGCCTGATCATGGAGCGCATCGCCATCTGGGGCCCCATCGTGCCCATCGGCCTGGCCGCGGCCACGCTCTCCTCGGCCATCGGCTCGATCCTGGTGGCGCCGCGGACCTTGCAGGCCCTGGCCCACGACCGGGCGCTGCCCTTCCGCCGCCTCAACTACTGGCTCTCGCGCGGGGTGGGGCCGGCCCACGAGCCGCGCAACGCCACGCTCTTCACCGGCGTCTTGGCCCTGGTGACCATCGCCGCCGGCGACATCGACCCGGTGGCGCGGATGATCTCGATGTTCTTCATGGTCACCTACGGCTCGCTCTGCGCAATCAGCTTCCTGGAACACTTCGCCGCCCGGCCCAGCTACCGGCCCAGCTTCCGCACCAAGTGGTACATCAGCCTCTTCGGCGCCCTGATGTGCCTGCTCCTGGCCTTCCAGATGGACCCGCTCTTCGCCACCCTGGCCATCTTCGTCATGGCCCTGCTCTACCGCTTGATCGACGGCCATCAGCGACGCAACCAGAGCCGGCCGGCCCGCGACGACGTGGGCGCCATCATCCAGGGCGTGATGACCCAGGCCACGCGCTACATGCAGGTGCGATTGCAGCAGAGCGGCAAGCACGGCTTCGAGGCCGAGTGGCGGCCGAGCATCATCATGGTCAACGGACGGACCTTCGAGCGCAGCGCGCCGATGCAGATGCTGGCCTGGCTCTGCCATCGCTACGGCGTGGGCACTTACCTGCACTACATGCAGGGCCGGCTGGATCGGGAGCAGTTCCGGGAAGGGAGGCGCACGCTCGAGAAGCTGATCGCCCGCAGCCAGGCCGAGCATTCCGGCATCTTCGTCGAGACCATGGTCAGCCCGTCGATGCGCTCGGCCCTGGCCCAGAGCCTGCAGATCCCGGGCGTATCGGGCATCGACCACAACACGCTCCTACTCGAGTACTCGGTGCACGACGACGAGGCCCTGCGGTGCGAGCTGAAAGCCGGCGCCGACATGGCCCTGGCGGTGGGTATGAACTGCATGGTGCTGCGCCATGGCGACCACCACTACGGCAACCGGCGACACATCCACATCTGGATCACCTGGCACGACTACGCCAACGCCAGCCTGATGATCCTGATCGCCTACATCCTGCTGGACCACTCCGACTGGCAGGCGGCCGAGGTCAGCGTCTTCGCCGCCTTCCCACGTCACGAGGTCGAGGAGCGGGCCCAGACCCTGCGCCAGATGATCTCCGAGGGCCGCATCCCCATCTCCAGCCGCAACATCGAGATCATCGGCACCGACGACCGGGTGGACTTCAACCAGCTGGTCCAGCAGCGCTCGCAGGACGCCGACCTGGTCATCCACGGCTTCACCGAGGCCCGCCTGGCGCGCAAGGGCGAGTCCCTCTTCGAGCGCCACGCCGGCCTGCACGACACGCTCTACGTCTGCGCCCGCCAGCGCATCGAGATCGACTGAGCCGGCTGCGCATGCCGCGACGAGATCTCGCGACCTGGATGATCGACCTCGGTGACCGGTCCACCTCCGCCTGGAGGAGGTCGCGCCCCATCCGATCGCTCCTCGCCCTCGTCGCCCTCGGCTCGATCACCGCCGCCTGCATCACGCGGTCTACGACCACGCCGACTCCCGAGCCGAGCGCCGACGCGACGTCGTCGCAGAACGCCGACGCGACGTCGTCGCAGAACGCCGACGCGACCGCCTCGCCGAACGCCGGCGCGACCGCCTCGGCGACCTCCGAGGCGACCGCCCCGGCGACCTCCAACGCCGGCCGACCGACCACCCCCGCCTACGCCGGCCCGATGGAGATCGAGCTGATCGACCACGCCAGCTTCCGGCGCTTCTCGCCCGAGCCGGAGGTCTACGAGGCCGACATGCGCCAGCTGCGGGCCAACCTGGACGCTGCCCGCGACCGCGGAATCCGCCGCTACGTGATCTTCGGCGACGACCTCGAGCGGCTCCTGACCTACGACTTCGAGATCGAGGGCATCGATGGCATCGAGGGCCCCTTGGGCGCGGCGGCCTTTCCAGCGGGCGGCGCCTGGCGCCGTGAGGCCGCGCTGTATCGCGACCTGCTGCGTTGGGCTATCGACGAGGCGACGGCGCGGGACATCGAGCTGGTCTACCACGGCAACCAGATCGAGCTGCCCGAGCCCATCCTGGAGGTCGTTCAGGGCTCGGTGGCCGAAGGCGAGACGATCTGCGCCGATCGCGAGCTCACCTGGCGGCTCTATCGGGCCAAGATGACCGAGCTCTTCGATGCCCTGCCGGGCCTGGCAGGCCTGCAGATCACGGCCGACGAGACCGAGCAGGGCCTAGGTGATTGCGACGGCCCCGATCTCGATCCCGACACGCCGGAGGGCGCCGAGGCCTTGCTGGCTCGCGTCGAGCGGCTATTGAACGAGACCGCGGCCGTCGCCCGGCCCCGCGGCATCGAGATCGAGGGCCGCAGCTGGGGCCGCATCTACGCCCTGCACGAGCAGCTCGACCCGGCGCGCATGTTCGATGGCCTCGAGGCGGGCATCGTCCTGAGCCTCAAGAACACCCGCGGCGACTTCCACCTGCACAGCCCGCTCTCGCCCCTGATCGGACAGGGGGACGGCCGCCGCCAGGTCATGGAGCTGGATGCCTGGCGCGAGCATCAGGGCTGGAACCTCTACCCCTGCTACATGGGCGACGCTTGGGCCGACCGCATCGCCGCCGCCCGCGCGGCCGGCCTGCGCCGCCTCTCGGTGCGCATCGGCTGGGACCAGCAGGTCCAGCCGCTCTTCGATCTTCCCTGGGGCAACCTCGTCAACCTGGCCGTCCTCCAAGGCCTGGCCGAGGACCCGGCTGCCGATCCGGACGCGCTGCTCGAAGCCTGGATCGATGAAACCTGGCCGGAGGGCAGCCGCGAGGCGGCCTTCGATCTCTACAAGGCCTCGCCGGAGCTGATGGCCGCCGTCCACGCCCAGGGCCCCGAGCCGGCCACCGACCACAGCCGGATCTTCCGCCTGCGCGATGGCGACGATCCCTTCGATCGCATCGACGGCCGGTTGGGTTGGCTACAGAAGGCCGATCAGCTGGTCACCACGGAGGACTTCGCCGAGCGGCACCAGGCCATCGACGCGGCCTACGCCGAGGCCCGGGCCGGGATCGACGCGCTGGGCGAGGCCGCGCCGCAGGATTGGCGCCAGGCGCTGGCCCGCGGCGCCCGCGCCCAGTGGCGGGTCGGCCGCGGCGCCACCGACCAGCTCTGGCTGCGCTTCTGGGCGCGGGATGAGGCCCCCGAGGCGCCGGTCGGCGCCATCGACGCCCTGGCCTCGCGCGCGGTGTCCGACGGGGCCGATTGGCGTGTCGAAGATCCCGCCAGCTTCGAGATCCTCGAAGGCGATCAGCTCGCGGCGACGGTGCGTTTGCTCGACGTCGCGGATCCGGGTCGGTAAGGCCCCGGCGAAAGACCGATCGATCAGCCGCCGAAGACCGCCAGGAGTTCGTCGATCTCACGTTCCGCGGCCAGCTCGCGCGGCGTCTTGCCCTGGTAGTTGGGCGCATCCGGATCGGCGCCGGCATCCACGAGCATCCGCGCGATCCCAGCTTCCTTCCGAAACACCGCCGCGTGAAGCGGATCCTGACTGGCTCCCTCTCCGACCGTGCTGGGCCTGGCGCCGCGCGCGAGGAGTTCCCGACAGAGCGTCTCATCCCCGCCAACCACGGCATGAAAGAGCAAACTCATACCATGTGCGCCCCGGCTCTCGACGGCCGCCGGATCGCGATCGACGGCCGCCAGGACCGCCTCCCGCTCGCCCAAGACGGCGCGGGTGCAGAGGGGCACCTCCGCCCCGGCCTCCATCAGGTGCTCGATGATCGGCCGGTTGCCGACATGCGAAGCCGCCTCGATCGGCAGCTCATTTTCGCTGGACCGAAGTTCGAGCAGCGCTGGCTCCTCGGCCAGGCCGGCCTCGACGGACTCGAGGTTGAAGTGCGCGTCGCGCACGAAGGCATCGATTCGTTCTTGGTTCGGGGCGTTCTGACTCATGTGGGGCCTCCTTCGGGGCAAGTCGCGGCCGCTCGAAACACCACCGAGCGTGGTTCTCGAGCGCGCGAAGGATCGTTGGTTTGCGGGACGGCCTTCCAACCAGATTGACTACGCCGATCCGTCACGCGAGGTTCATCTCTTCCGGTTGAATGACATATGCTTGTAGACGACACCCCCGATCCCATCCTGGTCCCCGACGACGCCACGCCCTAGACCCGCCTGATCGCCTTCACCGGCCGGCAACCTTGAATCGGAGCACCGCTCATGGATGAACCTCGCGAAGATCCCGAGTCGCAGGGCGAGGATCGAGCCAAGCCGGACATCGAGTCTGCGCTGGAGGGCCTGTCCGATGCCTTGAACGAGATGATGCAGGAGCTGTTCACATCGTTGGAAGAAGATGGGGAGTGGGCGCCGAAGGCGATCGGTGGTTCCGGGTCCTCGATCTCGGATCATGGCCCGAGTCGGGTCTTCATGCTGGAGGACCCATCCTACTACGCACCCTACTTGGACACCTACGATGAATGTGATTTCTCGGATCCCGACGAACCTGGCTACGCCAACGTTCGCGTCTACTGGCCGAAGCTCGTGACCCTCTTCGTCGAGCTGGCCGATCGCTGGCAGATCACCGAATGGAAGGAGAACGTCGAAGCGGTCGACGCCGCGGAGCGAATGCAGGGCGAACCGGCCGAGCTCCATCCCTTGGCGACCCGAAGACAAGTCGGGTTCCAGGGCCCCTTCGATGCCGAGGTCTCCCGACGGCTCATCGAACTGGGCCGCTTGCCCAGCGGGGCGCTGCGCTGGTGGTGCGTCAAGCTCCATCGGGGCGACCTGCCGGTCATGATCGCCGACCATCAGGGTGGGGAGCTCTATCTATTCGACCTCGATGACGAGGCGGAGAGGCAGATTCGCGACTTCCTACCTGACTCCTGTGAGCTGCGACAGCACGAGACTTGATCGGCTGGACGGCCACGTCCATAGCGATTCGCCCTCTGACGACCGAGCTCCTCACCACGGAACCCATCCCCGCCGTAAGGACTCGCCACCCCGCCCCCTCTCAGCCCATCGCAACCATCTCCGCATCCATCCTCCGATGGTCCGGAGACCGAAGTAGGTCGTGGGTGCCGACTGGGCGGGCGCCGCTGCGGTGAGCGACTCGGCTTCCCCTCGAGCGCCCCACCCTGATCCCCCATCAGCCTGTCGGTGCCCGCCCAGTCGGCACCCACGACCGCCACGCATGGAGAGAGAAGCACCGATGCAGATCCGAAACAGCACCCTTCTGACCGCCATCGCCAGCCTGGCCTTGTTGATCGGCTGCGCCGGCAACCCGGCCGACGACGTGCCGGCCGCCAGCGTCGGCGAGCCGGCCGAGGAGACCACCACCCTCCAGGAGCCCGCCGACGACTCGATGACCGAGGCCGAGACCTCCGACGAGTCGATGGCCGACGAGGACGCCGCCGATGAGATGGAGTCCAACGAGGTAGACGAGGCCGATCCCAACGCCCCGATGAACGACCCGGCCGCCGAGACGCTCGACGGCGAGTACCCGCTCTACGGTAACATCGTGGCCGTCGGCAGCAAGGTCACCCGCTCGCATCGCATGGTCTTCCCCGAGTGGACCGGCAGCCTGGTCATCCAGGATGGCGACCTCAGCACCGCCCTGATCGGCTTCGAGGTCGACATCGACAGCATGCTGGTCGACCCGGGCGAAGAGTACGGCATGAAGGACCGCCTGGAGACCCACCTGCGCAGCGAGGACTTCTTCCTGGTCGCCGAGTACCCGACGGCCACCTTCAGCTCGACGGCCATCAGCGAAGGCGTCGCCGAGGGCATGGAAGGCACCCACACCATCACCGGTGACATGACCATCCGCGGCGTGACCCAGCAGATCAGCTTCCCGGCCACCATCATGGTGACCGACGGCGTCGCCACGGCCACGGCCGAGTTCAGCGTCGATCGCCAGAACTGGGACCTGTCCTTCCCCGGCTCGCCGGACGATTTGATCCGCGACGAGGTCGTCTTCCAGATCGGCCTGACCACCGACGAGTCCATGGCCGACATGGGCGGCGAAGGCATGGACGGCTCGATGGACGAAGGCATGACGGAAGAGGGTTCGATGGACGAAGAGTCCACCGAGGGCGAGATGGAAGACGGTGAGATGGAAGAAGGCGAGGGCGAGGGCAGCGACGGCTAGCCCTCACCCCCGCCCTTCGCCCTAGCGGAGGACGCGATCCCAGATCGCAAGCCAAGGCGCGTCTGCCATCCCGGCAGACGCGCCTTCTTGCGCTGCATGGCTCGACATCGCGGACAGCGGGCTCGATGCCAAAGCCGCAGGGGCCGCGATGCCGTTGTAGCTGACCAGGTCGACGCGGCCGGTCTCGGCCACCTCGGAGACGATCAGGGCCAGCGGCTGGTCGGCTTCGACGATGGCCGAGCCGTACATGCCCTCCGCGATGCCGGCCAGAGCCGGCAGGTACCAGGTCTGAGAGCCCTCCGGCGCGATCGTCGCCTGCCCGGCACCGAGCAGGTCGATCGGCTGATTGTTCTGGTCGAAGACCGACAGGCGGGCCGAGGCCGGCGCGCTGCCCAGGTTCATCACCTGCAAGCCCGTCGAGTAGCGGAAGGCGGTGTGCGCCTTGCGCACCAGCGGAGCCGAGACCCGGGTCGATCCTTCCTCGGCCGGCAGCGCGCGATAGGCGGCCGCGGTATTGGGCCGGCCATCGGCCGACACGGTGAAGTCCTGGACGGTGGCCATCACCGCCCCGTCGCCCACCACCTCGACCACCGCCGAGCCGTAGCAGCCGGCCGGCAGGCCCGGTGCACCGGCCTCGGGCGTCGCGCCGCCCTGGTAGAAGACTGCGCTGGAGCCGGCCGGGATCGCGACCGGGCTTCCGCCCGCATGCTCGATGGTCTGTCCCGCGCAGGCGTTGCCGGCCTGGTCCGTGCCGCGATAGGTCACGCGGACCTCGACCGCGTCGGCGCCCGGGTTGGCCACCGAGATGCCGGTGGTGCCATGGAAGGCATTGCGGAAGAGCGGCGCGTAGAGCCGCGCGCCGGCCCGGTCGACCGGCTGGCCCTCGAAGGCCGAGACGGCCATCGGGCCGCTCTCCAGATCGATCAGGCTCATCACCGCCACCGGCTGGTCGGATCGGACCCGCATGGCGCCCACGAAGTCCTCCGGCAGCGAGGCGAAGTCGGCCCCCTTGGCCAGGTCGAGCACGGTGGCGCCGGCCGCGGGCAAGGCGATGCTCAGCTGCACCGCCGGCCTGGCCGCGCCGGCCGCCAAGAGCTCGACATCGACCGAGGCAGCCGCGGCCAGCTCCGTGTTCTGGATGCTGATCAGCGAGACCTGCGTGCCCGGCTGATGCACCACCAGCGGCAGGTAGACGTCGGCGCCCGGCTGCACGTCGGAATACATCGCCGCCCCGCCGCTGGATGGCCAGTCGGTGCGGTTGATGGCCCCCACCCGGGCCGCGATCTGCGGCTCGCTGGCCCGCACCGCGCGCAGCACCATCGAGTAGGCCCCGTTCTGCAATTCGGCGATGCCGGGCAGATAGAAGTTGGCAAAGCCGCCCGGCGGCACGTCGCGCCGCGTCTCCTGATGGGCCAGCCGGCCCTGGTAGTCGTAGAACTCGGCCGTGATGTGCGAAGCGTGCATCGTCTCCAGGCTCTGCACCTGGATGCCGCTCTCCCCGGCCCCGGCGATGCCGGCGCCGGCCAGTCCGGCCGTGCCCAGCGCACATGCCCAGAACAGGCCGACCGCCGTGACGGCCCGCGCCCAGCGGCTCGACCGACCTGATCGATCCGATCGCGCCTTCGGTCGCGCCCCCTTCGTCCGCCCCAGCCCATGGTCCTTCGACGCCTTGGTCGACATGATGCCCTCCTTGGGATCTTGCGCATCCTTTAATCACCAAGGGCGACAAAATCGGGCCCGCGCTTACACGCGGGCCGGGCGGGTTGCTCTCGATCGACGTAGCCGGGGGGAGGAAGGCTGGCGTCCGTCAGGCCGCCGGGTCGCGCCGATCGAGCACGATGCGCTCGTCCTCGCGGAAAGCCGGCAGGTCGGCCTCGGAGTGAGCGGCCACGATCAGCTGGGCATCCCATTCGCGCACGATGTCGCGCAGGCGCTGGATGGTCGGCACGTCGCCGCCCGCGGCCGGCAGCTCCAGGATGGCCGGGTCCTCGATGGCGATGACCGCGCCGCGGCGGGCCGGCATGGCCGCTTCGCTCAGGAAGCGCAGGCCGGCGATCTGGCCGGCGCCACCGACCCGACCGTCACCCGAGACCTGGCCATCTCCCGAGATCCGTGCGGCCGCCGCGGCCTCGGCGGCCAGGGTGGCGCGCACGATCCAATCGCGCTCGACCTCGTCCGGGTCGGCCGTTCCCAGCGCGTGATGGCGCGCGCCCGGAAAGTAGAGCAGGCCGCCATGCAGGTCGGCCCCGCGGCGCATGCGCGCCACCGCGGTGTAGAGCTGGCTGGAGAGGGCGCCGGCATTGGTGAAGTAGCCCTCACCGGTCTCGTCCGGCGCCAGACAGGCCAACAGCGTCGACCATTCCTGCACCGGTAGGAGCGGCGCGATGCCGCGGCGACCGACCTCGATGCGCAGCACCCGCGTGCGCGGGCGCTCCGCCAGGGCGCCGGCCAGACGGTGGAACTGTTCAAGATCGGCCGGCGTCAGCTCCAGGGCCATCTGGATCCAGCCCGAGCCGAGGGCTTCCTCGACCAAGGGTCGCGGGCTGCGCGGGTCCACCGCATAGGAGAGCAGCGCGTCGATGGCCTCGAGCACGGTACGCTTGGCCCCGTCGTCGGATCCGACGATGGCCGAAACGGGCCGCACGCCGCCGGTGGCCGGGTCGACGAAGGAGATGTGATGCCGGCCCCGAAAGGAGCGGAAGTCCTGGAAGCAGATCTCGCGGATGCGCATCTGGGACGCTCGCAGGGGTGGGGGCGAGGCTCGGGCCCGGCCCCGTGTGGGTTGGGCTGCGACGGCGCCGGCCCGGTGCCCGTGGGCAGCGGGCAGGGCCTTGGAAGCCCGCGGGCCGACGCGTCGTATTGTAACCGGACCCGCCGGTTATGTCCACCCTATGCGAGATCCGCCTGCGCGATCCTCTCGGCACGGTCTCAGGGCTGGCAGGCAATCCTCTGGGCCAGCCGGCGGTAGATGCCGGCCAGGTCCTCGCCATCCGGCGCCAGCAGGTGATCCTCCGCACTCGAGGCGATGCGTGCCAGGAGCGGCGCGTCCACATCTCGCCCGAGGCCGATGGTGATCAAACGGATCCCATCGGCCCGGATGCGCCGCGCGGATGTCTCGACCAGCGGCACGAGATCCTGGCTCACCCGACCGTCGGTCAGGAGCACCAGCACCGGCTCGCGGCGGGCCGAAGTGCCGATCCGCGTCAGCTCGGCGTGGGCGACATCGAGGCCCAGGTCGATGCGCGTGCCCGGCCGGCTCTCCAAGCGGCTCAGCCCCGCTCGAAGCTCGGCCGCGTCTCCCGTGAACCGGGCGAGCAGCTCCGCCTCGGAATCGAAGCCCACCAGCGCGGCCCGATCGACCGATCCGTCCCCGCGCATGTCGAGCAGGTCCACGAAGGCCGACACCGCCTCCCGGGCCGCCTCCAGCTTGCTGCGCCCGTCGCGGGTGGGATCGAGCATGCTCTGCGAGCGGTCGACCACCAGCGCCACGTCCAGCCGCCGAGCATCGGGCAGGCAGGCCTGCTTGAAGAGCACCGGAAGGTAGACCGTGCTCGGGCCGGTCGTGGGCGGACCGAGCGGGGTCGGCGTGGCGGTCGGCGTCGGCGTCGCGGTCGGCGCCACCACCTCGATCTCGGGCACCGGGAAGACCACCGTCCGCGGCGAGCCGTCGACGTCGGTGAAGTGGGCCTCGGCCAGGGCGTTGGTCGGCAGGATGCCGGTTCGCAGCGGCAGGATCTCGTAGGTCATCGTCAGGCCCGTGGCCGGCAGGAGCCCCCGCCGCCAGGAGAGCCAGTCCGGTCCCTCGAGCGCTTCGGGGCGCGCCGAGCCAGGCAGGAGCTGGACATCGGAGGACATGCGGTCGTGGATCAAGAGGTTGCCGGCCAGGCTGCTGCCGGCCAACTCCGTGATCAGGCGGTTGACGGCGATGGCGATGCGGTCCCCGTCCGTCGCCCGCTCGGCCAGGGCATAGCGCTCCGGGCTGCCGGCCACCCCGCGCAGCAAGGATTCCAGGCTCGGTTGCGCCCCGTCGGCGCCGATCTGGACCACGTAGATCAGCACCCCTCGGTTGCGAATCGTCCGGGCTTGCTCGAGGCTGCGCGCGGCGACTTCGTTCCCGAGGGCCGAGCAGCCCGTCGTCATCAGCAGGATGACCGGCAGCGCATCGGACCGGCCCTGTTCGATCAGCATCCGGTCGGCCCCGGCCAGGAACTCATCCAAGGTCTGGCCACCATCGCGGCGATTCTTGGCTGCTTCCAAAGCCGTGAGCAGTTCGGAGACCGGACTGCCGATCGGTCGCTCGATCGATTCCGGACTACCTCCATAGTGCAAGCCAGCCCGATGGTGTCGATAATCCAAGCGCCGGAGGAAGCGCGCGGCGACCTCGGCGCCCAGCAGGCCGACGGGGGGTTCCAAGCCGCGCGACCGGAAGCAAAGACCTCGGCTCGTGTCGCGAAAGCTCCGCTCCACCGCCACCACGATGTCCGCACCGTTGAACTCCCCCGCATGCTGGCAGCGGGTCTGCAAGGTCAAGGTGACCTGAGCGGTATCGCCTAGCACGACGCGACGGGGGCCGGCCACCTTGTCCCGGTCGACCTGGCAAGAGGCCGCGTCGGTCGGCTTGGCCGTCGGCACCGGCTCGGGGCTGGGGATGGTTCCCTCGGGCGCCAAGACGTATACCGCCTCGGCCGCCGGCAGGCTGAGATAGATCCGCCCCGCATCGTCCAGCGCCAGGTCCTCGACGGAGCCCGATATCCCGATGTCGTGTCCGAGCGAGAGCATCGAGAGCAAGCCGCCGTCCAGCTCACGCAGGACCACCTCACCGGAGGCGCGCAGGCCCGCCACGAGATCCCGACCATCGGCCAGTCGGGCCGTGCTCAGCCGCAGGAGGCCCGAACCCGGCGGCTCCGTCCAGGCGCTCGACAGGTTGCCGGCCGGCGTCCAGCGTTGAATCTCCCCGCTGGCCGTATCGGCCGACAGCAGATCCCCTTCGGGCAGGGCGGCCAGATCGGCCGGCCAGAGACCCGCCGCGTCCGGAAGTCGGAAGCTCCCGAGCGGGATGTCGAGCTGGCGGTCGACCAACGCGATGGTCGAAGAAACCGGGCGCGAGACGAAGATCGCGGCCTGGCCGGCACCGCGGCCGGCCGCCACCCGCCCGCCAAGCTCGCAGTCGCAATCGGTCTGGAGCAAGCTCGGGTTGCCGCCGGGCGCCATCTGGATCAGCGCGCCCTCGCTCGAGGCCAGGACCAGCGACCCGTTCGCCCCCGCCGCGAGGTCGGACTCGGTGTTGGGCAGGCCGGTCGCCAAGGTCCTGACCCTTCCGTCCAGATCGAATCGCTGCAACTCGGCGCTCCGGCCGCGACCATCGAGCAGGTGCAGCCCCGCGTCGGTCCAAACCAGCGACAGCGAGGGCGCCACCCACTCGCCGGGCAAGCGCTCGAGCTCCGATCGAGCAGCCAGCCCCCGCCAGCTTTCATGGAAATCCAGCAAGGCCCCATCGGCATCGTAGCGCAGCACACGAAACTCTTGCGGCGCTTCGACTCCGACACCGGTGAGGGCAAAACCTGCATCGAAGAGATCCAGAGACCACGGATTGCCGATGATGCCGGACACCGGGATCTCGACCTCCGGCAGGTCCTGACGGTACCAGGTGCGCAGCAAGCTGCCGTCGGCCGCGAAGTCCCGCAGCACCACCTGCTGATCCAGCGGGATGGCATCGGCACTCGACGCGGGTTGATAGAGCACCCGCAGGCGCCCATCCGGCCACGCGGCCAGGTCGACCGCCAGCTCCCGGGTGAAGGTCTGACTCGCCTGCAGCACGGCCTTCTCGTCGTAGCGCGCAAGATGCGAATTCGTTCCGGCCCGGGTCAGAAGCGCCGCGCCGCCTTGTGGCAAGGCAGCCAGCCGGATCGCATTTCGGGCCGGGGAGCCGGCGTCGTGGTCCGAGAGCCGACGAAGGTCGTTCGTATCCAGCCGAATCAACCGCCCCCCGCTCGCGAGCATGAGAACGCCGCTGAGCGGGACGTCGATGTCGGTCACCAGCAAATCCAGCCAACGCGGTGCATGCAGCACCATCCCATCCGGACTCCGAACCTCCAGGTAGTACACGCCGCCAGTACGGCTGCTAGACCAGAGCACGTGAACCTCGGTGCCGTCCGGATCCACGGCCACGTGTTGCGGATACATCGGATCGTCGTAACCGGGGCGCCGTGGGGCCGGCCAGCGCCCCTCGTAGCGTCCGTCCGCGGCGAAGATCTCGATGCGCTGCCTCTCGATGTCGGCGATGAACAGTCGACCGTCGGGCGCGCTTGCCAAATCCACGGGCTCGAAGCCCCGCGCCGGCAAGGGCCAGGTCGCCTCGAGCTGATAGCCGAGCGGCCCGCCGGAACTCGACGGGTCAGACGATTCCGGAGGAATCGGCTCGATTGTGCTGGCACCATGGACGCCGGATCCGGAATCCGGCCAAACCGTGGTCAGCGGGAGGGCAAGAACCAAGGCGAGGCCGATCGCCGAGCGCCACGAACAGACGCGGCGAAAGCCTTGGAGCATCAAGCCGATCCGTGCTGCCAGGAATCCCTTGCGTGACATCATGCCCTCCCCGGTAGTGACCGTCAGGAATGTCATCTCTGACAAGGACATAACACGCCAGCGGGCCGATCTTGGACAGGTGCGTCACGCGAAACCCAGATCGCACTTTCGCCCGCTCTCCCAACGGATCGTCAAGCTTCGAATCGCGGCAAGCCCTGCAAGGTCAAGACCAAATGCCGGCCGCGGGCCCGGTCGCGAAACTCGCAGAGGTAGATGCCCTGCCAGGTGCCCAGGGCCAGCCGGCCGGCACTGACCGGCAACGTCAGGCTGCTACCGAGAAGCGCCGACTTGATGTGGGCCGGCATGTCGTCCGGACCCTCGTAGGTATGCTGCCAGTAGGGCGCGTCCTCGGGTACGGCGGCGTCGAAGTGGCGCGCGAAGTCGCCGCGCACGGTGGGGTCGGCGTTCTCGTTGATCGCCAGGCCGGCCGAGGTGTGCTGGATGAAGAGATGGAGCTGGCCGATCTCGATCTCGGCCAGCTCCGGCAGGGCATCGATCACCCGATCGGTGATCAGGTGGAAGCCGCGCGGCAAGGGCGGCAGATGCAGCGCAGCCTGGTGCCACAGCGTCGGCCCCGTCGGCATCTACTCCCCGCCGGTCAGAGCCTCGCGCAGCATCTCGACCCGGGCGCGGTTCATGCCCAAGTCGCTGTTGCCCACCCGCGAGGAGGAGCGCACGTGGATCAGGCCCGCGTCGCGGTCCACCGACAGCTCGAGGTCATCGATCAGACCCACTCCCGGCAGTCGGTAGGTGGCGTAGACGTAGTTGGCGTTGACGGTCGGCATGGTCACCTCGCTGCGGCGCAGGATCTCGCGGCGCAGGCGGTCGACGCCGAAGCCCTCATCCGGCGGCAGCTCGTCCAGGCCGGTCACGGCATCGCTCATCCGCTCCTGGAGGCTCTCCTCGCCCTCCAGTGCGATGGGCTCGATGTAATGCTCCTCGTCGTCGGCCGGCGCATGGCTGGAGACGCAGATGGGCTCGGGCGGGCAGTCCGCCAGCTGGTCGCCGCGCAGGCCCAGGTTGGTCGGCGCCTCGCCGGTGGAGGCGAAGTAGCGCAGGGCGCCGACGGTGGCGGCCCCCAGCACCAACAGCACGATGATCACTCGCAACAAGGCACGCATAGCAGTCTCGGTCCCCCCCTTTGGTCGGTTCCTCGGCTCGGGCATCGATCGGCGCGATCGTGGCGGGGCGGCGGCCGGCTCGAAGCGCCAACCCGTGCCCCCGCTCGGTGCATGGTACGCGCGAGGCGGGTATCGAGACAAGCCGGCCAGATGGCGGCGACGATCCGACCCGCGAGAGACGAACTTCAGGCCACCGGGACACCCACACGGACCCTCCTCGATCCCGCTGGCAGCCGCAGCCCGGATCGACGTCGGTCGAATCGGCGCTCAGACCCGGTAGATGGTCTTGACGTTGACGAAGCTGCGGATGCCGGCCCGGCCCAGCTCGCGGCCCCAGCCCGAGTCCTTGACGCCACCAAAAGGCAAGCGCGGATCGGAGCGCACGAAGCCGTTGACGAAGGCCGCGCCGGCCTCCAGTGACTCGCGGGCGATGCGCTCGCCGCGCTCGGCATCCGCGGTATAGACCGCCGCGCCAAGGCCGAAGCGCGTGTCGTTGGCGATGCGGATGGCCTCGGCCTCATCCGCTGCCGGAATCACCACCGCCACCGGCCCGAAGAGCTCCTCCGCATAGGCCGGCATGCCCGGCCCGACCTCGGTCAGGAACGAGGCCGGGTAGTAGAAGCCCGGCCCCACCATGGGCTCGCCGCCCAGGAGCAAGCGCGCGCCGGCCTCGACGCTCTGGCGCAGCTGGCGGTGCAGGCCCTCGCGCAGGTCGGCGCGGGCCATCGGGCCCAGGTCGGTCTCGGCATCCAGCGGATGGCCTACCTTCAGCGCGGCCATGCGCTGCATCAGCCGCTCCTCGAATTCCTCTCGCACCGCGTCGACCACCACGAAGCGCTTGGCGGCGATGCAGCTCTGGCCGGTGTTGATCATCCGCCCGGTCAGGCATTGTTCGGCGGCCAGGTCCAGATCGGCATCCTCCAGCACCAAGCTCGCGTCCGAGCCGCCGAGCTCGAGCAGGCAGGGCTTGAGCGCGGCGCCGGCCTGCCGGGCCACCGCGCGGCCGGCGCCTACGCTGCCGGTGAGGGACACGCCGCGCAAGCGCGGATCCTCGATCAAGTCGCCGACCGTCTCGACCTCGAGGACCAGGTTGCGGTAGCCGCCCTCGGGGAAACCGGCCTGTCGGAAGATCTCCTCGACGTCCAGCGCGCAGCCGGTGGTCGAGGGCGCGTGCTTGACCAACACCGTGTTGCCGGCGGCCAGGGCCGGCACGGCAAAGCGGAAGACCTGCCAGAAGGGGAAGTTCCAGGGCATGATGCCCAGGATCACGCCCAGCGGCTGGTAGCTGACGTAGCTCTTGGCCGCGTCGGTCTCCACCGGCTCCGGCGCCAGAAAGCCCTCGGCCCGCTCCAGATAGTACTCGCAGAGCCAAGCGCACTTCTCGGCCTCGGCAATGCCCTCGGAGAGCGGCTTGCCCATCTCGAATGCCATCCGCCGCGCGAAGCGCTCGGCATCGCGGCGCAGGATCTCGGCCGCCCGGCGCAAGGGCTCGACCCGCTCGGCAACGGGCAGCCGGCGCCAGGCGCCGAAGCACGCATCGGCCCCCGCCAAGGCGCGCTCGACCTCTTCGGGTGTGGCCAGAGCGTATCGCTCGATGCGCTGACCGCTGGCCGGGTCGATCGATTCCATCGTCATGTCCAGGCCTCCTGGTTTCGGCATGCGGCCCGGCCCGGTGGCGGGCCCTTCCCTGACATCTATGATACCGTAGCCTTTCCATCCCCACCTCGAACGCACACTGGGAGACCCAGCATGGACCTCGGACTGGCCGGCCAACGCATCCTCGTCACCGGCGCCTCCGGTGGCATCGGCTCGGCCACCGCCCGGCTGCTGGCCGGCGAGGGCGCGCGCGTGATCTTGCACTATCACCAAGGCCGCGAGGCCGCCGAGGCCCTGGCCGCCGAGCTGGGCCCCGGACACCCGCCGCTGGGCGCCGACCTGCGGCGGGAGGACGAGGCCGAGGCGCTCTTCGAGGCGGCCCTCGAGGCCTTCGGCCATCTGGACGGTCTGGTGGTCAACGCCGGCATCTGGCCGCCCGAGGACCTGCCCCTGCACCAGCTGCCCCTGGAGCGCTGGCAGAACACCTTGGATGCCGACCTGACCGGCGCCTTCCTCTGCTGCCGCGCCTTCCTGCGCCACCTGGCCGAGCGGCCGCGCGAGGCGGCCGGCATCGTCCTGATCGGCTCGACGGCGGCCCTCTTCGGCGAGGCCGGCCACGCCGACTACGCCGCGGCCAAGGCCGGCCTGGCCTATGGCCTGACCCGCACGCTCAAGAACGAGATCGCCCGCCTGGCCCCGCGCGGCCGGGTCAACTGCGTCTGCCCGGGCTGGGTCGACACCCGCATGGGCGCCAGCGCCTCGGCCGACCCCGAGGCCCTGGCCCGCGTCACCGCCACCATGTCGCTGCGCAAGATCGCCCGCCCCGAGGACGTGGCCGCCGCCGTCGCCTTCCTGCTCTCCGACCGGCAGGCCGGCCACCTGTCGGGTACGGTCTTGCCCTTGGCCGGAGGTATGGAGGGGCGACTCCTCTGGCCGGAGGAATGAAGGTTAGGCCCGGCCCCCATCCCGAAGGGATCGCACCCTGATCTCCGGCATGGGGTAGTGCTTCTCGTTGTCCGTCAGCAAGATCGCAGAGCGTTCCCATGCAACCGCGGCAACGAGCGTATCGGTCGTGGACAGCGTTTGCCCTTTCCCCCCGTAGGTCTTACGCCACACGCCGGCCTGAATGGCTGCCGTTCTGGAAATCTCCCAATACTCGAGAGCCTGGATGAACGCATCCCAGTCTGGATGGGTGCCCGGCAAGACCCCGGCGTAGAACTCGGTGACGTTGACCGCGCAGACTCCGAGGCTCGAGCCTTGTTCCAGCAGCTGTAAGACCCCTTGCGTGGACGGCTCGAAGCCTTTCGAGAAATCGATCAACGCGCTGGTGTCCAGCATGTAGCGGATCATGATCCGCCCATGCGCTCCAGACGCTCATCATCCTCCTGGCGCAGGGCCCGAACCCACTCGGAGACCTGCTCGGGCGTCTCCCAGCCGGGCGCGTCCGTATCCGCAAGTGACCCAGCGGCCCTGGCAGCGGCCTCGATCAATCGTCGCCGCTCGAGCTCGTGCCGGGCAGCCTCGGCAAAGAAGGCGCTTCGCCCCCGCGATCCCACGATCTTGTCGATCGCTTCGATCAGGTCCTTTGGAATCAGGATATGGGTTCGCATCGTCTCCATGGCATTCTCCACTGCAACTCGCCCGAAATCACGACACCCACAGCTTATCACACGGCCGTGTGACATTCAATGGCCTGTACTCAATGGATGTCGTCGATCAACCCAAGACCGATCGCTCGATATCGCACCCGAGGACCCGTGCACAGCTCTCGAAATCCTACGTGCACCGACGAGCCGGCTTTGGTATGCTTCGGCGACCTCTTTCCCACTCGACCCGACCGCTCTCTCGCTCCGATCGCCCGTTTCCTCGAGCCCCTTCTGGACCGACATGACCGACTTCTTGATCCCGCTCGCCGCCGCCTACTTCCTGGCCCTTCCGATCGCCTTCGATCGCGAGGTGCGGTCGCGCACGGCGGGCCTGCGCACCTTTCCCCTGGTGGCCCTGGGCAGCTGCGCCTTCCTGCTGATCGGGCAAGAGGTGCTCGATTCGGATCCATCCCAGGTCTCGCGCTTGCTGGCCGGCTTGATCACAGGCATCGGCTTCATCGGCGGCGGCGCGATCCTCAAGGAGAACGGCGAGGTGATGGGCACCGCCACGGCGGCGAGCATCTGGATCACGGCCGGCATCGGGGCGGCGGCCGCCTTCGGCCTCTACGACATCGCCCTGGCGCTGAGCGCGGCAACCTTCGTGACGCTCCTGGCGCTGTCGCGCGCCAAGAAGAAGATGCCCAACGGGCCCGACGCCGACGAGGAATGAGTCGCGCGACGTCTTCCTCGTCGGCCCCCGATGCCGTCGCATCACCCCGACCTCACCCTTCCCCTTCCCGCCTGGAGATCCGAATGTCCCCGCGCATCCCTCTCGTATCGCCTCGCCTGCCGCGCATCCTCTTGCTGCTGGCCGGCTCGATCCTGCTACCGCTCGTGGCCGCCGGCCCCGCTTCGGCTCGAGTCAGCGGCGACCCGGCGCATGTCGATCCCACGCGCATCCTGATCGGCCTTGCAGCCGATGCCGACTTCGGCGACCTGGCGCCCTTGCACGCCGAATTGGGCGCCCGGCTGGTGCGCGAGTTGCCGGGCACGCGCATCGCCATCGTCGACGCGCCGCGGCCGGCCGACGCGCTGGCACGCTACGCGGAGCATCCGGCCAGCCGCTGGGCCGAGCGCGACCAGATCGTCTGGATTTCCGGCTTGGGTCCGGATGCGGAGGCCGCCGGCCCCTCGATGCGCGCGCGGCTCGTCGCGGCGGCGGCCATCGCCCTGCCCGGTCTGAACTCGGCCGCCCGTGATCGCGATCGCGACACCTTCGGTCGCGCCGAGGCGCCCGCCGGCCCCCATCGCGCGCAGGCCACCCACCCCGACGACCCGCTCTACCCGGATCAGTGGCATCACGAGAAGATCGGCAGCGCCATCGCCTGGGACTTCGGACGGGCCCACGAGGTGACCATCGCCATCATCGACACGGGCGTGGAATGCGATCACCCGGATCTGGTCGGCAGCTGCGTGGCGGGCTACGACTACGTCAACGACGATCCGGATCCGGACGACGACAACCAGCACGGCACCATCGAGGCCGGCGTGGCGGCGGCGCTCACCGACAACGCCCTGGGCGTGGCCGGCCTGGCCTGGGGGGCCAAGATCATGCCGCTCAAGGCCATGAGCGGCAACGGATCGGGCGGCATCGCGGCCATCGCCAGCAGCATCGAGCATGCCGCCGAGCACGGGGCGCAGGTGATCAACATGAGCCTGGGCTCCGAGAGCGGCAGCCAGGCCATGGCCGACGCGGTGGCCTTCGCGGCCCAGCGGGGGGTCTTCATGGCCGCGGCCGGCGGCAACGGCGGCACGGGCCTGCGCTTCCCGGCGGCCTACCCCGAGGTGGTGGGCGTGGCCGGCACCCGCGAGGACGACAGCCACCCGCCCTTCACCACCGGCGACCACCTGGAGGTGGCCGCGCCGGGCTGGGACATCCAGACCCTCACCCTGACGAGCGAGGGCAGCTACGCCCGCCATCACGGCACCAGCGAGGCCACGCCCCTGGTGGCGGCCCTGGCGGCCCTCCTGATCGAGCAGCACCCGGAGTGGAGCGTGGACCAGGTCCGCCGGCGCATCATCGAGACCTCCGTCGACCTGGGCGATCCGGGCTGGGACCAGGAGTTCGGCTGGGGTCGCATCGACGCCGGCCGCGCCCTCGACCCCGACTTCACCCCCGAGCCCACCCCGCTGCCCTCGGCCACGCCGACCGCCTCGGCCAGCCCGACGGCCAGCCCCTCCCCGTCGCCGTCGCCCTCGCCGGCCACCCTCCACCTGCCCTGGCTGCAAAGGCCCTGATCGCGGGCCAGCCCGGCGCCCGAGCCAGCAGGCGGCTGACCGATGATCGGGCGTGAGTCGCTTGACACTAGAACATTCGTTCTGCTAGACTGCGGGCCCCACGGAACCTTACCCAGCCGTCGCGTCCGCGGGCCCGGCCCAGGCCGGCGGGCGCGCCATAGCAAGCGCCAGAGTATCTAGCGCCGACACCCGCCCCGCGGGTCGCGGGGCCTCCGGCGCCCACGGAGCCGAAGCCTTGGCCCAGCCCAAGCCGACGCCGGCGCGCCGGCCCTCCGCCCGATCGCGGAGCGCCAAGCGCGACCTGCGCGCCATCGCCGAATCCGTCAACACCAGCCTGCAGGGTCGGGTGGTGCGCGTGGGCGCCGGGCGGGCGGACCTGCCCGCCAGCTCCAGCGGCTTTCCGGCCTTGGATGCCGCCACCGGCCTGGGCGGCCTGCCGCGGGGGCGGATCACCGAGCTGGTCGGCCGGCCCACCTCGGGCCGCGACACCATCGCCACCCGCGCGGTGGCATCCGCGGCCGGCTACAGCGCCTGGGTCGATTTGGGCGATGCGATCGACCTGCCCCACCTGGCCGATCGCGGGGTAGATCTGGACCGGCTCTACGTGCTGCGGCCCGGCCGGCCGGACGACGGCCTGGGCATCGCGGCCCACCTGATGGCCTGCGGGCATTTCTCGGTGGTGGTGCTGGACTCCCTGCCCGACTTGGCCGTGCACCGGCCATCGGCGGCCTTGGGCGCCGAGATCTCCCGCTTCACGCGCCTGGTGGTGCCGGCCCTGGCCCGGGGCGGGACGGTGGCCATCATCCTCGCGGGCCCGGAGCAGCATTACCGGGCCCTGGCCCACGCGGCGGCCCTGCGCATCGCCCTGGCCCAGGTGGGGCAGATCCGGCGCGGCGGGGTGCTGCGCGGCTGGCGCACCCGCGCCACCATCCTCAAATCACCCGGCCTGCAGGGCGGCGAGTCCGGCCTGGAGGTCTGGCTATAACCCTTATACCCATCCCGAGACGCAGAGACCTTCCGGGGGCACGATCCATGAACCGATCTCAAACCAGCCCGACCAAACATCACCGCGTGGCCTGCGTCTGCCTGCCGCACGCGCCGGCCGCCCTGGAGCTGCGCGACGATGTCTCGCTGGCCGGCCGGCCGCTGGTGGTCACCGCGCCGCAGCCCGACGAGA
>CAZJWJ010000043.1:0-41156 GCA_964549495.1 uncultured Anaerolineales bacterium | reverse complement strand
GTGTTCCCGCCGCAGTGCTGTTCACCTGACGACCGACTTTGCAATCGCCCTGGCGACCATTGCCCGCCTGGCCGGCCGGTGATATACTGACCCCCTGGTATGAGCGCTGAGCACCGCCGGCAGGACCGGCGCCACCAGGAGACGATGCAGGAAGCCAGGAGGCTGGGCCCCCTGGCTTTTTTCTTGCCTCGAGCTCGCGCCGACCGTCGCGATCACGGAAGCCGGACGGAGGTCTTCCCGCGGATCGAGACCCTCCGGTTCCTCCCGGAGGAGTTCGATCGATGAGCCTTTACACCTTGCCCGGCCTGGTCGACGTGCACGTGCACCTGCGCGTGCCCGGCGGCGAGCACAAGGAGACGGTGGCCAGCGGCACGGCGGCGGCGCTGGCCGGCGGGGTCACCGCCATCCTGGCCATGCCCAACACCAGCCCGCCGATCACCGACGGCCCCTCGCTGGCCGGGGCCAGGGAAGCCCACGCTGGCGCGCTCTGTGACGTCGGCATCTACCTGGGCGCGACCGATGACAACGCCGAGGCCGTCGCCGCGGCGGCCGATGCCGCCTGCGGGCTGAAGATCTACGTCAACGAGACCTTCGGACCCTTGCGGGTCGAGGCCCTGCCGACCCTGGCGGCCCACTTCGCGGCCTGGCCCGGCCGGCGACCGATCGTGCTGCACGCCGAGCAGGTGGCGGTGGCCATGGCCATCGGCCTGGGCGCGACCTACGGCAAGGCGGTGCACATCGCGCACGTCAGCCGCGCCGAGGAGATCCGCCTGATCGCCGATGCCAAGGCGGCCGGCCTGAAGGTCACCTGCGAGGTCTGCCCGCACCACCTCTTCCTCTGCGAAGAGGACCTGCCGAGATTGGGCAATTTCGGCTTGATGCGGCCGCCGCTGGCCACGCGGGCCGATCGGGATGCGCTCTGGGCGCATCTGGACGTGGTGGACTGTATCGCCACCGACCACGCACCGCATACGCGCGACGAGAAGGCCGGCCCCAAGCCGCCGCCCGGCGTGCCCGGGCTGGAGACGACCCTGCCCCTGATGCTGACGGCGGTGCAGGCGGGCCGGCTGACGCTGGATCGGATGGTCGAGCTCTGCAGCCGCCGGCCGGCCGAGCTCTTCGGCATCGAGACGCCCCGGCAGAGCGAGATCGAGGTGGAGGTGGGGCCCGAATGGCAGCTGCCCGAGCGCGGCTGGCAGAGCAAGCCCGATTGGTCGCCCTTTGCCGGCATGACGGTCCATGGGCGCCTGCGGCGCACCATCCTGCGCGGTCAGACGGTCTTCGAGGACGGTGAGGTCTTGGCGCGGCCCGGCGCGGGCCGCGTCCTGTTCGGCTAGCCCGAGCGCATCGCCGGCCCGCGATCTCGAGGATCGCGCTGGCGGCGGAGCCAGGGCCCGAGGGGAAGGAGAGCGATCGATGCGCGAGACGAGCGCCGCGGCCGACTGGCTCCGCGGTCAGGACATCCTGTCGGTGCGGCAGTTCGACAGCCAGCGGTTGACCGAGATCTTCGATCGCAGCGACCGCATGCGCCAGGTGGTGCGCGAGCGGGGCGGCACCGACATCCTGGCCCGGCGCGTGCTGGCCGCCCTCTTCTACGAGCCCTCGACCCGCACCAGCGCCAGCTTCATCGCCGCCATGGAGCGCTTGGGCGGCAGCGTCATCCCGATCACGCAGGGCGTTCAGTTCTCCAGCGTCAGCAAGGGCGAGAGCCTGCCGGATACCATCCGCACCCTGGAGCAGTACGCCGACGTGATCGTGCTGCGCCATCCGGAGGTGGGCAGCGCGGCCGAGGCGGCCGAGGCGGCCAGCGTGCCGGTGATCAACGCCGGGGACGGTGCCGGCGAGCATCCCACCCAGGCCCTGCTCGACCTCTACACCATCCGCTCCGAGCTGGGACGCATCGAGGGCCTGGAGATCGCCATGGTCGGCGACCTGCGCTTCGGGCGCACGGTGCACTCGCTGACCCGGCTGCTCGGGCTCTACGACGTCAAGCTGAGCTTCGTCTCGCCGGAGATCCTGCGCCTGCCCCTGGACCTGATGAACGGGCTGCGCGACTCGGGGGTCGAGCTGCGCGAGACCTACGACGTGGCCGACGTCATCGAGCGGGCCGACGTGCTCTACGTGACGCGGGTGCAGAAGGAGCGCTTCACCGACCTGGCGCAGTACGAGGAGGTCAAGGACTACTATCGGATCACCGCCGACTTGATGCGCCAGGCGCGCCGCGACATGGTGGTGATGCACCCGCTGCCGCGGGTGGGCGAGATCTCGCCCGAGATCGACATGGACCCGCGGGCGGCCTACTTCCGGCAGGTGCGAAACGGAATGTTCGTGCGCATGGCCCTACTGGCCGGCGTCTTGGGACAGGAGTTGGGCGGATGATCGAATCGAGCGAAGGGGCCGCGGCGGCCCCATCCACCGTCGCGCCGGCCTTCAACGCAGCGCTGGACGGGATGATGGACGCGGCCGGCTCGCTGCTCTGCGTCGGGCTGGATCCGCATCCCGAGCGGCTGGAGGAGCCGGCCGGCGACTTCTGCCGGCGCATCATCGACGCCACCTGGGAATCGGCGGTGGCCTTCAAGCCCAACGCGGCCTTCTTCGAGGCCCGCGGGCCCGAAGGGCTGGCCGAGCTGCGGCAGGTGATCGCCCACCGGCCGCCGGGCCGGCTGATGCTGCTGGACGCCAAGCGCGGCGACATCGGATCGACCGCCAAGGCCTATGCCCGGGCCGTCTTCGAGACCCTGGGCGCCGGCGCGGTCACCGTCAGCCCCTACCTGGGCGGCGACAGCCTGGCGCCCTTCCTGGCCGACCCGGCCCGCGGGGCCTTCGCCCTCTGCCACACCTCCAACCCGGGCGCCGACGAGCTGCAGGGACTGGACGTGGGTGGCCGAATGCTCTACGAAGAGGTGGCCCGACTGGCCGCCGAGCGCTGGAACGCGGCCGGCAACCTCGGGCTCGTCGTCGGCGCCACCTACCCCGATGCCCTCGAGCGGGTGCGTGCCATCGCGCCGCGCCTGCCCATCCTGGCCCCGGGCATCGGCGCCCAGGGCGGCGACCTGGAGGCTTCGGTGCGCGCCGGCATCGACCGCGCCGGCCGGGGGCTCTTGGTCTCCAGCTCGCGTGGCATCCTCTTCGCCGGCGATCCGGCCGAGGCGGCCAAGCGCCTGCGCGAGGCCATCGACAGCGCCCGATCGCGCGCGGCCTGAGGAGATCCGAACCATGTCCCGCAGCGACCACGCGGAGCTGATCGGCCGGCTGGAGGCCATCGGCGCCGTCAAGCTGGGCCGCTTCACGCTCAAGAGCGGCGCCATCTCGCCGATCTACATCGACCTGCGGCTGCTCATCTCCGACCCACCGACCCTGGCCTTGGCCGCCAAGGCCTACGCCGCGGTGATGGCGTCGCTGGACTTCGACCGCATCGCGGCCATCCCGATGGCGGGGCTGCCCATCGGCACCGCGGTGGCGTTGGAGACGGGGCGGCCGATGATCTTCCCGCGCCAGAAGGTCAAGGACTACGGCACCGGACAGGTCATCGAGGGCCACTTCGAGCCCGGCGAGACGGTCCTGGTGCTGGATGACCTGATCTCCGACGGCGGCAGCAAGGTCGAGGCGATCGCGCCGCTGGAGGCGGCCGGCCTGAGGGTGCGCGACGTGCTGGTGCTCATCGACCGCCAGGGCGGCGGCGCCGAGACCCTGGCGGCGGCCGGCTACCGCCTGCACAGCGTCCTGACCCTGCCGGCCATCGTCGAGTCCCTGGCCACCGAGGGACGGATCACCCCGGAGCAGCGCCAGGCCGTGCTCGACTTCGTCGCCCCAGGCTGAGCCGAGTCCTCGGACGGTCCGACCGTCGAAGCGCCGCGCCTGCTACCATCAAGCTTCGGTCGCCCTTTCACGGCCGACGACGTCACGAATTCACGGGGACGCGGGAAGGTCGATCCGGCTGGCCCCCGACATCACGAGGAGCGCATGACATGCCGAAGCTGACGATCGAGGGACATGGGACGGTGGAGGTGGCGGAGGGCAAGCGCCTGGTGCTGGCCATCGAGGACGCCGGCGTGGACATCCTGCACCGCTGCGGCGGCTTCGCGCGCTGCACCACCTGCCGGGTCGAGTTCGAGGCCGGCGAGCCGGAGCGCATGACCCGGGCCGAGATGGAGAAGCTGGCCAGCCAGGACAACCTGGGCGCCTTCCGCCTCAGCTGTCAGTGCAAGGTCGGAAGCGAGGACATGTCGGTGCGGCCCTTGATGCGGCTCTCGGAGATGGAGGGCATGGACGATGCCGGCCCCAAGCCCGAGCAGGACATCACGCCACATCCCGAATACGTCGACCGGCCCGCGTAGACGGTCCTGAATACCCGGTAGCCTCGGCCCGGGGTCAGTCGCAGCACTCCAGCTCGTAGATGCCGCCGGTGACGCCCATGTGCATGTCCAGGATGCGGTTCTTGGCATCCACGTGCACCACCCGCGGCTGCCACTGCTCGGCTTCGTCCGCCTCGAACTGACCGTAGGCCATGATGATGACCAGGTGGCCCAGCTCGACCAGGTGCGCGGCGGCGCCGTTGAGCTGGATGGTGCCGCTGCCGGGCGGCGCCGGGATGGCATAGGTCTCCAGGCGCGAACCGTTGTCGACGTCGACCACCTGCACCCGTTCGTGGGGCAGGATGCCGGCCGCCTCCATCAAGGCGGCGTCGATGCTGATCGAGCCGATGTAGTGGACGTCGGCGCCGGTGATGGTGGCGCGGTGGATCTTGCCGGTTAGAAGCGTGCGCAACATGCAAGGACCTTCCCGTGTGATCGAGGGGCTGGAGGCGAGAGCGGTTCGGCGGTCGGCGCGTGGATGCGCTTCATGCTTCTTCCGCTTCTCGCTCGGGCAATTCGAGGTTGTCGATGAGGCGGACCGGGCCGACCCGGACCGCCATCGAGAGTAGGGCGCCGGCGCGCGCGCGCGCCAGCTCGGTCAGGCTGAGCGGATCGGCCAGGCTGACGTACTCGGTATCGGCCAAGGGCTCGCGGGCCAAGATCGAGCGCATCAGCGACCGCAGGGTCTCGGCGTCCGACTCGCCGGCCAGCCAGGCCTCGCGCGCCGCCGATAGGGCGCGATAGAGCACCGGCGCCGCGGCGCGTTCGGCCTGGCTGAGGCGGCTGTTGCGGCTGGACATGGCCAGTCCGTCCGGCTCGCGCAGGGTCGGGCAGGCCACGATCTCGACCGGCAGGTTCAAGTCCATCACCATCCGGCGCACCACCGCCAGCTGCTGGGCGTCCTTCTGGCCGAAGTAGGCCCGATCCGGCTGGAAGATGTTCAGCAGCTTGAGCACGACCGTCGCCACGCCGCGGAAGTGACCCGGCCGATGCGCGCCCTCCAGGGGCTCGGCGACGGCGCCGGGCTCGACCCAGGTCTGGTAGCCTTCCGGGTAGATCTCGGCCGGCTCGGGCAGGAGCAGCAGGTCGCATTCCACCTCGCGCAGCATGGCCGTGTCGCGCGGGACGTCGCGCGGGTAGCGGGCTAGGTCGTCGGCTCGATCGAACTGGGCTGGGTTGGCGAAGATGCTGGCCGCCACGCGGGCGTTCTCGGCCCTCGCGCGGCGCAAGAGCGACAGATGGCCCTCGTGCAGGTAGCCCATCGTCGGCACCAGACCCAGGCGGCCCTCGACCTCGGCCCGCCAGGCGCGGACCTCGGCGATGGTCTGGGCGATCTTCATGCCGCGCTCCGGTCGCCGGCGCGGGCCGCGCCGGCCGCGGCCTCGCGATCGAGGATGGCCCGACGCATGGCCCGGTTGACCGGCGTCGGGACGCCCAAGTGCCGACCTTCGCGGATCACCGCACCGCAGATGGCTTCGATCTCGGTCGGAGCACCGCGATCCAGATCCTGCAGCATCGAGGAGCGATTGGCGGCCGTCTTCCGAGCCACCTCCTCGGCCAGCTCCGCCGCGTCCAAGCCCAGCTCGATGCCCTTGGCCCGTGCCACCGCCTCGACCTCGCCGGCAGCGGCGCGCATGCGGCGTCGCAGCGCGGCATCGTCCAGCAAGGCGCCGTTGGGCTTGCCTTCCAGGGCCGTCAGCGGGTTGATGGCGCAGTTGACCGCCAGCTTGCGCCAGAGCAGGCGCTCGATGTCGGTCGAGATCTCGGTGGCCAGGCCGGCGCGCTCCAGTCGAGCCGCCAGCTGACCGATGGTCGGCTGCGCCTCGGGATTCGAGATCGCGGACGAACCAGAAGCCTCGGGCGCAGCCAGGACGGTCACCCCTTGGCCGCCCGAACGAACTCGATTGGGTCCCAGTCCGGTGGCGCCGGCGCTGGTCACACCGGCGCTCACGCGCGCGGGACTTGCGGCTTCGGCCAGGATCTCGCGATTGCCGATGCCGTTCTGCAGGCTCAGGATCAGCCCGCCGGGTGCCAGGGCGCGGGCAGCGGTCGATGCCACCGATGCGGTCTGATGGCTCTTGACCAAGACCAGGACCAGGTCGAAGCTCGCCTCGGGCAGCCGGTCGCGGTGCAGGGCGCGCGCGGGAACGGTCCAGGTCTCCGGACCCTCCTCGACCACGATGCCCTCGGCCTCGATGGCCTCGACGGCCTCGCGCCAGGTGCCGGCCAGGGTCGGCAGCGGATCCTCGCCGGCCGAGCGCGACAGCTGTGCGCCGAAGCGCTTGGCCATGGCGCCGGTGCCCAGGATCAAGATGCGCATCCCGATCCTCCTCAAGCCAAGCGCTCGCCGTCGCGCGGCGCGCGGCGGCGCGGGCGCTCCGGCTGGCGAAGGAGCTGCTCGAGGGCCTGCCAGGCCTCGTCGTCCATGGCGTAGCTGTGATCGGCGTCGGGGAAGGCGCCGGACTCGATCTCGTCGATGTACGTGCGGACGGCCTGTCGGAAGGGGCCGGACAGCTCGGCATAGCGCTTGACGAACTTGGGCTTGAAGCCCTCGAAGAGGCCGACCAGGTCGTGGATCACCAGCACCTGCCCGCTGGTGCCCGCGCCGGCGCCGATGCCGATGGTCGGTATCGAAAGGAGCTCGGTGATGCGCGTCGCCAGGCGGTCGGGGACGCTCTCCAGGACGATGGAGAAGCAGCCGGCATCCTGCAAGGCCAGCGCGTCGTCGATCAGGGCCTTGGCCGCCTCGGCGTCGCGGCCCTGCACGCGCCAGCCGCCCAGGGCCTTGACGCTCTGCGGGGTCAGGCCGATGTGGCCTTGGACGGGGATGCCGGCGCGGACGATGCCCTCGATGGTGCGGGCCATGTGCCGCCCGCCCTCGAGCTTGACGGCGTCAATGCCGGCCTCCTGCACGTAGCGCCCGGCATTGCGCAAGGCCTCGGTCGCGCTGACCTGGTAGGTCATGAAGGGCATGTCGCCGATCAACAGGGCATGCTGCGCACCGCGCTGGACGGCCCGCGCGTGGTGTAGCATCTCGTCCATGGTCACCGAGAGGGTGTCCTCGTGGCCCAGGACGACCATGGCCAGCGAATCGCCGACCAGGATCATGTCGACGCCGGCCTCGTCGACCAGCTTGGCGGTCGGATAGTCGTAGGCCGTCAGCATGCTGATGACCTCGCCGCGCTCGTGCTTGCGAGCGATGCCGTGGGTGGTGACCTGCTCGAGGATCTGGACCGGCGCTTGGCCGGTCGAATCGGGTAGCGTGCTCAAGGCTGCGCTCCTCTGTGCTGCCCGGGGATTCCGGGCTGGGGGACGCGGTCCAGGCGAGGGAACCCAGGTCGGCGTTCTCGACGATCGAGACGAAAAACGCCGTCCGGACGGGGTCCGGGCGGCGAGGGCAGCGCCGGTACCAGGGGCACCGTCGCGTCGACGTCATCACGTCACCCTTTTGGCCGTCCCGGCCCACTTCGGGGTCCAGGCGAGGGCTACGTCCAGTTGAATCCGGATCTTGGACGCCGATCCGGCGTTCGGCTCTTACCCTTCCGCCGAGTCCTCGGCGTACTCCTGCATGATGAAGCGGAAGATGTCGCTCTCGGTGATGATCCCGCCCAGCTTGCGGTCCTTGACCACCGGCACGCCGCCGAACTTATGCACTAGCATCAGCTGCGCCGCCCGCGCGATCGACTCCTCCGGCTCGACGGTGTAGACGTAGTCGGTCATCACCTCGCGCACCGGCGGGACGTCGGCATCGGCGGCCGGGAAGAGCGCATCGGCATCCCTGCGCGGCAGCGAGTAGACCGCCTGGTCGAGGGTGATGATGCCCACGATGCGATCGCCCAGGCCGACCACCGGCAGGCGGCGGATCTGATTGTCGCGCATCAGGCGGATGGCGTCGTCCACCTGCATGTCGCGGTCGATGGCGATGACGTCGGTGGTCATGAGCTGGCTGACGGGGATGCTCTTCATGCGCTAGGGATCTCCTGGTGCCGAGGGACTTCGCCCTCCGGCCCGAACGAGCACCGGAGGAGTCCATCTATAATAACACAAGCGGGCCGAAGGGACCCGCGCACCGGCCTCGGAGGAGGAGGATACGATGAAGACCCGCTCGATGCGCGACATGGGCCTCATGGCGGATGGAAGACTCAGGTGCACTGGGATCTATGTGTTGGCGTTCTCGACCCTGGTCACCGCGCTGAGCCTGCTGGCCGGTTCTGCACCGATGGCCCACGCTGCTCGCCTCGCCGACGACCCAGCGACGCCGGTTCACCCGCTGGCGCCATTGGGCGAGGTGACCCGAGCACTGGAACGCGCCGCGGCCGAGGGTCAGCTACCCGACGCGCCCTTGCAGAGCGGCAGCTGGCGGGCGGTGCCCATCGAAGGGGCCACCTGCGGCCGCGGCGCGCCCTACCAGTTCTTCTTCAACGAGGCCGCCTCGCCGGATGCCGGCATCGTCATCCTGCTCAACGGCGGCGGCGCCTGTCTCAAGGAGGGTGCGCCGCCGGCCGGCACCACCGGCATCGCCCGCTCGCTGCACTGCATGGCCTTCGAGAACTTCGAAGATCCCTTCATGAACGAGACCCTCTTCACCGGCCTCATCGCGGGCATCGCTGTGCCCCAGGTGCTGCCGATCTTCCGCCGCGAAGCCCAGAACCCTTTCGCCAACTACCACTTCGCGGCCCTGCCCTACTGTACCGGCGACGTCTTCGCCGGCAACGCGACCGCGGCCTACGACTACGATCCGGGCGCGGGCAGCTTCGAGGTCCTGCACCGCGGGCACCTCAACGTGCTGGGCGTCCTGGGCTGGCTCTACCGCAACTACCCGGCCGGCCGGCACGTGGTCCTTACCGGGCTCTCGGCCGGCGGCTTCGGCGCCATCTACAACTTTCCCGATGTGGTCGAGCGCTGGTCGCGCGTCAGCCTGGTACCCGACAGCGGCATCGCCCCGCCCATCGACGACTCCCTCCTGGCTCGGGAAGGTCAGCGCGTGGCCGAGCGCTGGGGGGCCGACGCGCTCCTCCCCTACTATTGCCAGGGTGGAGACTGTCAATCCAGCTCCTACCGCCTGCTGGCCGCCCACGCCGCCCAACACGACGGTGTTTCGGCCGACTGGCGCCCCTTCGGCTACATCCAGAGCCAGCAGGACGGCACCCTGGTCGACTACCTGGAGACCAGCGGCTGCAGCTACCAACTCGGCCTGCGCCGCGGGCGGGGCGAGGCCCGGCCGGCCAACCTGCGGGCCTACCTGCCGGCCAGCGCCCAGCACGTCTTCCACGTCATCAACCCGCTGGACGGCCAGGGCATCTACGAATCGCCCGACGGCGTGAGCGTCTTGGACTGGTTCCGCCGCGTCGCCAATGCCGAAGGCCCGACCGAATTGCCCGAGGAGATGGTCGAGCCCTGGCTGGGCTGCAACGAGGCCTTCATGCCCTTCGGGCTCTTCGGCACCTCGCGCTGACGAAAGGGAGGGCGGGCTGCCCATGCGCCGGGAGCTGATCGACTACTGCCTCTCCCAGGAGGGCTTGATCCTGCTGCCCATCGAGGCCTTGGGACCTGGGGGCATGCGGCCCGAGCTGCGCGAGGCGCTGCTAGCCCGCGAGGCCATGAGCGCCCCGATCGCCGATGCCTTCGATGCGGCCTACGCCCTGTACTGGGAACGCTGCCGCGATCTCAACGCCCGCGCACCGCGCTACTGGTTCCCGCCGCGACACCAGCACGTTTGCCTGGTCACCCGGCCCGACCAAGTGCGGCCTTACTTCCAGCCCCTGCGGCGCAACTCCTGGCTGCTCTACGTCTCCGACTTCGACCCGGAGCGCTCTTCGACCGAACTGGCCGTTTTCCAGCTACTACTGGTCGAGCGCATGGGCCTCTTGGGGCAGGTCGTGCCGGCCCTGACGGCCAACCTGAGCTACCTGCTGACCTTGGACGAGGCTCAGCGCCAGGATCTGGCCTCCGGCTGCGAGCGCTGCGCGCGACCCGACGCGGCCGGCTTCCGCGCATTGGCCAAGGCCCTGCCATGGATCGGCCGCCTGACGCACGAGAGCCTGCACCCGCCGAAGCTGAGCCAGCCCGGCGCGCGGATGATGCCGCACACCGGCCTCTGGTTGACCGCCGAGGTACCGGCGCGCCTGGACGCGCTGGAGCGAGCCTGGTCACGGGCGGCCCAAAATGCCTTCGAGCGCCACCGGGCCGCCTTCGCCGGCCCCTCGCCGCCGGGCGCCGCGCAGATCTGCGACTGGTTGGCCGAGGCGCGGCCCAGCCTGCTGGTGACGAAGGGCGACGGCCAGATCCTCTGGGATCCCGAGGCGCCCGAGGCGAACGATGCCTTGCGCGAGGCCCTGGCCGCGGTCACCACCACCGGCGCGGCCAACATCCTGGCCGACCTCGAGCTGGTCGACTACCACTCGCGCCGCTTCCTGGACAGCCTGGTCGAGCCGGAGGCGCTGGTCGACCCGGCGCCCTACATTACGGCCGGCGGCCTGAGCTACATCCACAAGACCCGCAAACTGATCGGTTACAGCCTGGGGCCCGGTGAGAACGAGGAGCGCCTCTGGCAGCCCTCGCCGCCCTTCGAGCGTCTGATGCTGGCCGCGCGCACGATCCACGAATGGGGCCATCTGGCGGCCGAGTCCGGCTGGGTGGGCGTGCCGCCCGAGCGCCGGGCCGAGCGCGAGGCGCTGGAGCCGGAGCTATCCAGCCTCTTCGAGGCCATCCACGCCGCGACGCCGCCGGCCATCCGCGCCCGGGCGGCGCGCGAGGTAGCCGAGCTGCGGGCCAAGGGCGAGCTGGGTTCTCGGCTCCTGGCGAGCATGCTGGTGCGCATCGAGGACTACATGGCCAACCTGCTGGCACGACGCTTCCTGCATCCGGACGAGATGGACACCTACGTGCGCAACAATGTCTCCAGCCACGTGCAGGACTACAGCGAGGGCGCGGTCTACCAGCAGCTGACACGCTACGCCTACGAATATCAGTACCTGCGGCTGTCGCGGATCGAGGACCCGCTGGCCTGGTTCTACGCCAGCACCTGGTTCGCCGAGCGCTTCATCGATCGCGGGATCGTGAGCCTCGAGATGTTCGAGCAGCTCCTGGCGACCATCGGCCGGATCTGCGACTGCTACGCGATCGACGCGTCGAAGTTCGACTTCGAAGGGCTCGGTGAGGTGCGGGATCCAAAGGCGCTCGGAACCGTGGCCAAGACGCTCGAGCGGCTCGAATGAGGCCGAGCGGAAGAGGCCGGCGCCTCGCGTCGTCCCATGACCGTTCGCAGCCGAGACCGTCGTGCAATCGCGTCCTCGCAGCAAGGCTGCCACAGCCACAGGAGCGTTGAAGGCATGCATCAGCCCATCCGCGGCATCCACCACGTCACCGCCATCGCCGGCGATCCGCAGGCGAACATCGACTTCTACACCGGCCCCTTGGGCCTGCGCCTGGTCAAGCAGACCGTCAACTTCGACGAGCCGGGCACCTGGCACCTCTACTACGGCGACGCCCGGGGCACGCCCGGCAGCGCCCTGACCTTCTTCCCCTTTCCGGGCGCGCGGCGCGGACATGTCGGCAGCGGCCAGGTGGTCGAGACCGCCTTCGCCATCCCGCGGGCGTCGCTGGGCTTCTGGATCGAGCGCTTGCAGCGGGCCGGCGTCGAGACCGACGCGCCGCAGTCCCGATCGGAGGGCGAGACCGCCTTGCGATTGCGGGATCCGGACGGCCTGCCGCTGGCCCTGGTGACGGTGCCGGAGGGGAGCGCGGAGCGCATGCAGCCCTGGCCGGCCGCCGGCCTGCCCGAGCGCCACGCGATCCGCGGCTTCCACGGGCTCCGCTTGGCGGTCGCCGGCCCGCAGAGCAGCCGCCGCCTGCTGGCCGACACACTGGGCCTGCGCTCGGAGGCCGGCGATGCCCATGCCGCTTCCGGCGCGGATGCTGACGCCGCCGCTGACGTCCCCGCGACCGACTCGACCTCGCTCGAGCGCTTCCGGGCGGCGGACGGCGGTCCGGGCGCGATCCTCGACCTGGTATCGGACCGCGCGATCGCGCGCGGCCGGCCCGGCGCTGGCACCGTGCACCACCTGGCCCTGCGCGTGCGGGACGAGGAGGACCAGCTGGCTTGGCGCGAACGGGTGGCCGCCAGCCTGCCGCAGGTCACGCCCGTGGCCGATCGCCAGTACTTCCGCTCGATCTACTTCCGCGAGCCGGGCGGCATCCTCTTCGAATTGGCCACCGACGGGCCGGGCTTCGAGATCGACGAAGCGCTCGCGCGCCTGGGTCAGGCGCTGCGCCTTCCGCCTTGGTACGCGTCGCAGCGCGAGCAGATCGAGGCGCGGCTGCCGGACATCCGCATACCAGAGCCCGCCGCCGCGGCCCGCGAGCTGCTGGAGCGGCTGGCAGCCGAGGGCGGCGAGGGATCTTCAGATCTGGATGTCGCCAGCGTGGCTACCGTCGACGGCCGGCGCGGGCAGCCGGACACGGTGCAGTCCGAATGAAGACGCCCGGAAGCGGTCCGCATGCCGGTCAAGTCCTGTTGCAGGCCGGCCCGAAGCCGGACACGGCCCGGGCCGGCCTGATCCTCCTGCATGGTCGCGGCGCCC
The DNA here is from genome assembly GCA_964549495.1 of uncultured Anaerolineales bacterium. Taxonomy (GTDB): domain Bacteria; phylum Chloroflexota; class Anaerolineae; order Epilineales; family Epilineaceae; genus JACKBJ01. Next base: position 28,219 of record CAZJWJ010000043.1, on the reverse strand, counting down.
GGGCCCGGGACATCCTGGGACTGCACGAGTTGGTGGAGAGCGACGACCTGCTGGCCTTGGCCCCCCAGGCGGCCGGCTTCACCTGGTATCCGGCCAGCTTCATGGCGCCCTGGGAGGTCAACCAGGCGGGGCGGGACAGCGGCGTGTCGGTGATCGAAGGCCTGGTGAGCGATCTCGACGCGGCCGGCCTGCCGCCCGAGCGCGTGGTCATCGCCGGTTTCTCGCAAGGCGCCTGCCTGGCCTGTGACTTCTTGCTGCGCCACCCCCGGCGCTACGGCGGCCTGGCCGCCTTCACCGGCGGGCTCGGCGGGCCACCCGAGGCGGATTGGTCGCCCTGGCTGCGCGAAGACCGGCCCCTGGCCGGCACGCCCGTCTACCTGGGCGCTGGCGACCCCGATCCGCACGTGCCCTGGCGGCGCGTCGAGCAGAGCGCCGCCATCCTGGCCGGCCTCGGTGCGGAGGTGCAGAGCGAGCGCTTGCCCGGCCAGGGGCACGTGATCGGGGAGTCCTCGCTAGAGGCCTTCCGCGAATTGGTCGCGGCGGTGGTCGGCAGCTGATCGTCCGACCATCCGGTCCGCGCTTGCATCGGGGGCGGATCATGATGGATCATCGGATCCGGTCCTGCGCGGCGACGCGCTGGGACGCAGCCGAGTCCAGGGCCGACATCCACCGAGATCGTTTCGAGGGGGCCGAGCATGCGTTCGAATCGGCGCAGGATCTTCGCCACCTCGATCTGGGCGACCCTCGTCTTGATGCCGCTGCTGCAAGGTCCGATCCCGCCCGCGCGAGGCCAGGCCGGCGAGGCGAGCGTGGCCGGCGAGATCGAGACCCGATCCAGCTTCGAGCATATCGGCATCCGCTGGTCCATCGAGGGCGATGGCGACCTCGACGGCCAGGTGCAACTGCGCTATCGGCCGCTGGGCGAGCCCGACTGGCAGACCGGCATGCCCCTCCTGCGCAGCCATCCGGGGCTGAGCGGCGAGGGCGGCGATCGGCCGGACAACCGCTGGGCCGGCAGCATCTTCTGGCTGGCGCCGGGCGCGGACTACGAGATCGAGCTGCGCCTGGTAGATCCCGACGGCGGTTCCGAGACGCGCGTCGTGACCGCCAGCACGCGCCGCCCGATGGAGCCGGCGGCCGATGCCCGCCAGCGCTTCGTGGTGCCCGGCGAGGGCGGCGGGTCGGGCTCGCTCGACGATCCCTTCCGCGGCCTGCAGGCCGCGGCCGACGCGGCCCAGCCCGGTGACCTCTTCCTGGTCGAGTCCGGACGCTACGCGCCCTGGCAGCTCCTGGCCTCGGGTGAGCCGGGCCGGCCCATCGTCTTCCGCGGTCCGGAGGACCGGTCAGCAGTCGTCGACGGGGCCGGGGTCGATCGCGGCATCGTCACGCTGGGCCACCACGACCGGACCATCGGCCAGGTGATGGTCGAGCGGATGACGATCCGCGACGGCCGCTGGGGCGTGGACGCCCAGCACAGCCGCGACATCACGCTGCGCCACTTGCAGGTCGAGGACGTCGACGACGGCGTGACCAACCGTCGTGGGGACGCGGCGGAGGGCGATCAGACCGTCTGCGACAGCGTCTTCCGCGGCCGCGTCGCCTGGCCCGGTGAGGGCATCCCAAGCCAGCGGGCCATCGACCTGCGCGGGGACGGCAACGTGGTCTGCTTCAACCGGATCTCGGGCTTTGGCGACGGGGTCTCGCTGCAGCCCAGCACCGGGCCGTCCTGGGGCAACGACGCCTACGGCAACGACATCCACGAGATCGTCGACGATCCCATCGAGATCGACTACAACCAGGCCAACGCGCGGGTCTGGGCCAACCGGGTGACCAACGGGCGGATGGGCATCAGCCTGGCGCCGGTCTACGGCGGGCCGGCCTATGTCTTCCGCAATGTCTTCTTCAACCTGGAATCCAGCGCCTACAAGATGAACCGCCAGCCGGCCGGCCTGGTCATCCTCCACAACACGAGCCTCAAGCGCGGCAACGGAACCTCGTCCCCCGCGGGTTGGCAGAACACCCTGCTGCGCAACAATTACCTCTTCGGCACCCGCTACATCTTCGAGGAGTACGGGCTGGTGCCCGGATCGGTCGACGACTGGGACTACGACGCTCTGGCCCGCGAGCCGGCCTGCGGCGGCGATACGCCGCCCTGCTTCAAGTGGGACGATGTTCGCTACGATCGCCTCTCCGACTTCGCGGCGGCTACCGGCCAGGAGCGTCACGGGCTGGAGGCGCGGCGCGATCAGCTGCGCGGCGCGCCCCTACCCGAAGCCTACGAGACGCGCGTGGCGCCGGAGTCGGTGGACCTCCGGCCGGCCGAGGCATCGCGGCTGATCGACCGCGGCGCGGTGCTGACGAACATCAACGCTCCCTGGGTGCGCGATGGCCGGCCCGACATCGGCGCCTACGAGGCCGGATCGCCCTCGCCGCACTACGGACCACGCCCCATCGGCGCGCCGCTGACGTTCCTGGACCCCGAAAGACCGGTCCCGTCGGTGACCGCTACGGTGCCGCCCAGCGCCACGGCGACAGCGGAAGCAACGCCAACGGCCGACGTGAGCCCGACTTCGATCGCCACCGGCGGGCCGACCTCGGGCTCGCCGACGTCGACCTCCCGAGCCATCCATCTACCTTGGCTCGCGCGCTGAGACCGCGATCGAAAGAACCCGATTCGGATTCGAAGGCCGCCACGATACCAGAGGGCCTGGCGCGACTGTCGACATCGCGCCAGGCCCGTTTTACATTCGGAGGTGCAGCGGTCTCAGGCGCTCGCTTCGCCGGACGACCACATGGTCCAGCCCAGCCAGATGGCCGCGGCGCCGATCAGGACCGCGCCGAGTTGGAAGACGATCAGCGGCAGTGGCGGTGAATGGGGCATGAGCAAGCCGCCGCCGATCATCAAGAGGCCGGCCCACTTGGGGAGGCTGTCCTCCTTCCACACCGCGAGCCCGAGCAGCAGCCAGCCAAGCGAGTAGGCCAGCGCGGCCGCCATCAGCACCATGCCCAGCTGCCCGGACATGATCGGCCCGCCCATCGCCATCAGGGCCGCCCCCTCGGGACCGGATGCGACGACGGCCGGTGCGATCCAGGCTTCGACGAAGGTGATGCCCAGGAAGAGCATGCTGCTCGTCACGGCCAGCACGTAGCCCGCCAAGGCCGACATGCCCTTGCCGGCCAGCCGGCCATAGAGCCCGGTCAGGCCGAAGAACAAGAGGAGGAGCGAGAGCACGAGGATCACGTGCGAGGTGGACCAGCTCGGCATGGCCATCGCGCCCTCGACGGACTCGTCCGGGTGCATCAGCGCCCCGACGGCGACCAGGATTCCGGCGCCGAGCAGCGCCAGCCCACTCCAGCGGATGTGATCGGCTTTGGACATCGGTGTTCCATCCTTGGCATTCGCCATGGCGATCCGAACCCGATCCGGTCGGTCGCCGAATCGTCGAGTCGAATCTTGAACAGAGAACACCGCTTGCCCCAAGACGTTGCGGCCGGCGGGCCGGTCGGATCGGTCGGTCCGCATCCTGACATGGGCAGCCCAAGCCCCTCGGCTTCAACACTCGATGATGTTGACCGCCAGGCCGCCGCGCGAGGTCTCCTTGTACTTGGTCTTCATGTCGGCGCCGGTCTGGCGCATGGTGGCGATGACCTTGTCCAGCGAGACGTGGTGGGTGCCGTCGCCGCGCAGGGCCATGCGGGCCGCGTTGATGGCCTTGACCGCGCCCATGGCGTTGCGCTCGATGCAGGGCACCTGGACCAGGCCGCCGATGGGGTCGCAGGTGAGGCCCAGGTTGTGCTCCATGCCGATCTCGGCCGCGTTCTCCACCTGGGCCGGGCTGCCGCCCAGGGCCTCGCAGAGGCCGGCCGCGGCCATCGAGCAGGCCACGCCCACCTCGCCCTGGCAGCCCACCTCGGCGCCCGAGATGCTGGCGCGGGTCTTGTAGAGGATGCCGATGGCGCCGGCGGCCAGGAGGAAGCGCACGATGCCCTCCTCGTCGGCACCGGGCAGGAAGCGTTGGTAGTAGGACAGCACGGCCGGGATGATGCCGGCCGCGCCGTTGGTCGGCGCGGTGACTACCCGGCCGCCGGCCGCGTTCTCCTCGTTGACCGCCAGGGCGAAGAGGTTGACCCAGTCCATGGCCGCCAGCGGATCCGGATCGCCGTCGCCGGCATCGGCCAACAGGCGCCGGTGTAGGTCCGGCGCCCGGCGGCGGACGCCCAGTCCCCCGGGCAGCTCGCCTTCGCTGCGCAGACCGCGCTCGATGCACTGCTGCATCACCGCGTAGAGTTCGAGTAGCTCGCGGCGGACGCTCTCCTCGTCGCGCCAAACCCGCTCGTTGGCCAGCGCCACATCGCTGATGCGCAGCCCCTCGCGCTCGCAGGCCAACAGCAGCTCGGCGCCGCTGGTGAAGGGATGGGGCAGCACGCTGCGATCGGCCACGATGCGATCGGCGCCCACCGCCGTCTCGTCGACCACGAAGCCGCCGCCGACGGAGTAGTAGATCCTCTGGTGCAGGATCCGACCGTCCTCGTCCTCGGCCGTTAGACGCATGCCGTTGGGGTGGCCGGGCAGCGACTTGCGCCGATGGAAGACGATCTGGCGCGGGCCGAAGTCGATCTCGCGCCGGCCGGCCAGCTGCAACCGGCCGCCCTGGCGGATCTCCTCGAAGCGCCGCTCGGCATGGTCCGGATCGACCGCCTCGGGGCGCTCGCCCTCCAGGCCCAGCATCACCGCCTTGTCGCTGCCGTGCCCCTTGCCGGTGGCGCCCAGCGAACCGAAGAGCTCGACCGTCACCTGGGTCGTCCGCTCGACCAGCGCCTCCCGCTCCAACCCTTCCACGAAGCGCAGCGCGGCCCGCATCGGACCGACGGTATGCGAGCTGGACGGGCCGATGCCGACCTTGAACATGTCGAAGACGCTGAGCGCCATGTGCACCTCGTTGACCTGTGGCCGCGGCGGGCCTCGGTGGATTCGGGTGCAGTATAGGCGAGATCAGCGCATATGGCTGCGGATCAAGGCAGTACTCGGACCCGGATCTCGCAACCCTCCAGGTTCATGCCGAAGCGGCCGGCCAAATCGCGCGGATCCTCGAGCGTATAGACCGTCTCGCCGTTCATCGACAGGTGCAGCTGCTCGCCCTCGACCCGCGCGCCCATGCGGTCCAGCTGGCCCGCGGGCGGATCCGGCGCCCGCCGCTGCGCGAGCCATTCCCAGCGGAAGCCCTCGGAGACGCGGATCACCTCCAGGCGCCGGTCGGCGTAGAGCCGCAGCATCACGAAGTCCTCGGTGCCGTGGTAGGCCACGACGATGCCGGCACGCAGGGCCTCCGAGAGGGCCTCGATCTCGACCTCGAGCACATCCGGACGCTCTTTGGTGACCGCCAGGGCGTTGACCTCGGCCAGACCGTGCATGCCCGACGCGCCCCAGGGCTCGAAGTCGTTCCAGACCCAGGTCCAGGGCTGTTGGTTGGCCTCGAGCCAGGCCTCGTAGTCCGCGTTCATCGCCGCGTCGACCGGCCCGTCGAAGACGGCCTGCCAGCCGGCCTCGCTGCCTTCCCCGGCACAGTAGCGGCCGCGCAGGTCGTCGAAGGCCTCGGGCAGCTCGTCGCGGAGGAAGCTCACCAAGCCCCAGACTTCGCGATAGTTCCAGCCCTCCTGACCGCGCACGATGTAGCCGAGGTCTTCACCCTTGCTCCGAAAGGACTCCAAGGCGGACTTGGGATGATCCTCCAGGCTGATCAGCGGCTGGCGCGCCAGCTGCAGGTGCTGGCCGTCCCAGACGTGCATGCCCAGGTGCTCGGCCTCGCCCTCGGTCCACCAGCCCGGGTTGCTGCAGCCGCCGGCCAGGTGCTGCATCTGGTGCGTGGCCTCGTGCAGGGTGAGCATGCGGGTGTAATGCCGGCTGGGCTGCACGAAGAGGTAGAAGCTCCGCGTGCGCGGCGAGTAGTAGCCGCCCGATCCGCCGGCGCTGCTCGGGATGCCGTCCGCCTCCAGGCCGGCCCGGTAGCTGGCCGCATCGGCGAAGATCCTGCCCACCAGGCGCTCTTCACCCTCCGGCTCGGCGCCGAAGTAGTCGGCGGCCTGTTCGAAGTACTGTTCCATCATCCAGCCCAGCTCCTGCTTGTCGATGGCCGGGGAGGGGGACAGGAGCGCGTAATGCGGCGTGCGCACCCAGTCGCCTTCGATCTCGATCGGTGGCAAGGGCTGCGGCGTGGCGCTGGGTTCTGGACCGGCCGTCACCGTCGGGCTGGCCGTGGCGCTCGTCGTGGGCTCGGCGGTCGCCGGCATCGCGCTGGGGCTGGGCGTCCGGCTGGGCGCCGGTCGGGCTGTGGCCAGGCTCTCGAGGGAAAGTCCTTGGAAGTTCAGGGGTAGATAGAGCGCGGGGATCGGCTCGTCCTGCTGGGCTGGCGCGGACCGGATGTCCGTCGGCTTGGCCGCGATCGTCGCGGTGACGATCAGCAGGCTCAGGAAGCACGAGACGAGGCGGCTAGCACGCCTCGAAGTCACGAATCCCAGAGCCCGAGGGACAGCGCGACGGACGACGCGACCTCGATCGAGGTCGAAGGACAGGAAATGGTCGATGGGCATGTCGGAGTCCCTCCAGCGTGACCAGGACATCGGTGTGATCGCGGCGGCCGATCGCCAAGAGCTCGACAAGGAACGAGATCCCGATTCGGACGCCGCTGCATGAGCCAGCATAGCCCAGCGCGAGACCTCCGTGAATCTAAGAGCCTGTTTCTTAAAGCATGTCCGGCTGCGCCCGAGGCCGCGAACGCGCTGGCTGCGTTATCGAAGCTCGCCGTAGCACAAGGCTACGACTGCGCTTCGATGCCTTGCCAGCACGTCCGCGGCCTCGGGCTCGCTACGAACCTGCTTCAAGAAACAGGCTCTAAGAGCGCTCCCGACAATAGCCGCCCCGACCGAGGCCGAGTCGACCGTCTTGACCCCCGGTCGAGACCAACATAGGCTGTAGCCGTTCGATCACGCTTCGATGACGAACTCGTCATCGTTGCAGATCGCGATCCAAGCCTGAGCACTGACGCCATTCTCCGCCTCGACCCAGTTGCCCGCCATGAGCTATCGATTCCACGCCAACGAGGACCTGAGCACCGGCCTGCGTCGCGTCATCCGGCGGGTGGATCCCGATGCCGCCGCGGAGGATGCCGCGTGAACCTGGGCGGCTTGGAGCCGGTCGCGCTGGCCTTGGGGCTGGGCCTCTTGATCGGTCTCGAGCGCGAGTGGAAGGAGAGCCGGATCGCCGGCATCCGGACCTTCGCCCTGATCGCGCTGGCCGGCTCGATCATCGGCCTGGTCGTCGAGCGCGGCCAAGTCGACGGGGCCGGCTTCCTGATCGGTCTGGGCCTGGTCGCGGTCGCGATCCTGCTGTGGGTGGGCAACCAGATCAAGCTGGCCGAGGGACGCAGCGAGCCTGGCGTCACCACTGAAGTGGCCGGTCTGGTCGCCTATGGATGCGGGGTCCTCGCGGCCCTGGGCCTCTCGGCCGAGGCCATCGTCATCGCCGGGACCACCGCCGTGCTCTTGCACTGGAAGGGTCGCCTGCACGGGGCCGTACGACGAATCGGCGAGGCCGAGCTGCGGGGCATCATGCGCCTGGTGCTGATCGCTTTGGTCATCCTACCGATGCTGCCGGACCGGACCTATGGCCCCTTCGACATCCTCAACCCCTTCCGCATCTGGATGCTGGTGGTCCTGATCGTCGGCATCAGCCTGGCGGCCTACCTGGTGCACCAACTGGTCGATGCCGAGAAGAGCGCCGTGCTCGGCGGCATCCTGGGCGGTCTGATCTCCAGCACGGCCACGACCGTCAGCTACGCGCGACAGACCCGGGCCGAGCCGGCCCTGGCGCCCTTCGCCGCCCTGGTGGTGCTGATCGCCTCCAGCGTGGTCAACCTGCGCATCGCCTTCGAGCTGGGCGTCGCGGCGCCGCCGCTCCTGCGGGTGGCCGCCCTGCCCTTGGCGGCGCTCCTGGCGGTGATGGTGCTGCTGTCGCTCGTCCAACTCCTGCGCACCGACTTCGATCGCGAGGTGGAGCTGGATCACGACAGCCCCACGCAGCTGCGGGCGGCTCTGGTCTTCGGCCTGCTCTACGCTGGCATCCTCTTCACCGTCGCCGCGGTACGGGCATGGTTGGGCGAGGAGGCGCTCTACGGCGTGGCCGCGCTCTCGGGCCTGACCGACGTGGACGCGATCACGCTCTCGACGGCCGAGCTGCATCGGGCCGGCCGCATCGGCGACGGCATCGCCTGGCGCTCGATCATGATCGCCAACCTGTCCAACCTGGTCTTCAAGTGGGGCGTGCTGGGGGTGCTGGGTGGGCGCCGGCTCTTCCGCGTCGCGGCGGCCGGGTTGGGGCTGAGCATCCTGACCGGCCTGGCCATCGTGCTCTTCTGGCCGGAGGCCTGGCTGCTCTGAGCGGATTCGCCGCGTTGCAGCGGCCCAAACTCAACTTCAGTCCGGGCGCTGGCCCAGCGCCAGATCGATCGCCTCGTCGAGCAGGACGCTGCGGCCGACTTCGAGCGCTTCCTCCAGCGAGGCGGCGTCCAGTCGCCGGCGCAGACGGTCCAGCTGCATCTGCCGACGCGCCGCCTCCGTCGCCCGGATTCGGATGTCCAGCCGATCCCGCGCCGCATCGGTCGCACCGACCAGACGGGCCGCGCATTCCGCGCCCGAGCGCGCCAGCGCGAAGTCGACCATGTGGTGGGCCAAGGCTACCGATCCTGCCTTGTCGCCGATCTGTCGGGCCAGAGCCGCCGATTCGGCGAAGCGGTCCCAGGCGGCGGGCAGGTTTCCGCTCTCGACTTCGACGTAGCCCAGGCTGTAGAGCGCGAAGACCAGCGTCCCCTTGTCGTCGTAGCGCCGCTTGATCTCGATGCTGCGGTTCAGGTAGTCGCGTGCCGCGTCCCGGTTTCCCAGATGGATCTCGATCGCGCCGAGATTGGCCAGGGCGTGCCCGACCGACCATTCGTTGCCTTCCGCCTGCCACAGTGCCAGCGCGGATCGGTAGCGCTGGCGAGCGCGTTCGAACTCCCCGCCGCGCATCTCGATCAGCGCGAGGTTGGCCAGGATGTTGGCATCCTCGCCTCGCAGGTCGCGAGCGCTCTCGAGATGCGAACGCGCGCGCTCGTCGTCGCCGCGGAGGATGGCCTCGATGCCGAGGTTGACGTGGAAGCTGGCGGCGCTCGAATCGTTGCCGAGCGACTCGGCGATCGCCAGCGCCTCGCCGAGCTGCGCGCGCGCTTCGGCGAAGTCGCCTTGATGGTTGGCCATCACCCCTAGATGGCCGAGCACGCTGGCTCGCAGGGCCGGCCATTGCTCGGCGCCCGGAATGCCCAGGAGCGACGCGAGGAGGCGCCGGCCTTCGCTGAGCCGGCCCCGCGCGAAGAAGGTCCAGCCCAGGGCCCGCCCCAGGCGCAGTCCGGCCTCGGCGTCGGCGAAGCGGAGCGCCTGCCCGAAGGCCGCCCGCAGGTTCTCGTGTTCGGCCTCGAGCCGTTCGAAGTGTTTCGAGTCCCCCTTGATGCCCTTCGCGCGGAGCCAGTTCCGCTCGGCCCAGTCGACGTGATGGTCCACGTATCTTCGCCATAGCCGGTCGCGATCCGGAGCGGCTTCGAGGCAACTGGCCGCGTAGCTTCGAATGGTCTCCAGGAAGCGATAGCGCTGGCGGCCGGCCCGGTGATCGGTGACGATGAGGGACTTGTCGACCAGGCCGCCGAGCAGCTCGATCACCCGCTCCGCTTCGATGCCCTCGCCGGGGGTGATCGCTTCGGCCGCCTCCATCGTCCACCCCCCTGGGAACAAGGCCAGGCGCTCGAAGAGCGTTCGCTCCTCCGGCTCGAGCAGCCGAACGCTCCAGTCGATGGCCGAGTGCAGCGTCTGCTGTCGGTTTTGCGCGAGACGCCGGCCCCCGCCACCGACCGCGATCAGCTGATCGAAGCGATCGAGCTGCTGCGCCGGCGATAGGCTCCGCACCTTGGCTGCCGCCAGTTCCAAGGCCAGCGGAAGGCCATCCAGGGCCACGCAGAGTCGGGCGATGGCTTCGGCGTTGTCCTCGCTCCACCGAAAGTCGGCTCGCGCGCGGAGCGCGCGCGCGACGAAGAGCTGAACGGCCGGTGATTGGCGAAGCCGGGCGGGATCCAGCGCGCCAGCCCTTGCCGGGAGCTCCGGCAAGGCCAGTGGGGGGACGGAGAAGACCTGTTCTCCGCCCGCGCGCAGGGCTTCGCGGCTCGTGGCCAGGATCCGAAGCTCCGATGATCGGAGCAGCAGCACCTCGACCGCTCGGGTGACGGCGCGAATCAGGTGCTCGCAATTGTCCAGGATCAAGAGGCGCGCGTCGCCGGCCAGATGCTCGCAGAGCGTGTCGAGCAGGGGGCGTGTCGAACCTTCCTTCAGGTCGAGCGCAGCGGCGATGGTGCCGATGACGAGACGGGGATCGTCCAGCGAAGACAGATCGACGAAATCGGCCCCGCCGGGGAAGCGATGCGCCCTCATCGAAGCCAGCTCTAGCGCCAACCTCGTCTTGCCCGTGCCCCCGGGGCCGGTGAGTGTCAAGAGACGGCTGGAATCGAGCAGGGTGACGAGCGAGGCCAAGTCCTCGTCGCGACCGACGAGGCTGGTCGCCGGCAGGGGAAGCGTCGATGCCGGGTCGGGTCGAGTCGAACCCCGGTCGCGCAGGTCGCGCTCGCGCTGCTCCAAGAGCGCGACCAAGGCGTCCAGGCCTCGGGTCGCGCGCCGGTAGAGCGTGCTCTGGGATACCCCCATCTCGATCGCCCGCTGCACCGGCTGGTCGACCTCGGCCAGATAGCGGAAGTAGAGCGCGCCCCAGGCCTCGCGATCGAGGCTTCCGGAGGCGAAGTCGGAGCGAAAGCCCTCGATGGCCTCCTCGCCGGTCATCTCGGCGGCGGGGACGAGCTGCCCGCCGCGTTTGCGATCGAGCTGGCTGGTGATGCTCTCGCGCAGGAGCTTGGACAAGGCGGAGCCGCGTGACATCTGGGCGTCCCGGTCGCCGTCCCTCGAGCGACCACCCTCGACCAGTTGCAGGTCGAGCAGCGGTGAGTCGCTCAGCGCCTGGGCATAGCGCAAGGCATGAAGTGCCGCTCGCAGGCGATCCCGTGTAAGATGCTCCTCGGCGCGCAACTGGATCCTCCTCCGGACTCCCGCCCTCCCGGACCGCACGCGATCGCAAACTTGAATGATCTCTGACTGATCATTCTAGCGACCGGTCTTGGCGCGGGCCTAAGATGATCCGGCGCTTGCCCAAGGGGTCGTCGTCGGGCTCCAGGGCGGTCCTTGTGCATGCCTGCGCCGAGTCCGACCATCCTGCTCGAATCGAGGAAGATCTACATGCTCGCCAAGATCCGCCGACAGGCCACCAGCCATCGCCCTCAGGTATCGAAGCGCGCGGCCCGGCGATCGCGTCGGAGCCGGCGTGGGCTGGCGATCCTCGCCGCCCTGCTCCTGCTGCCGCTGGCCGGCATGGTCGGACTGGAGCGCAGCGCGTCGGCCATCGCGGCCGGGGAACCCTTGCATCGGGCGTGGCGGGCGGCCTCGGAGATCGGGCGCTATCGCTTCGAGACGCAGATGCTGGAGACCGTCCATCCGGTGGCCGGCATCCGCAACGCCGGCCGGCAGCCCAGCAGCCACCGCGGCCAGATCTCGGGCCACATCGACCGACCGGGCCAGGCGCTGAGCCTCAGCTTGCGCGAGGCCATGCTCACCCGCGGCCGCGAGGTGCAGATCGAGATCGCGGACGGCCGCGGGCGCACGCGCGAGGGCGATGGTCCCTGGCAAGCCCTTGAATCGGCCCAGCTGGCCGAGGTCTTCGGCGGTAACGCCGATCCGCTGGGGCATCTCTCGGCGGCGCGCGATCTGCGCCTGCTCGAGGTCCGGCTCGACGGGGCGGACGGTCCCGCGGGCGCGGGATCCAGGCTGGCCGGCGATGGCGAGGCCCGCCCGGCCATCGAGCGCTACGCCTTCCGGCTGGACGGACCGGCCTACGCGCGGCTGATGCGCGACCGCATGCAGGCCGAGCTGCACCGCTCGGGCGAGCTGCCCGCCCACATGAACCTGGACACCCAGCGCATCTACGCCGAGATGGAGGCCGACGGCGAGATCTGGCTAGACGCCGAAGGACTGCCCCTGCGGCAGATCCTGCACATGCGCATTCCGCCCGAGCGCGGCGCGGACAGCTGGTTGGAAGCGACCGTCACCACCAAGTTCTCGGGCTGGGAGATCGATGCGCGCCACGCGGCCGTAGCCCGCATCACCCGCCCGCTGCGCTGGATCACCCACGCGGTGCAGTCCGCCCAGGTCGATCCCGTCGGCGGCCTCCTGCTGCCGCTGGCCCTGCTCGGCGCCCTGATGGCCGCCTTCCTCACCGTCACTACCCGCCGGCGATCGATGGCGGTTTACCGCACGGTGGTCACGCTGGTCGTGGCCTCGATGCTCGTCGGGCCCTTCCTGCCCCTGCGCGAGGTGCATGCCTTCCAGACGCGTGTGCGCGAGCAGGTGGCCGAGGAGGAGGCCGAGCGGACCAAGCTCGAGCGCGATCAGCAAGTCGCCTTGGCCGGCGATCCCTTGGCGCGCGACTTCGACCCGCTGCGCGACCCCCTGGCCGAACCCGCCGAGGCCCTCGCGGAGGCCTTCGGGTCGTCGCTCGCGACGGCCGCGTCCATGGAGGACCCGCAGGCACCCGTCCAAGCCGCCGTACATGCGTCGGTCCATGCCGACGCCTGCAGCGTGAACGGCAAGCTCGACAGCGACTGCGACGGCCTGAGCGACGAGGCCGAGACCACGCGGCTGGGCACCTTCCCCGACCTCGCCGACAGCGATGGCGACTACATCAGCGATGGGGCCGAGGTGGCCGGCTTCCTCGATGCCAGCGGCCAGCGCTGGTACCTCGACCCGCTGGCGGCCGACAGCAATGACGACGGCCGCGTGGACACGATGGAATGCCCGGATCTGATCGACCTCGACCACGAGGGCAACCCGGTCACGCCGGCCGGCAGCGCCTGCGCCAACCTGGACGGCGACGCGGTGCCGGACGCCTTCGATTTCGATGACGACGACGACGGCGTGCCGGATCGGGTGGACAGCGCTCCGGCGTTTACCGGCGCCGGCCAGACGCGCAGCCACCTGGAGCTGGACCTCGAGGGTCTCGCTGCGGACCAGCCGCTGCTGGTCGATCTGGAGATCGTGCCGGCCGATCGCGACCATCTTTGGCTGATCGACAACGTCGTCGACTGGCCCACCGGCGACACGCGGGGTCACATCCAACGCATCACCGACACCACCTTCGCCGACCTGATCACCGGCACGGCCGGCCCCTCGGCCGACGAGGGCGACGTCCTGGTCTCGCCGCGCCTGGAGATCGTGATCCCCAGCCCGGCCAGCAACACGGCCAACCCGAGCGGCGGCTTGCCGGTCGATCCGAGCTTCGGCGGCAGCATCGCCACGTCCTCCCTCGACCAGTGGCTCGACACCGACAGCCTCGACGATTACGGCGTGCAAGCCACGCAGCTCGAGGACGGGACGATCCAGGTCTACGCGCCGCTGGTGGCGATCGAGGACGAGGTGGGCGACGCCAAGGTGGCCTTCGGTGGACGGATCCCCTACTTCCCCAGCGTCGACGATTGGGGCGAGGCCCACGAGATCCGGCTGGCATGGATCATCACCGCGCTGGTCGATGGCTGCGACACGGAAGGCCTCGAGGAGAGCGGCCTGGACTACGAGGCATACTGCGCCCAGCCGGAGAACCTGATCACCGACACGCAGGTGGTGCAGCAGTATCACGAGGACTTCCAGCTCTCGGGCCTGACGGTGCGCGAGGAGCGGGGCGCCGACGCGGCCCTGGTCGGGCAGGCCACGGTCGACGGTGACCTGGACGAGTACATCTGGCAGCTGGCGCTGGGCCTGCAGACCAGCTTCCTGGCCGGCGCCCAGATCGACGACGACGCGGACGACCTTGGCGACCGCCGCTTCGCCATCGACGAGATCGAACGCTTCGACAGCGCCTCGACCCTGGCCGACGGCGCGGCCGAGCGCTGGGGCATCCCCAAGAGCGCGCTGACGGTGGCGACCTTCTCCGCCGCCGACGAGGTCTCGACGACGAGCCTGCTGACCGAGGTCGAGATCGCGGACTTCCTGGACGAGCTCTACGGCAGCGCGCCCTCGCCGGCCATCAGCCCGACCCTGCTGATCGCGCGGGAGACCAACCTGCGCGCGACCGGTCTGGACGATGATGTGGCGACGCAGGTGAGCGTGGACGGGACGGGGCTGGTCGTCTCGATGGACCTGTCGAGCCTGGTGACGGACGTCTTCGCATCGCTCTCGCTGGCGACCTACACGCACGATGGATTCGGCTGGCTGGCCGTGGACTCCAGCGACGCGGCCGACGCTCTGGAAGGCACGCTGCCCACGGTCGTGACGGCCGACCGCCTGGCGGATGCCCTGGGCGTCGACGGCTTCGAGAACGAGGCCTTGGCGCAGGCCGGCGCCATCGCCATCGCCCAGTCCTTCCTGTCCAGCATGCACTTCGGGGCCACCCAACTGGTCGAGACGGACGGCTCGCTGACGAACGAGACCGTCGTCGATGATGCCGTACTCTCGCTGGGAAGCGACCCGCTGGAGCACGAGTTCGAACCCATCGGGGAGCTGGTTGCCGGCGCCATCGAGCTGCTGCGAGCGGTGGCCGATCTGGTGACGGTGATCGAGTTGGACGGCGAGGCGGTGGCCTCCGGGCTGGACGATGCCACCAAGGATCCGGCCACGATCCTGGAGGCGCTGGGCTACCACTTCGATCCGAAGCTGGCCATCGACGTCAACGGCAAGCGCCTCTACTCCGTGGGCAAGGGCCTCTTCAGCGTGATCAAGTTCACGTCCAAGTATCTCTTCCTGACCAGCCTGGGCAAGGGGGCCTCGAACTCGCTGGCCTTCAAGATCGTCGACAAGAGCGCGACGGCGCTGCGTTACGGCGCGGTCTTCGTGGGCTACTACCTGGTCGAGACGGGCAGGATCAGCAAGGGCGAGAACGACTGGATCCAGCTGGGCGTGCGCGCGGTCACCAAGACCGTCAGCATCATCACGCATCTCGAGGCGCTGCAGCGCCTGACGACCCAATTGCAGAACGCCGCGGACAACACCGCCCGCTTCGCGCGGATCTCCGAGGTCAACCGGGTCAACCAGACCGGGGCGATCTTTGCCTTCGTGGTCGCGACGGCCCTGTCCGTCGGCATCATGATCTACACGGTGGTCGCAGCGGGCATCGAGGTCGGCTCGCTGGCCTTCGATGCCCTGCTCGCGCGGACCATCGCCAACATCATCGTCGCGCTGCTCACAGCCATCATCTCGGCCACCATCGTCGGCGGCTTGATCATCGCCATCATCGGCCTGATCGACACGGCCATCAGCCTGATCTGCAAGGCCATAGGGGTCAAGAAGGGCTCGGACGTCGACACCTGGGTCTGCGGCGGGATCACCGGGGCCGTCACGGAGGCCTTCATCAAGCTGATCTCGGACCAGTACGTCGTCTTGGACCTGGAGGACAAGGACCGGCTCCAACTGGCGGTCGAGGATCCCACCGTGGTGCCGACCACGGGGGTCGAGGGCTTCGTGGCCGGCAACCGGGTCGACTTCACCATGGTCATCACCAGCACCATCAAGCGGGCCGACGCGACCGGCCTGGGCAGCGAGGCCGAGGAGGCCTTCGGGCGCGACCTGGGCGAGGTGCTGCGCCGAACCTATGTCACCTACACTCTGCAGAGCGACAAGGTCGACATCGATGGCGACCTGGATGCCGGCGGCCTGGATTGGCCGAACAAGACCGAGGTCTTCACCCTCACCAGCTCGGCCGTCTTCGGCCAAGCCGGCATCGACCAGGTCACCGACCCGGAGCTCTACCTGACCGAGGGGATGTACATCCCGGCCCTCTCCTGCTGGGGCGTGGGCATCCAGGGCTGCGAGCGCAAGGACTTCACGGTCTCCAACCACATCGACATCGGCCGGGCCTTCGTCGAGGACATCCTGCCGGCCAGCTTCGACGAGTTCTACGACCTGAGGCGGGTCGTCACCGACAGCTATCGGCTGGCCTGGGACGAGCGCTTCCCGATCCTGGCCGACGCGGATGGTGACGGATTGCGCAGCGCCAGCGCCGGCGGCATCGACCCGGATGACGGCGACTGGGACACGGACGGCGACGGGCTGAGCGATCCCTACGAGCTGACCGAGGGGCTGAACGCCGAGAGCGCGGACGGGGACGGCGATGGGCTGAGCGACTACTGGGAGCTGGTCTACGGGACCAATCCTTTCCGCTCCGACAGCGACGGCGACGGCCTGGCCGACGGCGACGAGTTCGCCCGCAGCCAGTCGGTCAGCCCCTACGTGGCCGAGACCCTACCCTGGACCGGCGGCTGGACGGTGGTCTACGACCGCACGAGCGCCGGCGCGGCGCTGGAGACCCGGGTCGCGGCCGATCCGCTGGTGGCCGACGCCGACTACGACGGCTTGTTGGACGACCGCGAGCGCATCTACGGCTACAATCCCAACCTGCCCTCGGCGCTGAACGTGCTCTCGCTGTCCTCGGTCGTCGGCCGCGACCGGGT
Source organism: uncultured Anaerolineales bacterium (assembly GCA_964549495.1). Lineage (GTDB taxonomy): Bacteria > Chloroflexota > Anaerolineae > Epilineales > Epilineaceae > JACKBJ01. The sequence goes on along the minus strand of CAZJWJ010000043.1, from coordinate 11,606 downwards.
CGCGCCGGGTGGCACCATCCCCTACACGGCGACCGTCGGCAACGCCCTGGACAACCGCGTGGCCGACGGCCTCTTGCAGGCCGAGTTCCCGATCGACGTGGTCCAGACGACGCGCGTGATGGATCGGCTCCAGCCCCAGAGCTCCCTGACCATGACCGGCCAGGTGACCGCGCCGGCGGTATCGCAGACCGAGGTGACCAGCGTGACGCTGCGCGCCGGCGCGGTGATCCGCGACCCCTCCACGGGCCGCGTGGTCTGGCTGCACCTCAACGAGAACGGCCGGCCCAGCAGCTTCGACGACGACGCCAACAGCGCCGGCGGGCCGCACGACGCCACCTGCACGACCGGGACCTGTCCCCAGGGCAACCAGTCCTCGGTGAACTTCGGTACCAGCCAACAGCTGAGCATCGCCGACGACGACGAGCTGGACCTGGAGACCTTCACCATCAGCCAGTGGATCATGCCCGGGGGCGGCGGAACCGCCCCGAACCGGATCATCGGCAAGGGCAGCGCCTTCAGCATCCAACGCGGCGGGGGCAACTCGGTGACCGCGCAGGTGGCGGCGGGGGACTGCTCGACCCTCACCAGCCTGTCGACCAGCGGGTCGGTCTTGAGCGGCCTGTGGTCCAACATCACCCTCACCTACGATGGCGCGAGGGTGCGGCTCTATCGCAACGGTGCCGAGGAGGACTCGGCCGCGCTCGACTCGGTCTGCACCAACGACGACGCCATCCTCATCGGCGAAGGTTACAGCGGCCGGATCGACGAGCTGGAGATCTACCCGCGGGCGCTCCTGCCGGACGAGGTGGCGCAGCTCTACAAGGTGCCGGTCTTCTACCTCTCGAGCTACCAGAGCGATCCAGACCCAGGCTACCTGGAGGCCGACGAGTCGACCTACGGATCGACGCCGATCTTCTGCGCCGAGGACAGCAACGGCACCCTCTGTCCGGATGCCATCGACCAGGCCATCTCGGGCGGCGGCTTCGACTTCGACGAGCACCAACGCCTGTGGGCGCTCGGCAATCTGACCGCGTCACCGACCGTGCTGGGCGCCAACGACAACACCTTTGCCATGTCGATGTGGATGCGACCCGACCGCGATTACACGCCGGACAACGGCCACCTCGACCGCTTCGGACAGATGGTCCTGGGCAAGACCGATCAAGGTTTCGAGAAGGCCTACCCTTCGCTCTACGTGCGCGAGAATCGCGTGAAGGTCCGCTTTGGTCATGCCGATGCGGCCGGCTACTGCGAGGCCGAGTCGGATCCGATCCTGACGGCCGACCGCTGGCAGCACGTGACGGTGGTCTTCAACGGCAGCGACTTCCGGGCCTACATCGACGGCAGCCTGGCCGACAGCTTCGGCGGCTCGGGCTGTGCCGGCGAGGACATCTACGCCCAGGGCGACTTCAGCATCGGCCATGCGCTGCATTCGGCGATCTACTTCGACGAGATCGATACCAACGACCAGCCGAACAACCAGGAAGGCTTCATCTGGTCCCCGGACAACGACTACGACAATGGCATCGGAAGCCTGCCCATGGTCTGGGACTCGGGCGAGAACACGCTCGACTCGCAGGTCACCCTGGACATGGATGCCTGGCAGTACTCGCTGGATCGCGAGAACGGCTTCGCCTTCTGCGATCGGGACAGCGAGGCTCCGGCCACCGACTGCCAGCTGCTCAGCGGCCAGAATCGCTACCTCTACATCAACGACGGAACCGGACAGGTCGAAGTCGAGCACGACTTCCCGACCGGCTTCCCCTGCTGCGATGAGCCCCTGGACCTGGGCACCCACACGCTGCGCTTCAAGCGCGACGGCTACTACCGGGTCGACGTCACCTACAACCTCTACAGCAGCGGCTTCGACGGTGGGCTGGACGAGATCGCGCTCTACCGCACCGCGCTCGACGCGGCCGATGTCGAGCGGGTCTACAATGCCTCGATCCGCCGGGCCGAGCTGCACTTCGACGAGGCGCCGGGCGCCGACACCTTCGCCGATGCCACCGCCAATCGGAACGATGGGACCTGCAGCGGCGATGCCTGCCCCGACAGCGGCATTCCCGGCCGGCGCAACCAGGCCTTGCGCTTCGACGGCGGCCTGGCCGACGACGATGGCTTCGACGGCGTGGCGGACTACCTCAGCCTGACCTCGGGCGCCGAGCTGGGCATCGTCGAGAACAGCTTCACCGCCATGGCCTGGGTGCGCGGCGACGGCTTCGGCAGCGGTCATCAGGCGGTCCTGGGGGACACGAATCCGGTCAGCGGCCAGAGCGACAGCCTGCGCCTGAGCCTGGTGGGCGGCCGGCCGCACATGGCCCTGGGCGGCGCGGGAACCACCACTACCGCCTCCAGCTCCATCCCGGACGGCGTCTGGACCCATCTGGCCTATCGCTACGATGCCTCGGCCCGGCAGCAGCATATCTTCGTCAACGGCGTCAACGTGGCCTCCAGCCCGGCCGACTCGCGCGACCCCTATATCGGCAGCGGACCCATCCTGGTGGGTCAGGCCCGTGGCGGGGACGCCTTCGACGGCCTGATCGACGAATTGGTCGTCGTCCAGCGCGGCCTGAGCGCGGCAGAGATCCAGCGGGTGATGGCCGAGTCGCCGCTCCTGCACCTCCACCTGGACGAGGACCTGGCCACGACCGGCTTCGCGGACGACAGCCCCAACGACTTCACGGCCACCTGTACCGCGGTGGGCGTCGACTGTCCGGACGCGGGCGACAAGGGGCAGGTGCGCGAGGCGGCGCTCTGGGACGGCGACGACGCGCTGGAGGTGGCCGACGACGCGGCCCTGGACCTGGGCGAGTTCGGGATCTCGCTCTGGGTCCGCCCGCAGGAGACGCTGCCGACCGAGCAGGTGCTGCTGCGCAAGGGCTTGGCAGCCAACAAGAACCTGAACTACGAACTGCTCATCGAGCCGGATGGCCGGCAGGTCAGCATGGCCTTCGACGCCGATCACAGTACGACCACCGACGCCCACCTGTCCATCACCAGCGCCGCCTCGCTCTTCCCGCAGGTCTGGAACCACGTGGCCGCCACTTACGAGCCCGACGAGCGTCGGCTGCGGCTCTACGTCAACGGCCAGCTCGACAGCGAGGCGACCCATGGAGCACTGGTCTCGGACGTCCGCAACAACGCCGAGCCCGTCCTGATCGGCACAGGCCTGGTCGGCGGCATCGACGAGCTGGCGATCTATGGCGAGGCGACCAGCCGGGCAGAGATCGAGGCGCTCTACGATTATCAGGCGGCCTGGTTCGACGTGGTCGACCAGCACCGGGTGGTCATCGACGCCGACAATCCGGTGGTTCAGGTCGGTCTGGCCACGGCCTACCTGCCCTTGGCCGATCGCGTGGTCGGCTTGCCCACCTACGATGCCAGCTCCCGGATCGAGCGCGTCGACGTGCGCGTCACCGCACCCGACAACGGCGTGACGGACCTCACGGCCGATCAGGCCGAGGACGAGAGCTGGTCCTTCACGTTCCAGCCTGCCATGGCGGGCAGCTACACGATCGAGGCCACGGCCTACGATCAGGTCGGCCGCGCCGGCAGCGACAGCCACACGGTGATCGTCGACGACGAGGCGCCGACCGCGGCCCTGGACGCGGCCCAAGCCTCCGGCGTCGTGGCGGCCGACCTGGTCGCGACCCTCTTGGGCTCGCTGGCCGACGACCGCAGCGGCGTCGTCACCAACACCGTGTCGGTCGAGATCCTCGACCGCCGCGGCATCAGCCAGAGCGGCCTGGTAGCCGCTGATGCCGATGCCACGAGCTGGACGGTCGACCAACCCTTCGACTCGCCGCCCTACGGCAGCTTCGAGCCGCGCATCGCCCTGGAGGACGCGGCCGGCAACGCGGTCACCCGCACCCTGGCCACCGTCCGCTTGGATGGCCTTCCACCCTTCGGCGACGTGGCCCTGGACGCGCTGGAGATCAACACGCCCGAGCAGGTGATCTCGGGCACGATCAGCGACCACGTCGAGCCCTTCCGGGCCCAGGAGCTTCGGCTGCACTTCGAGGAACCGGCCGGCAGCACGCGTTTCGTCGGCAGCTCGCGCAACCACCTGGTCGCCGAATGCGAGGCCTGCCCCGCGGCCGGTGTCGCAGGCCTCTTCGGCTCGGCGCTGGATTTCGGCGGCGACGATCTGCTCACCGTGCCGGCCGACGAGCGCCTCGATCACAACGCTGGCACCTGGATGGCCTGGGTCCGCCCGACCTGGTCACCCGGCTCGCTGGGCTTCGATCCGGCCCTGATCTCGATGGCCGGCGGCGGCGCGCAGCGAATGAGCCTGCGCCTGGCCGACGACCTGGGCGGGCTGATCGTCGAGACCCCCGGCGGCAGCCTGGCCCTGACGCCCACGCTGCGCGCCGACACCTGGCAGCACCTGGCGATCACGGTCGACGAGGAAGGTTGGACCGCCTACGTCGACGGCCTGCCTGGCGCGACCATCACCCACAGCCTGGGCACGGCCACCGGCTTGCCCTTGCACATCGGCGCGTGGGACGAGGACTCCGGCTTCTTCCAGGGCCAGATCGACGAGGTCGCGGTCTACGAGCGAGCCTTGGACGAGGACGAGGTCTACGCCCTGGCCCACCCGCTGGCCACGGGCATCGCCTCGGCCGAGATCCGCTTCCGCAGCTACGAAGATCGCGAGATCGGCCAGGACGAGGGCACGTGGGAAAACTTGAGCACGAGCCCGGCCGGCACCAGCTTCCGCACCTGGCAGCACAGCATCCCCCCGGGCCTGGACGGCCTCTTCAAGATCGACCTGCGGGCCACCGATGGCGTCGGAAACCACCGCTACGTGCCCGGTATCTGGATCGGTCAGCTGGCGCCGGATTCGGACGGCGACGGGTTGACCGATCGCGAGGAAGATGACTACGGCACCGATCCGAACGATCCGGACAGCGACGACGACGGCATCGGCGACGGCGAGGAACTTGCCCTGGCCGGCCATGGTATCGTAGCCACCGGCGGCGCCCTGCTGATGGAGCGGGACAGCGTGATCAGCGGTTCGATGCAGGTCGAAGGTGACATCGAGCTGGACAAGGACGTCTACGTGGACGGCGATCTGCGCTCGCGCGGCGGCGAGATCGTCATCGGGCGGCGCGGCGAGGTGACCGGTGACGTGTCCGGTGGCGACGACGTGCGCCTGAGCGACAGCGGCCGGGTGCACGGGGACATCGCCTCGGTCGAGGATTTGACCCTCGAGGAGGACAGCTGGGTCGGCGGTGACGCGCTGGCCGGCGACGACATCGACATGGAGCCGGGGGTGACGGTGCTCGGTTCGGTCGTCGAGGGCGCATCGGTCGAGGCTCCGGCGGATGTGCTCATCGCCGAACTGGACCTGGATGCCGGCGGCGACGACATCGACGTGCAGGAAGGCGACAGCCTGACCTTGCCACCGGGCAGCTACGGCAGCCTCGAGGTCGACCTCGAGGCGACGCTGGAGCTCTCCAGCGGCACCTACGCATTCGAGGAGGTCCTGGTGTCCGGAGAGGCGACGCTGGACTTCGACCTCTCCGCCGGCGGCATCGTCATCGAGGTCGAGGGCGACCTGGAGTTCGAGCCCGACGTGGTGATGGAGGTCGCGGGCGGTTCGGCTGGCGACATCCTCTTCCTGATCGGCGGTGAGCAGGTGATCCTGGACGAGGACGGCGAGCTCCTGGGGACCTACCTGGCCCCGGAGGCAGTCATCGAGCTGCGCGAGGGCGCGCGGCTGACCGGCGCCCTGATCGGCTTCGAGATGTGGGTGATGGAGCAGGCCGAGATCGAACTCGATCTGGCCATCCGGCTCTACGCGGAGCGATTCGTGCAATAGACCGTTCGGGTCCGCGGGCGATCAGCGGCTGCACTTCAGCCCGGCAGCCTCGATGATCGCGTCCCAGCCGACGACCGCGACGTCGCGGTCGTCGATGATCGCCGAGCTCGGAACGGCGCCGTCACGCCACGCTCAGGACCACGCGGTTGCCGGAGGGATCGGCGACCTCGGGGCCCTCGGGATGGTCACCGGTCTCGATGCCGGCCTCCAGCAGTCGCTCGAGGATGGGCGCGCGCGAATCGGGATTCGGCAAGGTCAGCACCCAGCGTTGCAGCGCGGCGGCGCCGGCCGGCGGCGGGGAAGCGCCTTGGCTCTGCCAGGTGTTGGCCCCGACGTGGTGGTGATAGCCGTTGCGGGCAAAGAAGACGGCTTCGGATCCGTAGCGCGCCATGACCTCGAAGCCCAAGAGGTCGCGGTAGAAGGCGACCGTCTCCGGGATGGACGCGACCTTCAGGTGGACATGGCCCATGGTGGTGCCGGCGGGGAGGCCCGGATAGCGACTGCTCCGTTCCCCCTGCAACTCGACCAGCACGCCCTGCAGATCCAGCGGCTCGGTGGTCATCGTCCGGTCCACCCGGCCCTTCCATCGTGACCGCGGCCGGTCGCGGTAGATCTCGATTCCGTGGCCGTCCGGATCATCGAGGTAGACCGCCTCGCTGACGAAGTGGTCCGCCGCGCCGGTGAGCGGAATCCGCTCGGCCAGCGCATGCGTCAGCCAGCGCGCCAGGTCACGGCGCTCCGGCAGCAGCAGCGCGAGGTGGAAGAGGCCGGTGTGGCCGCTGCTCGGTCGAGCCTCCGGCTCTTCGATCAAGCGGACCCAAGCGCGACCTGCCGTGCCGAGCTCCGCCTGGCCCTGCGAAGACGCCAACAACTCGAGGCCGATCGACCGCTGGTAGAAGTCGAGCGACCGAGCGAGGTCGGAGACGCTCAGTTCGACCCGGCCCAGCGCGACCTGGGTCGTGGTGTTGTCGCCGTCGCCTGCCGGGATCGCTTCCATGATGGATATGATAGCCGCTCCGACGCGCGTCCGGCCCTCGCGTCACGGTGGCCTGATGCAATCCATCCGATTCGCGGTGGCCAGACCTTGGTTCAGTCCTCGGCTTCGTACCGATCGCCCGCGCCCATCATCGCGTCCATGGCGCTGGGGCGCTCCGATCCGCGATAGAGTGCGCCGAGGGCCAGGATGCCCAAGAAGAGTCCGCCGATCGAGCTGATGTAGGACAGGAAGCTGAGCAGCAGCGTGCTCGGCAGCCAGCGGGCCACCATCATGAAGGGCAGGATGGCGCCCGCCAGGAGCATCAGCGTGGCCAGCGCCATCAGGACCCTAGGATCGCGCGGCATCGTTGGCGGGGGCGAGCGGGATCGCCTCGATCTCGGTGACCGGCTCGACATCGAGGGTCTCGTCGAAGAGCCAGCAGGCCACTTGGTGGCCCGGCGCGATCTCGAAGGGCGGCGGCACCTGGCTGTCGCAGTGGCCGGCGATGGCTTGAGCGCAGCGCGGGTGGAAGCGGCAGCCGGGCGGCGGGTTGACCAGGCTGGGCGGCTCGCCCGGCGGCACCTGGCGCATGACCTTGGCGTTCTCGGCATCCGGGTCGGAGGAGGCGGCGAGCAAGGCCAGGGTGTAGGGATGGGAGGGCCGGTCGAGGATGCCCTCGACATCGGCCAGCTCGATGATCTGTCCGGCGTACATCACGAAGATGCGCTCGGAGAAGTAGCGCACCGTCGAAAGGTCGTGGGTGATGTAGATGACGGCCAGGTTGTGGCTCTCCTGCAGGCCGCGCAGGAGGCGCAGGATCTCCACCCGCACCGAGGCGTCGAGCATGCTGACCGGCTCGTCGGCCACCAGCAGCTTGGGCTCGAGGATCATCGCCCGGGCGATGACCACCCGCTGCTGCTGGCCGCCGGAGAGCATGTGTGGGAACTTGGGCAGGATGTCCTCGATCGGGGTCAGCCGGACCTCGCGCAGCACCCGTTCGATGCGACGCAGGCGTTCGGCGGGGTCCTTGACGCCGTGGATGAGCAGCGGCTCCTCGAGGATGCGGCGGATGTTCATGAAGCTGGGCAGGGCGCCGAAGGGATCCTGTTGGACGTAGCCGACCTCGGAGCGGTACCAGCGCAGCTCGTCGCCCTCCAACTCGCCCACGCTTCGGCCCTCGAAGAGGATCTTGCCCGATGTGGGCCGGTTGAGGCCCAAGATGGCCTTCATCAGGCTGGACTTGCCGCAGCCGCTCTCGCCGACGCAGGCCAGGGCCTCGCCGCGCTTCAAGTCGAAGCTGACGCCGTCGACCGCCCGCACGTCGCCGGCGTGCATGAAGCCCCAGCGCTTGAGCTCGTACCAGACGTGCAGGTCCTGGATGGACAGGAGGGGCTCGCTCATGATGCGTGCAACCAACACTTGACCCAGCGGTCGTCGATGCGGATCACGGGCGGCTCCTCGTCGCATTTCTCGAAGCGGGCAGGGCAGCGGTCGGCGAAGCGGCAGCCCGTCGGCGGCGAGAGCAGGCTGGGCGGCTTGCCGGTGATGAACTGGGGCTCGCTGTCGCCGCGGAGGCGCGGAACCGAGGCCATCAGCATCTGCGAGTAGGGGTGCAAGGGCTCTTCGAAGAAGGACGCGGCGTCGCCGACCTCGACGATCTGGCCGGCGTACATCACCGCGATGTCGTCGGCCAGCTCGCTGGAGGTGGCGATGTCGTGGGTGATCAGGATGAAGCTGGTGTCCAGGGCCTGCTTGACCCGCTTGAGCAGGTTCATGATGTTGGCCTGGGTGAGCACGTCCAGGGCCGAGGTGGGTTCGTCGAGCACTACCAGGGCCGGCTCGGTGAGCAGCGACATGGCGATGATGGCGCGTTGGCGCATGCCGCCGGAGAGCTCGAAGGCATAGCGGTGCAGGAAGTCGGCCGGCACGCCCACCTGGGCAAAGACCTCCAGCGCCCGGTCGAGGGCATCATCGCGGCTCAGGCCCAGGTGCACCATGGCCGGCTCGGCCACCTGGTCGCCCACCCGCAGGACCGGGTTGAGCGCGTTCATGGCCGCCTGTGGCACCATCGAGATGCGCTTCCAGCGGATCTGGCGCCGGAAGTCCTCGTCGCCCAGCTCCATGATGTCCTGACCCTCCAGGCGCACCTGGCCGTCGTAGCTGGAGACGTTGCGCGGCAAGAGGCGCAGGATGGCCTTGGCCAGGGAGCTCTTGCCGCAGCCGGATTCGCCGATGATCACCGTGGCCCGGTTGCGCGGAAGCTCGAAATCGATGCCGTCGACGGCCTGGACCTCTCCGCGTGAGGTCTTGAAGTAGAGCCGCAGGTTCTCGATCTCGAGCAAGGGCCCATTTTCTGTGGACATCGGCTAGAGCTCCCGGAGGCGAGGGTTGAAGACGCGATCGAGCGCGAAGCCGACCATGGCGAAGGCCAGACCGGCCAGCATCAGGAGGGCAGCCGGCTCGAGGATCCAGTAGTAGTAGCCGTTGAAGAGCGCGCCCTGGCTGTTGGCGTCGTTGATGACCTTGCCCCAGGTGGGCAAGACCGGATCGCCCAGGCCCAGGACCGCCAGCGAGGCCTCGAGAAAGACGAAGCTGGGCACCAGGATGACCAGGCTGGGGATGACCAAGGGCAGGGTGCGCGGCACCAGGTAGCGGAAGATGATGCGCAAGTTGCTGGCCCCATAGGCCTGCGCCGCCTCGATGTAGGGCAGGGTGCGCACCTGCAGGAAGATGGCCCGATAGCTCTTGATCGAGGCGCCGAAGATGCTCAGCACGATGACCACCCCCAGCATCACCCAGATGCTGCGGTTGTAGAGGGTGCCGACCATGATCAGGATGGGCAGAAGCGGCAGGATGAGGTTGACCTCGGTGATGCGCTGGATGGTCTCGTCGAGCCAGCCGCCAAACCAGACGCCCACCGCGGCGATGGCCATGGTGGTGATGGTCGTGCCCACCGCCGCCAGGAGCCCGAAGGCCAGGGCGATGGGCGTGCCCCAGAGCAGGGCCACCGAGAGGTCGCGGCGCTGATGGTCGGTGCCGGCCAATCCGTGCACCTCGCCGAAGACCACCAGCTTGGCCTCGAGCTCCTGCTCCGGCTCGAAGAGCAGGCTGGTGACCTCGAGCCGGTACTCGCCCTGGACCACCTCGCCCGTGTCCGGATCGGCGAAGAGCCCCACCTCGGCCCGCTGGCCGTCCAGCCGGCGGGTCAGGGCCTCGTCCAGCGCGAAGCGGAAGTCGTCGCTGCGGGTGGGCGTGACCTCGCCGGCCCGGATCTCGCGGCCGTCCGGCGTATGCCAGGTCAGCTCGACGAAGGGCTGCTTGTCGGCGTAGTCGGTCTCCAGGAAGAGGATCAGCTCCGGCGGAAAGTCATCGGCCTCGTATTCGAACTCCAGTGAGAAGACCATCTCTTCGATGCCCTCGGAGATCGTCTCGCGGCTGCGCTCGACCCCGGTCTCGCGACTGTCGACGATGACGGTCCGGGGCTGCTTGGTCCCCGAGAGCCAGTTGCTCCAGACCGGACGAGCGTTCTTGGGATGGTCGGCCCAGACCGTCTCGCCGCCCTTCCACAGTCGGATGGCCTCCGAGTAGGGGATGGCGATGACGGTGTAGATCGACAAGAGGCCCAGGGCCACGATGATGGCCAGGCCGAGGATGGCCGAGGGGTAGGCCCGCAGGCGCTGCAAGCCGCGCCAGAATTGACTCATCGTCCGGCGCCTCCTTGGCCCACCCGCACCCGCGGGTCGACCAGCGCGTAGAGGAAGTCGAGCAGGAAGACGGTGATGCCGAGCAGGTAGGCGTAGACCACGGTCACCGCCACGATCACCGGCGTGTCGAAGAGCCCGATGGCCTGGAAGTAGAGCCGCCCCAGCCCAGGCCAGTTGAAGACCGTCTCGAGGATGATGGCGCCCTGCCACAGCGCGATCAGGATCAGGGCGAAGCTGGTGATGATGTTGGGTAGGGTCGGGCGCAGCACGTAGCGGCGCTCGATCATCTGATCCGGCAAACCCTTGGCCTTGGCCAGCTCGACGTAATCCTCGCTGGAGAAGATCAGGAAGAAGGTGCGCCAGTTGTAGATGCTCAGGAAGATGGCGCCGATGAGCGTGGCCGCCACGGGCAGGATCATGTGCTCGGCCAGGCTGAGGGCGTACTGAAGCGGATCCTCGGGCGGCGGGGCCTCGACCATGCCGCCGAAGGGAAGGACGCGGAAGAGGCTGGCGAAGATCAGGATCAAGAAGAGCCCGAAGAACCAGCCCGGCGCGGCCGAGGTCGGTGCCAGGGCCATCACCAACTTGTCCCAGAAGCTGCCGTAGCGCCGGGACAACCTCAATGCTGCCCAGACCGCCAGGAAGAAGAGCAGCAGGTTGCTGGTGCCAAAGAGCACCAGCGTGGCCGGCAGGCGTTCGGTGATCACCCGGCGCACCATCCGCGATCCGCTATCGCTGGTCAGCTGTTCGGCGAAGCCCAGGTTCAGCGTCAAGGCGTCGCGCAGGTAGCGGAAGCTGCGCAGGTAGAAGGGCTGATCCAGGCCCAGACGCTTCTCGCGCAGGGCCACCTGCTGGTCGACGAAATCCCGGCGCTCCTCGTTGGAGAGCTGCCGCAGATCCGGGTTCTCGTTGACGAAGAGGTCGACCTGCTCTCGGATCTGGGCCTTGCGGATGTCGTCGACTTTGCCGCCCATGTTGGCGATGAGGATGGTCAGGTAGACGCCGATGACCACGGTGAAGAAGAGCGCCACCAGCCGCAGCAAGGTGTAGCGCAGCATGCGCAAGGAGGCGTCGCGGCTGGCCTTGCGTGCCGAGGATTCGA
>CAZJWJ010000042.1:0-41676 GCA_964549495.1 uncultured Anaerolineales bacterium | reverse complement strand
GAGAGCCTGGCGACCTGGCTCGCCGGCATCCCCGTTTGGAGCTCGCGGCGTGCGAGGGCATTCTCGAAGCGTGCAAGCGGGCCGTGATCGAAGGCCGATCGCCGCTTGGCCGTATCTTTGCGGGCCCCTGCTGCGTCTTTCAACATGATTCGACCATGGGAGCCATCGACGTGAGCGAAGCAGCTCTTCGCCAAAAGGCCATGGCGCTCGAACCGGAAGCGCTGGCCGAGATCTACGACATCTACGCCGGGAAGATCTACGGCTATGTCTATCACCGTACCGGTGATCCGAAGCTATCGGAGGATCTGGTCAGCGATGTCTTCGTGCGCATGCTCGAGGCCATCCGAAGCGATCGCGGTTGGAACACCAGCCTGCAGGGCTGGCTCTATCGCATCGCGCACAACTTGGTGGTCGACCATTTCCGAAGGCCGGCCAGCAAGGAAGGCGTGGAGCTCGACGAGCGGTGGATGGCCCCCGAGCAGCCGGGCTTCAGCTTCGAGAGCGTCTTCCATTCGAGCCAGCTACAGACGGCGATGCGCTTTCTGACCGAAGATCAACAACAAGTCGTCGTGCTCAAGTTCGTCGAAGGCCTGAGCAATGCCGAGGTCGGCGAGATCATGGGCAAGACCGAAGGGGCCATCAAGGCCCTCCAACACCGAGCACTGGGCGCGCTACGCAATGTCGTGGAGACCCAGGTCGAGGCCTAGACGGGCTTCGAGGATCGATAGGAACTGACGGGCGAAATGGGACAGGAAGCGAGCAGGCAGGAGGAACGGCGGGTGCGCGAAGCGCTCGACCGCTGCCTGCGGCGCATGCGCGAAGGGGAGACGCTGGCGGCCTGCCTGGCCGACCACCCCGAGCATGCGCCCGCCCTCGAGCCCCTCTTGCGCGTGGCCGCTGCGCTGGCCGATGACGCGGAACGCATCGTAGCGCCGCGACCCGACCTGAGCGCCGGCCGCGGCCGCATGCTGGCCGCCGCCAGCGCCCTGCGCGAGGCCCACGGTCTCGAAGCGACCGCCGTCCATACCAATGGGCAGTCCGCCGATCCCGATGCGGACGAGGCATTGGATCGAGCCATCGCCCGGCGACTCGGGCTGGCCGGCGCCGAATCGAAGGACGGGTCCGGCAACGGCAAGCCCTCCGAAGCCATGCTCCGACTGGCCGAGCGCCTGAGAGATGAGCGGCGCGAGCCGCCACCGGCCCCCGCAGGTCTGGCCGCCGGCCGGACCCGCCTGCTGGCCGTCGCGTCCGCGGCGGCCGGCGCCGAGGCGGAGGACGCCGAAGTCCTGTCACCGGCGGCCGAGCGCCTGGACCAAGCGCTATCGCAGAACGGTGCTGCGCGCAAGCTGGACCTGGAGCCTGAGACGCTGGGCCTCGTGACCATGGCCGAGCGGCTGGGGCGGCAGGCGATCATCCCGCCGGCGCCGCCGGCCGGCCTGGCGCCGGGCCGCGAACGCATGCTGCAGGCCGCCGGACGTCTGGCCGAATTGCGCGGGGCGGCTGCAACCACTACGACATCCTCGGACGCGCAGGGCTCCGCCTGGGCTTCAGCCCTGGGCAGCATCGCCGGCTTCTTCGGTCGCGGCGGCGTGTCCCGCCTGGCCCTGGCTTCCATGGCCGCCTTGCTGCTCTTCTTGGGCGCCAGCCAGGCTCTGGGCACGCAGGCCAGCGAGGCATTGCCAGGCGACCCGCTCTACGGAATCAAGCGCATCAACGAGTCGGTCGACTTGCTCATGGCGGCCTTCAACGCCGATTCGGTGGCCGATCTCCGGGCCGAACAGGCGCGCCTGCGCGCCTCGGAGCTCGAGCAGCTGATGGCCCTGGGCCGCGAAGAGGAAGCCTCGATCGAGGGTGCGCTGCTCGACTTCGGTCGCGAGGGCAGCTCCGGCGATGAAGCCTTCGGCAGCCTCAGCGTCCGGGTCCCGCCGCGCGGCGAGAACACCGACAACCGCACCTACGGCTGGAGCGACAAGACCAGCTTCGATCCGGGCGCCTGGGGCAGCATGTCCTCGGTACCGCGCGGCAGCCGCCTCAAGCTCCGGGTGATCAGCGCCCGAAGCCCCTCCGGTCATGCCTTGGCCCTGTCGGTGCGCGTCCTCGACCAACCCGACCAGCCGATGACCGCCACGGTCACCGCGACCCTGACCGTCACCCCCACCCGAGCGGTGACCCCGACGGCCACCGGTCAGGTGACGACGGTCCCGGTTCAGCCCAGCGCGACGGCGACGGTGGGCAGCACGCCCACGTCCGCTGCAACGACCACGCTGCAACCGACCCCACCGGTCACCGCGACCGTCCTGGCGTCGCCCACGGCCCTCCCCAGCGCGACAGCCGATCCCGACGGCGACCCGGCCATCGCCCCCCGGCTCAACCGCTTCCGAGGTCTGGTGATCGACAAGCGGGATCGCGTGCTCTGGACGATCATGGAGAGCATCAGCGAGGAGAAGGTCGACTTCGACCTGTCCATGGTCCCGGCCGAGATCCGAGAGTCCATCGAGGTCGGAGACCTGGTTTCGCTGAGCTATCGCAAGGGCACGACACCCCGGCAGGTGGTCGAGGTCGAGATCCGCAATGCCGATGCTGCCTGCCGGGAGGGCCAGGAGCTCGGAACGGTGGACAAGCTGGATGGGAGCCAGATCTTCTTGACCAACGGTCGGGTATACACACTCCCCGAGCGCCTGGTCGATCTGCCGGGCTTGGTGCGCGGCGCGGAGGTCGAGATCACCTACCTGGACTGCCTGGGACAGCGCGAACTGATCGACCTGAAGCTGCTCACGCCACCGGCCGACGAGGTGACGCGCGAGGGCCTGGTCGAGAACCTGGAGGCGCTGGGCCAGGGCCGGCAGAGATTCCGGCTGGACACGGGCGAGACGGTCGAAGTGGGTCCGGACACGCAGATTCGCGGCATGTCCACCCGCTTGGCCGAAGGGCAGTGGGTCGAGGTCACCGGCCGGCTCGTCGAGGACGATCGCATCGAAGCCGAGACGATCCTGATCATCGAAGCGGCCGCACCGACCCAGGAAGCCCGGCCGACCGAAGAGATCGAGGCCACTCCATCCAGCGAGCCCCGCCCCTTGCCAACCGAATCCGGGCCGGGCGCCGCGCCACCACCGCCGGCAGGTCGCTGAGCGCCGGTTCCGAGCGCGGGTGCGGAAGGGGTCGGGCTTCGAGCACCCCCGATCATCGCCAAACCGGGTCGGTTCCTCACCGGCTTCCGCGACTCGGCCGGCAGGCCGCTGGACTGAGCCCCACCCCTTTCCGACCGCTGCCTGACCGGTGCAAGGCCCGGCAATCCGGCGCTCGTCGGATGCCGAACCAACCGCCGCCCGACGCGAGGCCGACGGACGACCTGGCCGATGGCGGGCCCCTTCTGCGGGGGATTGAATCGCCCCTGGGATGACAGTATCATAAGCCGGCCCCTGCCCAGCGGCGACCAGAAACGGGCGAGAACCTCATGCTTTCACGGCCCTTGCAAAGAACGGCGCTCTCCGGACTGCTCATCGGCCTCGCCCTCGTGGCCGCGATGGTCGGGGCGGGCTTCGATGGGAGCATGCCGGCTGCCTCGTCGCCGCTGGATCGGCCGCTGGACGGTCCGCTCGAGGCGCCGATGGGGCCGGCCGACGAAACCCCTAGCTCGGCCAGCCGCTGCCGCCTGGTCGCCACGCCCCTGAGCTGGGAGCGCGATGCGGGCCGGATCGTGTTGCGCGGCCGGCTGCAGAACGCCGGCCAGGACCCGAGCCTTCCCCGTGCGCTGCAAGCCACCTGGACGGGCGATGCCCGACTGAGCCGGCTCCAGCTCGGCCAGGCCGAGATGGCGGTGGATGCCGCCGAGAGTCCCGCCCTCATCGACCTGACGGAGCTGGACGCCGAGCTCCTGCCCGACCAGCCGCCGCTGGAATTGATCCTGGTCTTCGAGGGCGACGACGCATCGGCCTGGGCGCCCGGTCCGATGCTGCTGATCCTGGATGGCGGCTGCGAAGTGTCCTTGGGCACCGGGGAGGACCCGAGTTGCGCCCTGAACGTCTCGGAGCCCCTGTTCGATGCGGCCGTCGAGGGCCGCGTCCGATACCAGCTGCGCAACGAGGGCCAGAGCGCCATCGACTTGGCCGCCCTGGAGCTGGATTGGCCGGCCACCGACAACGGCGCGCTCCTCGGGCTGCGCATCGATCGGGAGGGCTCGCCGCTGGATCTCGATCTGCTCGCCAAGCGCCCGCCGGCGGTCATCGATCTGCAGCGCGGCCTGGGCCAGCGGCTGACGTTGGCGGGCCAAGAGCAATTGGACCTGGAGCTGCGCTTCGAGCGGGCGGCGGCCGAGAAGGGCTACAGCCTAGCCGTGCTCGGCGCGGGCGGATGTCGGGCCGACAGCTCGACCTGGCTCGCCTCGCCCAGTTGCGGCACCGTCCTCGAATCCCTGGACATGGGCCGCCGCAGCGCGACCATGCTGCTCTCCAATCGACGCGGCATCACCCAGACCCTGACCAGCCTGGACCTGATCTGGCAACCCGAGCACCAGGGCCGCTTGGACCAGATCCTGATCGATGGCCGGATCCTGCACGATCGCCCGATCGAGGATTCGCCGGCACGCATCCTGCTGGCCCGCCCGCTGCCCATCGGTCCCGGCCGATCGGTCGAGCTCAAGCTCTCCTTCGCAGCGCTCTCGACCGAACCCGGCGGTGGCGAGCTGCCGGGTCTGCCCGGCCCGGACCCGGTGCTCTGGGCGACCGGACAGCAGGTCCTGGACCAGGTAGCCGACGGGGATCTCAGCCTGATCGCCCACTTCCGCGGCGGCTGCTATGCCGTGGCCACCACCCTGCGCGGACAGGACGATCTGGGCTGCCGGGTGACGGCCAGCGACCTCCTGCCCCGGCAGAGCGACGAGCAGAGCGTCGAGGTGCGTTTGGACAACAGCGGCTCGGACGCCTTCTTGCAGAGCCTCCTGGCCGCCTGGCCCGTGCACAACGGCGCCCTGACCAGCCTCCGCTTGGGCGATATCGAGCTGCTCGAGCAAGCCCTTCCCCATTCGGCCGAGCCGCTGCGCATCGAGCTGACCCAGTCGGCCCGCCTGCCCCGCGGCGCCAGCCAGACGCTGCGCCTCGGCTTCGCAGAGGATGCGGTACGGGGGCCCTACAGCCTCAGCCTGGACTTCGAGAACGGGGCCGGCGAGCCCTGTGCCGAGCTGCTGGTCACCTCGCCGCCCATGGCGCCCGAATGCGCGCTGAACCTCGCGGAGCCTTCGGTCTTGCCGGACGACAAGACGGTCGAGATGGAGCTGCGCAATGCGGGGCCGGATCCCTTGGAGTTCGAGTCGCTGCGCATCACCTGGCCCAGTAACGGCGGCATGAGCACCATGCGCTTGCGCAGCCTGACCCTGATCGACGCCGGCGAGGACGAGCAACGGCTGCTGGATCAAGCCAATCAGAGCACGCCGGTCTTCGTTCGCGTCAGCGAGACGGTCGAGCGCCCGGTGACCTTGGCGGCCGGTCAGCGTGCCACCGTGCAGCTGATCTTCGACGAGATCCGAGAGCCGGTGGAACTCGTCCGAGGCCTGAAGACCTCGATCGCCTTCGTCGAGGGCTGCGAGGTGGCCTATCCGCCGGGCGACAACGTCATCGGCCCGGACCGGCTGCGGCTGGAAGCCCGGATCACCGAGTTGCCGGAGGCCGGCATCTACGGCGATTGGCTGCTGCGCGACCTGGAGCGTGCCCGTCCCTGGCGGGTGCGGGTCGACCGCGGCACCCAGTTCGTACCGGCCAACGTCCGCCCCCAACCCGGCGATGTGGTGCTGATCGAGGCCCAGCAGCTGCAGACGGTCAACCTGGCCGACAAGGTGACCTTCTTGGTCAGCCAGCCCGAACGCAAGTTCCTCGGCCGGGTCAGCCAGGTCAGAGCCGCCACGCCGCCGGCCTTGCTGCCGCAGCTCGAGGTGGATGGACAGCCCATCCGGCTGGTCGAGGGCTTTACCGTGGTGGACCGGCTCGAGGACTTGGTGGTCGGCGCCATCGTACAAGTACAAGGTGCCACAGGCCAGGACGGCAGCTTCGTCGCCTCGCGTGTCGAGATCGTGCGCGCCGATGACGAGTCGGAGCATGCGGTGGCCTTCCGCGGCGTCGTGCAGTGGCTGTCCGAAGAGACTTCGGGCTCGCCCTTCGAGAACGTGGCCTACCTTTTCGTGGTCGACGAGCACGAAGTGCATGTGCCCAGCGCGCTGGCCGCCACCATCCAGCGCCCGGTGCCCGGCCGGCCCGTCGAGGTGGAGGGCATGCGCAGGGGTCATCAGGTGCGGGCGGAGTCCATCCGCGATCTGCCGACCCCCGAACCGCCCGCGCGGGTCGAGGGCACCATCCTGAACTTGCCGGCCGGCGGCCTGCTGGGCACCTGGACCCTGGATCTGGGCCAGCCGGGCGCGACCCGGCCCTACACCTTTACCGTGGGCAACGTGGCGGTGGTCGACGAACGCCGGGCGCCGGCCGCCACCGGCATGCGCGCCGAAGTGACCATCCGGCCCGACGACGAGGGAATGCGGCACGCCGTCCGCCTGCGAACGGACTGGCCCTAAGTGCAAACCGACAAATCCTCTGGACAGAGAGCCCAGCGACCCGCGCGGTCAGCCGCCTCGTTGCTGCTGGCCGCGGCCGGCGTTCTGGCTGTCTGGCTCCTGCGCCCCGTGCCGGGTGCGGTTCATCCGCAAGGGCTCCGGCTGAGCTTCGAGGACCCCCCGATCAACCTCTCGGCCTCGCCCGACAGCGAGTCCGAGTTCCCGCGGGTGGGCGTGACCGGCTCGGGCCGGGTGCACGTCATCTGGCAGGAGGTCGTCGACGGCAATGCCACGGGCAGCAACCTGATGGCCCGATCGCGACCGGCGGGCGGCAGCTTCGCGCCCGTCACGACCCTGGCGCGCGCAGCCCAGGACCCGGCCCTGGTCACCTGGGCCGGCGAGGGCGCGGCCGCGGCCTACGCCTCGGGCCGCCCCGGTGACGACGGAGGCAGCACGCCCGAGTTCAAGATCCTCTTGAACCGCTGGGACGAGACCGAAGGCGCTTGGGCGCGCCGCGGCGACGCGGTCCCCACCGGCGACGGGGGCGTGCAGCCATCCATCACCTATGCCGAAGGCCGCTTCTGGTTGGTCTGGGTGGATTCCTCGGCCTCGGGCAAGCGCCGGCCGCAGTATGCCTCGCTGCGCGACGATCCGGATCGCGACCCCATCGGCGATACGCTGAGCCTCTTCGACGACCGGGTCCAGGCGCCCCAGGCGGCGCCGGCCAGCGACGGGCCGGGCCTGACCGACATGCACGTCACCTGGATGAACAGCTACGGCTCGGATTCGGAGATCAGCCATCTGTGGATGGACGCCGCCGCGCCCACGCCCTCGGTCAACCGCGAGATCGGCCCCTACTATCTGCTGGGACAGCCGCGCCGGCCGGTCTTGGACGCCACCCATCGCGAGAACATCTGCCTGGCCTGGCAGGAGGCGGTCTACGCGCCGGGCGACTTCCGCCAGGAGGTCATCCAGACCTGCAGCCCCTGGACGCAGCCCGGCAACCTCAGCCAGAGCGAGACGGCCTCCGGCGAGCCCAGCTTGCAGCTGGACGACAGCCTCGGATCGATGCTGCTCTGGCAGGAGCGCCTGGTCCCGCACGTCAAGGAAGAGATCCGCTTCCTGCAAGGCGCGCCGCCGATCACCGCCACCGTCTTCACGGGCACGGTCGGCATGCCGCACATCGCCTATCACGAGCCCAGCGACATGGTCCACGCGGTCTGGGTGGCCACCGCGCCGGGCGCTTCGGCCAGCGACGTCTTCTACGCCCGCTGGCGCGTCTCGGCCCCTACGCCCTCGCCAACGCGGACGGTCACGCGCACGCCGACCCCAAGCCGGACGCCGCCGACCCCCACCCGAACCTCGTCCCCGGAGCTCACGCCGACCCCGGTCACCTACACCCCGACGCCCAGCCGCACGCCGACCGGCACGCCGTCTCGAACGCCCGAGCCGGGCAAGATCCTCCACATTCCCTTCATGCTCCAAGACCGCGAAGCGGAAGGCCCCTGAGGCCTCATCCGCCTTCCGGCGTGCGCGTGACGATGCGGGCCGGCGGTCGGGTTGGCGTGTAGGGCGGCGCCGTCGGCGTGTCGGTGGGCAGGATGGCCGTGGGCGGCGTGCGCAGGATGGCCGGGGCCGACTCGGGCTCCTCGGCCGGGGGCGGGGCGACGCTGGTGATGGAGTAGACCGCCAGGCCGATGGCGGCGTAGAGCATCAGGCTGACCAGGGCCCGCACGGCCTTGCCGGTGGCGGTCTCGCGCTCCAAGCCGAAGAGCGAGGTGTCGTGTTCGCGGGCGGCGCGCCACAGGAGGCGGATCTGACGCAGGATGAGGATGGCCAGGAGAACGTAGAGCCAGGCCGAGTAGCGCTGGATGACCTCGACGATCTCGTTCATCGTCGCTCGTCAGGGACGGTTCGGAGCGAGGTCGACCGGCAAGCCCCTCACTCGTCGAACATCTCGCCCACCGAGCGGCCGACGTGGATGCGCCGGATCACCTCGCCCAAGAGCGGACCGACGTTGAGCACGGTCAGGTTGGGCAGGCTCTTGTGGGCCGGCAGCTGCACCGTGTTGGTCACCACGATCTCCTCGAAGGGCGCATCGCGCAAGCGCTCGGGGGCCGGTTCGGAGAAGATGCCGTGGGTGGCCATGGCGAAGACCCGCTGGGCGCCGCATTCGAGCACGAAGTGCGCCGCGTTGCAGATGGTGCCGGCGGTGTCGATCTCGTCGTCGACCAGGACCACGTCCTTGCCCTCGACGGTGCCGATCAGGTTCATCACCCGGGTCGAGCTGCCGTCCGGACTGCGCCGCTTCTCGATGAGGGCCAGCGGCCAGTCCATCTCCATGGCGAAGTTGCGCGCCTTCTTGGCGCTGCCCAGATCCGGGCTGACCACGGCGCCGTTCTGGATGCCCTTGTCGAGCATGTACTGGGCCAGGAGGTGCCCTGCGGTGATGTCGTCGACCGGGATGGAGAAGAAGCCCTGGATCTGGCCCGCGTGCAAGTCCATCATCAGGACCCGGTCGGCGCCGGCCACCGAGAGCATGTCGGCCACCAATCGCGCCGTGATCGGCGTGCGCGGCGCGTCCTTCTTGTCGGAGCGCCCGTAGCCGTAGTAGGGCACCACCGCCGTGATGCGGCCGGCCGAATCGCGGTGGAGCGTGTCCAGCGCGATCATCAGCTCCATCAGGTTGTCGTTGGTGGGGTAGGCCGTCGGCTGGATCCAGAAGACGTCCGATCCGCGCACCGATTGGCCCAGCTGGACGAAGGTGTTGCCATTGGCGAACTGGGTGATCTCGACCGGATGCAGGTCCTCGCCCAGGTAGCCGGCGATCTCCTCGGCCAGGGGCAGGTTGGCCGTTCCGGAGGCCAGGACCAGCCGTCCGTAGAGCGAGCTGGGCTCGCTGCGTTGTCGGACCGGGCTGCTGAGATCGACGAGCTCTTGAGTCACGGGATCCCCCTTGGCTGCTGGCTTGGCCGGCATTGTAGCACGGCCATCGCGGCGGGTCGCGCGCGGTGCGATCGACGCGGTGACCGGGCTCCTCCTCGGCCGGCTCAGTCCGTCCGCAGCGCCCGCAGCGGCTTCATGCTGGCCGCACGCAAAGCCGGATAGGTTCCGCTGATCAGGCCGACCAGGGTCGCGAAGACCAGCGCGAAGGCCATCAGCCACCAGGGCGTGACCACGATGTGGTTGACCGGATCGCCCGGCGCGGCGTTGGCCGCCTGATCGGC
Source organism: uncultured Anaerolineales bacterium (assembly GCA_964549495.1). Classification (GTDB taxonomy): domain Bacteria; phylum Chloroflexota; class Anaerolineae; order Epilineales; family Epilineaceae; genus JACKBJ01. The sequence goes on along the minus strand of CAZJWJ010000042.1, from coordinate 31,914 downwards.
CAAGAGCACGTTGCGCACGTAGAAGTCGATGACCCAGCCCAGGCCCCAGCCGATGGCCACCCCGAAGAGCCCGCCGGCGAAGCCGATGGCCGCCGCCTCGCTGAGGAAGATCTGCAGCACGTCGTTGTTGTTGGCGCCGATGGCCTTCATGATGCCGATCTCCTTCGTGCGCTCGTAGATGGCCATCGTCATCGTGTTGGCGATGCCGAAGGCCGCCACCAAGAGCGCGATGGCCCCCACACCGCCCAGCACCGCCTGCATGATCAAGAAGACCTGGTTCATGCTCTCCAGGATCTGCTGCATCGAGAAGGAGTTGAAGCCCATCTCGTCGATGGCGGCCTGCACGTCGGAGACCGCCGAACGCTCGGCCACCTTGACCAGCGCGCTCTGATAGCCGTCGCGGGCGTTGCGGCGCGTGCCGGTCAGCCAGTTGTTGTAGTCGATGGCCTGCTGCAGGCTGACGTAGGCCGATCGGCTCTCGTTGTCGCTGGCCAGGACGCCGGCCACGCGCAGGCGTTCGGCCCGCGCGATCTCGTTACCCTCATCGTCGAACTTGATCAAGCGCAGGGTGACCGTCCGGCCCACCAGCTCCTCGGGCGCCAGCGGCTCCGGCTCGGGCCGGCCCGAGCCGCCACCCCCATCGACGCGCACCGCGCCACGCGGACCGGGCCCGCCGCGCATCATCATCCCGAAGTCATCGTTCTCGAAGAGGTTCTTGCCGATCAGGATCTGGCCGCGGGTCAGTCGCAAGCTGCCGGCGTCCAGCTCCCAGGCCAGGGCCTGAAGGGCTTCGGGATCGATGCCCTGGGGCGAGCCGAAGCTGTCCATGCGGCCGAGCGACATCTCGGCCGCGCCTTCCAACCACATCCGCGGCGTGGCCGCCACCACCTCCGGGATCTCGCGGATATCGGCCAGCGCACGATCGTCCAACACGGCTTCGTCCCCTCCACCGCTGCGCCCACCCGGCCCCATGGCCACCATGCCGCCGCCGAAGCTGTTGACCTCGATGACCGTCAGGTCACCCACGCCGCCCAGCTCGGCCTCGGCCGAGCTCTGCAGGCCGACGCCCAGGGAGATCAGGACGATGACCGCCGCCGTGCCGATGATCACGCCGATGGCCGTCAGGGCCACGCGGGCGCGCATGCGGTTGAGGTTGGCCCAGGCCAGGCCCAGGACGTCGCGTCGGGTCATCGTCGTCGCTCGCTACCCAGGCTCATCGGATCGGTTCGACGGCCGGCGCCATCTCGCCTTCCATGGCCGGCCCCATGCCATCGGGCATGGGCATGCCGCCGGGCGAAGGCCGTGGCGGCGAGGCGCCCAGCCCCAAGAAGCCCTTGATCGCGCGCAGGAAGACGTTGCCCCGCGGGGCGTCGTCCATCTCGGAGGGGTCCATGACCGGCATCTCGGGCGCGGCCTCGACCTGCACCGGATAGCGCTGGACCAGCTCGCGCGGCTCGTTGAAGTCGTCCAGGTACTCGATGGTGACCACGATCTCGCCCTCGCCGGCCTCGGCCGCCTGCAGTTCGGCCTGCAAGGTGAAGAAGCCGCCGGCATCCAGCGGACCGACGAACTCGGTCACCGGCTGGAAGGTCTCGACCGCGCCCTCGCCGGTGATGGTGGCGTTGGCCACGCTGACCGTGTTGCCGCCCTGGTTGACCAGGTCGAGCATCAAGCCCAGCGGCATGCCCTCCACGCCCGAAGTGGGCAGGTTGATCGGGTTGAGCGCCAGGCGCACCTCGCGGCTGACCAGGAGGCTGATCTGCTCGGTCGAGGTGGCCGACACGCCATCGGCATCGACGTAGTCGAAGCTGAGCTCGACCACGTAGGCGCCCGGGCTGGCGCCGGGGTCGACCACCATGCGCTGGCGGACGGTGGTCGTCTCGCCGGCACCGATGCGGTCCAAGAAGCGCAGGTTGCTGGTGCCGACCGAGCCGAAGACGCCCGCGCCGGCGCTGCCGCTGCCGCCGCCGATGGACAATCGCGTGCCGGACGCATCCTGCAGGCCGGCGTTGAGCACCTCGAGCTCCAGCTCGAAGACGCTGCCGGGCTGCAGGGCCGCGTTGTCCGAATCCCCGACGCGGGTGCGGTAGGCGCTGACCAAGGGCAGCGGGCCGACGGCGGCCTTGCCGGTGATCACCAGGCCGACGCTGTGGCTCTCGGTATAGCGTTCGCCGTCCGGATCGTCGTAGCGCAGCTCGAGCTGCTGGGTGGTGGCGCCGGGCTCGCCGGTCTCCGAGGCCATCATGCGCATGCGCAGGGCCGCGCTGGCGCCGGGCGGGACGTTGATCGGACCGCCGGCCCCGCCTTGTAGGGCCAGGGGTCCGGCCGCCGGCGCGACGACCGCGTTGCGGGCCTCGCGGCCGCCGGAGTTGAGCAGCTCGACCATCAGCTCGAAGGGCGAGCCGGGCGTCACCCGCGCCGGCAGGCGGGTCGAGATGACGGTCAGAACCGGCCTCGAGGCCACGCCCTCGCCTACCGTGATGCCGATGGAGGTCTCGTCCGAGTAGCTGTCGCCGTAGGAGTCGTCCCAGTAGAGCGTCACCGCCATCGAGTAGATGCCGCTCTTGGCCTCGCTGATCACCCGCATGTCGACCTCGATGGCGGCCGAGTCGCCCTCGTCGATGTTGTTGCGGTAGCGCAGCGCGCCCTGGTTGACGGTCAGGAAGGTGGGGCTGGAGAGGCCGACGCGCACGTTCTCGGCAAAATGCTCGCCCTCGTTCTTGACGTGCAGCCGCAGGCGGAACTGCTGGCCGGGCGAGGGCTGGCCGGGCTCGACGTCGTAGCGATCGAGCACCAACAGCGGCCGCTCCTCGTTGGGCAAGACATTCGGCGGCTCGGTGGCGGTCGTGCTGGAGGCTGCCGTGGGCACCGCGCTGGGCGCGGTGGTCGCCGTGTCCGCCGGCCGCGAGGTCGGGCTGGGCGCAGGCGGGGTGGCGCTGGGCGTGTAGGGGGTCTCCGAAGGCGGGAGCGTGGCGCTCGGCGCCGCGGTCGGCGGCTGGCTGCTCGGCGTGGGCTCCGGCGTTTCGGTGGGCTGTTGGCCGGGGTCCTCGGTGGCCGGCGCCGGGCTCTGGGCGTGGACGCGACGAGACTCCGAACCGAGCGACATCGCCGATCCATGTGCAACGAGCATCCAGGCGGCGATCAACGCGGTCGCGACGCGGCCGTAGCGAGCTGTGCGGCGCGAGCGGCGTGCATGTCGGGGTTGGATCACGATGTCGGTCCTCCGTTGGCTTGCGTGTCGTGGCCGAAGGGCGCGGCGCCACCGGGCTCTTCGCGGAGCATGCGTCCGTCCTGCATGTGCACCAGGCGATGGCAGTGCTTGGCCAGGCGCGGGTCGTGGGTGACGACCAAGAGGGTGTGGCCGGCCTGGTTGAGCGCGCCCAGGATGCGCAGCACCTCCTCGCCGGTCTTGGTATCCAGGTTGCCGGTGGGCTCGTCGCCCAGGAGGATGCGCGGTCGGTTGGCCAGCGCGCGGGCGATGGCCACGCGCTGCTGCTCGCCGCCGGAGAGCTCCAGCGGTCGGTGGTCGATCCGCTGTCCCAGGCCCACCTGGCGCAGGAGGTGGGTCGCCCGGCGCTGTCGCTCGTCGAGCGGGAGGCCGGCGAAGACCATCGGGAACTCGACGTTCTGGCGCGCGGTCATGGTCGGCACCAAGTTGAAGGACTGGAAGATGAAGCCGATCATCTCGCGCCGGTAACTGGCCAGGGCGTTCTCGTCCAGATGGGCGATGTCCTGCCCGCCCACCTCGATCTCCCCGCTGGACGGCCGGTCGAGGCCCCCGATCAGGTTGAGCAGCGTGCTCTTGCCCGATCCGGAGGGGCCCATCACCACCACGAACTCGCCCGGGTAGACGACCAGGTTGCCGTCGGCCAGGGCCCGCACCTTGCGCAGGCCCAGGGGGAAGTCCTTGACCACCTGGCGCGCGCGGATGATGGGCGCGTCCTGCCGGTCAGGCGCATCGGCGGTCGCCGTCGAGGGCGCCGCAGCGGTGGCGACGGGCGCTTCGGACATCGATCAGCCCGCGAAGCCGGCCACGGCGCGGCTGACGAAGGTGCCGGCCAGCCCCATGCCGACGATGATGGCCAAGACGATCAGGACGGCGACGGCCGCCTTGCGGCGCGTCAGCCGCGCCACCGCCTGCACACCCAGGCCGAGCAGCAGCAGGTGCCAGAGGTTCCAGAGCTCGATCTGGGCCAGCAGCGGCGACCAGAGGCTGACGGCGGTGGGATCGCTGGGATCGCCGCCACAATCGACCAGGCCGGCCAGGCCCCGCGGACAGGGGTCGTAGCCGCCGGTCAGCGCGTAGGCCAGCTGCAGCAGGCCGCCGATGATCAAGGGCAGGCGGGCCCAGCTGGTGACGGTGAAGACCTGGGTGAAGCCCTGCTGGCCGCCCATGACGGTGGCCAGGAGGTGCAGGATGCCGGCCACGACCAGGGCGCCGATGAAGACGCCCACGAAGGCGCCGACGGCCCCGAAGACGGTGCCGATCATCCCGAAGCGCTGCATGCTCTGCGACATCTGCGCGGCCATCTCGGGATCCATGCCCGGCTGGTTGGCCATCGATGCCTGGGTGGCGGCGATGGTCGCGGCCTGGCTGGCGCTGGACTGGGCGAAGATGACGGCCACGCGGACCAGGGCCAGGGCCAGGAGCGGCCAGATCCAACGCCGGCCCGGATGGTCGGCCAGGCGGCGCATGGCCGCGGCCGGCCGGCGCAGACTGTCGACGGTCAAGGCCACCAGGCCCATGCGCTCGGCGGTCTGCTCCGGCCCCTCGCCATCGAAGTCGGGCTCGTCGGGCGGATCGATGGCCGGGCCGAGATCCAGGTCGTTCGATTCGGTCATGCTGGCGGGGCTCCCTCGCGAGGTCGGTGTCGGGGCATGGGTGATGGCCGGGGCGCTGCCGGCCGGGGCTTGGCAGTATAGCACGAGGCCTGGTTCCGTCGGCTGGTATATAGTATGGTCGAGACGGATTGCGAGGACAGCCAGCGCGGCCGGCGTGGACGCCCCCTCGGGGTTCGAAGTCCCGCGTCGGCCGGCGCGGAGAGCGAGGCAAGATGAGCGAGAGCGCCACGGGCCCGGCCATCGGTGCGGGACTTGTAGACGAAGAGCCGAAGTCGGCCACGGCGCCGGCCGGCGCCCCCCAGGTCGAGGCCTACCGGCCCGAGCACAAGGTGCGCATCGTCACCGCGGCCTCGCTCTTCGACGGTCACGACGCGGCCATCAACGTCATGCGCCGCATCCTGCAGGCCAGCGGGGCCGAGGTGATCCACCTGGGCCACAACCGCTCGGTGCAGGACATCGTGGATGCGGCCATCCAGGAGGACGCCCAGGGCATCGCCATCTCCAGCTACCAGGGCGGCCACATGGAGTACTTCCGCTACATGGTCGACCTGTTGCGCGAGGCCGGCTGCGGCCACGTGCGGGTCTTCGGCGGCGGCGGTGGCACCATCATCCCCGAGGAGAAGGAGACGCTGGAGGCCTACGGGGTGGCCCGCGTCTACCATCCCGAGGACGGGCGGGCAATGGGCCTGCAGGGCATGATCAACGACATCCTGCGGCTCTGCGACTACGATCCGGTGGCTGGGCAGCAGCCGCCCGAGCGCCAGCCGCTGGGGCATTGGGCGGACGTAGCGAGCGGCAACGGTCGCGATCCCGAGTCGATGTCGGGCCAGGCCAATGGTCACGCCTCGGACGAAGGAGCGGGTGAGACCCCGGACTCGACGGCCGATGCGAGCATAACCAAGGGCGACGACGGGAACGGCGTCGACGGCGACGACCGGGGCTTCATCGGCCCGGTCGACGCGGAGCGCGTGGCAGCGCTCGAGTCCGACGAGGCCCATTGGAAGGTCCTGGCGCGGGCGATCAGCCTGGCCGAGGAAGAGGCCGAGGGGAGAGCGGCCGCCCAGCGCTGGCCGGCCTTGGCCGAGGCCGCGCGGGCGCGCATCGAGGCCATGGAGCAGCCGGAGCCGGTGGTCGGCATCACCGGCACCGGCGGGGCCGGCAAGAGCTCCTTCACCGACGAGCTGGTGCGGCGCTACATCGAGGACTTCCCCGAGACCCGCGTGGCGGTGCTGTCGGTCGACCCGACCAAGAAGCGCACCGGTGGCGCGCTATTGGGCGACCGCATCCGCATGAACAGCCTGGGCAGCCGGCGGGTCTTCATGCGCTCGCTGGCCACCCGCGGCTCGGGCAGCGAGGTCTCGGCGGCCTTGGACGAGGCCATCCTGCTGGCGCGGGCGGCCGGCTACGAATTGATCATCGCCGAGACCAGCGGCATCGGCCAGGCGGATGCCGGCATCGTCGACTTGGTCGACCTGTCGATCTACGTGATGACGCCCGAGTTCGGCGCCCAGACCCAGCTCGAGAAGATCGAGATGATCGACCTGGCCGATCTGGTGGTGGTCAACAAGTACGACAAGCCCGGCGCGGACGACGCGCTGCGCGACGTGCGCAAGGCCTACCAGCGAGCCCATAACCGCTTCCACGAGGATCCGGAGACCATGCCGGTCTTCGCCACCATGGCCAGTCAGTTCAACGACCGCGGCTGCAACCAGGTCTACCTGGCGCTGATCGAGCGGCTGCGGGAGCGGACCGGGCGCGAATTGGTCGGGCGCTATACCGAGACGCTGCCGGCCGGCCTGCCCGACCGCAGCTACATCATCCCGCCGCGGCGGGTGCGCTACCTCTCGGACGTGGCCGACACGGTCGCGCGCTACAAGCAGCAGGCGCGAGAGCAAGCCGAGATCGCCGGCGAGCTCTGGGCCCTGCGCAAGGCGGTGGCGCACTTCACGGCCTGGCCCGAAGACGTGCTGGAAGCCCTCTCGCCCTTTGCGGCGGAGCGGATCGCCGGCGCCGACGATCATCTGAAGCCCTTGATGGAGGCCTTCAACGGCCTGCTCGAGCGCCTGGATCCGCGCTCGCTGGAGCTCCTCCGGGCCTGGCCCGCCATGCGCGAGTCCTACACGGCGCCGCAGAACCGCTACACGGTCCGCGGCCGCGAGATCGTGGTCGAGAACTACCGCGAGAGCCTCAGCCACCAGCAGATCCCCAAGGTGGCCCTGCCCGACTACCCGGACTGGGGCAACCAGCTGCGCTGGCTGCTGCTCGAGAACGCGCCGGGCGCCTACCCCTACACGGCCGGCGTCTTCCCCTACAAGCGCGAGGGCGAGGACCCCACGCGCATGTTCGCCGGCGAGGGCGGCCCCTGGCGCACCAACAAGCGCTTCCACTACCTGAGCCGGCACAGCCCGGCCAAGCGCCTCTCGACGGCCTTCGACAGCGTCACGCTCTACGGGGAGGACCCCGACCGCCGGCCCGACATCTGGGGCAAGGTGGGCAACTCGGGCGTCAGCATCGCCACGGTCGAGGACATGGAGGCCTTGTACGCCGGCTTCGACCTGACCAACCCGACCACCTCGGTCTCGATGACCATCAACGGGCCGGCACCGACCATCCTGGCCTTCTTCATGAACGCGGCCATCCGCCAGAGCCTGCGCAAGCACCTGCGCGCGGCCGGCAAGATCGAGATCTCGGAAGAAGACTGCCTGCAACCGGGTGGCGGCGGCTACAGCTTCCGCGAGCTGCGGGCGATGGTCGATGACGAGGAGTACGCGCGCATCGCCGACGAGACGGTCGCGCGGGTGCGCGGCACGGTACAGGCCGACATCCTCAAGGAGGACCAGGGCCAGAACACCTGCATCTTCTCGACCGAGTTCTCGCTGAAGCTGATGGGCGACGTGCAGGCCTGGTTCATCGACCACGGCGTGCGCAACTTCTATTCGGTCTCGATTTCCGGCTACCACATCGCCGAGGCCGGCGCGAACCCGATCAGCCAGCTGGCCTTCACCCTGGCCAACGGCTTCACCTTCGTCGAGTACTACCTGGTGCGGGGTATGGACATCGATGCCTTCGCGCCGAATTTGAGCTTCTTCTTCTCCAACGGGATGGATCCGGAGTACGCGGTCATCGGCCGCGTGGCGCGCCGCATCTGGTCGGTGGCCATGCGCGAGCGCTACGGCGCCAACGACCGCAGCCAGAAGCTCAAGTACCACATCCAGACCTCGGGCCGAAGCTTGCATGCCCAGGAGGTGCAGTTCAACGACATCCGCACCACCCTGCAGGCCTTGCTCGCCATCTACGACAACTGCAACAGCCTGCACACCAATGCCTTCGACGAGGCCATCACCACGCCCACCGAGGAGTCGGTGCGCCGCGCGCTGGCCATCCAGCTGATCATCAACCGCGAGTTCGGCGTGGCCAAGAACGAGAACCCCAACCAGGGCGCCTTCATCATCGACGAATTGACCGAACTGGTCGAGGAAGCGGTGATGGCCGAGTTCCACCGCCTGACCGACCGCGGCGGCGTCTTGGGCGCGATGGAGCGCATGTACCAGCGCTCCAAGATCCAGGAAGAGAGCCTCTACTACGAGCGGCTCAAGCATTCCGGCGAGCTGCCGATCATCGGCGTCAACACCTTCTTGAGCGAGAAGGGCGCCCACGAGTCGACCCAGCTGGACCTCATCCGCTCCTCGGAAGAGGAGAAGGAGGACCAGCTGTCCCGCCTGCGCGACTTCCACGAGCGCCACGAGGAGGCCGCGCCGGAGGCCGTCGAGCGCCTCAAGCAGGCGGCCATCGCCGGCGGCAACGTCTTCGACGAGCTGATGCGCGCGGTCCAGAGCCTGAGCTTGGGCCAGATCAGCCGGACGCTCTACGAGGTCGGGGGGCAGTACCGGCGGAACATGTAGCTCGAAGGAGAATCCAGACTCCGGCTCGCGACTCCGACTCGCCTAATCCCGCGACTCGACACGACGCGATAGGATCGATGGAGGCACGCCGGCCGTCGCGTCCACCCACTCCAGCCGAAAATGGCCGTGGTAGCCGAAGAGTGGTCCGAAGAGCGGGTTGCTGACGCGGACGTGGATGCGAAAGCGATCGGAGCCCTTGTCGTAGGACTCCTCGACCTCGGCGTGACCGGTCAGCCGGCCGGGGATGCGAAAGGCGAGCCTGCCTTCGTAGAAGCGCTGCCGGCCCGAACGCAGGCACATCGCACCGCCCTCACCCACCGTCGGGTGGATGTCGACGGCCAGGTGCTGATGGCTGCCCAGGTAGTCGACGATGACGCCGCGGCGCGGGCTGTAGGTCATGTAGGCATCGAAACGCCGCCGGGGCCAGGTGCCGAAGCTGCGCATCCAGGTGACGGTCTCGCGGCCGAGGGCGTCGCGGTAGGCCCAGCTCTGGACCTCGAAGGGAACATCGCGGCCCTGCTCCGGAAAGAGGATGTTGCGCCAGCTGCCCAGGTAGAGGAAGGGCAGGGTGTAGGCCGGCCCGCGCCAGATCTCGTCCATCCGGCCCCGGCCGATGGCCGCCCGCCCCTGCCCGCTGTGGATGCCGAAGCGCTCCTGGATGCGCGGATGCAGGTCCTCGAAGCACTCGCCCATCGCCCGTTGGTAGATCGAGTTCATGGTCCGGCCGCATCCGCGGGATTCGACTTGGCGGGCCGCTCGCGCCGGCACCGACGGGCCGACGGAAGACCCTCGAGCTGGATCAGACCGACCGCGGCGACGGTCACCATCAGCAGGTTCAGCGTCACCGGGTTGAAGGCTGCCAGCGCGCGCTCGGGTGCGCCGAGGAGGCTGGTGATGGTGGCGGCGATCATGGCCAGGATGGTCAGCCGCCAGGGCCAGCGCTGCCGCGAAGCAGGTAGGAAGATCAGCCCGAAGGCCAGCTCGGCCACGCCGAGGAGCATCACCATCGGACCGGCCCAAGCCGGCGAGACGCCGGCCTCGACCATCATGGCCAGCTCCTCGGGATGCGGACCGAGCAGCTTGGGCACCAGGCCGTGCCAGATCCAGACGAAGGCCAGGCTTGCCGCGCAGATCGCATGCACTTGCGCCTCCCGCGCCGCGCGTCGCGGATCCAGCCCCTCCTCGATCCACAAGCGCAGGCGATCGAAGCTCCAAGCGGTGGCCCAGCCGATCAGCGGGCGGAAGACGAGGCGGTCGAAGAGCCGGCCGGCGGCCCCCCAGCGCACCTGGTAGTCGTAACCGGTGACGAAGCGCAGCTGGCCGCCCTCTAGTTGTTCGTACTTCCAGTAGCCCGAGCCCTCGCGGATCAGCGAGCGTGGGTCCTCCGATCCGAAGCGCAGGGCCGAAGCGTGCCGGCCGTCCCCGCCCCGCTGGCCGGCCGTCTCGCCCCAGCCCTCGATCTGCAGCCCGAAGCCCAGGCGCGTGGCGTAGCGGAATCGCTGCGGCTCGCCCGCGGCCGGCGGCGAGTCATAGGTGATCGACGAGAAACGCAGATCCCAACGCTCGTGTTGCTCGGGGTCCTGGGTCAAGCGCCAGAGCTCGTCCATCGGCCCCTTAATCCGGCTCTCGACAAATATGGACATGTTCATTTCTCGCGATCTGGATCGGTGACCGGGGCCACCGCTCGGTCGAGGTCAGGACGGGGTCGGGGCGGAAGTCGGGGTCGGGCGCTTCCGACCGATCACGAAGCCAAGCGCGGCGGCACCGACGGTGGTCGCGATGGCGACCAATCCCGGCGCGGCATGAGCCAGGTTCACCTCGATCAGGCTCCGCACCATGGTCATGAGGCCCATCACGCTGAACAAAGCCCAGGGACCGATGAAGACGGAGGCGAGCGCCAGCCAGCGGAAGCGCAGTCCGACGCGGCCGGCGAGCCAACCGGCCACGAGGTGGCCGGCCGCGGCGAGGATCAAGAAGCGGGCGTCGGAGATCTCGGCAATGTAGCCGACGTGCAGCCAGAGGATCGTGTTCGCGATCCAGATCGTGGCGACAAGGGCCAATAGGCCGAGCCAACGAAGCCAACGATGGCGAGCGAAGATCTCGACAGCAATCGTGGGGTTCATGGATTCAGCCTGCGCCATCCAGGTCGTGATCTCGTCGAACTTCGGTCAGGGGATCTGCGACGGTTCCTTCACGTTGACCTTCGTTGATCACGCGCAAGTCCGAGGCGATCTGCCGGCGAAAGTCGGGATCGACGCGCGAGCCATCGACGATCTGCACCCGGAAGGGCAGGTCGGATTCGGCGAAGTCGAGGTCGAGTTCGGCCAGCACTGCTTCCGCGACCGATTCGCTCGAGTCGAGGAGCAGGTCCAGGTCCGAATGCGGCCTGGAGTCCCCACGTGCGCGGGACCCATAGACGAGGACACGCAGGTCGGGCAGACGCCGATGGAGAATCGATCGCACGATGGCCAGGTGCCGGGGCTGCAGGTCCAAGCTCATCGAAGGCGCGACTCCATCACCTCGAGCATCCGCTCAAGCGCGGCCAGAAAGGGCGCAGCGCTGGAGAAGACTTGCTCAGCCGTGGCTTCGTCATAGACGTGGCTGGTCAGGTTGCGATGACGCAAGAAGGTAAACCAAGCCTCGGGATCGTCGAGCAGCCCCTGCTCGAAGCCCAATCGAAAGAGCTCTCGATTCGTGAGTTGGTCGACCGACTCCAGTCCGTACTGGCGCAAGTACCTGCGGAGCGTCTTCCACGCCACCTCGAAAGCGAACTCGAAGCGCTGGATGACCCCGTCACGGAGCAATCGACGCTCCTCTGCCGAGCCTGCGTGTCGGTCGAGCAGAGTAAGCGCCAATTCGAGAGCCTCAGCACAGCGGCGAAGTGCAGACAGATCGAACGGGGTTTCCTTCATGCGTCAATACTGGTACCCGCACCGTCGAGCGTCAAGATGGATCGGAAAGGCCCGTTGAAGCGTGCCGTATCGCCCCGCTGGCCCGCGGCTCGACGTCGAACCGCGGGCCAGCGAGACAACCGAGCGGTCTAGACGTACTGCTCCAACCAGCTCATCATGTCCTCCCAGGCCTGCAGGGCCTGCTCCTGGTCGTAACGCTCGCCGGTGTCGTTGTGGAAGGCGTGCTCGACGCCCGGATAGACCTTCATCTGGTGGGTGACGCCGGCATCGATCAGCGCCTGCTCCAGATCGTCCTTGGAGGCGTTGACCCGGTCGTCGAGCTCGGCGTAGACGCCGAAGACGGCGGCCTGGATGTTGGGAACCACCGATAGGTCGGGTCCCGGTCCGTAGAAGGGCACGGCCGCCTTCAGGCCCGAGATGGCCGCCGCGCAGCGCCAAGTGATGCCGCCGCCGAAGCAGTAGCCGTTCATGCCGATGCGCTCGGCGTCGACGCTGTCCAGACCCTGCAGATGTGCGAAGCCGGCCGTGAAGTCGGCCACGTGGCGCTCGGGGCCGGCTTCGTTGAGCAGGCCCGGCACCTCGTCCCGATCGAAGGCCGACGTGCCGCCCTCGCGCGAGAGCAGGTCCACGGCCAGGGCGACGTAACCGGCCTTGGCGAAACGCCGCGCGACGTCCTCGATATGCGGGTTGAGGCCGCGGTTCTCGTGACAGACCAACATGGCGGGGTAGACGCCGTCCTCGGCCGGCTGGGCCAAGTAGGCGGAGATCGCCTCCCCGCCGCTGTCGAAGGTGATCATGCCGGCCGAGACCGCCGGATCGTCCGCCGCTACCGATAGCGGGCTGCGCGCCTCGCTGGCCGCGGCGGTGGGGCTGGCCGGCGGCGCTTCGGTAGGCGGCAGCGGCGTGTCCGGCTCGGGGATGGGATCGGTGGCAGAGGGCAGCTCCTCCGGCGTGCAGCCCACCGCGGCCAACACGGGGATGGCGGCGGCCATGCCGCCGGCGATGAAGGCCACCCGGCGGATCAGCGTGCGCCGGCTGATCAGGCCCTCGCGGTAGTCATCGTAGAACTCCTCGACCAGATACTTCTCGATGGCTTGTCGATCGGTCACGGCTGGCCTCCTTGGGGCAGTTCGGGGTTCGAATGACCCGAGTTCGAGGATTCGGCGGCGCGATTCCTTTCGTCATCGAGCTCAAGGCATCGATCGGGCAGCCAGAACCACGAGGAGCACGGTGCCGGCCGCCATCAGCAATCCCAAGGTGGCCAGCACCAGCCATGTTCGCTGCCGACCGCGGCGCAGGTAGAGCAGCCCTGCGAGCACGGCGATGACCAGACCTAGCGGGATGCCGAAGGAAAGTGGGATCCCGGCCGCCGCCGGCTGTGGCGGCGGCTCGGCCCCCAACTCGATGACGAGGTCCGGGTTGTCCTCGCTGGAATCCAGGGAGACCACCCGTTCGGGAAAGCCCTCCTTGCCGACCCGCAGCGCAGCGCGCCGTGCATAGCCGTGCATGGCCGCGATCTCGAATGCGCCCTCTGCGTCCGTCTGCGTGACCCGGGGCATGCCGCTGCCAACTTCCAGCTGAACGCTCGCTTCTTCGATCGGCTCGCCCGCTTCCGTCTGGACGCGGCCGCTAGCCGAAGTTGCGTAGTCGCATGCGGTGAGCAACAGACAGAGTGCGATGGCGACCCCCGTCGCCCAGACGCGTGCGCCGCCGAGCCCGTGGAGGCGTGTTTGGACGCCGCCTTCGACTCGATGCTTCCCGATGGCTTGTCGAACGGTCACGGCAGGCCTCCTTGGATCCGTACTGGACCGGTTGGATCGGAGTTCGATTTCGAGTACACGATCCCTCACGCCGACGGCCGAGCGTATGCAAGAACCGTTCCACGATGGCCGAGACGATCCGAGGGCGTCGTGCAGGGGCTCGCCGGTGTCGCGATCTTGTCGCGGGCGTGTCGCCGAGGGGCTTGTGCCCGTCCGCTGCTATAGCCTAGGATACATCCATCCATCGACCCCTTGGCCAAGGAGACCACGATGGCCGTCCAACTCGACGTTCTGCCCCTCGAGGCCGGCGATCGCTTGAGCCGCGCCGAGTTTCATCGGCGCTACCTGGCCACGCCGCGCATCAAGAAGGCGGAACTCGTCCAAGGGATCGTCTACGTGCCGTCTCCACTGCAATTCACTAGCCATGCTGAGCCGCACGCCGATATGATCGGCTGGGTCCAGGTGTACCGCGCCAACACACCGGGCATTCGCGTGGCCGACAACGCCACCTTGATCCTCGGCGAGGACAATGAGCTTCAACCCGACGTGATCGTCTGTATCGACGAGGCGCTTGGTGGCCGGTCCCGCCGCAGTCGCGACGATTTCCTCGAGGGCCCGCCCGAACTGATCATCGAGATCGCCTCGTCGAGCGCCTCCTACGACCTGCACGCCAAGCGCGAGATCTACGAGCGGCACGGAGTGCAAGAGTACCTGGTATGGCGCACGCGCGATCGCGCCATCGACTGGTGGGAACGGGTCGACGGCCGCTATCGACCGCTGGTGGCGGACGACGACGGGCGCGTCTCGAGCCAGGTGCTGCCCGGCCTCGTTCTCGACGTGCCGGCAATGTTGGCCGGTGACTTGGCGAGGGTGCTCGAAATACAGCAGTCCGACCACGGTAGCAGGGACCATCAGGAGTTCGTGAACCGGCTCGACCTTCAAGATTAAGACGTTCGGGACCTGCATCTCGACAGTTGTTTCACCGCCGCTGACGGTGGCCGCGCCTCGGCCCCGTATGCGAGGGTCAGATCGCGTCGAACCAATCAGGGTCCACCTCGACCTGTTCGACCAAGTGGGTCTTGATACCGAGTTCGAGTTCCTTGAGCTTCTCGACCAGTAGCGTACCATCGATCAAGTCGATTGGGCTGGCACCGTCGCGAGTGGCTTCGCGATTGGCATCGGCGGTGAATCGGCCTGTGGTAATGATCAGGCCCTTGTCCGCTCGGCCCATCAACGCGCCTCGAAAGTCTCGAACCACGTTCGAACTGACAACGTCCTTGTAGCGCTTGGCCTGGAACATCACAGTGAAGCTGATCAAGCCACCGATCCGCAGCACGCCTCGACCGTCTATACCAGCGTCGCCCGACTTTCCCGTGACCTCGACCTCGATGAAGCCGGACTCGCGGAGCAACCTCTGGCAAAGTCGCTCGAAGGCATCGGCGTCCATCGACTTCACCAAGGCGAGGACCTCGTCAGTCCAGTCTAGCTGGTCCTCGAACTCCGGTCGCTCCTGTCCTTCCTCCGGTTCCGTGGCCGACTTGCGCTCCCGATCCCGTTGATACATCTCACGCACGTGTCGCTGAACATCGAGTGCATCAACCTGCTCGACCTTGCGCCCGCGCTCGGTCAAGCTCCAAACGCCACGCTGCGAGTTGTCCAACAATCCGAACTTCTTGAGATAGGTTCGCGCCCACGCGATACGATATCCGACCTCGGTCTGGTTCCCATCACCATGAGCAATCTCGGCCACATCGTCGGGCAGACCCATCTGCTCGGTCACGGTCTCGAGCAATTCGGCGATGGTTGCACTTCCCCCGAGGCTCCGCAATGCCTCCAGCACCGGGTTGAAGAGTTCATGATAGGCAGGAATGCGATCGGACATGGATCGGGCCCCTCCATTGTAGTGATGATCCCCAATCATGCCGGCGTTCTCAATCGCTGTCGACACGACAGCAATATCGATGCGTGAAGCGATCTCGCGCAAACAATTCAGTTGCCACGTGCCAGACCCAGCCGCGGTCGAGGATACAGGGCGCTCAGGCGCGGATTCACGGTGCCAACATCATTGACTTGTCGCTATCTTGTCGCGAGCATGTCGCCAAAGGGCTTGTGCCCGTCCGCTGCTATAGCCTAGGATACATGCATCCATCGACCCCTTGGCCAAGGAGACCACGATGGCCGTCCAACTCGACCTTCTGCCCCTCGAGGCCGGCGATCGCTTGAGCCGCGCCGAATTCCATCGGCGCTACCTGGCTACGCCGCGCATCAAGAAGGCGGAGCTCGTCCAAGGGATCGTCTACGTGCCGTCTCCACTCGGTATCAAGCAACACGCCGAACCCCATCAACGGGCAGCCACTTGGCTGGGTGTCTACGTGTCGGTCACGCCGGGCGTGACCGCCGCGGACAACGCGACCTTGATCTTGGACGACGAGAACGAGGTCCAACCCGATTTGCTGGCGCGCATCGATGCCCAGCTTGGTGGCAATTCGCGGATCTCGTCGAGCGACTTCGTCGAAGGATCGCCAGAGCTGATCATCGAGATCGCCTCCTCCAGTGCCTCCTACGACCTGCACACCAAGCGCGCCGTCTACGAACGCCACGGAGTGCAGGAGTATCTGGTGTGGCGCACGCGCGATCGCGCCATCGACTGGTGGGAACGGGTCGACGGCCGCTATCGACCGCTGGTGGCGGGCGAGCGCGGAAGGATCGCGAGCCGGGTGCTGCCGGGTCTCGTGCTCGACGTGCCGGCGATATTGGATGACGACTTGGCAAAGGTGCTCGAGGTTCAGCAGTCGAGCCACGGCAGCGACGCCCATCGGACTTTCGTCGAGCGCATTGGCGCTCGAGCCGGCGCATGATTGCGCGGCCATTCCAAGCCCTCGGCTGTGACTCGATCTGCAGCTACGATCGGGACTTCGATGTCCTCGAATCGCCGATGCGGACCGAGCCACAGCCCTCGGGTTCGGGCCGGGCACGGCCGACGCCCACTTAGGGCACGTCAAGCAATAAGAGGCCCAATTCGGACGCCGCTGCATCCACCGTGTCGGCCCGCTGTTCGTCGGCAATGGCGCTGCCATTACCTCCTCTCAGCGAACCAACACGGCGGCGCAGCACCGCCCTCGGTTGGGCCTCTTATTGCTTGACGTGCCCTTACCCGCCCGAGATCGCGCCCAGGATGATGAAGGGCTTGTCGCCGTTTGCGATGGCCTCCGGCAAAGGCGCGTCGGCCGGCTCGTGCGACCAGTCGCGCTCGCAGGCGAAGTAGCGCAGGTAGGGCCGGCGCTGGCCGGTGTTGATGTCGCGGATGCTGCCGCGGAGCACCGGATGGCGGGCCTCCAGCGCGTCCAGGATGCTATCCGGTGTCACCGGACCCTCGACGTCCAGGTGGATCTGCGGGTCCACCTTGGCCTGGCTGCTGAGGGCGACGGGGATCAGCACGCGGATCATGGGAGCGTCTGCACCTCGACCGACATGATGCGCGGCAAGCCGGTGGCGATGGCCTGCCAGCTGTCGCCCGAGTCCTTGGAGGCCCAGACCACGCCGTCGGTGGTGCCGAAGTAGATGCCGCATTCGTCCAAGCGGTCGATGCTGGTGGCATCGCGCAGGATGTTGACGTAGCAGTTCTGCTGCGGCAGGCCGCGGGTCAGGGGCTCCCACTCCTCGCCGCCCGAGCGGCTGCGGTAGACGCGCAGCTTGCCCTCGGGCACGTAATGCTCGGCATCGCTCTTGATGGGGATGACGTAGAGCGTCTCCGGCTCGTGGGCGTGGACCTCGATGGGGAAGCCGAAGTCGGTGGGCAGGTTGCCGCTGACCTCGCGCCAGTTGTCGCCGGCATCGTCGCTGCGCATCACGTCCCAGTGCTTCTGCATGAAGAGCACCTCGGGCCGCGAGGGGTGCATGGCGATGCGGTGCACGCAATGCCCCACCTCGGCCTCCTTGTCCGGTAGGAAGTCGGAGACCAGGCCCTTGTTGATGGGCTTCCAGTTCCGCCCGGCATCGTCGCTGCGGAAGGCGCCGGCAGCCGAGATGGCGGTGAAGATGCGGTCCTCGTTCTGGGGATCGATCAGGATGGTGTGCAGGCAGAGCCCGCCGGCGCCCGGCTGCCAGCTCGATCCGGTGCTGTGCTCGCGCAGACCCGGCAGCTCCTGCCAGGTCATCCCGGCATCGGTGGACTTGAAGAGGGCCGCGTCCTCGACGCCGGCGTAGACCGTATCCGGATCGCTCAGCGAGGGCTCGAAATGCCAGATGCGGGCGAATTCCCAGGGATGCGGCGTGCCGTCGTACCACTGATGCGTGCCGGGCTCGCCCTCGTAGGCGAACTCCTTGCCCACCTCCTCCCAGGTCTGGCCCCCGTCGTCGGAGCGGTGCACCTGCTGGCCGAACCAGTCCATGCCCGGCGCGGCGTAGATCCGATTCGGATTCACCGGCGAGCCCTTCATGTGATAGACCTGCCAGCCGCCGAAGAAGGGGCCGGCGATGTCCCATTTGTCCCGCTTGCCGTCGGCGTTCAAGACGAAGGCACCCTTGCGCGTGCCCACCAAGACCCGTACGCTGCTCACCTGCTGTCTCCTTGCGCTCGTTCATTCCGTGGGTGGCTATCGAACATCTGTCCACTAGCCATTGTACCCCAAAACCCCCGCCCCGCGTCAAGCGATTTTATCGCGCCGACGGATCGTCACGCTTGTCAGCTGCCATGGATTCGAGAACACCGACGCGTCCGAGCTCGATGCCTGAGGCTCGATCATGAACGCCGATCCGACCTCGTCCGAGCTGCTGATCGCCAGCGACCATCCCCCGTCAACAACGCCGCCCCCAGTAGTCCGCCGCCGCGCAGGGAATGGCGCGGGCGATGGACTCATAGATGGCGCGCAGATCCTCGGCGCCGGGCGCGACGAGAAAGCGATCGGCTGCGCCGGCCAGATCTCGCAGCAGCGCCGCGTCCAGATCCGTTCCCAGGCCGATCGCGAAGCGCTGGGCGCCCGATGCCTCCAGGCGCGTCAGGGCGCCGGCCAGAGACTCCGGCTCGCCGACCTGCAGGCCGTCGGTGAGCAAGACGATCACCGCGGCACGGGAGGCGTCAGGCCGCTCCGCGAGAAGTGCGAGCGCACCGTCGACAGCGCGGTCGATGCGCGTTCCACTTCCCGAAGTCAGGCGATCCAGCGCCGAGTGCAAGCTGCCGGCGTCGGTGCTCAGTTCCGAGAGCGGCTCGACCGTCGCATCGAACTGTAGGATGGCCACGCGGCTCGGCCCGAGATCCACCACCTCGACGAAGCGTGCGGCCGCCGCCTTCGCCGCCTCCAGTTTGGCGCCGCGCATGCTGCTCGAGCGATCGATGACCAAGACGATGTCGGCCCGCGCAGGCTCGTCCTTCTGGCGCTCGCGCAGGAGGATGGGCAGGTAGCTTCGATACACCAGCGGCGTTGCGGTCCGGCTGGGCGTCGGTGTGGCGGTGGGCGTCGGTGATTGGGTGGGCGTGGGGGTGATCGTGGGAACGAAGACCTCCACCCGCGGGATGGGGAAGTCGAAACGCGCCGCGTTGCCGAGCACGTCCCGATAGTCGGCGTCGGCGAAGACGTTGGTATCGTGCCAGCCGACCTCGAGCGCGGTGAGACGATAGCCCAGCTGCGGCGGATCGGCGGCGTCGACCGGCCCGAGTTGCCAGGTGATGGTCCGGCCGTCGACGCGCGCCGGCGGCGGGTCGATGGAGCCGGGGACGAGCTCGAAGGCCGGCGGGATCTCGTCCCGGATCTCGATGGTCTCGAAGAGGCCGGGCATCTCGATCCAGTCCCGCAGGCGCTCGGCCGTCTGCTCGATCCGGCCGGGTCCGATGTCGAAGAGGATCCGCCCCGGATCGCCGAAGAAGGGCGTGAGCAGCTGCAAGATGCCGGGCGCGGGGAAGCTGTTGGGATAGGCCAGCACCAGGAACTCGATGCCCGCGGCCCGGGCCGCGGCGATGTCCGGGCCCGGATCGTCCTTCACCCCGCCGTCGGTGACGACGACGATGGTCCGCTGCGCATCCGGGTTACCGCGCGATCCCTCCAGCTCCAGCCGCGCCAATTCGATCCCCGCCCCGTAGCGCGTGTCTCCGTCGGCCTGCACCGCGGAGACGAAGGCCTGCATGGCGGCCAGATCGCCCGACAGCGGCTGGGCCAAGGCCGCGCCGTCGTTGAAGGTGACCAGGCCCACCTGGCCCACCCAGGGGTCCATCGAGGCCAGCAGCGCCAGCATGGCCTCGCGGGCCCGCTCCAGGCTGTCGTCCCAGCTCATCGACCAGGAGGTATCGAGCACGAAGACCACCTGATGCGGCGCCATGCGTCGAGGGCAGCTGCCCTCGACGCTCAGGCTCACCTCGACCTCTCCGCCGAGGGGCAGACGCGCGGGCTGGGCCCGCTTGTCGCGATCCACCAGGCAGATGCCCGAGGGCGAGCGGGGCGGATCGCCGGGAGCCATGAGGGCCGGCTCGAAGAGCCAGGCGCCGGCCGCCGCGATGCGGCTGTGCAGCTCGGTGCCGAAGTTGGGCTCGATGCCCAGGAAGCTCACCACCGGCCGATCCCCGGGCAGGAGGGCGATGTCGGTGGCCTCGACCTCCTTCCGACGCGGCAGGGCCCAGACCGCCTCGAGCTGGCCGTGATCGTCGTAGCGCAGGCCCCAGCCGCCGCGGCCCAGGACGAAGATCCGGTCGTCCTCGCCCAGGGCCAGCGCGCGCGGACCGTCGTGGGTGGCGAACTCGCGCCAGGTGCCGGCCTGCAGGTCGTAGATGGCGACGCGGTCGCGGCCGATGTCGGCGGCGTAGATCCGCCGGCCGTCGAAGGCCAGGTCGTCCAGCACCGCCCGCGGGTCGAGGGTATCGATCCGGATCCGATCGAGCACACCGCCCTGCTCGTCCAGGTGCAGGATCCGCCGCGCGCGCCGATCGAGGACGACCAGCTGGCCGTCCGCCGCCGCGCTGGCGCCGAACTGGGCTCCGGGGTCGCCGTAGATCCAGCTGGGCATCAGCGCGTCGGGCCGTTGCAGGATGGCATGGGGGCTGACGTGGTAGAGCACCCCGCCATCCGCGGCGATGTCGACGGTGGTCTCCGCGAGCCAACTGCAGAGCAAGCGGTCGTCCAGATAGTCACCCTCCGTGCCCCAGAGCTGCACCGCCGCGCTGTCGCCACGATTGCGCAGCACCCGCTCCCCGCTCGCGGCATCGATGCCGAAGTGGCCCTGCAAGATGGTCAACCGGTCGCCGGATCGATCCATGGCCAGCGGGCGGTAGGGACCACCCCTTCCCACGAGGCTCCGCCTCGCAACCAGCCGGGGCTCCGTGAAGCGCGAGTCGGGATGGCCGATGTCCACCAGTCCGTCGAAGAAGCAGGCGTTGACCGCCATTTGAAGCGATCCGTCGGGGGCGGGCGCCAGCCGGGCGTGGTCCATGTAGGGGATGGGCCAGTAGCGTTCGGGGCCCCGCTGTCGGGTCGCGATGAACTCGTAGTCGGGCGTTGCGCGATCGACGACGGTCTGACCGGGATGGATCTGATGCACCGACCAATGGTCGACGATGAACACGCCGGAGGGGCCGGCCGCGACATCCGAGACCAAGGCCGCCATCACGCTGCGCCGGAAGGCGCCATCCGGGCCGATCTCGAGCAGGCCGCTGCCGGCCGGCATGGGCTGGATGTCGACCTGGTGGCGCGGCGGCGGGTCCTGCATGGGCTCGAATCGCGCGAGCCTCTCCCCTCTTCGTGCCGAGCTCGGGGCGGCCATCGGCGCGAGCGAGGGCGTCGCGCGTGCTGGTGTCGCTTCCGGACCCGATTGCGGCGCCTCCGAGGGACGGGTCGGGGTGGGCGTCGGCGTGGGTTGGGGCTCTTGCTCCTGGCAACAGAGGGCCAGGACGAAGGCGACGTAGACCCGACCATCCGGGCCCACATCCAAGCTGTAGGGCCGAATGTACGGTTCACCTGCGACGATGTCCTCGGTGAGCATCCAACGTTCGATGATGCCCCCGTCCGCACCGTAGCGATCGATGCTGCTGGGGAGGAAGCCATGGTCCTCGCTGCGGCTCAGGTAGAATCCCCCGTCCGGCCCGACCGCGATGTCGCGGTACTCGTCGCGCGGATCGATCTGGGGGAGCCCTACGAAGAAGTCTGCCTTGCCGGCCGGATCATAGCGCCGAACGAAGGAGCCCGCGGCCAGGTGCAAGAGCACGAAAATGCTCCCGTCCGGCCCCGCATCGATCCGATGCTCGCCTCCATCCACCATCTCGATGCGGCCGACCAGCGTTCCGCTCGCGCCGAATCCGACGATCTGCCGGCCCGACAGGACCCAGCGGCTGCCGTCCGGCCGCACGGTCACGTCCCGTGCCGTATCGGGCAAGCCGGCGAATTCCAAGGGCGCGGGTCGATCCTGCCAGGTCTCGGCCAGACGGTAGCTGTCGGAGGCCAGCTGGGCCTGGACGCTGGCCGGCGAGGCCCAAGAACCCGGCCCGGCCCAGGCGAGCAGTCCGGCGAGGAGGAACGTTGGCGTCAGAATCCTGGACGCTCGTAGGCTGCGAGACATGGGCGTGCTCCTGATGCCAGGGGGCGTCGAGGCGGGGCGAGGGGCGATCCGGTTGCGTCGGAAGTGCCCCATTGACCATTACGTTGCTAGATCGGAGCTTTGGCTTACAGGGTTGGCGAGACAAGCAGACGAGGCTCTGCGAATCGTGTGCCGGCTATCGTCTCCGCGCTCCCGATTCGGTCAACGTCCGCCGAGGGCGTGATCGAAGCCCGAGCGGTCGGCCACCCGGCGCTGGATGTCGAAGTCGATGAGCTCGTATGTCGTCAAGACACAGGAGCCCGCCACGCTCGTTCCGCTGCTCGTCCACACGTAGCCGATTCCGCGGCATAGCCATCGGTCGGCGCCGAAGGCGGAACCGCCTGTGATCGTGACCCGGTGACAGTCTTCGAAGGATCCCGCCGACGTATCGATGGAGACCGGTGTGTCGGATACGTTCACGGACGCGAAGTGCGAATGGGCTCCAAGGGGATCGATGGCTGGCTCGAGAGGCAGCTCATCGGAGCCGGCGAGCTCGGAGTCGATCAACCCCGATCCTTCGAGATCCGCAAGGTCTTGCTCTCTCTCGCATCAGCCGGAGCCGGTTGACATCTGCCGGGCGTCGTCGAGCGTGGAGGATCGCCCGCGGCCCCGACAGCCATGCTCGGCTCGACGTCCATCCCTGCGGTCGAGGCGAGTACGAGAACCAGCTCGCGCGGCAGGTCCTCGGGCCCCTGGGGCAAGCCGGCGTCCCCATCGAGGCTTCGATCATCTCGCCACCGGGGCCGACCGGAAGGCCAGTCCGGATCCGCCTGGACCGTTCCATCTGCCGGATGCTCGAGCCACGATTCGGTGCATCACCGAGCACGATGATCTGCCAGCTCACAAGATTCGGCGCGTGCATTCGTCCATGCTACATTGGTGGTCAGAATAGTGGTCTCTTATCCACTGGAGCCAAGTCGTCATGTATCGAATCGGCATCAAAGACTTCAAGCGGAACGCGACCAGGATCTTCCGTGGGGTGCGCGAGGAAGGCGCTCGTTATGTCATCACCTATCACGGTCGACCGACCGCCGTGGTGCTGCCGCTGGATGCAAACCTACCCACCGATGCTCCCGACGAAGATGTGGATGCGGCCGTGGCGCGAAGCCTGAGCCGATCGGAGCTTCGCGCGGAACTCGACGCCTTGCGCACCGAGATCGAACGAACGTGGACCAGCGACGACTCTGCCGTCGACCTGATCTCGGACCAGCGCCGCTAGACGCTAGCGTCTTGGTGGCGGACTTCCGCCCATCCGAAGCACATCATCGGTCAGCCACGGAATTGCTGGACCGCTGTTCCGATGCGGGGATGGACCGTTACGTGCCCGAGATCGCCCTGGCAGAAGTGGCATCCGGTCTTGCTCGCGGCAGCGGCGACCCTTCCGTCGCACTGCGCGCTACCCGATTGCTTCGAGCGCAGTCCGGACTCCGGTTCGCGGTCATCGACGCCGAGCTGTCCGATCGCGCGGCCCGCATTGCCTCCGAGCACCTCGTGCGGGGCTGTGATGCGATCTACCTCGGCCTGGCCGAGCGGCTTGCACTGCCCTTGGTCACGCTCGACCGCCAGCAACGCGACCGGTCACCTGAGCACCTACGGGTGTGGACACCCGCCGAGACGATGACAGCGTTGGACGAAGGCGAGGAATAGCCCGTCAGACCCGACCCGCTCGAGACCCCGCTGGGATGGTATGCTTCGGGCGGCAGATCCGAAGTGCGAGGATGCCGGGCCCGAAAGAGAAGTCTGGAAGCTGCAATGGGAAGGACTGGGTCGACGCAAGTGGGTGGTCAATCGTCGCTACCGAGCCGCAACGTCGCTTCGATCATCGGACTGCCGAGTATGCTGCTGATCGGGGTACTGGTCTCGCAATCCGTACTCGGACCCGAGCTCACTCGGCGCGCCGAGCTTCATGCGCAAGGCTCTGATCGGTCCCTTCTCTTCCTACCGATCGGCATCCGGTCCGTCGAAGCCACCGATCTGGCAACCCCGGTCCTCGTCACGCCGCCGCCGCTGACGACACCCACCTCCCAGCCCACGGCTACATGGCTAGACCCGGGTAGCTCGACGCCCGGACCGAGCCGGACGCCGACGATAGCCGGCAGCCCCACGACCATCACCCCACCAGCCGGCAGCCAGACGCCGAGCCCCACCGCCGACGCGAGCCCCAGCCCGACCGCGCTCCCCTCTCCGACCCCCCGGACCTGCGATGCCGTTGCCAGCTTCGACGACGGGCTCGAGCCGGCCGGCGAGATCTTCATCGCGCCGGATGGCGACGATCAGGCGGGCGATGGTTCGGCCGAGCGTCCCTACGCCAGCATCCGACGCGCCGCCATGGACAGCGAACCCGGAAACGCCATCCGCCTCACACCGGGACGATACGCCGGCGGCCACTACATCGAGGACCTGCGCGGCGCGGAGGGCGCCCCGATCTGGCTGGGCGGCATCCCCGGCCAGGACCGCCCGGTCATCGAGGGTGGCAGCAACGGCCTGCATCTGGTGCGGCCGGCCTGGCTGGTCGTCCACGATATCGAGGTCGAGGGCGCATCGTCCAACGGGATCAATGCGGACGACGGCGGCGAGGTCGACGACGACCAGGCCGCCCACCACATCGTCTTCCGCGACCTGGCCATCCGCGACGTCGGCAGCGGCGGCAACCAGGACTGTCTCAAGCTCAGCGGCCTGCGCGACGTTCTGATCCAGCGCGCCGAGATCGCCCGCTGTGGCGGCGGGGGCAGCGGCGTCGACATGGTCGGCGTGCACCGGGCGCGCATCGTCCAGAGCGACTTCGCGGACATGGGCTCCAACGCCATCCAGGCCAAGGGCGGCAGCGCTGACATCGAAATCCGTTGGAACCGCATGCGGCGGGCCGGCGCGCGGGCGGTGAACCTGGGCGGCTCGACCGGCTTCGACTACTTCCGTCCGCCCTTGGACCCGGGAGCCGAGAACGCCGAGGCCCGCGACATCCGGTTGGTCGGCAACCTCATCGAAGGCGGAGACACGCCCTGGGCCTTCGTCGGCTGCGTCGACTGTATGGCGGCCCACAACACCGTCATCCAGCCCCAGGTCTGGCTGATGCGGATCTTGCAGGAGACGCGCTCGGCCGATGGCTTCGACTTCGCGCCGGCCTCGCGCGGCCGGGTGATCAACAACCTCTTCGTCTTCGGCCGCGGGCAGCTGCGCGCCGACGTCAACGTCGGCGGCGGCACCGATCCGGACAGCTTCGAGTTCGCCAACAACCTCTGGTATGCCGCGGACGATCCGGCGCGCTCCGCCGTGCAGCTGCCGGTCGCCGAGATGGACGGTGTCGTCGGGCTGGATCCCGAACTGCGACCCGACGGCTCGATCCCGGCCGGCAGCCCCGCCGCCGGCACCGGCTTGCCCGGCCCCGCGCCGGACGGGACGTGGCTGCCCGGCGACCTGTCCGGCCGCTGCTGGGCCGATCCGCCGTCCATCGGCGCCTTCGAGGCTCCCTGAGGCCCGCGTGCAAGTCATCCTGACCCACGAGCACACCGACTTCGACGCGCTGGGCAGCCTGCTGGGCGCCCACAAGCTCTTCCCGGAGGCGGTGCCGGTCTTGCCGCGCGCACTCAACCGCAACCTGCGGCGCTTCCTGGTGCTCTACCGCGGCCAGCTGCCCTTTCGCGACGCCGATGCCCTGCCGCGGGCCAGGATCGAGCGGGCCATCTTCGTCGACAGCCAGACGGCCCAGTTCGTGCGCGGCATGACGCCGCAGACGCCGGTCCTGATCATCGACCACCACGCCCGCGAGCCGGACCTGCCGGAGCATTACGTCTTCGAGGGCGAGCGCTTGGGCGCCACCGTCAGCCTGCTGGTCGAGCGGATGCAGCCGGCGGGCATCGAGCTGGAGCCGGTCGAGGCCACCTTGATGCTCTTGGGCATCTACGAGGATACCGGCCGGCTGAGCTACACCGGCACCCGCCCGCGCGATCTGCGGGCCGCCGCCTGGCTGCTCGAGCAAGGCGCGCGGCTGGAGGTGGTCGACGAGTTCCTGGATCCGGAGCTCAGCGAGGCCCAGCTGGCGCTCTACGACCAGCTGCGGGCCACGGCCGAGACCCATCAGGTCCACGGCCAGCCCATCGTCATCGCCAGCGCCGAGAGTCCGGAGCCGGTGGAGGAGATCAGCGCGCTGGCCCCGCGCCTGCTCGGGCTGCTCGATCCGGCCGGCCTCTTTCTGCTGGTCCGCCTGCGCGGTCACGTCCAGCTGGTGGCCCGATCGACCACCGATCGGGTGGACGTGGGCGCGGTGGCCGAAGCCCTGGGCGGCGGCGGTCATCGGCGCGCCGCGGCGGCGGTCTACCGCGGCGAAGATCTCGACTTGCTGCGCCGACGGCTGCTGACAGCCCTCGAGAATTCGGTCCGCCCGCCCACTCGCGTCGCCCAGCTGATGAGCCGAGGCCTGCGCACCCTGCCGCCCTCGGCCAGCATCGCCGAAGCCGAAGCCGCCATGCGCCAGCACGGTCACGAAGGCTTCCCGGTGGTCGAGGAGGGTCGCCTGCTGGGCCTGATCACCCGGCGCGAGGTCGACCGCGCCATCTTCCACGACCAGCACAAGCGGCCGGTGGCCGAGCACATGCGGTCCGGCCGGGTGACGGTCCAGCCGGAGGATTCGCTGCGCCAGCTGCGTCAGCGTATGGTCGAGGAGGGATGGGGTCAGGTGCCGGTAGTCGACGACGAAGACCGGCTGATCGGCATCGTCACCCGCAGCGACCTTCTGGCGCTCTGGGATCGAGAGGAGCGCTTGTCGTGATCGATCGAGGACCATCCAGGACCATCTTCGTCGGCGACGTCCACGGCTGCTCGGATCCGCTGGAAGCGCTGCTGGCTGCGCTGGACTTCGATGCCGAGCGCGACCGGCTGCTCCTGGCCGGCGACGGCTTCACCAAGGGCCCCGACCCGGTCGGCGTCTGGCGCATCATCCAGCGCTCGGGCGCCGAGATGGTGATGGGCAACCACGACGCCAAGCTGTTGAACATCCTCGAAGGCTATCTGGACCATAGCCGGCGCGAGACCGGCAAGCCGGCCCACGACCACCTGCTGGAGCAGGTGCTGCCCATCGCACCCGAGATCCTGCCCTGGCTACGCCGCCTACCGCTCTACCTCGACGAGCCCGGCTTCACGCTGGTCCATGCGGGCGTCCACCCCGAACGCGGGCTGGCGGGCACCAGCCGCCAGGAGTTCATGACCATCCGCACCTGGCCGCCCCACGATGGCCTCGAGGGGCCCCGCTGGCACGATCACTATCCGCCCGGCGACAAGCCTCTGGTCTTCGGGCACGATGCGCCCGGCGGGCTGGTTGTCCGGCGCCGCGCCGACGGCTCGCCCTACCTGATCGGCCTGGACACGGGCTGCGTCTACGGCGGCCGGCTGACCGCCTGGATCCTGGAGGAGGACCGGCTGGTGCAGGTGCCCGGTCAGGCGGACGGTTCGGTCGCGCCGCCCTCCGACTCGGACTCCGATTCGGAGCGCCGCAGAGCGTAGCGCAGCAGGTCGCCGCGGGTGACGATGCCCACCGCCTGACCCTGATCGACCACCGGCATGGCCCGGACGTGGTGCTTGTCCATCAGCCGGATGACCTCGCGGATGGGCGTATCCGGCTTGACCTTGTGCACGAAGTAGACCATCACCTCGCGGATGGGCTCGGAGGGCACCTCGCCGCTGCGGTCCATGTCCTGCTCCATCTTCTCGAGCAGGCGGCGGATGTGATGGCGGGTGACGATGCCGCCCACGCCGGCGATGCCGCTGGACACGGGCAGGATGTGAACGCCCTTGTCCATCATCGTGTCCAGCGCCACCTTGGCGTTCAGGCTCGGGTCGATGGTCACGACCTCGCGGGTCATGGCCTCGGAGACGGGCGTGTCCAGAAAGTCCATCATCGCACCTCGATGCGGGAAGTTCGTCGCGTCGACTTCGGGTCGATCAGGTGACGCTGCGCGCCACCACGTCCTCGAGGAAGGCGCAGGCCTCCGCCTCCGGGTCGAGGGCGCGTTCGGCGCAGCGCTCGAGCACCCAGGCCTCGTCCCAGCGCTCGTCGGCCACCAGGTCGGGCAGGAAGGAGAGCAGGCCGTCGCGGAAGCTCTCTCGGTCGTCCGTCTCCAAGGTCATGCGCACGGCCTCGGTGGCGTAAGCCCGCCGCTCGGCCGGCGTCTCGGGCATCTCGCCCAGCTGGCCGCGGGCCTTGCGGGCATTGGAGCGCGTCAGCTCGAAGCGGTCCAGATCCAGCTCGCGCACCAGGCCGCTGGCCAGGGTCTCGAAGGCATCGGCATCCGCCTCGAGCCGGTCGGCGATGGCCTGGCGGTGGGCATCCAGCTGCTCGCGGGCGCTGGCGGCCAGGCGCTGCTGGCGCCAGAGCTCGGTCAAGGAGCTGCGCACGCGGTCCTGGATGCGGTCGGCCGGCAGCGGCCGGCCGGTCATCTCCAGGTACATCGAGCGCATCTCCTCCTCGGAGGGCGCGCCGACGGCCTCCAGCGCCTCGCGGCGCCGGCGATCGGCCACGGCGCGCTCGCGATTGGCCTCGCGGTCCTCGTTCCAGTGGCAGTTCTTGTACTTGCGCCCGCTGCCGCAATGGCAGGGATCGTTGCGTCCGGGCTGGGACATGCTGCGCCTCGCTTGCTTCGGAAGGCGGTGGCGACGGAGCCGGCTCGTCGGCCACCGCTTCGCGGGTTGATGGCTGATTCTACCCAGGCGCCGGCGGGATACAATCGGGAAGGAGCGGCATCAGCGGTCTTCGACCAGCCAGCGCAGGGCCGAAGCGGTCAGGCGCCAGAGCTGGCCCATGCCGGTGGCCAGGTCTTCCAGGCTCAGCCACTCGTCCAGCCGATGAGCGTGACCCCCGCGGGTCAGGTGGATGCAGACGGCCGGGATGCCGCGCGCAAGAGGGATGTTGGCGTCGGTCGAGGAGATGCGGTAGGCGATGCGCTCGGCCGGCACGCCCTCGGCCAGGAGCGCGTCGCGCGCGGCGGTGACCAGCGGGTGGCCCGAAGGCAGCTCGCCGGCCGGCCGGTCGCCCACCGTCTCGAGGTCGATCTCGGCATCCCCGGCCGCCCGGGCATCGCGCGCATGCCGCGCCACCAGCGCCTCGGCCCGCTGGGCCAATTCGGCCAGGGCGGCCGGGTCCTCGCTGCGGAGGTCCAGCAGCAGCCAGGCCCGCTCGGCGATGGTATTGACCGAGGTCCCGCCCTGGATGACGCCGATGTTGTAGCTGCAGCGCGGCTGCGCGGGCACCGTCCAGCCGGCGATCTCGGCCGCCAGCAGGCTGAGCCGGTGCACCGCGCTGGAGCGGCCGAAGTTGCCCCAGCTGTGCCCCCCGTCGGCGCGGGCCTCGATGCGGTAGCGCCGCGAGCCCAAGGCCCGATGGGTGACCGGCCAGGCCTGGTGTTTGCTGCCCTCGATGACCAAACAGGCCCCGATCCGATCACCCAGGCGGTCCAGGGCCGCGCGCATGCCGGCCAAATCGCCCAGGCCCTCCTCGGCGGCGTTGGCCACCAGCCACAGGTCGCGGGCCGGCCGGGGCGCGCCGGCCAGGGCCTCGGCCATGGCCAGGAGGCCGGCCACGCCCATGCTGTTGTCGCCGATGCCCGGCCCGTGGAGGGTCTGGCCCTCACGCCGGCTGGCTAGGTCGGTCTCGATGGGGAAGACGGTGTCGGTGTGGGCACTGAGCATCAGGGCCGGGCCCGCCTCGGCCCCCGGCAGCCGGGCGTAGACGTTGGGCGCGTCGTCGATCTCGACCTCGTAGCGCCTCAGCCCGCGCAGGCGCTGGGCCACCCATTCGGCCCGGCGCCGCTCGTCGAAGGTGGGTGCGGGGATGCCCTGGACCATCAGGCAGGTGGCGGCGATGGCATCGATGTCCCAGTCGGGTGGGGCTTGCATGGCCCGGGATTGTAACCCAGGCGGCGGAGTGGGTCGACGTCGGTGACGGCAAGCGGCCGCGTCTCCCGCGATCGCCGCTCGTTCGGAGTCGCCGGCGCGCCGAGTCGAGGGCGACCATGAGGGTCACGGCCGCGTTGCCGACGCGTTGTATAATGCCGCGGTCGTCTCACCGACCACGCCGGCGGTCGCCGCAGCCCGTGGCTCGTCCGCGAACGCATTGAATGCGCGCCGCTCGACGCAAGCTCCGACACCGAGAACCCGAGAGGAATCCCCGCATGTCCGATAGCCAGAAGATCGACCTGAAGGATGCCAAGGCGGTGGTCGTGGTCTCGCCGGCCGAGATCTCTCTGTCCAAGGAGGCCGCCGAGGCACTGCGCAGCGGCGGGGCCGAGGGTAGCTCGGAGGCGGGCGAGGGCAAGCGAGAGGAGGATGTGGTCACCGAGCATTCGGTGACCATCGGCGGAGAGCGGATCGAGTACGAGGCCCGGGCGGGCACGATCTCCCTCGGCGAGGAGCAGGGCAAGGACAAGGCCAAGCTCTTCTTCACGGCCTACACCCGCAAGGATGTCGAGAGCCCGGAGTCGCGGCCCATCACCTTCACCTTCAACGGCGGGCCGGGCTCCAGCTCGGTCTGGCTGCACATGGGCGCCTTCGGACCGCGGCGCGTGCCGATGCCGGACGATGCTTCGATCCCGAAGCCGCCCTACGCGCTGATCGACAACCTGCATTCGATCCTCGACGTGACGGACCTGGTCTTCATCGACCCGGTCTCGACCGGCTACAGCCGCGCCCTGCCGGGCGAGGACCCCAAGCAGTACCACGGGGTGACGGCCGACGTGGAGAGCGTGGGCGAGATGATCCGCATCTACACCACCCGGCACCGCCGCTGGATGTCGCCCAAGTTCCTGGCCGGCGAGAGCTATGGCACGACCCGCGCGGCCAACCTGGTGCAGCACATGCAGCAGCGCCACGGGATGTTCTTCAACGGCCTGCTGCTGATCAGCTCGGTCCTGCACTTCAACACGCTCTACTTCAATCCGGACAACGACCTGCCCTTCATCGTCTACGTGCCGGCCTACACCGCGACGGCCTGGTACCACGGACGTCTGTCCGAGGAGCTCCAGGGAGATGGCTCGCCGGAGGCCTTGCGGGCGGCGCTGGACCAGGCAGAGGCCTTTGCGCTGGGCGACTACGCGCGGGCGCTGCTATTGGGGACGCGGATGGATGACGAGTCGCGCGAGGCGGTGGCAGCCGAGTACGCGCGGCTGACCGGAGTGAGTGTGGACTTCGTGCAGCGCTGCGGGCTGCGGGTGAGCCTGCATCGCTACACCAAGGAGCTGCGGCGCGACGAAGGCAAGACGGTGGGCCGGCTGGACTCGCGCTACGTCGGGGTGGATCGGGACGCGGCCGGCGAGCATTACGAGTACGACCCGAGCATGGCGGCGATCATGGGGCCCTACACGGGCACTTTCAACCATTACGTGCGCCAGGAGCTGGAATACGAGAACGACCTGCCTTACGAGATCCTGACGGGCAACGTCCATCCCTGGAAGTTCGATGTGGCGGAGAACCGGTATCTGGACGTGGCGGAGCCGCTCAGACAGGCGATGCATCGGAATCCGCATCTGCGGGTCTTCGTCGCGAATGGTTTGTACGACATGGCGACGCCCTATTTTGCAACGGAGCACACCTTTGCGCATCTGGGATTGGATGCGGGGTTGGTGGGGAACATCGAGATGGCGTACTACCCGGCGGGTCACATGATGTATGTGCACGAGCCTTCGTTGGAACGGATGAAGGCGGATCTGGTCGCGTTCTTTGGGAAGGCGGTTGAAGGCGACTGATGTTGTTGTAGAGGCGGGACTTCGTGGCGGGGTGGGGGGGTGCCCTGGCGAGGGGGCGGGGACCCGGTGGGCGGGGGGGGGGGAGGAGGGGACGGAGAGCAAGGCGGGCTTCTGGGGGGGGGCCGGAGCGGGCGGCGGCGGGGGTTGGCCGCGGCGGAGGAAGGCGCGCGCCTGGGCGGAGGCGCCGTTCCAGATGTTGGAGATGATGTTGCGG
>CAZJWJ010000041.1:0-42177 GCA_964549495.1 uncultured Anaerolineales bacterium | reverse complement strand
CCGCCTCCGATGTCAATTTGTCAAGCTCGGCTCAAGCCGATCTGAACCGTGCCAAACAATGGTTTCCTAGAGGTGTGGTTACAGCGAGTGACCCAACCCAGACCAGTTGGCTTGAAACTCGACAGTCAGGAACCACTCTGCAAGATTGTGAATGGGGAGCCAGCGACCCTGTGGGACAATTCGTGGATTGCGAATGCGGCCCTGTCAGCCGCACTCGATGTCTCAAAGATCGTGGTGAGCAATGTGGAAGATGCAGCCGAGATTATCGAGCCATCCGAAGTTGTTCTGTTTACGCAGAATGCTTTGGATTACTGATTGATCGGATAATACGCTGGGCGCTTGGGACCTACACTCAGATCGTACCGTGATCGGTCTCCGCCGATCCGCCGATCTAGTAAGGGCTAACGCCCAACCTGAAACCGAACGTGCGGCCGCAGCACTTCTCGAACCTCGGCTTGCGTGACACCATACCACTCAGCGAGCTTCGGTATCGATGTGCCGTTGGCAAACATGTTTACGATGGCACGCTTGTGACCATCGGTGAGCGTGCTAGAGACCTTGATCGACCCGAGGTCTGTATCAAGACTAGGGATCTCCATCATACTCAGGGCTCGTCAAGCAATAAGAGGCGCAACCGAGGGCGGTGCTGCGCCGCCGTGTTGGTTCGCTGGGAGGAGGCAATAGCAGAGCTATTGCCGACGAGCAGCGGGCCGACACGGTGGATGCAGCGGCGTCCGAATTGTACCTCTTATTGCTTGACGAGCCCTCAGTCAACCACCTGGAACACGACGTGCGTCGCAGGGCTCCGATGGAACTTGATGCTCTTGCCCGTCGCATCGGCCGCCTTCTTCAGACGAGTCTTGACCGTCTGGCGACTCACACCTTCTTTGGCCACCTCAAGCTTGCCACCGCTTCCAAGGCGGCAGGATTCCAGGAAGTCAACGTACTCCTGGTGCAACTTGCCGGGCGAAGCCGTGACCTCGAGATCCTTCTTGCTCAGTGCCTCAATGGGCATGACGCTACTCCTATTTGTTCTACTACGAACTGATTGCCGGGGCGATTATAGGTAGCTGCCAGCGATATCAAAATCCTGGTGGCTGCTACTCACTAATATCGTTGCGTTGCTCGCTGCGCTGAGTTGGATGAGATACGCAGTGCATGCAGCAGAATGCCGGACGTGGCTCAACGAGCACGAAGCTCTCACCCGGTTCTATTGCATGACCGCAGGTTCCTGTGAACTTGGTCTTGGCTTGAAGTTGTTTGATTGGATTCTCTCGCTTGGTCATATGTCTCACCTCCTTTCGGTGTCAGTAGTATGGGCGGTCTTACTTCAGTGTACACGACTGTCTATCGCGTTCGTCCGACCAGTCGGCCGCGCTCGGCCATGCTTACGTAGCCTCGTCGTGCGATGACCAGATGGTCCATGACCTGGATCTGAAGCAGTCGACCAGCATCCACGAGCTCCTCAGTGATCCGATAGTCAAGATCGCTTGGTTCCGGATCACCAGAAGGATGATTGTGCGCAACGGCGATGGCGGCGGCGTTTTCGATGATCGCCGGTCGGAACACCTCCGCAATGCGCACTGAGGCCCCGGAGATCGTTCCCTGGTGAATCATCCGTGTCGACAGCAGTTCATGGCGTACGGAGAGATTCGCAACCCGGATCTGTTCCTGCGGCAATTCAGCCATGAGCGGGCGAAACACTTCATGCAGATCAGCTGGTGAGCGAATGATCGGGCCGCTTTCGGGATTGGTCGTGCCCGGTACAGCGTAGAGGCGCTCAGCCTCAGCAACGAGTCGGTGTAGCCGTGCAAGAAGATCCACGTCACGTGGTGTCATGAAGGAGAGCTGAGAGGCCGATTCTGGGCGCTTTTCGGTTGACATGGCTGTTGGGTACTACATATGCTAACGAACTCCGCCGATGACGATCTGACGGCCGCTGAGCGGCATCCTGAGTGCCGGTGATGCTCAATACTCCTCCGGCTTCAGCAGGGTCGTCGCGGATCGGTCTGACTCCGTAATGACCCACAACCGCTCTTCTGTCGGGAGGTTGTAGGCAGAGAAGAGCCGTCCGCCATGCTCAAGGGCGTGGTCGTTGGCTTCTCGGTCTTCCTCCACGAGATCGCCCCAGTCGCCGGACTGGTGGCGCATGAAAAAGAGCTGAGGCGGAACCTCAGCTTCATCGCAAGCATGCAGCGCACCTGGGGTAGCTACTGTTCGTCCGAGCGCGAAGCGCGGTCTCCTTTCGTGTTCGTCTTCGCCTCCGGAAAGGCGTTCGGGCATATGCGCGAGAGTCTATCAAATCGATGGTGGGATTTCAACAGGATTCGCAGTAGCTGAGGCTGCACTGAGGGGTCGAGAGACCTGCCGGCGCCTCATCCACCGGGCTGATTCTGCTACGGTTAACGGCGGTTCGCACGAGTGGAGAGTGAGGATGTGGCGCGGTGGCACAGCGAAAGCGCGGGAATAACGAAGGCAGTATTCGAAAGCGAAACGACGGCCGCTGGGAGGCCCGTGTATCTGCGGGCGGCAAGCAGCGGTCGATCTATGGCAAGACGCGCGAGGATGTCGCGCGCAAGATGCGGGCGCTCCAGCGTGAAGTTGACCAAGGCCGCCGTATCGTCACGAAGAAACAGTCTCTAGCGCAGTTCCTGGATGCGTGGTTGGAGGAGAGCGTTCAACCCTCGGTGAGACCGCGGACCTTCCAGACCTACGAGATGCACTGCCGGCTCTATCTCAAGCCCGCACTCGGCACGCTGTCGCTCGATCAGCTCGGCCCGCAGCACGTACTCAGGCTTCAGAATGATCTCCTTGAGCGAGGCTTGGCTCCGAGCACGGTCACCTACACCCGCGCCGTCTTGAGGAAGGCCCTGGGCCAGGCACTACAGTGGGGATACGTGACCCAGAATGCGGTTACCCTCGTTCCAGCGCCTAAGGCGAGGCGACCCGAAGTATCGCCGCTGTCGCCCGAGCAGGCGCGGGTCTTCCTGCAAGCAGTCAAGGGAGATCGACTCGAGGCGCTGTATACCGTGGCTCTGGCCGTCGGCCTCCGGCAGGGGGAGGCCTTGGGGCTGCGGTGGCAGGATGTCGACCTCTCTCGTGGTACCTTGTCAGTCCGCAACGCGCTGCAGCGTCTGGATGGTGAGTTCAAGCTCGTTCCGCCAAAGACGCGGAAGAGTCGCAGGACGATCCCACTTCCGCAAACCGTGCAGATCGCTCTTGCACAGCACCAGGTCCGCCAGCTCCAAGAGCGAGAGGCCGCTGGAGCAGAGTGGCACGACTGGGGGCTGGTGTTCACTACGCCCCTCGGGATGCCACTGGATGGAGTGAGCGTCACGAAGTCGTTCCAGAAGCGGTTGCGCGAGCTCGGACTACCCCATCAACGCTTCCACGACCTCCGCCACGCCTGCGCTTCGTTCCTGCTCGCACAGGGCTTGAGCCCACGGGTCGTGATGGAGACCCTGGGGCACAGTCAGATCAGCCTCACGATGGATACCTACGCCCACGTGATGCCCTCGCTGCAGCGCGAGGCGGCCGACCGGATGGATGATCTGCTCCGCGAAGACCCTGCCGACTCCGAGTAGACCCGAGCTGGGTTAGGGTCAGAGTTAGGGTCAAACGAAAAAGCCGCGGAGTGGTCACCCCGCGACTTTCCTTGTATAATGCGGCTTGTTGAGGAGCCACCCGTCGGATTCGAACCGACGACCTACGCATTACGAATGCGTTGCTCTACCACTGAGCTAGGGTGGCGGGTGGGGCCTCGGGCCCCGGACCATCGAGCGCCGAAGACATGGGCCTGGGCCCGGGGTCTTCGGCGCTGGTCAGGAGCGGGCGATGAGGGTCGAACTCACGACCTTCTCCTTGGCAAGGAGACGCTCTACCACTGAGCTACGCCCGCGAACGAGGCAGCAGTATAGCAGGCGGGGTCTAGGGGGTCAAGCATTTTCCGGCGCTCCGGACGGGTCGATCGGGGGCATCAGCGCGTCTCGATGGGCGTCGAAAGCCCCGAGGCGCCTGTGCTATACTGCCGCGCCCACCGGCCCGGGCTCGACGCCGGCGACGCCGGGCCGAAGTCGCGGAGCCGTAGCGGTCCGACCCGATCATCACGGACGGGTCTGATCGTGCTGGTTTCCCTGCGATCAACCTTTGGAGGCTCCCCATGTCCGGACCGCGCACCGTCCGCGCCCCTCGCGGTAGCCAGCTGAGCTGCAAGGGCTGGCAGCAAGAGGCTGCCCTGCGCATGCTGATGAACAACCTCGATCCCGAGGTGGCCGAGATCCCCGAGGAGCTGGTGGTCTACGGCGGACGTGGCCAGGCCGCGCGATCCTGGGACGCCTTCGATGCCATCGTCCGCGAGCTGCGCCGGCTCGAGGGCGATCAGACCTTGCTGGTGCAGTCCGGCAAGCCGGTCGGCGTCATCCGCACCCACACCGACGCGCCGCGGGTGATGATCGCCAACAGCAACCTGGTGCCGCATTGGGCCACCCAGGAGCACTTCGACGAGCTGGCGGCCAAGGGCCTGATGATGTACGGGCAGATGACGGCCGGCTCGTGGATCTACATCGGCACCCAGGGCATCCTGCAGGGCACTTACGAGACCCTGGCCGAGGCCGCCCGCCAGCACTTCGGCGGCAGCCTGAAGGGCACGCTGACCCTGACGGCCGGCCTGGGTGGTATGGGCGGCGCTCAGCCCCTGGCGGTGACCATGAACGAGGGCGTGACCATCTGCGTCGAGGTCGACCGCCATCGCATCGAGCGCCGCATCGAGACCCGCTACCTGGACCGCTGGACCGATGACGTCGAGGAGGCGATCGAGCAGGCCATGGCGGCCAAGGAGGCCGGCCAGGCCCTGTCCATCGGCCTCCTGGGCAATGCGGCCGAGCTCTTCTGGACCATCGCCAACGCCGGCGTGACGCCCGAGGTGGTCACCGACCAGACCCCGGCCCACGACGTGATGGCCTACGTGCCCCACCACATGCCCTACGAAGAGGCTCTGGCCCTGCGCGAGTCCGACCCCAAGGCCTACGAGCGCGAGAGCATGGCGGCCATGGCCGACCACGTGCGGGCCATGCTGGAGCTCCAGCGCCGCGGCAGCGTGGTCTTCGACTACGGCAACAACCTGCGCCAGCGCGCCTTCGACGCCGGCGTCGAGAACGCCTTCGACTTT
Source organism: uncultured Anaerolineales bacterium (assembly GCA_964549495.1). Classification (GTDB taxonomy): domain Bacteria; phylum Chloroflexota; class Anaerolineae; order Epilineales; family Epilineaceae; genus JACKBJ01. The sequence continues at coordinate 37,010 of CAZJWJ010000041.1, read as the reverse complement.
CCGGGCTTCGTGCCGGCCTTCATCCGCCCCCTCTTCTGCGAGGGCAAGGGCCCCTTCCGCTGGGTGGCGCTCTCCGGCGACCCCGAGGACATCTACACCACCGACCGCATCGTGGCCCAGCTCTTCCCCGAGAACGAGGCCCTGGGCCGCTGGCTGACCCTGGCCCGCGAGCGCATCGCCTGGCAGGGTCTACCCTCGCGCATCTGCTGGCTGGGCCAGGGCGCCCGGGCCAAGGCCGGCCTGGCCTTCAACCAGGCCGTCGCGCGCGGCGAGATCTCGGCCCCCATCGTCATCGGCCGCGACCACCTGGACACCGGCTCGGTGGCCAGCCCGCGCCGCGAGACCGAGGGCATGCTCGACGGCAGCGACGCCGTCAGCGACTGGCCGCTGCTCAACCTGATGACCAACGTGGCCTCCGGCGCCACCTGGGTCAGCTTCCACCACGGTGGCGGCGTAGGCATCGGCTTCAGCCAGCATGCCGGCCAGGTCATTCTGGCCGACGGCACGCCCGAAGCTGCGCGCCGCTTGGAGCGCGTCCTGACCAACGACCCGGCCCTTGGCGTCTTCCGCCACGCGGATGCGGGCTACGAGCTGGCCGTCGAGACCGCGCGGCGCGAGGGGCTGCGCATCCCCATGCTCGAGGATGGGGACTGAACGATCGATCGAGGCGTCGACCGCGGTGGTCGCCTCGGCCCTAGATCCCGAACAGCGCCCGATCGAGCCCCATCGCCAAGAGTGCGCCCAATAGGCAAGCGAGCAGGTTGACCGCGTTGCCGTCCATCCAGCGCCAGCCCCGGATGTGCGCGCGCCGACCCCCGTCGGGGCCAAGCTGCGTTTCGGTCGGCTTACCGTCCTCGTCCTCGTAGACGACTTGCCGAGTCGCACCGAGGTAGCTGTCGAAGGCCGATGCGGCCAGGCCGGCCACCGGTGCCAGGAGCGCGTAGCGAATCCCGTCCAATCGCAGGAAAGCGATGTCCAGGCTGCCCAAGGCCACCAGATCGCTGATCCCGACCAGCACGGCCGCCACCATCCCGATGAAGGCCCCGCCGGCCACCGCCGCCGTCGTGCCCAGGACCGTCACCCCGCCCGAGGTTCCGCGGGGCACCGGCTCGCCGGTGGTGATCAGCCGAGGGCGCAGCGCCGCAAGCATCCCCAATTCGGTGGCCCAGGTGTCCGCCGTGGCCGCCGCCAAGGCGCCGACCAGGGCGGGCAACAGATCGACCTGGCCGATCCATCCCAGGTCAGAGGCCGCCTGCAACGCACCGAGAAGCGCCGGCACGCCACCGTTGGCCAGGACCTGACCCAGGTTGCGCCGGCCGCCCTTCTGGTAACGCGCCATCGGGTCGGTCTTGTCCTCGCTACGCCATTCCGAGAGCATGCTCGAGCTGGCGAAGAAGGTCACCAGCAGTGCGCCCCACAAGGGACCGCCCAGTCCGAAGACGGCCGTGCCGACCAGCAGCGCACCGACGGCACCCGAGCGCGAAAGCGCGCCGGCCGCGAAACCGCCGCCGGCCACGACCGTTGCCAGGGCCAAGCCGAGTGCCAGGAGCTGAGGCGTGAAGGTGCTGGACATGGGCTCAAGGATTGCATGCTCGACGCCTCAGGTGAAGCGAGCGGCGGTCGTGGTCACCACGACCGCCGCTCGACCTTCGGATCCGGTGAAGCCTAGGCGCCGGCCTCGCCCGCCTGCCGCTCCGCGTTGGCCAGGATGGCCGCGTGCAGGTAGTCGGCCAGGCCGGCCGCGCGTTGCTCGTAATGGGCCTGGAAGCGCGGGTCCGACACGTACATCTCGGCCAGGCCGAGGTGGATCTCCAGGCTGCAGTCGTAGAACCAGCCGGTGATGGCCTGGCGATGGCGCTCGGCCAGGTCCATCGCTGCCTCGCCCTCGGCCGGCTGGCCGGACTCCATCGCCTCGACCAGCCCGGCCTCGATGGCGCCCATCTCGGCCTGCATGCGCTGCCAGTCGGCCTTGTCGTAACCCGCCGCGCGGCGCTGGCTCTCGGCGTAGGCCTCGGTCTGGCCCCAGCGCTCCTCGACCTCGGCGGCGTGCTCCTCGGGCCGGAAGTCGCCGAAGACCTCCAGGCGCTCCTCGGGGCTCAATCGGATGTTCATCGTTCTGGCCTCCATCGTCTTCTCGAGTGCGGTCACCATCCGCTGCAGGCGCTCGATGCGCGCTTGCAGCAGGCGGTGTTGTCTACGGAACTGCGCCTGGCGATCGGAGGCGCCTTCGGTCATCAGCCGGGCCACGCTGTCCAGGTCGAAGCCCAGCTCGCGATAGGTGAGGATCTGCTGTAGCGACTCGACCTGATCCTCGCCGTAGAGCCGGTAGCCGGCCTGGCTGCGCGCCGAGGGCGAGAGCAGCCCCATGGCATCGTAGTGATGCAGGGTGCGGACCGTCACGCCCGCCATGCGCGCTAGCTCTCCGACCGTGTAATGCCTCGTCCGACGGGCCTCTTGCAGTTCCATGTTCCGCATCCTAAGGCATGACGTTACGTGAGGGTCAAGTGCTACGTTCGGATTCGCAGCGCTCTCGCTTTCGACGTCGCATGCCACGCCGAGCCCTTGCCCAAAGACCGAGCGCCCGCCGGAGAAGGGCGGGCGCTCGTCGATCTCGTCTCTTGATTGGCTGCTGGCCGTGGGCTGAGGATCCGGTGCTGAGGGACCTAGTGGCCGGCTCCGCGAGCCTAGCGGTCGATCGCTAGGGGATGCAGAGCGCCTGGCCGCTGTAGATCAGGTTCGGGTTGGCCAAGCCGCTGGCGGCCTGTACGGCGTAGACCGACACGCCGTAGCGGTAGGCGATGCTGAAGAGCGTCTCGCCCGGCTTGACCACGTGGGTGTAGCGGCAGGCGCCGCCCATGCCCGGCTTGCCCGGCAGGGGCTTGCCCCAGCCCGGATCGGCCGGCTTGCCCGGCACGTAGCCGCCGCTGCCACCGCGACAGGCCGTCAGGCGCTGGCCGGCCCAGACCAGGTTGGGGTTGGCGATGCCGTTGCGCTGGGCCAGCCCCGCCACGCTGTCACCATAGGCGTAGGCGATGCCGAAGAGCGTCTCGCCCGGCTTGACCACGTGGGTCGAGCAGCCCTGGTTGGGCTTGCCCGGGTCGGTGGGCTTGCCCGGGGTGTCGGGCTGACCGGTGCCGCCGCAGCCCGGAATCCGCAGCTGCTGGCCGGAGTAGATGAAGTTGGGATTGCTGATGCCGTTGGCCGCGGCCAAGGCGTTGACGCTGACACCGTAGTAGCGGGCGATGGAGTAGAGCGTCTCGCCCAGCTTGACCACGTGGGTGCAGGTCTTGCCGTCGCCCGGAACCACCGTCGGGCGAGGGGTCGGGTCGCCGGGCGAGGTCGGCACGGCCGTCGGCTCGCCGGGCTCGGTCGGGACGGGCGTGCTGCCGTCGCAGGTGACCGCGATCGAGCCGCCCGTGGTGTCGGCCGGGATGGGGCGGGCCGTGTCGTCCGACAGGATCACCGATTCCAGGTTGATGTCGCTGTTGCCGGCGGCCAAGCCGCGGAAGGTGATGTTGATGATCACGCCGCTACCCGACTGGGCCGGGTTGGGGTTGAGGCGCGTGGCGGCATAGCTGATGATGCCGGCCTCGTCGACGTTGTTGATCTGGATCAGGCCCTGGCCATTGGTGGCGTCGGGCAGATCGCCGGGCTGGACGTTGATGCCGGCCTGGGCCGGGATGGCATCCACCACCTCCACCACGTTGGCGTCGAAGCCGACCTTGATGTCGACCCCGAAGAGGTCCTCGACGTCGGTGATGCGCACATCGACGGAGACCGTCTCGCCACAGGTCAGATCGCTCTGGGCGGGCGAGATCGAGACGGCGGTGCCGCCCTGGCGGGCCGGTGCGGCCTGGGCCAGGTCGACCGTGGACAGGGTGACCAGCGCCAACGACAGGATCGTCGCCAGCGTCAGCCAGGGGCGAGCAACTGCACGGTGCATGATCATCTTCCTCCATGAGAAGCCGAAATGCTTTGCCTGGACCACGGCCGGGGTGGGGGCCCACGATATGCGCGGGTCGGCGCGGAGGCAGGTATCTATAGGGTTAAGACGGCGGCATCATACCACAGGCCTCGGCGGGGTGTCAAGACATAATAAAGCTTAAATTAACCGCTCATTCCTTAAAGGAATTCGTCGCTTGCAGCGAGGGCTGTCAAGGCCCTCCCGGTCCTTCCCTATCTTGGCAAGCTGCCGGGCCCGGGATTCCAGACTTGGCCGCCCCGCGGCCGGCCCGCATAATCCTGGCCGCAACCCACCTGCCCATCGCGGCGAACCACGCATTCACGAGGACGGTACCCGTCATGCAGCGCAGCCTGATCATCCTGAAACCCGACGCCATCCAGCGCCTGCTGGTCGGCGAGTTGATCACCCGCTTCGAGCGCCGCGGTCTCAAGCTCAGCGCCATGAAGCTGATGGCCGTGCCCGAGGCCCTAGCCCGCGAGCACTACGCCGAGCACGAGGGCAAGCCCTTCTACGATGGCCTGATCGAATACATCACATCGGGCCCGGTGCTGGTGATGGCCGTCGACGGTCCCGAGGCGGTCGCGGCCGTGCGCGCTACCGTCGGCGGCACCAAGCCCGTCGAGGCCACGCCCGGCTCCATCCGCGCCGACTACGGCCTGATGGTCGGCCGAAACCTGATCCACGCCTCCGACGCGCCGGCCACCGCCGAGCGCGAGCTGGCGCTCTGGTTCGACGACTCCGACTTCGTCGACTACCAGCGCGAAGTGGACCGCTGGGTGCTGGAGTAGGTCAGGGATCGAGCAGAACCCGACGCGTCGATCGAGTCGACGAGCCGAACCACAACGAGGGAGCCGCGCCATCGCCCGGCTCCCTCGTGTTTCGTGATGCAGCTGTCGCGCTTCGAAGTGCGCTAACCCGTGGCTTGGGTCGCGCTCAGTCGTCGCCGCCTCTACCCAGCATGCTGTCCAAGGTCCAGGCGCCGCCGCCCAAGGTGGAGAGCAGCAGGAAGAACCAGGCGTAGATCGCGGCGCGTTCTCCGCCGTTCTGCCACCAGAACAAGGCCATCTCTCCGTCACCCATCACATGTCCGAGCAGATAGGCGAAGAACATCTCGCCCGCGATGATGAAGGCGACGACGGAGGTGTACAGCCCCAGGACGATCGCAAGTCCTCCGAAGAACTCGATGGCCCCGGCCAAGCCCATCATGCTCATCAGCTCGACCGAACCCCCGTCGGGGCCCACACCGCCGAACCAGCCGAACAACTTCTTGGCGCCGTTCGACCAGTACAACAGGCCGACGGCAATCCGAACGAGACCGAGAATCTGGGATCGGTAGGGTGTCAGAAAGGCCATGCGTTGCGCGCTCCTCGTCGGGTGACAGGCGGATCCTGTGGATCCGAGTTTGCCCGGAATGGCGGGCCCTGTCAACGGCCTCGTCGAGACGATTCGATTACATCGACCAGGACATGACCGAGACGTGCGCGCCCTGCGGATCCCGGATGACCGAGAAGCGGCCGATGCCCTCGATGTCCGTCGCCGGGACCACGACCGTCGCGCCGAGCTCCTTGGCCTTGTCGGCCGTGGCATCGCAGTTCTCGACCGTGATGTAGTTCATGATGTGCGAAGGCGCATCGCCCCACTCTTCGGTCAGCTGCATCATGCCGGCCAGCTGCTGCTCGCCGCGCATCAAGAGGTGGTAGGTGCCGGCATCGCCCATCGGCATCTCCTTGACGCCCAGGCCGAAGAGCTCCGAGAAGAACTTGCGCGAGGCCTCGACGTCGCGGGTGATGATCTCGTTCCAGCCGACGGTGCCGGCCTTGGGCTCGGCCAGCGGACCGCCGCCGGCCTCGTCCCCGCGGTAGATGCAGAAGACCGTGCCGGCCGGATCCTGCAAGACGGCCATGCGGCCCACGCCGGGGATGTCGAAGGGGCCGTTCATCACCTGACCACCGAGCTCCTTGGCCTTGGCGGCCGTGGCGTCGATGTCCTCGGCGTAGACGTAGCTCATCCAATGAGGCGGCACGCCTTCGAACTGCTCGCCCTTCATCTCCATCAGGCCGCCCACGCCATGATCGCCAGCCAGCATCATGTGGTAGGTGTCGTCCTCGGAGCCGGGCATGGGGCCGCCCTCGAAGCGCCAGCCGAGCAGCTGGCTGTAGAAGTTCCGCGTGCCGTCGACATCACGGGTGCCGATCTCGTACCAACAGAAGTCACCGTCCTGGAAACCGTCGACCGACATGGGGTTCGCCTCCTTGGCGGGTGGCTGGGCGCGGATCGATCATCCCCGACCGATGCCTGCGGAGGGCCCGCGCCCACGGGTGAATGCGACCGTCGCAACGTTCGACCCGAGCAGTATAGCACAGATGTTCTAAGCCCTGCGTTGTGTTTTCGTTAAGGGATCTCTCGGTCGGGGAGGCTATGATCGGGAGATCTCTGCCCTGGGCCGAATTCCGAACGACCGAGGAACACGACGAGGATCGCATGAGCTACCATCTGCGCGACCGACCCCGGCGCATCGTCTGTCTGACCGAGGAGCCGACCGAGATCCTCTACGCCCTGGGTGAGCAGGAGCGCATCGTCGGCATCAGCGCCTATACCGAGCGGCCGGCGGCGGCCAAGCGCGACAAGCCGGTGGTCTCGGCCTTCATCGGCGGCAGCGTGGACAAGATCCGCGACCTGGAGCCGGACCTGGTGATCGGCTTCTCGGACATCCAGGCCCAACTGGCCCACGATCTGATCCAGGCCGGCTTGCAGGTCTTGATCTTCAACCAGCGTTCGGTGCAGGAGATCCTGGACGTGGTGCTGGTCATCGGCCGACTGGTCGGCGCCGAGGTTCGCGCCCGAAAGCTCGTGGAGGGCTATGTCGAAGGCTTGGAGGCGGCTCGAGCCCGCAGCCAGGCAGCGGATCATCGCCCGCGGGTCTACTTCGAGGAATGGGACGATCCCTTGATCTGCGGCATCCGCTGGGTGAGCGAGCTGATCGAGCTGGCCGGCGGACGCAATGTCTTCGCCGACCGGGCGATGGGCGCGATGGCCGCCGATCGCTTCCTGAGCCACGAGGACGTGCTGGCGGCCCGGCCGGAGATCATCCTGGCCAGCTGGTGCGGCAAGCCGGTCGATGTGGAGAGCATCCGCCGGCGACCGGGCTATGCGGATCTGCCGGCGCTGCGGCAGGATCGGATCCACGAGCTGGACCCGGCCATCATCCTGCAGCCCGGGCCGGCCTGCCTGACCGACGGCCTGGCGGCGCTGGAGGCCCTGATCCGGCCGGGCTGACGGTGCGCCACGAGGGGGTTGACCCCGCCATGTCGACTCCCTATGCTCAATGGGCATTCAGTGTATTGGCATGCCGGCCATATGATGGAGGCCGGTCTGAAGTTTGGCCGGCCCGGCTCGAGTCCCTTGAACCTCCCCCTAGCCGGAGCAGCAGAGACGCGTGGTAGGCCGCGGTTCGAATCGCGGTCCGTCCTCGCGTGGCAGGCCATCCCCTGGTGGCCCGTCCTGGCCTTCGGCCTGCCCTTCCTGCTCTACGGCTGGACCCTGGCGCCGACCATCTACAACCTCGACAGCGCCGAGCTCAGCACGGCGGCGGCCACCGGCGGCATCGTCCGGGCCACAGGCTATCCGCTCTACCTGCTGCTGGGCCGGCTCTGGTCGCTATTGCCCTGGGCCGACGTCGGCGCGCGCATGAACCTCTTCTCGGCCTTCTGCGGGGCCGGCACCATCCTGCTGGCCGAGCGCATCCTGCATCGCTGGGGCGTCGGCGGCTGGGCCCGCCTGGGCGCCCTGGGCCTCCTGGCCACCTCGACCTTCTTTTGGGCCATGTCCCTGGTGGCCGAGGTCTACACCCTGCACACCCTCTTGATGGCCGGCCTGATCCTCCTGGCCCTGCGCTGGCAAGACCGGCCGAGTCCGGGTCGGCTGGCCGCCCTGGCCGGCCTGACCGGTCTGAGCCTGGGCCACCACGCGGCGACGGTGCTGCTCTTGCCCGGCCTGGCCCTCTTCTTGTGGATGGTGGATGGGCGGACGCTCCTCTCGCCGCGCAAGCTCCTGCCGGCCGGCTTGGCCTTCCTGGCCGGCCTCTCGATCTACCTCTACCTGCCCTGGCTCTACCTGCAGGCGCCGGCCTTCAACTACGCCGGCACGTACGACGGCGCCGGCGTCTTCCACGCCCTCGACCTGCGCCGGCCGGAGAATCTGTGGTGGCTGGTCTCGGGCCGCGCCTTCCAGGGCTCGATGCTGGGCTATCAGGGTGCGGAGCTGTGGGCCGAGGTTCGGGCCTTCGGCTTGCACCTCTGGCGGGCGGTTTTGGCCGTCGGCATCGGTCCGGGCATCCTCGGCCTGATGCTGCTGCTACGCCGTGACCGGCCGCGCGGCCTGATGCTGCTGATGATGTTCCTCTGCAGCGCGGCCTTCTACATCGACTATCGCGTGGTCGACAAGGAGACGATGTTCCTGCCCACCTACCTGGTCTGGGCGCTCTGGACCGGCATCGGCCTGCAGGCGCTGCTGAACTGGATCGGGGACGACTCGGTCGAGGCGGAGACCTGGCGCGGCGGATCCAGGCTCTTGCGCGGCGCGATCCTGGCCAGCGTCGCCGCCTCCCTGGCCTTGAACCTGGGGCAGGTGAGCTTGCGCGGTGATCGGAGCGCCCGCGATCGCGGTGAGCGCATCCTGGCCACCGTCGAGCCCGGTGCACGGCTGATCGGCTCCTGGGAGACGGTGCCGCTGATCGAGTACCTGCAGTTGGTCGAGGGCCATCGGCCCGACGTCTCGGCCATCAACCGCTTCCTCATCCCACATGAATCCCTGCTTGCACTGGCCCGCGCGGAGGTCGGCCAGCGCCCCTTCTATCTAGAATCCGTGCCGATCGAGCTGACCGAGCGCTATCGGGTCTGCCGCGCCGGCCTGCTCCACCAACTCCACCCCGAGACGTCCTCCAACGAGGGCGCGCCCTGCCCGAGCCCCAGCGGCATCGGTGCCGCGCCGCTGCGAAGCGGCAAAGCCCTGCCGGCAAGCTTGAAAGGAGTCCCTCGATGAACCGCGAGTCCCAAAAATCGAAGCGGCCGAACCCCCTGAGTCCCTATGGTCGGGCCATCGCCGCCCTGTCCATCCTGCTCTGCGGCCTGGCGCTGGCGCCCCAGCTGCAGCTCTTGGCCGGCACCGTCAGCTGGCAGCGCTTCGCCAACGCCTACGAGGACGTGGTGGTCGTCACCCGCGCCGAGTGGCGCGACGATGACGGCGAGTTGCGCGTGCGGGCCACCAGCACGGCCGGCGGCGACGCCCAGCTGAGCGTCTACGACGGTGACACGGGCCAGCTGATCGGCGTCCTGACCTACGAGGGCGGGCTCGAGCACCGCGGCGAGTTTACCCTGAGCGGCAATCCGGGCGTCATCACCGTGCGCAGCTCCCTGGGCGGTGAGGCCACGGTCCTGGTCTCCGGCGATGATCCGCCAACGGTCACGCCCACGGCCACCCTGGCCGGTGCAACGGCCACCGCCACGGAGATCACCGCCACGCCGACCGAGCTGACGGCCACCCCCACCGAGCTCACCCCGACGCCGACCGCGACCCAGGGCACGCCGACGGCCACCGGTTCGACGCCGGACCCGACGGACACCGCCACGGCCAGCGCGACGGGCGAGGCGACCGCCACGCCCGGAACGCCCACACCGCCGACCGCGACCTCGACCGAGGGTCCCGAGGAGGCGATCATCCACCTGCCGATGCTGCTGCAAGTGAGGCAGTGATCCCGGACCGTCTCCGCGACTTCCTGTCGCGGCCGGCTTCGGACGGAGAGCGACGAGGCTTGGGGGGCGCGCGGCTATGGCCGGGCGCCCCCTTGCTGGCCTTCCTGCTCTCGCGCGGGGCCGTGCTGCTGGCGGCCTGGCTGGGCCTGGCCCTCCTGGAGCCGGACCCTGGCGTCACCCCCTACCATGCCCGGCCCGAGCAGCCCCTGCTCGACGTCTTCGGCAGCCGCTGGGATACCGGCTTCTACCTGGACATCGCCACCAAGGGCTACACCTACCAGGGCGCGCGCCTCCCCTCGGTGGCATTCTTCCCGCTTCTCCCGATGGCGATGCGCCTCTTGGCGCCGGCGCTGGGCGGCGACGTCCTGCTGGCCGGCGTCCTGATCAGCAACCTGGCCCTGCTGGGCGCCGCCATCCTTCTGCACCGACTGGTGGCGTTGGAGGGCGACGACGCGGCTGCTACGCGCGCGGTCTGGTACCTGCTGCTCTTCCCGGTTTCCTTCTTCGGCTCGGCGATTTACTCCGAGTCGCTCTTCCTTCTCTGCGCCATCGGGGCGCTATACGCCGCGCGGCGCGGTGCCTGGGAGAGCGCCGGCCTGCTGGGCATCGGCGCGGCCCTCTCGCGTTTTATGGGCCTCTTGGTGGCGCCCTTGCTCCTGTTCGAATGGTGGATGCAGCGACGCCGGCGAGAGGAAGGCCGTCCCTCGCGATGGGCCTCGCTGGCCTGCCTGGGTCCGCCTCTGGGCGCCTTGGCCTACATGGCCTTTCTGGCAAGGCGTTTCGGCGACCCCCTGGCTTTCGCCCGCGCCTCGGAAGCCTGGGGCCGGCAGCCGCAGCCCTTCTGGGAGATGCTGGGCCAGCTCTGGCCCGGCCCGCTCGGTGAGTGGGCCGCGCTGCTCTCGGCTGGCCAGCTGCCGGTCCACGCCTGGATCGATGCCCTGGCCGTGGCGGCCTTCCTGATCTTCGGCCTGATCCTCCTGCGCCGAGGCCGCTGGTCCGAGGGGGTCTTCGTCCTGCTCGGCGCCCTGGTGCCCCTGAACTCGGGGCTCTGGATGAGCCAGCGCCGCTACATGTGGGTGCTCTTCCCGGCCTTCATGCTCCTGGGCCGCTGGGGCGAGCGCCCCTGGGTCGACCGCGCCATCACCCTCCTCTTCGCCCTCGGTCTAGGGATCTTGACCGCGCTCTTCGCGGCCTGGAATTGGGTGGCTTGAAGCGCCGCTTGCCAGAGAGGGCAAGGGTCCTCGGTCGTCGATCGCCGACCCACGCTTCCATGTTCCGCTGCGCGATCAACTCGACATGTAGTCCCGGGCGACCGCTTCGATGATCCGGTAGGCGGCCGAGTCCTCGTCCATCCCGGTCAGGTCGGCGTTCCACAGCTCGTTGTGCGCCAGATGCGCGAAGTCGATGCGCTCCATCTCGATGGTCACCGCCAGGTAGTGTTTGTCGTCGACGGACAGCACCAGCTGGGGCGCCAGGCGGTTGACGTTGAAGTCGCGGCGCGGATGGAGCCAGAACTGCTCCAGCCACTGCTCGGCATCGCGCATCGAGCTGACGGGATCGGCGCTCATCGGCAGGCCTCGCCGGTTCGTGTCCTCGTCGCGGTAGACGTAGATCACCGGCGGCTGGGGATGATCGCTCAGGCCCGCATCGGCCTCGAAGATGGCCAGCATCACGCCCAGCCAGTCGTGCGACTCCACCAGATCGGGCAGGATGTCGCTGATATAGGGCTCGATGGGCGGGTGGTTCGGGTCGCTGGGATGAGGGATGAGGCCGATCGACTCGAGAATCTCCACCTGGGCGTCCGGTTTGACCAAGACCATGTTCAACACTCCCGAGGCTAGCGCGATGCGGCGCGCGCGGCGGACGAGCCTGCTTGCCAGCCTACACGATCGGATCTCGGCCGTCTAGTCGATCGCTGCGATGAATCCCTCGTCATTTCTTGGATGCAATCACCTAAGTGGGTATCCGCTCTCAGCCCCGACCCAGGATCATGCCTGGACGCCCCTGGAGCCGGACCTGCTGCGGACCCGAGAGCCCCGACACCTCTACGATCCGATCGACCGGCCATAGCCGGTCCAGCTCGCCGCTCTCGTAGCCGTCGATCTGCGCGAGCAGGGCCGCCAGGGCCGCGTCGGCGAAGCGAAGATCGTCGGGCCGCGACTCTCGCACTTCGGCTTCGAGCGTGGTGCGTCCGAATACGGGGTAGGCATCGCGCCCGGCGATCTCGAATCCGTAACGCTCGATGCTGTCGAGATCGGCAAAGCCCACCGCGCGGGCTTCCTCGAAGAACAGCACCGACCAGGTCCGCTTCCGCACGGCCTGCTGCGACGACATGAGGAACATCTCCCGCAGGTCGGCGAGATTGTCGTAGAAGGCCAGCCCGAAGACCTCGCGAGCGCTGCCCATGACGATCGTGTACCGGGGTTCGGCCTCGGGTGGACAGGAGATGGCGATGGGATGCTGGTCGTTGAGCCAGCGCCAGGGCGCGCGCCGATAGAAGCGGGCCGCCTGTTGATAGAGCCGCTCGACCATGGGAAGGGTCATGCCTTCGACGTCCAGCATGCCGGGTACCGGGGCGCGCCCGGTCATCCGTTCGCAGAGCCAGACCTGGGCGCGGTCCACCGCGGGAACTCGCTGCCGGAATCGGCATTCGACATCGACCTCTCCCAGACCCGGGGCCAAGGCCGTCACCCATTGCTCGTCGTCGATGACGATGCGCCGTGGCCGGCACTTCCCCCCGCTCATGAGCGATGGTGCGTACATCGACTTCAAGAGCGCCGACAGCGCCTCGACCTGGGTGGGGCGTTCCTCGAGGAATGCCGAGGCGCGAATGGCGCCGCGCTCGTTGACCACGTAGATCGCCACCGGCCGATAGGAATGGCTGGGCTCGTCGATCCAGACGTAGGCCGGCCGGATGGAGGCCTGCCACTCCTCGTCCACGGTTTTCAACTTTCGCACGCGGGCGACTTCGCGCTTTGGATCTCCGGCACGAAACCGTTTCAAGCTTCCTCGACCCATGCGGAACACTCCTTTCCAACTCTCTCGACTGGTGAGCCTGGATTCTAGCCGGGTCGAGATCTTGCCGCGACCGCCACCTTGATTTCTGGTTTCTTGCAGCTGCCATCTGCTTGCTGCTCGTGCCATTCGCTCCATGTCGACAGCGTACTTTCATCCAGAGCCAGTATGTTTGGGGTTCATGCAAGCGTTCTCGACACGATTGCTATGGCTCGGCGGATGGTCTTGGGCGATGGCCACGATCGCACTGCTCGTCTTCGGTAGCCTGTTCGACGAGCACTACTGGCTGCCGACCACGTTCACGTCCTTGCGATTCTACTGGCTCACGCCGATCTGGCTGCTGTCGGCGCTGGCGCTGGTGAATCGCCGGCACCGCCTGGCGGCATCGACGCTCCCTTCGCTGCTCTGGTGGCTCTGGAGCTTCGGTCCGCTGTGGTTGCCCGGCCCGCCAGTTTCCGATGCCGAGGGGCCCGGCTTCACGGTCGCCAGCTACAACACCTTGGTCACCAACCCGAATTCCGAGTCGGTGATCCAGAGCCTGATCGACGCCGATGCCGACCTGATCGGCCTGCAGGAGCTGAGCCCGCGCATGGCGGTGGACCTCGAGCAGGCTATGGCGGCGGACTACCCCTACCGGGTGTTGGACGTGGAGAACGCCGCGCTCAGCCGCTATCCGATGCGCCGCGTGGCCAGCACCCTGCCCGGTACCTGGGGCGAACTCTCTCATCCACAGGTCTACCGTGTCGAGGTCGAGGGCCGGACGCTGACCTGGATCAACGCCCACCAGTTCGCCCCCATCACCCTAGGCAGTGGCCACGCCACGCGCCGGCTGCTGGCCGAGCGTCGTCGGCAGTCCCAGTCGATCGCCGACCTGGCCATCGATGAGATCCAGCGCCATGGCCGCTCCGTTCTCTTGACCACTGACCTCAACGCCACGGACCAGAACGGCGTCCACGCTCTCCTCGGCGAGATTCTGCATGACGCTTGGCGCGATGCCGGCTTCGGCCTGGGCTCCACCTGGCGCTACCAGGGACGATTTGGCCTCTTTCCAGGTGGCCTATGGCTGGCCCGCATCGACTTCGTCTTCCACTCTACCGACCTGCGAGCCGCGTCGGCCCGACTCGGACGCTGGGACGGCGACTCCGATCACCGGCCGGTGATCGCGGACCTACGCTTCGGGTCGGAGTGATGGGCTGATGGCCCATCCACGAGGTGCGGCATGACCCGATGTGGCATCGTGGTCGACTGGCGCGAGAACGAGCGGAGGTTCGCTGGCAGCTCAGGCAAAGAGGAGCCAGAGTACGCCAGCGACGGAGACGAGCCATACGAGTCGCGCACGACGATCTCGCCAGCGCGCTGCCGTCACAAAGTCGGTCTTGATCCGGCGGCTACGCGGTGGTCCTTGATGTGCTTCGGCCCGACGACGCATGTCGTCCATGTGGCGCGCCACATCCTCGGGTCGAACCTGCCGCGCTGCTTCGCTCACAGCGATGGCTTGCGCGCCGAGCACGTTGTACGAGTCATCCATCGGACGGTTCCCCTTGCACGAGGGACGAGCATTGGGGCGGGATACGATGCAACCTGGAGCCTGGTTGCATCTGGCCTGGCATCGAATGCTCGGCTCGCGGAGAACCTGGTGAACTCAAGAGCTGGGGGTCCGGGATTCGAACCCGGGCCGGCGGATTCAAAGTCCGCTGTCCTACCGTTAGACGAACCCCCATCGGTACGGCGCGGCCGGTCATCGAGGCGCCGGCTGAGGCTATTCTAGGGCTCGACCCTTGGCCGGTCAACGCAAACGGGCGGGCCGCCGTCGGCGACCCGCCCGTGGATTGCGGTTGCTGCCTGGCCTGTGCGGCGAGCTAGTTCAGATAGGCTTTGAGCATCAGCGCGCGCGCCGGCTGGCGGAGCTTGCGCAGGGCCTCCTTCTCGATCTGCCGCACCCGCTCGCGGGTCAGGCCGAAGATCTTGCCGACCTCCTTGAGCGTGTAGGCGCGGTGACCGCGCAGGCCGTAGCGAAGTTCCAGCACGCGCTGCTCGCGGGCCGTCAGGCCCTGGAGCACGTCCTCCACGTCGGAGCGCAGGAGGTCGAGCGAGGCGCTCTCGAGCGGGTCCTCGCTGGTCTCGTCCTCGATGAACTGGCCCAGCTCGCTCTCGCCCTCGTGACCGACCGGCTTCTCGAGGCTGATCGAGCGCCGGCTGGCCTTGAGCGCCAACTCGACCTTGTCCAGGTCCATGTCCAACTCCGAGGCGATCTCCTCGGCCGTCGGGCGCCGGCCCAGCTCCGTCTCCAGGGCGTGGGCCACCGCGTAGACCTTGCGGATGCGGTCGTTCATGTGCACTGGCACGCGGATCGTGCGCCCCTGGTCGGCCAGACCGCGGGTCAGCGACTGGCGGATCCACCAGGTGGCGTAGGTGCTGAACTTGTTGCCGCGGCGCCAGTCGAACTTCTCGACCGCCCGCATCAGGCCCAGGTTGCCCTCTTGGATCAAATCCAGGAAGGGAACGCCCTGACCCAGGTAGCGCTTGGCCATGCTGATCACCAGGCGGCTGTTGGCCTGGGTCAGCTCCTGCTTGGCCATCTCGCCGTCGGCGATGATCCGGATCAATTCGCCCCGCGCGCGCTGGCTGGGCACCTTTTCCTGCGCGTCCAGCTCCTCGAGGGCGTTGGCCGCGTCGCGGCCGGCCTCGATGCGCTTGGCCAGGTCGATCTCCTGACTGGCGTCCAAGAGGTCGATGGTGCCCACCTCGCGGAAGTAGAGGCTGATCGAATCATCCGAATCGATCCCCTCGAAGTCCACCAGATGCGTCGGCGCCTCGACCGTGCTGGCGTCGGCGTCGCTCTCGATCTCGATCCCCTCTTCCTCGAGCATGGCGAAGGCCATGTCCAGATCGACCGCAGCCTCGGGCCAGAGCTCCAAGATGTCCGCGGTCGTCAGGGATCCCTGCTCTTCCGAACGTTGGCGCAGGGCATCCAAAGTACTCTGCTCGATCACACCACCCTCATTTTGCAGCTTGGTCCACATGACTCGGCCCCTTTCAGCCTTCTTGCAACGATCCGTGTTCTAGCTTTCAACCTTGGCATAGCAAATCGCCCTGCTGCTCCGAGCAACGGGGCGACCTGGTCTCGATCCGATTCGAAGCCTTCGGAGACGACGCTGGCCTTTAGGACCGCCAGGGTACCAAATTCCGGTCGAGGCTGTCAAGGGCCTGTTCCGACTTGGCATGTCGTCCCTTCCACTGGCTGCGCACCGCCGGTTGCCCGGCCCTGCGCTTCGATCGCTCCGATCGCCAGTCTATGACGTTGGTGCGCGCTTGGCTCTTACAGGCCTTGCGCCTCGGGGCCTCGACGAAAATTCCGCCGTCCAAAGCCCCAAATCGGAGGCCCAGCGTACGAAGCCCAGGTGAAGCCTACATTAAAAGGGCGCGTCTTGTCTAGCCCCCGAGCAAGATTCCGTCGGCGGCGACACCCGCGGTCGAGGTCGCGTTCGTGCTCGCCGAGCCCTCAGAGCCTGTTTCTGGAAGCAGGTTCTCAGGCCGCCTGGCTCTGGCTGGCCCACTGCATGGTGTAGAGCCGGTGATAGGCCCCGCCGCGGGCCAGGAGCTCCTCGTGCGTGCCGCGCTCGACGATCCGGCCCTCGTCGACCACCACGATCATGTCGGCCCGGGTGACCGTGCTCAGGCGGTGGGCGATGATGAAGGCCGTGCGGCCGGTCAGCAGCCGATCGAGGGCGCGCTGGATCTGCTGCTCGGTCTCGGTGTCGACGCTGCTGGTGGCCTCGTCCAGGATCAGGATGCGCGGATCGGCCAAGAGCGCCCGGGCGAAGGCCAAGAGCTGCCGCTGGCCCACCGACAGGTTTACGCCGCGCTCGCCCACCTCCGAGTCGTAGCCCTCGGGCAGGCGCAGGATGAAGTCGTGGGCGCCTACCGCGCGGGCGGCGGCCTCGACCTCCTCGTCGGTGGCATCCAGCCGGCCGTAGCGGATGTTGTCGGCCACCGAGCCGCCGAAGAGGAAGGTCTCCTGCAGCACCACGCCCATCTGCGAGCGCAGGCTGTGGCGCGTGACCTGGCGGATGTCGTGGCCGTCCACCGTCAGCTTGCCTTCCTGGATGTCGTAGAAGCGGCCGACCAGGTTGATGATGCTGGACTTGCCGGCGCCCGTCTCGCCCACCAGGGCCACCGCGCTGCCGGCCGGCACGTCCAAGTCGATGTTCCTGAGCACCGGCTCGTTAGCCGCATAGCCAAAGGTCACGTCCTCGAAGCGCACATGCCCCTCGATGGGCGGCAGCACCTTGGCATCCGGCAAGTCGTGCACCTCCGGCTCCAGATCGAGCAGCTCGAAGATGCGCTCGCTGGCGGCCATGGTGGCCAGGAGCTGGTTGTAGCGCCGCGAGAGCTCGCGGATAGGGTTGAAGAAGCGGTCGACCAGCAGGGTGAAGGCGATCAGGTCGCCGGCCGTCAGGCTGGTATCGCCCGAGAAGGCCGCGTAGCCCACCACCAGGGCCACCGCCGCCGAGCCCAGAACGTCGACGGTGGGGAAGAAGAGCGCGCTGAGCTTGGCCGCGTGCAGGTTGGCGCCCAGGTTGCGCCGGTTCAGGCCGTCGAAGAGACGCGCATTGGTCGGCTCGCGCACGAAGCTCTGGATCACCCGCATGCCGGTGACCGTCTCGTTGAGGTAGCCGTTGATGATGGCGATGCGCCGGCGCACCTCGCGCCAGGCCTCGCGGGCTCGGGCGCTCCAGGCGCGGGTCATCAGGGCCATGATCGGCAGCACGATCATCACCAAGAGGGTCAGGCGCCAGTTGCGCATCAGCATCGAGGCCAGGATGAAGGTGAGCAGGAAGACCGCCCGCGCCGTGCCGACGATGGACCAGGTGACGAAGTCCTGCAGCACCGACACGTCGCCCATGATGCGGCTCATCAGCCGGCCGACCTTGTAGCCGTCGTAGAAGCGCATCGACAGCTCTTGCAGGTGGCTGAAGAGGTGGTCGCGCACGTCCACCACGATGCGCGTGCCCAAGTCAGCCAGGATGTAGAGCCGGCTGCGGTTGGAGGCCCATTCGACGATCGAGACCACGACCAGGGCGCCGATCAACCAGCTCAGCCGGCCGGTGGCGGCGGCCGGATCGCCGGCCAGACCCTCGGTGACCGCGTCCACCGCCGCGCCGACCAGGTTGGGGCCGGCCACCGAGGCCGCGGCCGTGATGGCCATCAGCACCACCGCCACCAGCAGCGGTTGGCGGTAGGGCACGACGTAGGTCATCAGGCGGCGGAAGAGGCCGTGGTCGTAGCTGCGGAAGCGCTGGCTGGCCTGCTCGTGATCGAAGATCTCGTCCAGCTGCTCCTGCTGCTCGCGGATGGCCCGCTGGCGCGCGTCCTGCGCGCGACGGGCTCGCTGATCCTCGCTCACCGACTCACCTCCTCGGTCGTCGCGTCGCTGCCGGACGCGCCATCGATCGGGGTGTCTATGCTCGCCTCTCCGCCACCGTCGACCCCGATCCCGGCTGCATCCTGCTCGGCCAGGCGCTCCTGGTCGCGCAGCTGCAGGCGGTAGATGCGGGCGTACAAGCCGCCGGCCGCGATCAGTTCGTCGTGCGTGCCCCGCTCGACCAGCCGGCCCTCGTCCAGCACCAGGATCACGTCGGCCCGCTTGAGGGTGAGCAGGCGCTGGGCGATGACGAAGGTGGTGCGACCGGCCATCAGCTCGGTCAGCGCCGCCTGGATCTCGTGCTCGGTCTCGGTGTCGACCGCGCTGGTGGCATCGTCCAGGATCAGGATGCGCGGCTGCACCAAGAGCGCCCGCGCGATGGCCACCCGCTGGCGCTGGCCGCCGGAGAGGGTGACGCCGCGCTCCCCGATGACGGTGTCGTAGCCTTGGGGCAGCTCGGTGATGAAGCCGTGGGCCCGGGCGGCCTTGGCCGCGGCGATGACCTCGGCGTCGCCGGCATCCGTGCGCCCGTAGGCGATGTTGTCGCGGATGGTGGCCGAAAAGAGGAAGGAGTCCTGCAGGACCGTCGCGATCTGGCAGCGCAGGCTGGAGAGCTCGACATCGCGCACGTCGTGGCCGTCCAGCAGCACCGCGCCCTCGCCGCGCTCCACGTCGTAGAAGCGCGGGATGAGGCTGGCCACGGTGGTCTTGCCCGAGCCGGTGGGCCCGAAGAGGGCCACCAGGCGGTTGGGCTCGATCTCGAAGTCCAGGTCGTGCAGCACCTGGCGCTGGTTGTAGCGGAAGTTCACCTGCTCGAAGCGCACCCGACCCTCCAGCTCCGGCAGGGGGTAGGCATCCGGCGCCACCTGGATGTCGCTGGGCGTGTCGAGGATCTCGAAGAGGCGCCGGCCGGCCGCCACCGCCTCGCTGGCGCGGTTGACGATGAAGCCCAGGTTCTGCGTCGGCTGGGCCAGGAGGACCACCCAGAAGATGAAGCTGGACAGCGTGGCCAAGGAGAGCTCGCCGCCCAGGGCGGCCCGGCCGCCGTACCAGAGCACGATCACCTGGGCCAGGACCACGATGGCGGTCATGGTCGGAAAGTAGTCGGCGAAGCCCGAGATGACGCGGATGCGCCGGCGCAGGAACTCCTCGTTGGCTTCCTCGAAGCGCTCCACCTCGTGCGGCTCGCGGGCGAAGGCCTTGACCACCCGCATGCCCGAGAAGTTCTCTTGGGCCCGAGTGGAGATGAGGCCCTCCTGATCCTGCACCGCCTTGAAGCGCGGCTCGATGACCCGGCCGAAGCGCAGCGTCACCAGGGCCAAGAGGATCAGCGGCGAGAGCGCCAGGGCCGCCAGCTGGGGCTGGATGCCGAAGAGCACCACGGCCACCGAGGTGAAGAGCACCGGGATGTAGACGGCCTCCAGGAGGCCCTGGCCCAGGAACTGCTGGACCTTGCTGATGTCGCCGATGGCCCGGGCCATCAAATCGCCCGACTGGGCCCGGTCGTGAAAGCCGAAGGAGAGGTGCTGCAGGTGGCCGAAGAAGCGGTTGCGGATGTCGTAGGCCGCCCGTTGGCTCAGCCAGCTGCCCAGGTATAGTTCGAAGAAGCCCAGGAAGCCGCGGGCCAGGGCCAGGATCAGGATCAGAAAGGCCGCGTAGCCCAAGAGCTCGGTGCCGGCGCCCATGGCCCAGGTCTCCACCGCCGCCTCGCCCGGCATCCAGTCGGGCAGGGCCACGCTGGCCGCGTCGCGCTGGGCGCTGGGAATCAGAGCCACGCCGATGACCCAGCCCAGGATGGCCGGCGGCAGCAGGTTCAAGAGCGCTCCGCCCAGCATGGCGGCGTAGGCGGCGGCCATGCGCGGCTTGTAGGGCGAGAGGAGCGCAACCAATCGCAGGCTGATGCGTAGGAAGTCCGGCATGCCATCCCCCGCGGCGCTCGGCGCCCGGGTTAAGATCGGGCGCGCTCGGAACGTCAGAGTCTAAGGGCCTGGCCCACATGCGAGTTCGGGCCGGTCACGATGAGCGAATCAACAACCTTAGCATAGAACCGGAGCCAGCCGGGATGAGCCAGCCGATCATCCGCATCGACAACGTGCACAAGAGCTACCTGATGGGCAAGGAGGCCGTGCCCGCCCTGCGCGGCGTCTCCTTGGACGTCGCGCAGGGCGAGATGGTCTGCCTGATGGGTCCGTCGGGCTCGGGCAAGACCACCTTGCTCAACATCGTCGGCGGTTTGGACGAACCCAGCCGCGGACATGTGACCATCGACGGCCGCGAGATCGTCTCGATGAGCGAGGAGAAGCTGGCCCGGCTGCGCCTGGAGAGCATGGGCTTCGTCTTCCAGACCTTCAACCTGCTCAACAACTTCACGGCCCTGGAAAACGTCGAGGCGCCGATGGTCCTCTTGCGCCAGCTGGGCCGCAAGGAGCGCGGCGAGCGCGCCCAGGAGCTGTTGGCTGCGGTGGGCCTGGCCGACCGCGTGGACCACTTTCCCAGCGAGCTCTCGGGCGGTCAGCAGCAGCGGGTGGCCATCGCCCGGGCCCTGGCCAACGATCCGACCATCATCATCGGCGACGAGATGACCGGCGATTTGGACAGCCAAACCGGCTTCGAGATCATGGACCTGGTCCGCGGGCTCAACCAGGACGAGGGCAAGACGGTGGTCTACGTGACCCACGACCCGCGCATGGCCGACTACGCCGACTACACGGTGCACCTGCTCGACGGCAAGATCGTGGCCCGCGAGGCCGACCCGGTGCGCGAGCTGATCGGAGAGGCCGCCCGGTGATCGGAACCTACATCCGCCGCAACTTCCGGCGCCGCAAGGTACGCACCATCCTGATGATCCTGGCCCTGATCGTCGGGGTCGGTACCCTGGTCACCCTCAACGCCACCGTCGACAGCTACCGCCGCTACTACACCGGCACGGTGGCCGGCGAGGTGGGCGACTTCGACATGGTCGTCCGCCGGCCCGACACGGCAGCGAGCCCCTTCTTAGATGCGGATGCGGTGGCTGCCGAGGTCGAAGCCGTCGACGGCGTGCGCGACGTGGCGCCGCGCATCCACGCCATCGTCTCCATCCAGGCCGGCAGCAAGGACGGCGAGGCGATCTTCGTGGCCCTGGACCCCGAGCGCGACCATTCGGGTGCCATCGAGGTCGAGGAGGGTGCCTACGACCTGTCGACCGACGGCGACGGCATCCCCGGCGCCTTCGTGCTGCAGGAGACGGCCGACGTCCTGGGCATCGAGCTGGGCGACCCGATCGAGATCCAGTACGCGCCGCCGCAGACCCGGCTGCCGGGCCGCGCGGCCGCCGAGTCCAGCGCCCGGCTGCGCAGCTCGGCCGAGTGGGAGGTGCGCGGCATCGGCACGCATCGCGGCCTGACGGGGCAAAACGACAATCAGGGCGTGGTCATCCACATCGACAACGCCCGCCAGCGTTTCGGGCTGGAGGGTCTGGCCGAACGCCTGATCGTCGAGGTCGATCCGGCGCTCTACGATGCGACCAACCCGGAGCGCTCGGCCTTCGATGCCCGCGCGGTGGGCTTCGCGGTGCGCGAGACCTTGGGCGCGGACGACTACGACTACATCATGCCCCGGCCGCGGGCGGTGATCGACGGGGCCAACCAGTTCGTCTTCCTGCAGTCCCTGATCACCATGTACGGCCTGCTGAGCCTGGGCGTGGTGGGCCTGCTGATCCGCACCCTGATCATGACCAACGTGCAGGAGCAGACCCGCGACATGGCGGTGCTGCGCATCCTGGGCGCGCCGCGGCGTCACCTCTTCAACACGGTGGCGGCCGAGGTGGCGGCGGTGGGCCTCCTGGGCATCGGCCTGGGGGTGCTGGTCGGGCAGCTGGTCAACAACCTGGTGGTGGTGCGCTTCATCCAGCAGCAGGCCGGCGACTATACGGTCGACCTGCCCCTGGTGTCGGGCTCGGCGGTGCTCAACTCGGTGCTGGTCTCCGGGGCGGTCTTGGCCATCAGCGCCATGGCGCCGGCGCGCAAGGCGGCCGGCACCAAGATCACCCAGGCCATCAACCCCGGCGTGGCCGAGGGCATCGGCCTGGACGACCTGGAGAAGATGCGCGAGCGGCGCACCGACCTGCGCATCACCGGCGCCGGCATCGTCGTCCTCTTCTTCCCACTGTTGGTCTTCTACGCCTTCCCGCTGGCCTTCGACTTCGGCATCCTGTGGATGCTGGCCCTCATCTTCTTCGGGGCGCTCTTGGCCCTGATCGTGGGCACGGCGCTGCTCTTCTTCATCGTCATCCTGCCCATGGAGCGGCTCTTGATCCTGGTCATCCAGGCCCTGGGGCCGCGGGTGGGCTACTTCGTGCGGCGCACGGTGATGCGGGGCAAGGTGCGCAACACCTTGATCTCCTTGATGATCATCATGAGCGCGCTCTTGCCCAGCTTCCTCTCGACCACCTTGGCGCTGGAGGTGGCCAACACCGAGAACGATCGCAAGCTCGATGGCGGCGCGGCCTTCCGGATCTATCCGCCCGGCTGGGGCGGCGACAACGAGGAGGCCTTCTCCAGCGGCGGCGAGCAGCAAGACAGCTTCGAGCCCGAGCTGCTGGAGGACCTGCGCGCCGAGCCGGAGTTGGCGGCCACCCTGGGCCGCAGCCGCTTCTACCCCACCGAGGCCCGCGACGGGGTGGGCATGCGCAGCACCCGGGTGCGGGTGGCCGGCATCGACGCCGACCCGCGGCCGGTGCTCTACGACGAAGCCATCGAGATCACCGAGGGCGATCCGGAGGCCCTGGCCCGCCTGGCCGAGGAGCCGGGCACGGCGATCATCGGCGGCGGGCTGGCGACCTATCTGGACCGCGGGGTCGGCGATCGGATCCAGCTGGTGGGCGAGGGCCGCGACCACCTGGAGGAGGTCGAGATCCTGGCGGTGGCCAAGCGCATCGGCGGCCTGGGCGAGTACACCAGCAAGCAGACGGTGATCTGGTCGGGCAGCGCTTCGGTGCTGGTGGGCCTGCCCACCTGGCGCGCCTTGGAGAACGACCCGACCTACGGCGCGCCGGACCCGTCCGAGCCGGCGGTCTTCGGCCTCCTGTCGGCGCCGGCCGAGGGCGTGGACGAGGCGGAATTGACCCGCGACCTGCGCCTGCGCTACGCCACCCAGCACAACCTGGGCGTCTACAGCACCCAGGAGACCATCGACACCATCCGCGAGGAGGCCCGCACGGGACAGATCTTCCTGGTGATCCTGACCGCGCTCACCAGCGTGCTGGCGGTCTTCGGGGTCTTCGCGGTGATCTACGTGAGCATCTACGGCCGGCGGGCCGAGATCGGCATGCTCAAGGCGATCGGCGCGCCCGGCCGGCACTTGCTCGGCGTCTTCGTCGGGGAGGCCATGGTCATGACCCTCTCGGCCACGCTCACCGGCGTCACGGCCGGCGTGCTCTTGGCCTACACCTTCCGGCTCTCGGAGGGCTTCCGGGCCGAGGTTCCCACCCGGTTCGCGCTGGACCCGATCGTGGTGCCGGCCATGCTGATCCTGATGATCCTATCCGCCTTCTTCAGCGCCCTCATCGCCACCCACAGCTTCCGGCGACAGCGCGCCATCGACATCTTGAGGACCCTGTGATGAACTCGCGAATGAACGCCAACATGAACCCCAACATCGATCCGATCTCGAGCCGGCGAGCGCATGTCCCCAGGGATGTCGCGGTCGCCGTGGCCGCCGCCGAGCCGCCGCGCGGCCTGGTCCCGGCGCGCTGGATCGCGCTGCTCCTCCTGGCGCTGAGCCTGCTGCTGGTGGCCTGCGGTGGGAATGGCGAGGCCGGCGAGGAGGCTGGCGACGAGACGACGAGCGGCGAGGAGCGCGCCGCCGGCCCCTCCGGCGAGGACGGGGACGATGACTCGGAGGCTGGCGAAGGCGAGGACGACGAGGCCGAGCCTCGGCCGACCCTCGACCGGCGCGTGGTCCAGGTGGTGACCGCCGATGGCGAGCTGCGCTTCCCGGAGGAGCCGCATCCGGCCACCTTCTCGACGGCCGGCCGGCTGCTCGAGGTGCCAGTGGAAGTCGACGACGAGGTGACGCCGGGCCAGCTCTTGGCGCGCATCGACGACACCGGTTTGCGCCAGGCCGTCGCCGAGGCGCGAGCTGCCCTGATCGGCGCCCGGCAGGCCCTGAGCGAGCTGGAGGCCGGCACCGAGGTCGAGCGCGCTCGGCTGCAGTTGGAGCAGTCCAAGAACAACCGCTGGGGCACGCAGGCCATCCGCGACGCCACCTGCGGCCGCGAGAAGCCCTTCTTCGACCAGGCCTCCTGCGACCAGGCCGATGCCAACACCAACGCCGCCGAGCAGAGCGTCCAGCTGGCCGAGCTGGCCTATCAGCGCCTGGTGGCCCAGCGCGAGACCGAGCTCTCGGCCGCCCGGACCCGGGCCGACGCCGCCGCGCTGGCCCTCGTTCGCGCGGAGACGGCCTTGGAGGGCGCCCGCCTGACGGCGCCGATCACCGCCACCATCACCGACGTGGCCCTGGTGCCGGGCGTCGACGTCTCGCCGGGCACCCCGGTGATGACCCTGGTCCGCACCCGCCCGCTCCAGTTCGTCACCAGCAACCTGGGCGAGCGTTTCGTCGGTCAGATCCGCCCCGGCGACCCGGCCCGCATCACCCTGACCGGCTACACCGACCGCGAGATCGAGGCCACGGTCGAGCGCATCGAGCCCCAGGGCACCCGCGACAGCTCCGGCGCGGTGGTCTTTCCGGTCCACCTGCTCGTGGACGCGCCGGACGACCTCGCTCTGTATGCCGGCATGACCGGGCGGGTGGAGATCGACGTGGCGGGTGGGTCGGAGTAGGCGCGAGGCTTCCACCGCGAACGATACGCCGCGGCGAGGAAGAAACGGCGCCGCCTTCGGGACGTGTAGGGATTTGCCTCTGACGTCCTATGGGTCGGTATCGTCAGGCCGGGCTGGACCCACAAGCTCATCGACAGGGATCGACTCGTCGGGGAAGGCTCGCACAGCCAACGCGTCCCCGCGCTCGACGGTGAACACCTCGGCGTAGCCCTCGGGTCCCGGCTCTCGATGCACCGTGACGCGACCCTTCAGGACGTCGACGACCCAGAGCTCCGCAACTCCATGCTGCGCGTTGAGCGCGGCCTTGCGTCCGAGGTCGAATCGCAAGGACGTGACGGCCACCTCGATGGCCAGCAAGGTGTTGGACGGACTTGGCTCGCGCCAACGATAGAAGTCCTCGTCCCATTCCAATAGGGCGACGTCGGGCTCTGGTACCGAGTAGTCATCGAGCGTAACCGGATTCTGCACGTGGACCACGGCACGACCGCTGTAGCGCTCGAGCAGGAGATGACTCAGGCGGTTGATCGTGCCGTAATGCGGCCCAGTCGATGGAGGCTTGGTGTAGATGACCCCTTCGAGCAGCTCCGTTCGCTCGTCCGGACCTAGGATTCCGATCTCGGCCATTCGGTAGTAGTCGCGCTTCGTCAGCCGGCGGATCTCCGGCTCATGGGACACGGCGGATTCTCCGATCATGGCTTGGTCGCACCTTTCTGATTGCTCTGGAGCTCTCGAAGGGCTCAGCGAAGGGCTTTGACGAGCCAAATCAGTACGTCGTCGCCGCATCGCAGGTGTTGCCCGCCGATCACAGGCTCTCCGCTGGATGTCGCGCCTTGGCCGTCCGGAATATAGCCCATCCGGACGTAGCGACGCTGGGCCGGTCCGTAGTCAGTGTACAAGCCGACGCCGATCCCGACCTGCACGCAGCCGGCCGACCGGGCTCGATCCTCTAGGTGCTCGACGATTGCGGTGCCGATGCCTCGGCGGCGGTGGGCCCGATCGATCCAGAGATCGTGGATTTCTGGAATACCTGCCGATTGGAATGGTGGATGGGCGGACTCCCAACGCAAGCTACAGTAGCCGATGGCCGTTTGTAGGACATCGCTGCCATCGAGGTCGGCGATCACGACGACCCGGGCGCCGGACTCCTGCGCAGCGAGCATGTGCTGCCAGCGCTCGATGGGGCGATGCAGCGGTGCGCCTCCGTATCGCCGGTCGAGGACCGAGACATCTTCCGGAGCCATCGATCGTAGGACGAGTCCTGGTGGCGCCGAGACCGACACCGCGGCTACCGACTTGTTCTTCGAGACTTGAGGAGCTGGGCGACGTCGAGGAGGTCGTTCGGGAAGGCTTGGGGCGCGATCTGGTCGCCGGCCTCGAGCACGATGCGCTCGGTATAACCGGTAGCGCCCGGCGCGCGCAGTACGATCAGCCGTTCGTTCTCGACATCGGCGACCCATAGCTCGGTCAAACCATTCCGCGCGTAGATCTCGGCCTTGGCGCCCAAGTCGAAGCGAAGCGAGGAGACCGCGACCTCGATGCCCAACAGGATGTCGTCCTCGCTCGGATGGCGGCTCTCGTACTCATCCTCCCGGAGCCGGAGGAGCGCGATGTCGGGCTGAGGCTCGGACATCTTGCCCAAGGTGACCGGATTTTGGTTGCGTACCTGGGCGCGATCGGAGAATTGTCGAAAGAAGATGCGCGCCACGCGATCGACTCGGCTGGCGTGCAAAGGGCCTGACGGCGCCATCGAACAGACCTTCCCCTCGAGCAACTCGGTGCGCTCCTCGGGGCCGATGACGCCGCTCTCCGCCATGCGGTGGTATTCCTCCACCGTGAAGAGGCGCGCGCTCGGCTGCTCGAGTGCGGTCGGTGCTGCTCGCATGATGGTCATGGTTGGACCTCCTGACTCGTCCGCGGACCAGACCGTCGAAGGGTTGAGGGATGGCTCGCCAGCGTCGGCGCGCTACGGTGCGCGTCTCGCCAGCCCGATGAGACCAGTATAGAACAAGCGAGCGGGCGCCGAAACCCGGCCGCCCGCTCGTTATCGAGTATCCGGTGTTGGAGTTCGACCCGTGAGTCGGAACCCGATCGAGGTTAGCGTCCGCCCCAGTAGACCTCCGGCGGGCAGGGGACCTCGCCGGCCACCTGCTCGTAGATGCGCGAGAGCTCGGCCGTGCTGGGGGCCAGGAAGGTGCGGCCGGCACTGCCGGCGATCTGGACCAGGAAGCCGCGGTCGACGTCGCCGCCCAGGCCGATGGCGAAGACGGCAAAGCCCTGGCCGCGGGCCTGGGCCGCCAGGGTGAGCACGCGGCCGGGCTCTTGGTCCTGCCGGCCGTCGGTGAGCAGGACGATGGCCGGCGCGTTGTCGGCGATGCGACGCTGGCTCTGCAATTCGGCGATGGCCAGCTCCAGGCCGCGGTCCATGCGCGTGCCCGGCGCGGTGGCCAAGGCGTCGATGGCCACCGAGAGGGCCGCGCGGTCGCCGGAGAGCGGGTGGGCCAGGCTGGCCTCGGTGTTGAAGCCGACCAGGCCGGCCTGGTCCAACGGCAGGCCCAGGAGCTGCACGAAGCGCTTGGCGGACGCCTTGGCCGCGGCCAGCTTCTCGCCGGTCATCGAGCTGGAGGTGTCCAGGACCAGGATCACGTCGGCGTGGCGGTCCTCCGGCTTGCACTCGATCTCGTTGAGGGCCAGCGGGATGTAGAGTGACTGCGGCTCCGGCGTCGGGCTGGGCGGAAGGGTGGGTGTGGCGGTCGGCGGGACCGGCGTGTTCGTGATGGGCGGATCGGTGGGCGTGAGGGTCGGCGGGCGGTTGTCGATGACGTCGACGGCCGGCACCGGGAAGTCGATGCGGCCCGTCTGGCCCAGGCCGTCGACGTAGTCGCCCCAGGCCACAACGTTGGTGGGCTGGTCGTCGCCCGGCTGCTGGGGGGTCAGGTCGTAGCGCAGGACGAAGCCGGCCGGCAGCACGTCGCTCAGCTGCCAGGTGAGGGTGCGGGCTGCGCTGTCCCAGGCGGCCGGCGGCTCGGCGCTGCCGACCTCGTAGGTCATGCCGGCCGGCAGCTCGTCGACCACCGTGATCGTGTCGTAGAGGTTGGCGGGCGTGATGCGGCCGGCGATCTCCTCGAAGACCGCGTAGAGGAAGCGCGCGCTGTCCAGCTCGAAGAAATGCTCGGGGCTGGAGGCCAGCTGCTCCATCAAGCCGGCCAGGCCCTGGATGCTGATCGAGAAGAGCTCCACCCCGGCCTGCTTGGCGCGGTTGGCTTCTTGGATGGCCAGGTCCGGGCTCGAGCCGCCGTCCGAGAGCAGGATGAAGGCCGCCGGCACGCCCTGCTGCTGGCGCGGGAACCAATGGTCGTAGGCCGCCTCGAGCCCGATGTGGATGGCCGTGCCGCCATCGGCCTCGACCGCCAGGTCGATGATGGCCCGCCGGGCCGCGTCGCGGTCGCGGGTCAGGGCCTGCTCGATGGTGGCCTCCTCGTGGAAGCTGACGATGCCCACCCGCGAGGTGGAGAAGTCGACGTCGGCCAAGAAGCCCAGCGCCGCCTCGCGCAGGATGGTGATCTTGTCGCCGCTCATCGAGCCGGAGATGTCCAGCACCAGGATGATGTCGCGCGCCGCGCCGGCCGCCTGGCTGCCGCAGCCGCCGCGCAGGCTCAGGCGCACCTCGACCGACTCGCCCAGCTCGATGCGGCTGGGGCGGGCGATCTTGTCCGGGTAGCTGCGGCAGCTGGTCTCGTCCTGGGGCGGCTCGACGCTGCCGGCATCCGGATCCCAGGCAAAGCGCGAGACCAGGTTGCCGGCGCGGTCGGAGACGTAGACGCTGCCGCCCAGGACCGCCAGGTCGGAGGGCTGGGTGCTGGGCGAGACGTCGAAGCGCGAGGCGTCGAAGGCCGCGTCGCGGGTAGCGCTGCTGCCCGAGACATCGTAGCGGCGGATCCAGCCGTCGCGGTCGAGGGTGAAGAGCTGACCGGCCTCGCCGCCCGCGATGCGCCGGGCCGGGTCGGGCAGGTCCATCGCCCGCTGGGCGCCGGAGGGCTCGCGGACGTGCAAGCGCAGGTTGGCCCGGTCGAGGGTGTAGAGGTTGCCGGCGGTGTCGATGGCCAGGTCGGCCCAGACGGCGGCCGGGTCGGCGCCGGTGATGGCCCGCGTGGGCCCGCGCGAGCCGTCGGCGCCGAACCAGCTCAGGCGCTCCTGGAGCGTGTCCAGCAGCACCAAGCCCTCGGGCGACCAGGCCATGGCGATGGCCTGGCTGTCGTCGCGGCCGGGCGGGGCCACGCTGCCGGCCCAGGCTTGGCCCCAGCTGTCGCCCTGGGGCTGCCAGCCGCTGAGGCGGGTGCCGGTGGTGACGAAGAGCCGGCCGTCCGGCGCGGCCGTCACCGCCAGGGGGTTGAGGCTGCCGGGTGTCAGCTGGCGCACCTCGGTGCCGTCGGAGGAGAAGCGCTGCACGCGGTCGCCGCGGTCGAGCACCAGGATGTCGTCGTCGGCGCCGGCGGCGATGCGCTCGGGCCCGTCGAGCAGGCCGGCCTGCAGGAGGGTCTTGCCCCAGGCCTCCTCGCGCACGGCCAGGCCGTTGGGCGGGTTGTATGCAAAGCGAAAGACCCGCGATCCGATCAGCGAGCGGGTGGGCTGGGTGACGACCACGCCGTGGCTGGGATGCAGGGCCACCGCCCAGGAACGGGTGCTGGCGGTCTGGCCCCAGCTGCTCGAGCCGTCGTCCTGGTAGATCAGGCGGGTGGTGGTGGCCACCCAGATGCGGCGCGGGTCCTGGAAGGCGTTGACCTGGTCGACGGCCACGTCGGAGAGGCGCGAGCCGCCGGCGTCGACGGCGATACTGCCATCGCGCGAGCCGTCCTCGCGCAGCACGTGGATGCGCGGCTCGCGGCCGTCGACCACGTACATCTTGCCGTCCATGCCCACGTCGACGCCGGCCAAGAGGTCCTCCGGACCGCCCGGCGCGACCACGCGCCAGCTCTGCAGGCGGAAGCCGTCGGGCGAGTAGAGGTAGAGCTCGCCGGTGGCGGCCGAGGCCACCACCACGTCGCCGCCGGGGGTGCGGGCCACGCCGGCCGCGGCGCCGATGTTGGGCCAGGTGGCCACGCGGCTGCCTTGCATGTCGAAGACGGCCAATTCGTTCAGGGCCGGATCGGAGACGTAGATGCGGCCGGCATCGGCGTCGACCGCCACGTGGCCGGGGCGCAGCAGGCCGTTGTCGTAGCCCGGGCTGGGCTCGAGCAGGCGGGCCGGGATC
Organism: uncultured Anaerolineales bacterium; assembly: GCA_964549495.1. Classification (GTDB taxonomy): domain Bacteria; phylum Chloroflexota; class Anaerolineae; order Epilineales; family Epilineaceae; genus JACKBJ01. Next base: position 6,787 of record CAZJWJ010000041.1, on the reverse strand, counting down.
CCCGACTCCAGGACCACGATGCGGCCCAGGCTGCGCTCGATGACGAAGATGCGCCCGTCAGGGGTCAGATCGATGCCGGTGGCCTCGGGCCAGGCGTCGGCGTCGAACTCGGCGTCGCCGCTGGCCCAGGTGTCGGCCAGGGCGTAGCCGCCCGACTGGGCGCGGGCCGGCTGCTCGGGCGCGCCGGCCCAGAGGCCGGCCAGGAGCAGGAGGGCGAGGGCGGGTAGGATCAGCCGGAGCCGGAGTCCGGGTCGCGTCGGCGGGGTCATGGGCTGGCGCATCGCTGCAACTCCTGGGCGATCGTCGTCGATTGCGGTCGAGCGCCGGGCTCGCGATCGGTAGCGCGAGCTGCGACTCGGTTCTCTGCGGTCTCTAGCGGCGCGAAGGTATCGTCGCGCCGCGGGGGGTCAACTCTTGGCCAAACGATAGCCGAAGCCGCGGACGGTCTCGACGTATTGCGGGTCGGAGGGGTCGTCTTCGATCTTCTGGCGCAGGTACCAGATGTAGCGCTTGACGTAACCGGGCTCGTCGACGTACTCGGCGCCCCAGACCCGCTCGAGCAGCTGCTCGTGGCTGAGGGTGCGGCCGGCGTGCTCGGCCAGGGCGGCCAGCAGGCGGTACTCGGTGGGCGTCAGCTGCAGCGGGTCGCCGTCCTTGAGCACGCGGCGCGAGCCGAAGTCGATGACCAGGTCGCCCACCACCTGGGGCGGCGGCGTGCCGTCGCTGCGGGCCTTGGCGGCGCGGGCCAAGACGGCCCGCACGCGGGCGTTGAGCTCGGCCAGGCTGAAGGGCTTGGTGACGTAGTCGTCACCGCCGAGCTCGAAGCCGCGCAGGCGGTCGAGCTCGGCGTCGCGGGCGGTGAGCATGATCACCGGCACGTCGGACATCTCGCGGATGCGGGTGAGGGTCTCCCAACCGTCCATGCGCGGCATCATCACGTCCAGGATGACCAGCTCGGGCCGGTTGGTGTAGAGCTGCTTGATGCCGTCCAGGCCGTTGGTGGCCGAGCGCACCTCGTAGCCTTCGCCTTCCAGTGATTCGGCCAGCAGCCGCACCAGGTTGGCGTCGTCGTCGATGACCAGGATGCGCGAGGGCCGGCGATCGTTCATGGTTCCTCCGGGGCGCGGGGCAGGGTGAAGAGGAAGGTGGAGCCCTGACCGGGGGTGCTCTCGACCCAGATCTTGCCGCCATGGGCTTCGACGATCTGGCGTGCGATGTAGAGCCCCAGGCCGTGGCCGTAGGTCTCCTTGGCATCGTGGCGCTCGACGCGGTGGAAGCGCTCGAAGATGCGCTGCATCTCGTCGGGCGGGATGCCGACGCCCCGGTCGCTGACGGCGAAGAGCACGGATGATCCGTCCGGGACCAGCCGTACATCCAGGTCGATGCGGCTGCCGGCCGGCGAGTACTTGGCGGCGTTGGACAGCAGGTTGCCCAGCACCTGCAGCGTTCGGTCCTCGTCGGCCAGCACCGGCGGGGTTCCGGCGGCCAGCTCCAGGTGGTGGGGCGTGCCGGAGGGCAGGTGGCGCTCGGCGGCCTGGCGGCAGAGGGGCTCGACTTCGACGGGGGCCGTATGTAGGTCCAGCCGGCCGGCCTCCATGCGGCTGACGTCCAGTACGCTCTGCACCATGCGCGTCAGTCGCGAGGCCTCGTGGCCGATGATCTCCAGCTTGGCCCGCAGCTTGTCGTCTTCGGTGCCGGCCAGCATGAGCTCGACCGAGGCATTGATGTTGGTCAAGGGCGCCCGCAGCTCGTGGCTCACCAGGCTGACGAACTCGTCCTTGAGCTCGTCCAGCTGCTCGAGGCGGGTGTTGGCGGCGCTGAGCGCCTCGTTCTTGGCCCGCAGCTCCTCGGTCAGGCTTTGCAGCTGACGCGTTCGCTGGACGACGCGCGCCTCCAGGTCGCGGTTGAGCTGCCGCACGGCTTGCTCGGCCTCGACGCGGTCGGAGACGTCGCGCAGGATCATCGAGGAGCCCAGCAGCCGGCCGCCCTCGTCGCGCAGCAGGGTCTCGGTGAGGTCGACGTGGACCTCGCGGCCGGCCTTTGTCAGCCGCCGCGTGTGGTGGCTGCGCACGAAGCCCTGGGCCAGGAGCTTGTCGCGGATGATGCCCAGATCGCCCCGCCGGCGCAGCTCCTCGGGCACCAGGAGGCCGATGTGCCGGCCGATGATCTCCTCGGGTTCGTAGCCGAAGATCTCCCGCGCGCCGCGGTTCCAGGTCTGCACCATGCCTTCCTGGTCGACGCTGAAGATGGCGCTGGCCGAGCTGGAGACGATGGCCGCCAGGTTGCGCTCGCCCTCGCGCGCCCGGGCCTCCATGGCGTCGCGGGCCTCGATGGCGCGCACGATCCAGTCCAGCGTGAAGTAGGTGACGCCGGGGCCGGCCAGTCCGTAGAAGAGCAGGCCGGACAGGAATCGCTGGGTTGGCTCCAGCCCGCCGTAGACCGAGGCTTCCCAGGCCTGATGCGCCAGCACGACCAGGAATATTCCCAGGGGCAGCATCCACCGCAGCCGTGCGACGATGTCGCGCGGCGCCCGTGCGCGGACCGGCCGCACGGTGAGCTCGCGGAGGGTCTCGACCAGCATGGGGATGATTATAGCCGAGCGGCGGATCGGCCGGCGGGGTGGGGATTTGGTCGGGCGGCTGGATGCGATGGAACTGACCTGCGACCCACCTCGAACCGTGACCGCCGATGATCTTGACCCTCGCTTCGGCGCGGGCCTATCATCGATCCGGGTCCGGGCGGAGTCCCGGCCGGCCCGGGGCGGTGGCGGAACTGGCAGACGCGGCGGACTTAAAATCCGCTTGGGTAACCCCCAGTGTGGGTTCGAGTCCCACCCGCCCTACAAGGCTTTCTGGAAAGCAGTGGGCGCTGTAATCGGTCGTTTGACCCTAAATCTGACCCTAACCCGCGTCATCTCCGCGCTTCAGCAGATTGTCTATGCGTTGAGCTGCGGCTCTCTGAGTCTCTGGGAGCACGTGGGCATAGGTGTTCATGGTTACCGCGATGCCAGAGTGACCAAGGATCGCCATGATATCGCGTGGACTCACGCCTTCGGCAATGAGAAAGGTTGCGCAGCTGTGCCGGAGGTCGTGGAATCGCTTTCGCGGCAGGCCCGCGGCAGAGAGTAGCTTCTGGAACTGTCTGGTGACCTCAGATCCATCAAGTGGTGTGCCCTGCCTGGTGGAGAACACAAAGCCGGTCTCCTGCCAGCTGTCTCCCATAGCTGCCCGTCGCGCCTCTTGCCAGTCTCGCTGTCGACACAGAGCAGCTACGGCGGTGGAAGCCAGCACAATGGTGCGGCGAGACTGAGCTGTCTTGGGCTCAACCAAACGCCGCCTGCCTTCGATTCGCTGCAGTGCGTGACGCACCGTCAGCGTTCCCTCCTGCAGGTCGATGTCATTCCAACGCAGCCCGAGCAGCTCTCCTTGTCGCAAGCCCGTCAACAGCGCGAGCGTGTACAGAGGATACCATCGGTGACCGGATATGTGATCAAGGAAGGCGCGTGCTTGGTCGGGGCTGAGTGGGTCGACCTCGTGTTGCGCCTGTCGCGGTGTATCAACGAGCGTTGCCACATTGCGATGGACCTCACCCCACCGCAGCGCTTGATTCAACGCCGCGCGTAGCGTGGCTCTGATTCGTGCAATCGAGGCAGGGGAGAGTCCACACGAAAGCTTCGAGTTGAGGAATTGCTGAACGTGCGCCGGTTGCAGTTGCAAAAGCGGTATGTTGCCGAGGGCTGGCTTTAGATGCACGCGAACATGCATCTCGTACGAAGAGTAGGTTCGCGGGCGCAGCCGCGGCTTCACGCTGTCCTTGAGCCAGCGATCCAGGAAGTCACCAAGTGTTGTCCGGCCGTCTACAATCGGAAGCCCCTCGTCCACGCTTCTAAGCGCGGCTCGCATCTTCCGTATTGCATCTTCGCGGGTGCGTCCGTAGATCGAACGCTGCTTCCCATGAGCGGAGAATCGGGCCTCCCAACGGCCGTCCTTCCGTTTCCTGATGCTACCCTCGTTATTCCCGCGCTTTCGCTGTGCCATGTCTTCACACTCCTACCTTTCGCCCAAGTTAGCCGCCGTTAACGCTAGCACATTCACCCAGTGCGATACTTGGGTTGTAGCCCACACGATCCTACTGTGCAGCCTAAATCGTCGAAATACTCGTTGAATTCCAGGTGTCGATTTGTTACACTCTCGCGCATATGCCAGAACGCCGGGCACGAGGCGAAGAAGAGGCTGACACGAGTCCACTCTTTTCCCTCGGGCGAACATTAGCTACACCAGGAGCGATACGTGCCTGCGAGGAGGCTGGGGCTCTGCCTCAGTACTTTTTCGTGCGTCACCAGTCCGGTGACTGGGGAGATCTTGTTGAGGAGGATCGCTGTGCCAATGATCATGCGCTTGAGCACGGGGGTCGAATCTTCTCAGCATACAACCTCCCAACTGAGGAACGGCTGTGGGTCATCACGGAGTCAGACCGATCCGCAACGACGTTACTGAAGCCGCAGGAGTATTGAAGCCACTCCAGATCTCAGATGGCCCTGGTTGGCCATCAGATCGACAAGGAGGCCGTTTCTGAGCATAGACAGTACCAGAACCCATGTCAACCGAAAATCGTCCAGAATCGGACTCTCAGCTCTCGTTCTTGTCACCACGTGATGTGGATTTGCTTGCGCGCTTGCACCGTCTCGTCGCCGAGGCGGAACGCCTCTACGCCGTACCAGGCACAACCACTCCAGAGCCGGGCCCCATCATCCGATCGCCCAGAGACCTGTACGAGGTATTCCGGCCACTCATGGCTGAGCTTCCTCAGGAGCAGATTCGAGTCGCAAATCTCTCAGTGCGCCATGAAGTACTCTCAACGCGCATGATCCATCAAGGAACGATCTCCGGGGCTTCAGTTCGCATCGCAGAGGTCTTCCGACCCGCGATCATCGAAAATGCCGCAGCGATCGCCGTGGCACACAATCACCCCTCCGGTGATCCACAACCGAGCGATCTCGACTACCGCATCACAGAGGAACTCGTGGACGCTGGGCACCTCTTGCAGATTCAAGTCATGGATCATCTTGTCATCGCGCGTCGTGGATACGTCAGCATGGCAGAGCAAGGAAGACTGGTTGGCCGCAATCGTTCGTGATAGAGGGCAGGGGAATGAATCGTCTATGCGATTTGTACTACAACTCGGTGATCAATATTCGGACGCGTAGATATCCATCAAGCTGCGGCAAGCAACGATCAAGCCCAACGGAACGGATGGGCTCGCGTTAGAAGAGGGTGCACTCTTCGTGTTGATGAAGCCACGATCGATCTTGTACGGTACCCTCTGCGGAGTCAATCCGGAGGAGCATAGTCAACCCACATCCCGACTCGACAAGTATCCAGTGGACACTGATTGTGAAATTTTGAGACTGCGGCTATACTGACCCGAATTCCCCTCGTAGTCCAACATGAAGGAGTGCTGTCATGCCCATCGAGGCACTGAGCAAGAAGGATCTTGAGGTTAAGGCTTCGCCCGGAAAGTTGCATCAGGAGTATGTTGATTTCCTGGAGTCCTGCCGACTCGGCAGTGGAGGCAAGCTTGAGGTCGCCAAGGAAGGCGTGGGTCGCCAGACCGTTAAGAGCCGTCTGAACAAGGCGGCAGATGCGACGGGTAAGAACATCAAATTCCACCGGAGCCCTGCAACGCACGTCGTCTTCCAGGTGGTTGACTGAGCGTGATGGACATTCCCCGCCTCGATGCGGACTTCAAGTCCATTGTGGTGTCAAGCAAGCTGACCGATGGTCATAAGCGCGCCATCGTCAATATGTTTGCCAACGGCACATCAGTACCCAAGCTTGCTGAGTGGTATGGTGTCTCGCAGGCGGAGATTCGAGAAGTGCTGAGGCCACACGTTCGAATTCAGATCGGACGCTGATCGGCGCTCTGTCACGCTGCCACTACAAACCGAGCTCATAGGTGCGTCGTAGACGTGCCTATGAGTGGTTTTGTCGATCGTTGAGAATGCCGTGCACTATGATTGCACTGGCAACTGCGACGAGTCCGAGCACGATGTAGAAAGCGTAAATGTCATTCATATCCTGCGTGCAACTAGTAACGCCAAGCCCCAGAAGTATGTACCAAGCAGAGCACCAAGCAGCACACTCAATATGTGAGCCGAATCGACTTGCGTGATCGCTGGTACGATCGTTGAGCTGTACGAAAACACGGACAGCCCAACAAAGAAGTCTGCCAGCTTATCTAGCTGCCCACGACTGAGTCGTATGTCTCTCAGGTTGGTATCCATTCGTACAGTATACCACACACTTCTTCTCTCGCCCCGGCATGTGTATAGCGTCCGCCACCTGGCGAGAGATCGCTCTCGTTGCACGGCTCACGTTCGGCATTGCCACAACTCACCATCGCACAGCTGCGGACATCGTGCGTTTCGATCCGGGTGTGCTATAGCCTGTACTGAAATGGCCCAAGACCTGTGCTGTAGGGTGTGCTTTCCGAACAGCACACCCTCGGAAGGCCGATAGCGACATTTACAGGCATGTATGCCGGCTTGGGCATCGAGCCCTGCGCCAGCATCAGGGGAGGAGTCTCGTCCTCCTCACCCACCCGCTGCATTCCGGGGAAAGCCCGTCATTCCGGGGCAGGATCGTCAAACGAGCGCCGTCGGTCTCTTGCCACCCATCCCCAGCACGGCCGCTGTCGCGGCGTGTTGGTGCTCACTATGGGCTACGCCCAGATGTGTGCTGGGGATGGGTGTCGGCGAGCCCGACTGCCCCCGCTTCCCGCAGGTGCC
>CAZJWJ010000040.1:0-42476 GCA_964549495.1 uncultured Anaerolineales bacterium | reverse complement strand
TGCCCGGCTCGACCTCGACCCGCTCGGTCGAGAGCGAGTAGACGATGGCGCTGCGCGCGCCGTTGGGCACCTGGCCGGCCAGGAGGGTCCAGGCCGAGCCGGGGCGCAGGAGGCCGGTGCACTCGACCTTGAGCGGGCCGGCGGCCTGCGGCGGGCAGAAGCCCGGATCGCCCCAGACCACGACCAGGCCCTTGGTGTCGACGCTGCCGACGTTCTGGATCTGGACCCAGGCCTCGCATTCGGCGCCTGCGTTCTGCTCGAGGATGGGCAGGGCCAGTCGCCAGTCGACGCCGGCGCAGGGGATCTCGATGACCGCGGTGTCCTCGGCCGTGACCGGAGCCAGGCAGGGGAGGACGGTGCGGCCGGAGTTGACCGGGATGGCGGTCACGACCACCGTGTCGGTGGCGATGCCGCATTCCTTGCTGAAGTGCGGGACCGTGACCTGGCGCAGGACCGTCTCACCCGGGGCGACCGGGACCTTGGGGTCCTCGCCGAAGGTGATGGTGTCGGTGAAGATGACCGTCGGCATGGTCGTGCGGGTCTCGAGCGTGTCCGTGATCAGGATGGTGTCGAGGTAGGTGGTGCCGGTGTTGGTGATCTCGTAGCAGAAGGTCACCGGCTGGCCGGTCTCGCTCACGCGGGTGATGTCCCGGCCCGGGCACTGACCGTTGAAGCTGACGGTCTTGTTGACGAAGACCTTCGGGCATTCGATGGTCGTCGTCTCGACCGCCCGGTTGTTGGTCTCGTCCGGATCGTGGGTCGGGGTCCGAGGACCGCCGCCGATGCCCGGCAGCAGGTTGGGCGCGTCCGGCCAGTCGACCGCGTTCTCGCGCGCCTCGACGTAGGCGTGGTTCTCGGCGATGCCGCCGCACTGGGCGTCCAGCCGGACCATGACCTGGATGCGGATGCGCTCGGTGGAGCCGGCGTTCAGCCGGCCCAGCTCGGGAGCGCCGGAGTTGTTCAGGTCGTTGCCGAGGCGGACGGTGATGCGGCCGTCGTCGCGCACCTCGATGACCTCGCCGGCCGAGACCTCGACCACGACCTGGGCCGGGTCGACGGCGACGAAGCCCGCTGGCAGCTGGTCGACGACGTAGACGTCGGCGGCGTCGGAGGGGCCGTCGTTGGTGACGGTCAGCGTGTAGGTGATCATGCCGCCCGGCTGGACCGGGTCGCACATGAGGAAGTAGTTGTCGGGGTCGGCCAGCGGGTTGCCGAAGATGTCGGTTTTCTCGAGGCGCAGGTCCGCCTCGGCGATGATGAGCGTGTCGTGGGCGTCGACGTTATTGGCGGTGTGGAAGTCGGTGGTGGTGGTCGTGATGCGGCTGTCGTTGGTGGCGATGAAGTCGTCGGCGTCCAGCACGTAGCCCGGGTCGACCTCGGTGATGAGGTAGAACTTGTACTCGTCGCCGGGATTCAGGTCGCCGGGGACGATCTGCTCGTTCTGGCTGAGCAGGAGGTCGACGTCGACGACTCCGCCCGCCTCGCTGCAGCTGACGAAGTCGTCGATGTCGAAGGGCTCGCAGCGCAGGAAGTTCTCGCCCAGGATGCCGAATTGCTTGAAGTCCAGGAAGTCCTGGATGGCGATGTCGCGGGCGACCGACCAGCCGTGGTTGCCGAAGGTGATCAGGTAGCGGTGCTCGTCTCCGGCGATGGCATGGTCCGGCTCGTGCTCCTGATCTAGGGTCTCGGAGGCCGGGACGTCGACCTTCTGGATGTAGACATCGGCGACCGCGTTGACCAGCGTGTCGGTATCGGCGAAGTTGTCGGTCAGGAAGGGGTCGTCGGTGGTCGGCAGCGTCGGCGGGATCTGCGGGAAGGGGAAGGGCAGGAAGGCGCCGGGCTGGGCCGGCGGGCTCGAGGCGCCCCACCAGGCGAATGCGCCGTTGGTCAGCGTGAATCCGTCCGGCACGGCCGGGTCGACCGTCACGTAGATGTCGAAGGTGTGGCGGGCGCCGGTCGGAATGGTGCCCAGATCGCACCAGAGCACCTGCCCGAATTTGCCGCCGCCGGGCCCGAAGATGCCGATCTCTTGCTGCTCGTCCAGCGGGCGGCAATCCGCCCCCACCGCGCGGTGGAAGGTCACCGGATCGTGCGTGAGACCGGTGTCGGTCTGACCCGGCAGGAGGTCCAGGACCTGGACGTTTCGGGCGTCCGACGGGCCGGTGTTCTGGACCGTGATCTCGTAGCGCAGCTCGTGCCCCGCGGTCACCTCACCCGGCAGGTCCTCCAGTGTCTTGCGTCGCAGTTCCGCATCGTAGCCCACCTTGTTCTGTCCGACGGAGAGCTTGGTGATCTCCATGTCGGCCCAGGTGTTGACGATGGTCTGCGCGAAAGCGTGGTTGTTGGCGTTGGTCGGGTCGAACTGCTCGGAGTAGACGTTGACGTCGTTCTCCAGAACCGTCGCCGGATCCAGGCTCGGGTCGACCTGCACGTGGAAGGTCAGGTTCACCGAGGCGCCCGAGGCGATGGTGCCGAGGCCGCAAACCATGCGGTCCAGCGGGTCGCCGGGCGTACCGGTCTCGCAACTGCCCTGGCTGATCGTCAGGCTGCCCGGGACGATGGTCACGCCGGCCGGCAAGCGGTCGGTCAGGACCACGTTCTCGGCCGTGGAGGGACCGAAGTTCGTTACCTCTAGGGTGTAGCTGATCCGCCGGCCGGCCGTCACATGCGTCGGGCTGGTGGTGTAGTTGGGCGCGGCCGGGAAGGCCCCGGGGTTGCCCATGTCGAACACCAGTCCGGGCTGGCCCACGACCTGGATCTCGCCGACGGCGGTCTTGGTCACGCCGAGATCGACCGTGTCGAAGACCGACAGCGGGACCATGGCCATGTTGTTGCTCATGTCCGGGTCCGGCGTGTCGGCCGTGACCGTGGCGACATTGGTCAGATCCAAGCCCTCGTCGGCTGTCAGGTTGATCGTGATGATGATGCGGCCCATGTCCGAGGGGCTGCGGGGCATCAGCCAGTTCGAGCCGAAGGTGCCCAGGTCGAAGACGCCCGTCGAGAGGGCGAAGTTGCAGTTGAACTCGTCGATGGCACCGCCGTCGGTGCGGACGGCGATCGAGCAGCCGTTGGCGCGCACGAAGCCGCTGGTCACCAGCGTGTCGGTGATGACCACGTTGCGCGCGGCCGAGGGACCGAAGTTGTCGACCAAGAGCGTATACGTGAACTGCTCGCCGGCCTGAACCCCGGTGTGCGGTTCGACGATCTTGGTGATCTTCAGGTCAGCCAGATCCTGGACGAAACAGCTGTCCTCGTCGAAGTTGTTCTCGAGGTTCGGATCCGGCGTATCCGAGGTCACCGAGGCCTCGGCCGTGATGACCGTGGTTCCGGTGGGCTCGTCGCGGACCAGGCCCGGATCGACGCGGGTCTTGATCAGGAACTCGACGAAGTCGAACTGCTCGAGGTCGCCGAGGTCACAGGTGAGGATGGTCGGGGCGTTGCCGCCGCCGGTGGGCGTGCAGCTGTCGGTGTCGGCCAGGTATTCGACCCCGACCGGAAGGGTAATGGTGGCCGTGGTGTTGACGGCCGTGCCAGGCCCGCCGTTGAACACGGAGACGCGGTAGACGACCTCGTTGCCGGCCCAGACGGTATTCGGCGGCGGGTCGTTCTGGTCCGTGCCGTCCAGCACGTCGATGGCCGGACGCTGGAACTCGCCGCCCTTGAGCGGCATGATGTCGATCGAGAGATCGGCTGTGTCTTGGCCGACGAAGGCCAGATTCGCGAAGTTGTCACCCGTGAAGCCGACCAATTCGGCATCGCCGGTCGCCGGATCGATGATGATCAAGGCGCGGCCCTGGCCGTTCTGATCGACGCCGTCCACGCCCTCGGAGGTGCCGTCCAGGCCCTCGCCACCGCCACCGCCACCGCCCTCGCCACCGCCGCCACCGCCGCCTCGGACCAGAGCATAGAGCTCACCGGTCACCGGGTGGGTGGCCAGACCGTTGCCGCCGGTGATGTCGAAGCCAGGAAGGTTGATCTCGACGGAGCTGAGCGACAGGCCGCTCGTCGGGTCCACAACATGCAAGAAGGGATCGTTCTGCTGGATCCCGTAGAGAACTGTCTCGCCGAGCGAGAATGCCAGGCCCTTGTAATAGATGTCATCGTCCGTCTCACCGATGAAGCTCGGTGCCCCACTCGGAGTGACGCCGAAGAAGTTCTGCGGATCGTAGTGGTTCTGCGCCCAGATGAAGCGCCCTTGGCTCGGCTGGTAGACCAGCGCCAGGGCTTCCTCGTCCGACAACTCGTTGTCCGAGATGTCGATGTTGCTGATCTGCTGCGTGTCCAGGTCGATCGACTCGAAAATGTTGCAGTCCGGGAACTCGTCTTCGAAGTCCTCTTCGTCACATGCCTCCGCATGTCCCGAGGCATGGTAGAGCAGGCCGTCGTCTGGATTGTACGCGATGGCCTCGCCGTCGTCGCCGTTGCCCAGCTCCATCACGAAGCTGGGCGTGGCATCGACCAGGCTGAGCGTGAAGAGGCTCTCGGGAATCTCGGCACCGTCGCCAGTCACGCCGTAAAGCAGAACTTGGCCGTTCTGATCGAGCGCGGCCGGCGCGCTGGGGGCCGCCGGCGCAGCGGGGGCGCCCGCGACGGCGAGTCGCACGGGCAGCCAGAGCGCCATTGCGGCCATGAGGCCGAGCGCGAGGGCGAGGGCGAAGAAGCGGCGGGACGAAGTCGGACGCATGGTGGCGACACTCCTGGCAGGCGGGTGCGGGCAGGTGGAGTTGTTGGGTGAAACAACGGTCACTAGGCGCACTGCGCCCGGACCACTCCGGTTAACGCGGGATGAGCGCGCGTGGATACGGCCGCGTCTGTTAAATTAAGTCACACATGCCGCCCAGATGCCCAGGTCGAGCGGTGCTCCCGGCTCACCGGGTGGCTTCGACCTCGACGGATGCGCGGTCGGTCGTTATGATGGACGGCCAGTGGATCCAGGACCGCGGACGGGATCGACCGGTCGTGCAAAGGAAACCAGGATGGAGCAGAATGCGATGAGCGAGCAGTTCGACTTCGGCGGCGAGATCGTCTGGCGGCCCGGGCCCGAGCAGATCGAGCGGGCCCACCTGACGGCCTTCATGCGCCGGCACGGCATCCCCGACTGGCAGGCCTTGATGCAGCGTTCGACCGAGGATGTTGCTTGGTTCACCGAGGCCGTGCTCGAGCACTTGGGCATCGAGTTCGACCGCGACTACGACAAGGTGGTCGACCTCTCGCGGGGCATCATGTGGCCCGAGTGGTGCGTCGGCGGTCGGATGAACATCGTCCACAACTGCCTCGACAAGTGGATGGGCACGGAGGCCGAGTCGCGGACGGCGCTGGTCTTCGAGGGCGAGGACGGCAAGCAGCGTCGGATGAGCTTCGGCGAGCTGAACGCGGAAGTCTGCAAATGCGCCAACGCGCTGCGCGGCCTGGGCCTGGGCAAGGGCGACGCGGTGGGGCTCTACATGCCGATGACGCCGGAGATCGTGGTGGCCTTGCTGGCCATCGCCAAGATCGGCGGCATCATCCTCCCGCTCTTCTCCGGATATGGCAAGGACGCTTGTCTGACCCGCTTGCGCGATGCCGGCGCCAAGGCGCTGTTCTGCTCGGACGGCGCCTTCCGGCGCGGCAAGGCCATCGAGATGAAGGGCACGGCCGACGCGGTGGCGGCCGAGATGGCGACGCTCGAGCACCTGATCGTTCTGCGGCGGACCGGCCAGCCGGTGGATATGAAGGTCGGGCGCGACCACTGGTGGCACGAGCTGGTGGACGTGCAGGCGGCCGAGGCCGAGACCGAGGACACGGCGGCCGAGGACACGATCATGGTCATCTACACCTCGGGCACCACCGGCAAGCCCAAGGGTGCGCGGCACACGCATTGCGGCTTTCCGATCAAGGCCGCCCAGGACATGGCCTTCGGCACCGACGTGCACGCGGGCGACCTGATCTACTGGATGACCGACATGGGCTGGATGATGGGGCCCTGGCTGGTCTTCGGGGCCCTGACGCTGGGGGCCGGGATGTCCGTCTACGACGGCGCGCCCGACTACCCGGGTCCGGACCGGCTGTGGGGCATGGTCGAAGAGCACGGCATCACCCAGCTGGGCGTCTCGCCGACCCTCATCCGGGCGTTGATCGCCCACGGGCACGCCCCCTTCGAGAACAAGGACCTCTCCAGCCTGCGCTGCTTCGCCTCGACCGGCGAGCCCTGGAATCCGGATCCCTGGATGTGGCTCTTCGAGGCGGTCGGGGGCGGGCGCATTCCGATCATCAACTACTCCGGCGGCACCGAGATCTCCGGCGGGATCGTGATGGGCAACCCCATCCTGCCGCTCAAGGCCTGCGCCTTCTCCGGGCCCTGCCCGGGCATGGCGGCCGATGTCTTCGACGAAGAAGGCAACAGCGTCGTCGACCAGGTGGGCGAGCTGGTGATCAAGGCGCCCTGGATCGGGATGACGCGGGGCTTCTGGCAGGACCCGGAGCGCTACGAGGAGACCTACTGGAACCGCTTCCCGGGCGTCTGGACCCACGGCGACTTCGCGGCGGTGGACGGCGACGGGCTGTGGTACATCCTGGGTCGCTCGGACGATACGCTCAAGATCGCCGGCAAGCGCCTGGGACCGGCCGAGGTGGAGAGCATCCTGGTGAACCATCCCTCCGTGGTCGAAGCGGCCGCCATCGGCGTGCCGCATCCGGTCAAGGGCTCCGAGCTGGTGGCCTTCTGCGTCCTGGCACCGGGGGTCGAGGTGGGCGAAGCGCTGCGCGGCGAACTGCGCCAGCGCATCGTGGACGCCATGGGCAAGCCCCTGGCGCCCAAGGCGGTGGAGTTCGTCGACGACCTGCCCAAGACCCGCAACGCCAAGGTGATGCGGCGCATGGTCCGCTCGGCCTACCTGGGCCAGGACCCGGGCGACACCAGCTCGCTGGTCAACCCCGAGGCGGTGGAGGCGATCAGGCGGAGCGCTCGATCTTGACGTCGAAGGTCTCGCGGGTTCGCTTGCGGATGCGATCGATCAAGGCCTCGCGGTGCAATTCGACCAGATGCTCGGGGATCACCAGGAAATAGCCTTCGTCCAGGCCGTGCTCGTCGAACTGCACGTCGAAGCTGCCGATGGGCAGGTTGACCTCGCCCTCGTAGTCCCGCACCTCGGCCGTGGCATCCTCGACCACGTCCTCCCAGTTCGGGAACTGCAAGCGGATGCGCGCGGCATGCCGGCGCTTGGCCTGCCGCAAGTGCGACTCCATGCTGTCGTGCTGGATGTCCTTGGCCTTCTTGTCCCGACTTCGCCAACCCATGATCTGCTCGCTCCCTTCGATGGACGCCGCGCGCGCCGTGTCCACCCTCGCATCTCGCGTCGTTCCTCGTCGAATCGGCCCGCCCGAGTCGGGTGGCGCGATCGCCGCCCGGGCAGCATCGATCAGACTAACAAAGCCCAAGGCCGGCCGCAAGGCCCGATTTCGGCAGGTCTCGCGCCGGCGACGCATTTCCATCGGCCGTCCGATCTCGTATAATAGCGGTCTGCCATGCGCAAACTCCCCCTGTTGCGGGTCGGCTTCAACGCCGCCCTGCTGTCGCCCACGAGCGACTATCGCGCGGCCGGCATGCATCGCTATATCGCGGCCTTGCTCGACGCGCTCGCTTCGCTCGAGGACCTGGCGGTGACGGCCTTCGTGCCGGCTGCCGGGCCCGATCTGCATGCTGCCTATGGCTTGCCCCGCTCGATCGCGATCGAGCGCGCTCCGGCCTGGGTCCGCCGTCCTTGGGGCCGCATCCTCTGGGAACAGACGGCCCTTGGGCGACAAGCGCGCCGGGCGGGCTGTCAGATCCTGCACGCGCCGGCGCACGCCATGCCGGCCCTGGGCGCCGGCCCCGCCGTGGTGACCGTGCACGACCTCTCCTTCTTCCGCATTCCCGAGGCCTTCCCGCCGGCCAAGGCCCGCTACCTCCAGCGGGCCATGCGCCATGCGGCCGAGCACGCCGCCGCGCTGATCGCGGTCTCCGACTTCACCAAGCGCGAGTTGATCGACATCTTCGGCCTGGCGCCCGAGCGCATCCACGTCGTGGCCAACGGGGTCGATGCGCGCTTCCGCCCGCTGCCGGCCGGAGCGGTCGAGTCCTGGCGCCAAGAGGCCGGTCTGCCGGCCGACTACATCCTGACGGTCGGCACCCTGCAGCCGCGCAAGAACCTCTCGACGCTGCTGGAGGCCTACGCCCGGCTGCGCTCGGAACGCGCGGACGCGCCCGAATTGGTCATCGCCGGCGCCCCCGGCTGGGGCGAGAGCGACCTGGGCCCGCGTGCAGACCAGCTGGGCATCACCGATCACGTCCGCTTCCCTGGCTACGTGCCGGCCGAACGCTTGCCGGAGCTCTACAACGCGGCCAGCCTGCTGGCCTTCCCCTCGTGGTACGAGGGCTTCGGCCTGCCGGTGCTCGAAGCCATGGCCTGCGGCACGCCCTGCCTGGTATCGGATGCCGCCAGCCTGCCGGAGGTCGCGGGACCCGAGGCCCCGCGCGTGGCGCCCGGCGACGTGGCCGGCTGGGCTCGAACCCTGGGCGAGCTCCTGGACGATCCGAACCGGCGGCAGGCATTGGCCACGACCGGACTTCGGCGCGCGGCAGGCTCGAGCTGGACTCGGGCCGCCGAAGCGACCGCCGAGGTCTACCGCCAGGTCGCGACCGGGGGCGCGCTAGCGATCGGGCGGGATGATATCGGGCGGGATGGCGTCCTGGGACCGGAGGCACTGCAGGGTTCGCCGCGAGACGATGCCTGGAGATCGCAACCCATCTCGGAGCGGAGCGCGGAGGTCGCCGATGCGTCGGCGTGACCGTCCGGCCTTGCGGCGCGGCCTCTTGGTGGCCGCCGACGCCCTGGCCATCAACCTGGCCTGGGCCGCCGCCTGGTTCCTGCGCTACGAGCTGAACATCGGCGGCGCCGTGGCCGCCCACCTGCCCTACCTGACCTATGCGCCCTGGGGCTTGGCCCTGAGCCTGGTCATCCTCTCGGCCTACCAGCTGGAGGGCCTCTACGCCCGCGGCCGGCGGCAGTCCTTGCCCGAGACCCTCTATGCGGTCACGGCCGGCACCACCGTCGGCATGGTGCTATTCACGGTTCTGCTCTACAGCGTGCGCCCCATCGCCCAATCGCGGCTCATGCTGGCCTACGCGGCCGGCTCGATCGTGCTGGCGGTGGGCCTGGTGCGCTGGATCGACATCCTCCTGCGCCAGCGGCGCATCCGCCTGGGCCTCGGCGTGCAACGGGTCCTGGTGGTCGGCGCCGGCGAGGTGGGCCGGCGGGTGATGCGCAACATCATGGCCCGGCCGGAGCTGGGCTACCGGGTGGCCGGCTTCCTGGACGACGATCCCGACAAGCGCGCCCAGCCCATCGGCCGCTTCGCCCCCTTGGGCGGCAGCGACGCCTTGCCGGCGATCCTGCGCCAGCGCCGGATCGACCAGGTGATCATCACCCTGCCCTGGCAGGCCCGCGAGCGCATCATGGACCTGGTCGACGACTGCGAACAGGCCGGCGCCGGCGTCAGCGTGGTGCCCGACCTCTTCCAGATGAGCCTCAACCGCGTCGACATGGCCTCGCTGGGCGGCATCCCGCTGATCGCCGTCCGGGCGCCGATCATCCGCGGCTGGCCCTATCAGATCAAGCGCGGCCTGGACATCTTCCTGGCGGGGCTCTTGCTCTTGGTCTTCGCGCCGCCGATGGCCCTCATCGCCCTGGCCGTGCGCCTCGAGTCGCGCGGCCCGGTGCTCTTCCGCCAATCCCGCGTCGGCCGCGACGGCCGGCTCTTCACCTGCTACAAGTTCCGCTCGATGGTCGACGGAGCGGACGGCGCTCGCGAGTCCCTGCGCGAGCGCAGCGACGTGGACGGGCCGATCTTCAAGATGCGCCGCGACCCGCGGGTCACCCGCATCGGACGGATCATCCGCCGTTTCAGCCTGGACGAGCTGCCGCAGCTGTTCAACGTGCTTCGCGGCGACATGAGCCTGGTCGGGCCGCGCCCGCCCATGCCCAACGAGGTGCTGGCCTATGCCGACTGGCACCGGCGCCGGCTCGACGTGGCCCCCGGGCTCACCGGCCTGTGGCAGGTCAGCGGGCGCTCGGAACTGACCTTCGACGAGATGGTCATGCTCGACCTCTTCTACGCCGAGAACTGGTCGCTCTTCCTCGACCTCAAGATCCTCTTGCGCACGGTCCCGACGGTCTTGCGCGGCACCGGCGCCTACTGATCGCGATCGACCCATGCCCTACTACGACTACGCCTGCCGCGACTGCGGCCACCGGCTCGAGATCCGCCAGTCCTTCGAGGACGATCCGCTGACCGTCTGCCCGAACTGTCAGGGCGACCTGCGGCGCGTGATCGCGCCGGTCGGCATCGTCTTCAAAGGGGGCGGCTACTACGTCACCGACACGCGCACCCCGGCACCGGGTCCGGGCACGGCGACGGGTTCCGCCGACGAGAACGCGACCGGGAGCGTGACCGAAATCTCGGGAGACGACGGCGCCGCGACCAAGAAGACCGAGGCCGAAACCAAGCCCGCGTCGAAGGCTGGCGCGGAGGGCCCGAAGTCCGGCTCGCCGGCGCGTCCCGCCGCGGAGGGCGGCGCGAGCGGCTCGGATTCGAAGGGCAAGGAAGCGGGCAAGGCCTCGTCGAACTGAGGCCTCGGCCAGGCCATCCATTGCCCGACCGCAGCTACATCTGGAAGGTGCCGGTCACCGGCGTGATCTTGTAGCGGAAGCGGGTCACGAAGGCGCGCAGCTCCTCGCGTAGCTCCTGCCACTCCTCGCTGCGCACCGCGGCCAGGATCTTCTCCGGGTCCTCGTGCACCCATCCCGCCATGATCTGCGGCGCGTCACCGTAGACCGTGTACCAGGAGTCCATGGGCTGCAGGCCCAGACGGATCAGCCGCGGAACGAACTC
The DNA here is from genome assembly GCA_964549495.1 of uncultured Anaerolineales bacterium. Classification (GTDB taxonomy): domain Bacteria; phylum Chloroflexota; class Anaerolineae; order Epilineales; family Epilineaceae; genus JACKBJ01. The sequence goes on along the minus strand of CAZJWJ010000040.1, from coordinate 31,568 downwards.
ACGCGTGTTGAACTCGATGTAGGCTTGTTCCTGACCCGGTATAATGTCCCAGGTCATGATCAGCTTGGTGAGCTTCGACATGGCGGCTCCGGCCCTGGCGGTACCCTGGCGCCAATTCGATGCGGTACCGTCGAACGGGGGATCGGGAGGTCCTCAAACGCCCGACCTTCCGCGGCGCCGATCATAGCACAGCCACCATGGCACCCCAATCGATCGCGGTGCCGCGCCGGGACCGCGCCGCAGCATCCCAGGAGGCCTCCGATGTCCGCCCCAACCGAGCGAATTCGCTGGACCCGGTGGCTCTTGGCGAGCTGTTTGGCCAGCCTGGTCGGTTTCTCGATGGGCGGCCTGCGGCCTGCCAAGTCTTCGATGGTGAGCGCCCGCCCGGCCGCCCCGGCGGAGATCGCCTTCGAGAACATGACCGTGCTGGTGGGCAGCTACGAGCTCAGCGCCCAGCTGCAGTCCGATGACGAGGTCGCCGGCTCGCAGATCCACGCGAGCCTGGAGTCACCCGACGGTCGGGTCCGCGCGCGGACCGCGGCCCTGGCCGGCGCGGACGGCAGCCTCGAGCTGCGCTTCGAGTCGCGCGGCTTGCGGCGCTTCGAGCCCCGGCGCATCGCACCGGGCGACCGCATTCGATTCCGATCGCCGGATGGGCCATCGGGCGCCGAGGCAAGCTTGACGGTGCCCGTTCTCACCGCCGAGATCGAAGTGGCGACGGGGCGACTCTCCGGACGCGCACCGGCCGGCGCCCCCGTCTACCTGACCGCCTTCGATGCCGCGGGCGGCTTCCTCCGCGAGTCGGTGACGGCCTCCGAGGAGGGGCGCTACCAGTTGGAGATGGCCGGCCGGCTCGATCTGGGCCCGGGCGCACACGGCAGCGCGCTGATCCTGGACGGGAGCACCGCCTTCCAGGCCTCTTGGGCCCGCGCGGCGGCCGAGCTGGAGTTCGGCTCGGCCGAACTCGGCTTGCGCCTACGGCCGGGCGAGCGGGTTCGAGCCCGGCTGCTGGACGCTCGAGGCGGCGAGCTGGCCCGCGCCGAGGCCTACGACCGGGCCGGCCGGCCACGGGCCGTCTTGCGCGACCCGGACGGCCAACCGGTGCCCCTGATGCCCGGCTCGCGGCTCGAGATCGACTTCGATGCCGGCGATCCGGCCTGGTTCCCGGCCCGCGAGCCGCTGCGCGTCGACCTGCCCGCATTCCTGGCCGAGCTGGACCTCGCGGGCGATCGCCTGGCCGGCCGGACGGATCCGGGCCAGCGCCTGATCATCGATGGCGCCAGCCAGCGCGTGGAGCTGCAAGCCGACGACCGCTACGGCTTCTTCCAAGGCGCCCTGCCCGACTTCGATCCGAGCCTGGGGCTTCGGATCGAGTTCCCGGACCGGCCCGGGCTGCGCGCCACCCTACGACCGCCCGCCTTGGCCGCTCGCCATGCGCGCTTGGCCATCGTCGAGGCCACCGGCAGCCCCGGAGCGCGCGCCGAGCTTTCGGTCGAGGACGCCGCCGGGAACACGAAGGGCCGCGTGGCCGGCCGGATCGGCGCCGACGGGCGCTCGAGCCTCTCGCTGCGCGAAGCCCCCGGCCCGGATGGCTCGCGCCCGGCCCTGTCCCTGGAGGCCGGGGACCATCTGCACTTGGCCGTCGAGAGCTTCGACGCCGAGCGGGCCTGGACGGTCTGGCGCCGCTCGAGCCTGAGCCATCGGCCACTCGAAGCCCGGGTCGACAGCGGAGCGGATCGCTTGACGGGCCATGCGGCGCCCTTCGAGATGCTGCGGGTGCGGCTGATCCGTCCCGGCATCGAGGGCAGCACCCGGGCCGATGCGCAGGGTCGCTGGTCGATGGACTTCCGGGATCGCTTCGATCTGCGGGCCGGCGAGCGCGCGACCATCGAGGCGGAGGCTGCCGAGACCGGCAGCCTGCGCCATCTGGAAGCCCGCGCCTTCCGCGCCCTGCCGCAGGCCAACGGGGAGCGTCTGCGCATCGAGGGCCAACCCGGCCAGTCCTTCGGCGCCGAGGTGGAGCGCGGGGGGCGCATCGTGGCCCGGGGCGGCTGCCAGATCCAAACCGGCGCGAGCGATTGCCAGAGCCTCTTGCACGCTGCCTCCGGGGCCCCATTGTGGCTGGACGGTGGAGACTTGGTCGTGGTCAGCGCCGAGGGAGAGGGCACGGCGGCGATCGACCTGGTGCCGATGAGCGCCCACATCGACCGCAGTGGCCGCGACGTGGTGGGCGTCGCGCCGGTCGAGGACCAGGTGGAGATCCGATTCTTCAACGATCAGGGTGCCGGCCTGCCGCTGGACACGGGTGCCGGCACCGACGAGAACGGGGTCTACGATCACGAGCTGGCCGCCAGCGAGTGGGACCAGCTGGTCCCCGGCCTGATGGCGGAGGTGAGCTACGCGCGCTCGCGCGGGCACCGGCAGCTGGCCCTGGGCCTGATCGAGCAGCTGCGCTACACGCGGGGGGTTGACGAGGTCTCGATTCTGGCCGAGCCGGGCCAAGCGGTCACGCTCAGCCTGGAGGTCGCTTGTCCGATGCCGGAGGTCGAGGGCTGCGAGCCGCAGCTGCTGCAGCGTAGCAGCGGCTCGATTCCGGGCGATGGCCGGCTCACGCTGCCGCTGGCTGCAGCGCGTCCGGATGCTCGGCAAGACCGCTTCCTGAGATTGGAGCACAGCCGCGGAGAGATCCGCCTGCCCTTGCGCGAACTGGCCGCGTGGACCTTGGACGGCTCGCCGGCCCTGCAGGGCGTGGCGCCGCCCTTCGCCGACTTGCGGGCCTTCTACTACCTCCATCCGGATGCCGAGTCCGACTGGTTGGCGGTCGAGGGGCGCGCCGGCTTCGACGGGCTCTTCCAGCTGCCCGAGCCGCCGCTGAGTCCCTCGGACATCGCCGGCATCGAGTTGCGGCTCTACGCGGAAGGGGGTGGCGAGCAAGCGCTGCGGGTCGACCCGGCGCAGCGCCCGATGCGAATCCTCCTTCCCTCGCTGACCCGTTGACCCGTTGACCCGTTGACCAATCGACAGAGGACGACGTGGATCGAGCGGGCATCGAGATCCCTGCGCATCACGAAGCAGCGGCGAATCCAGGGCGCGAGGCTGGCGGATCGGGCTCGCGCTCGAGCATCAGGGTCACCGGCCCGTCGTTGACCAGCTCGACCTGCATCATGGCTCCGAAGACCCCCGATTCCACCGGCCGGCCGCCCTCGCGCAGACTAGCCAGGAAGTGCTCGTAGAGCGGCTCGGCCCGATCGGGTGCGGCGGCACGGTTGAAGTCGGGCCGGCGGCCGCGCCGGGCATCGCCGTAGAGCGTGAACTGGCTGACGACCAACAGCGAGCCACCCGCCTGCTGGACCGATCGGTCGAAGCGCCCCGACTCGTCGGCGAAGATCCGGAGGCCCAGGATCTTGCGGGCCAGCCATTCGGCCTCGGCCTCGCCGTCTCCGTCGGCCACGCCGAGGAGGATCAGCAGGCCGGTTCCGATCCGGGCCACGGGCCGGCCCTCGACATGGACCGCGGCCCGGCCGACGCGCTGGATCAAGGCCCGCATCAGCCGTAGCGCCGCGCCAGGCGGGTCAGCAGCCGCCGCGCATCCGGATCCTCGGTGCGGGCCAAGAGGCGCTGGATCTCGGCCTGCACGGCATCGGATCGCTCGACCGAGGCCAGGCCGGCCAGCACGCGCTCGGCGGCGCGCGAGGCCGCACCGGAAGCGCCGCTGAAGCAGGTCCACAAGAAGTCGAAGGCCTGTGGATCCTCGCCGGCCATGGTGGCCGCGATGCGCACCGCGTGCTCCGGTTGCGGGTCGGGGGGCTCGATCAGCCTTCGGCACAGGCCGAGCAGCTCGGCATTGGAGTCTACCCGGCGCATCAGGCCGGCCTCCAGATCTTCGGCCGCCCGGGAGAGGAAGGGATCGGTCGTGTCGGCCGGGATGTTCGAAAGGAGTGCCGCCAAGAGATCGACCACCCGGCCCGAGGGATGTCCCAGCACCTTGCGCAAGGCCGCCGTCCAGGCCGCCTGCCCGTCCGCCTCGCCCTCGTCGCCGAGCGCGAAGAGCCGCTCCACCGCCTGGTGGAGCTCGGCCATCTCGGCCACGCGCTCCGGCTTCGCCACGCGCTGGATCAGGCGCAGCGCCGAGCGCCGCACGTAGCGATCACGATCGAAGATCAACTGGCCGACGATCTCATCGGCGTGGGGGTAGTCCGATGCCACGACCGCCCGCGCCGCCTCGATCCGCAGCGAAGCCTCCCGATCGCGAAGGCGCTCCATGAGCAGCATGAAGAGCGCGTCGCGAACCGTCTGCCGTCCCGAGGGGGCCTTCACCAATCGGCGAAGGATGGTCTGGCGTAGGACGGGATCCTCGTGGTGCAAGAGCACGCGATAGCCGGCGCTCAGCTCGGCGGCTTCCAGGCCGCGGTGCTGCTCGATCCACAGCCCGGCCACGGCCTCGCGGGATTCGGATGGCCCGTCCAGCGCGTCGCGCAGTGCCGGCAGGAGCGCTCTCCGCTCGGCCTCGTCACGCGAGGCCAAGAATTCCACCGCCGCGGCCACGGATCGAGCATCACGCCCCCGGAGCAGGGTTTCGAGGACCCGCTGCCGCAACTCGGCCGGCATCGCATCCAGGCGGGGGAGCAGGAGCGCCAGCGCATTGCCACGTACGCCTTCGTCGGCATCGTCCAAGGCCTCGAGCACGCTGGGCAAGAGCAGGTCCAGCTGATCGGCATCCAGCTCCAGCTTCGAGAGGGCCTGCCGACGCCGCTCCGGATCGGTCGAGGCCAGGTCCCGGGCCAGGGACCAGGAACCGCCCCCGCCGCGCAAGCGGAGCTGAAGCTCGCCGGCCAAGCGCCGCAGCTCGGCATCGGCCTGGGTCATCACCTCTTGGAGCAGAGGTTGCAGGCTGTCGCCCAAGGGCTCCAAGTGTTCCGCTGGCAGCTCGAGCAGGGCGGCCAGGACGTCGAGCTTCACGTCCGCGCGGGGCATGTGCAGCATCACGGCCAGCAGGCGGCGCGGATCGCCGGTCGGCGGCGCCGGCATCCGGCCGGCCGCCATGTCGACCAAGGCGCGAGCCGAGACGGCGCGCACGGAGCGGCTGCGATCGTTCAAGCCGCGCTCGAAGGCCGACTTGAGCCGCGCCGCCGACTGCAACCACCCCGGCTCGTCGCGCATGGCCTTGGCCAGGATTCGGAAGATGGCCTCGCGGCCACCGGCCTCGGTACGCCAGGCCACCGAGAGCAGTTCGGCCACCACGGCCGGCACCGTCGGCCCTTCGAGCTCCTCCAGACCCAGGCCGCCCAGGCGCCGCCGGATCACGGCCGGCATGAGCCCCGCGGCGAGGGCGGCCATGTCGAACTCGGGGTCGTCCAAGCTCGTCTCGCGCACCGGCGAGCCCGGATCCTCCGGCACGGCGATCAGGCGCCCCCCGGGCAGCAGCCACCACCGGCAGGCGTCGGCACGGTGAAGCCGATAGCCCGGCTCGGGCCACTGCCCGCCTCCGGGGAGGGGCACCGGCTCCTCGAAGTCGACCCAGTCATCGATGCGGATGGACAGGGCGGTACGCTCGCGCAGCCCGCCGACGCGGCCCACCCGATCGAGCAGGTCGAGATCGGAGGCCAAGTCGCCGCCAGGTCTTGTGCTCATCTACGTCTTGGGCTCATCCGGTGTCGACCTCCGGGCCGAACGCGTCGTGGGCGGGGGCATCTATGGTATCGAACTTGCTGCCACCGGGCCACCGCGAGCCCGACGGCCCTCGAGCCGCCGAAACGGGTCTGGCTGGCGTGGCCAAGGCCGTTGGTCCCGCCCACGGGCAACGCTATAATCGTGGGCTGGCGGGCAACCCGTGCGCCCGTCGTGCCATCATCCCTTTCCCGCCGCATCCCCACATCGCAGGAGCGCCACATGGATGGAATGCAGATTCCCGACACCGACTCGCCCGAGGTGATGGAGCAGGTCGTCACCCTTTGGATCACCGATCAGGTCTGGGACCAGGTCTCGCGACTGCTGCGCGACGAGGAGCTGGAGGAGAACCTGCTTCAGCTCTACGACCGGGTCTACCGGAGCGTCAAGCAGAGCCACGGGAAGTAATCGCGGCCGGCCTCCGGCCGGAGCGACCCCATGTACATCGACTACCTCAGCGCTGCCGCCCTGGCCGACCAGGTCGGCAGCCTGCTCGTTGGCGGCCGGATCCAGGACGTCCTGCAGGTCGATCCGCTCACGGTGGCGCTGGAGATCTATACCGGCCGCCGGCATTACCTGCAGCTCGGCGCCGATCCGTCCCGCCCGGGCCTGCGCCTGAGTGCTCAGAAGGTCAGGCGCGGTGCCGGTCGACCCCAGCCCCTCGTCCTGGCCCTGGCATCGCGGGCCGAGGGCGCGCGCCTCATCGGCCTGCGCCAGCCGCCCTTCGAGCGCATCTTGATCTTCGAGATCGGAGGCGACGAAGGCGTGGCGCTAAGCCTGGTCGCCGAGCTGATGGGCAAGCTGGGCAACCTGATCCTGCTCGATCCCGAGGATCGCATCCTGGCCTGCGCCCGGCAGGTCACACCCGAGATGAGCCGGGTTCGCAGCGTGCTGCCAGGCCAGCCCTATCAGCCCCCACCGCCGCCGCGAAAGGCCGATCCGAACCGGATCGGCGCCGAGGAGCTCGCCGCCTGGCTGGCCGAGGATCCCAAGCACAAGGCCTGGCGGGTATTGGTCTCGCGCTTCTTGGGCGTCAGCCCGCTCGCGGCGCGAGAGATGGTGGCCCGCGCCGGTTGGGATCCGGAGATCGAGAGCGCTGCGATCGAGGCCAGCCGGCTGCTGGGCTCGCTCCAAGCCCTGATGTCGCTACCCGATTCGGGCGACTGGGCGCCGGGACTGGCCTATGATTCCGATCTGCCCGAGGATGGCTCGGAGCCGGATGCGCCGCCGGCGGCCTACGCGCCCTACCGCCTGACGCATTACCCTGGCTGGCGCGCAACGGAGAGCCTGGTCGAGGCCATCGAAGGCTACGACCGGGCGCGCGAGGGCCAAGACGCCTATGCGGTGGCGCGCGAGGCGGTTGGTGATCTGATCGAAGAGGCCCGCGAGCGGGTGGAGCGGCAGCGTGCGGCCGTCGATCGGGAGCTGGTCGACGAGGCCGAGATCGATAGGCTGCGCTTGGCCGGCGACCTGCTCCTGGCCTACCAATGGCAGATCCCTCGGGGCGCGAGTCGGGCCGAGGTGGAAGGTCCGGATGGGCCGGTGGAGTTGGCGCTCGACGCCCGCCTCGGGGCGGTCGAGAATGCCGAACGCTACTACGATCGGCACCGGCGCGCGCGGCGGGCGGCCGAGACCCTGCCCGGCCGGCGTGCCGAGATCCAGGGGCGGCTGGCGTTGCTCGAGCAATTGGCCTCGGATCTCGAGCTGGCCGAGAATCGGCCCGAGATCGACGCCGTGCACGAGGATCTGCGTCAGAGCGGCCTGCTGGGACGGAATCTGAAGCGCCAGCAGGTCGGTGGCGATCGGAGCTCCAGACCGATGCACTTGCTCTCCAGCGACGGCCTGAGCATCCTGGTGGGGCGCAACCGGCGCCAGAACGAGATCGTGACCTTCGATCGCGGCGCGCGCGGCGATGCCTGGCTCCACGTCCGGGGCCGGCCCGGCGCGCACGTCGTGGTGAAGGCCGCCGGGCGGGAGGTTCCCCGGAGCACCTTGGAGGAAGCAGCGGGCCTGGCCGCCTGGTTCTCGCGTGCTCGCAGCGAGGGCGCGGTCGAGGTGATCTGGACCGAAGTCCAACACGTGAGCCGCATGCGCGGCGGGGGCCAAGGCATGGTGCATTTCCGCAAGGACCGCAGCCTGACGGTCGAGCCGCTCGACCCGCGCGGCCTGCAAACAGCGGATCGCAGGTAATGCCCCTTCCCGAACCCTTCGCGGCAAGCTGAGGAGCATCCGTGTTCTACCTCTTCCACGGCGACGACGATCTGGCCATCTCCGAGGCGGTGGCCGAGCTGCGCCGCCGGCTCTTCGAGGACGATCCGATGGCCGAGCTCAACTATGGTGAGCTGGACGGCCGTCGCCTCGACTTGGGGCCGCTCCGCGAAGCCGCCGAGGCGCTGCCCTTCATGGGCGAGCGCCGGCTGCTGGTGGTCCGGGGCTTGGTCGAGCGCTGCAATCCGCGAGGACGTCAGGCCGGGCGCAAGGAGCTCAGCGAGGGCCTGCAAGAGCTGCTGGCCGGCCTGCCCCCGACCACGCGCCTGGTGCTGGCCGATGGAACGCTGTTCAAGAACAACCCGGTCCTGCGCTGGGCGGCGGAATGGCTGAAGGCGCAGCCGGATGCCGGCGAGAAGGGGATCGTGAAGGACTTCGAGGCCCCCAGGCCGGCCGCGCTGCCGGCCTGGCTCGTCGCCCGCGCCAAGACCCGCGGCGGGTCGATCGACGCCCGCGCGGCCTCGGCGCTGGCCGATGCGCTGATCCGCGAGCGCCAGGTCGACCTGCGTCTGGCCGACAACGAGCTCGAAAAGCTCTTGACCTACGCCGGAAACCGGGCGGTACAGGCCGAGGACGTGGCCTGGCTGGTGACCCCGGTCAGCTTGGACAGCATCTTCGACTTCATCGACGATCTGGCCCAACGTGACGGGCCGGCTGCAAGCAACCGGCTGCATCGCTTCCTGGATCAGGGCGAGCATCCCCTGCGCATCCTGAGCCTGGTGGGACGGCAGTTCCGGCTGCTGGCCATGACCCAGGCTCTGGGCCAGGCGTCGGTCGCGGCGTCGGAATGGCCGGCACGGCTTTCCGTACCCCCCTTCGTCGCCCGAAAGCTCGGCAGCCAGTCCAGGCGTTTCTCGGAACGCTTCCTCGATGCCGCGCTGCGGCGCCTGCGCGACATCGACACCGAGATCAAGACCGGGCGCATCGATGCCGCCCTCGCGCTGGACCTCTTCGTGGCCGGTGTCTGCGGCTCCAAGCTGCGTTGAAAAGGGCTCGCCCGAAGGCCTCAACCCATGCTGCGGATGACCGCGATCACCTTGCCCTGGATCTCGAGGTTGTCGGGCTGGACGTAGATCGGGTCCATGGTCGGGTTGGCCGGCTGGAGGCGCACCCGCCCGTTTTCGTGGTAGAAGCGCTTGAGCGTCGTCTCCTCGCGATCCTTGATCCAAGCCGCCACCATGTCGCCGTTGTGGGCGGTCTCGGTGGACTGCATGACCACGATGTCGCCCTCGTTGATCAAGGCATCGATCATCGAGTCTCCCTTGACGCGCAGGGCGTAAACCTTGTCGGAGCGGGGGACGATCTCGCGGGTGATGGCGATGACGTCTTGCTCGTCGGCCTCCTGGGCCGTACGCGCATCCATCACGGGGACCGGGCTACCGGCTTGGATGGTGCCCATGATCGGCAGGTGTACCATCGGGCCTTGCTCGAGATCGATCTCGAGCCGCGCCTTGTCGGTGAGCTTGAGCCCGCGCGAGACCTGGTTGTCCCGGTCGAGCAGGCCCATGTCCTTGAGCTTGTTGAGGTGATAGTTGACCACGCTGGTCGATGAGATCCCGACCTGCTTGCCGATCTCTCGGATGGTCGGCGGATAGCCCTGATCTTCGATGGACGCCGCGATGAAGTCGAGGATCTTCTGCTGTCGTTCCGTGAGGGCCACGTCGGGTCTCCTTCTGGCTCGTGGCTGGCCCGGTCGACCGTCGGGATCGGCCGGGATCATGCCCATCCGCGGGGATCGCTCTCGGAAGTGCGAGCCCGATCGGATGGTACCACTCGAACACTTGTGCGGAGTCTACCACGAACACCCGTTCGATGTCAAGATGCCTTCAGGATTCCCGGTCGGCCTCGGCCCAGCCCGCGCCCTCGACGCGGAGGATTCCTTCGTCGCCGGCCCGCTCGGCCAGCTCCGCCATGCTCGGGCCCAGCCGGGGATGCCGCAGCTGGGGCGCGATGTCGGCCAGGGGGCGCAGGACGAAGCCGCGCTGGTGCAACCGCGGGTGAGGCAGCCGGAGTGCCGGCCCGTCCGGGCCTGCCGGCAGATCCAGCTGGCGTTGGCCGTAGAGCAGGAGATCGAGATCGATCCGGCGCGGGCCGAAACGGGGACCATCGCGCCGCCGGCCGAGCCGGCGCTCGATGTCCAACATCGCCCGCAGCAGGATCTGCGGCTCGGGCGCTCGGCTGCCGGCCAAAACGGCGTTGAGGAAGGGCGGCTGTTCGACCGGTCCCACCGGCGCGGTCTCGTAGAGCGGCGAGACCTGTTCGACGCACATCAGCTCGCGCAGCGCTTCCAGGCTCGCGCGCAGGAGGTCTCGCCGCGGCCCGAGGTTGGAGCCGAGCCCGATGTAGACGCGCTCGAGGGTCGATGGGGGCGGGGAGGTCGAAGCCGGCCGGGTCAAACGGAGCCCGGGGATGGCCCCTCGTCCGGCATCGGCGGCTCGCCGGCGGCCTGGATCCAGATGCCCAGCATCAGACCGGCCAAGAGATGCGCCGCCAGCAGGGCCCGGCCGTCGACGGCGCGGAGCAAGACCGGATTCAAGGCGGGCAGGACCATCCAGCGCGACACCAGCCAGCTGACCAGGCCCAGCAGCCCGCCCCAGGCCAGGGGCTGGTCCTCCGGGAGCCGCGCGAGCAAGCCGGCCAGGACGCCGCCTAGGCTGGCCCCCACCAGCAGGGCGATCGCGAGGCCGCCCAGGCTGGCGTCGGGATAGGGGTTGTCCAAGGCCTGGGGCGCGGATTCCTGCAACCAGCGCACGAGCCAGGCCCCGACCGCGTTCGGGCCGGCCACGGCCCGATGCCCGGCCAGCAGCGCGCCGACGGCCAGTGCGGCCAGGTAGAGCAGGCCGGCCAGCATGCCGCCCAGGATGCCGTGCAGCAGATCCAGCCAAGCCAGGGGCGCGGGGTCGATGCGGCTGCTCAAGCGGGTCCTCGACCCTGCCCGGCGGCGGGCGCGATGCGGAAGACGCAGCGGTCGTCGCCGGCCGGACGCCACCGTTCGCGGACCACCTGCCCCTCGACGGCCGCCTCGATGATGCGCAGATCCATGCAGCAGACTTCTTGGTGCTCGCGACTGAGCGAGGCGTAGGGGCATTCCAGATCGCGCAGCAGGAAGTCCGCGCCATCGCGCTCCCAGCGGGTCTGCAAGCCCTCCTCCGCCAGCAGATCGACCACCAGGTTCAAGCGGCTCTCCTCGTCCCCGGCGTCGGCCAGGGACTGGCGATGGTCCTCCAGCGCCCGCTCGGCCAGATCCGTGAAGAGCCGCTCGGCCTCGCCGTCATCCTGCGCGGCCACCAGGTCGATGATCCGCGAGGTGAGCCGTTCGCAGGCCTCGGGCTGCAAGCGGCCGGCCCCGCGCCGGCTGAGCCGATAGATATGCCGGGGGCGGCCCCGCCCGGAGCGCTCGGCCTCGACCTGGACCAGGTCGCGCTGGCGCAGCACGCTCAGATGGTGTCGCACCGTGACGGCTGCCAGGTCGACCGCATCGGCAAGGCTGGCCACATCGGCCTCGCCGTGCGCCTGCAGGTATTCCAGAATGCGGAGCCGCGAGTCTTGCATTTGCCAGCCACCTCGCTTGCAGTATATTGTCCGGCACGGAGCCCGTCAACGAAACGATTCGGCGCCGGCCGCTTTTCGCTGATGCCGATGAGTCTTATTGCGAGGGCCTCCGCCGCATGCTAGAATCGGGGCGTCGAGCGGGCGATGGATGGTCGTCGCCCGGGCTCGCAACCAGCCTTCGAACAGACCGAGTGCAGCGCGCTCGGCAGTCACCTTCCCGGTGCCGTGGCCTTCGCCGCCCGGCCGAGAGCGAGAGGACGATCCATCCGATGATCAGAGAAGAGATCCACCTCAGCCAGCCCAAGGCGGCGCCCGTCGCCGCGCCCATCACCATCACGCCGGCCGCCGTCGGCAAGCTCGAGGAGGTGATGGCCTCCAAGGACTTGTCCGAGCATGCCGGCCTGCGGGTCTTCGTCAGCGGCGGGGGTTGCTCGGGCCTGCAGTACGGCATGGCCTTCGAGACCGAGGGCGGCGAGGACCAGGACGTGACCTTCCAGATCGAGGGCCTGACGGTCTTCGTCGACCCGATCAGCATCCAATACCTCCAAGGCGCCCACATCGACTTCGTCGAGAGCCTGATGGGCGGCGGCTTCAAGATCGAGAACCCCAACGCGGCCAGCAGCTGCGGTTGCGGCACCTCCTTCAAGCCCAAGGGCGAAGAGCAGGCCCAGGACCAGGGCGCTCGAGCGGCCCAGGGTGGGGGCTGCAGCTGCGGCTGAGCCCCCGGGCGATCACCATCGCCCTCGGATGAAGGACTGGAGCTGGAGATCGAACGCGGCGGGCTTTGACAGCCCGCCGCGCTTCGCGTCCGCAGACGGGGCCCGAAGCCGGCCGAGGAGCCGCCTGTGTTCGCCCGCCTTCCATCGACCTCGAGGGCTTCGTTCCTCGACGCCCATGAACTTGACCGCCCGCCCTCGAGTCCCTACCATTCGGAATTAGAACCAAGACGGTCCTTTTTCTTCAGAGGTCTATGGTATCGCCGATCGGCGGTGCTTCTCGAGGGTCACGATGATCCGCATCACCAAGCAAGCCGACTACGGGATCATCCTGCTGCTGCGATTGGCGCGTGAGCCCGATGCCTTGCGCTCGACGAGCGACCTGGCCCGGGATACCCGACTGCCGGTGCCGATGGCCGGCAAGATCCTCAAGTCGCTCTCGCGCGACGGGCTCTTGGATTCCAAACGCGGTGCGCAGGGCGGCTATAGCCTGGCCCGCGAGCCGGAGCAGATCACCGTGGCCGACATCGTCACGGCCCTGGACGGGCCCATCGCGGTCGCCGACTGCCTGGACGAGGCTTGCGGCTGCGAGCGCCAAGACGGCTGCCCGAGCCATCATCATTGGCGTTGGATCAACGGCGCCATCCAGCGGGCCCTGGCCAGCGTCAGCTTGGCCGACATGCTGCGGCCCAGCGTCGCGGCCGATCCCGACAACCGGTTCATCGCGCTGCGCGCGCTCGAGGGTCAGCCGACCGGGCCCCTCGAGGAGCGCAGCCGCCTTCCGATTCATGACGCCCCCTAGTCGGGGCCATGGAAGCGCGTACGAACACGAGACGATCACGAATCAAGAATCGATCACGAATCAAGCGACGATAGCGAGGCGAGCATGACGACGACAGCACGCACCATCGAGGAGCTCTCCCGTAAGGGCTACGAGGCGGGCTTCACCACCGATATCGAACAGGACACGGCACCGCCCGGTCTGAGCGAAGACATCGTCCGCTTCATATCGGCCAAGAAGGGCGAACCCGAGTGGCTGCTCCAGTGGCGCTTGAAGGCCTACCGCTACTGGCTGGAGATGACGATGCCCCGCTGGGCCAACCTGGACCTGCCGGAGATCGACTACCAGTCGATCATCTACTATGCCGCGCCCAAGGGCACCGGCGACCGGCCCAAGAGCCTGGACGAGATCGATCCGGAGATCCGGCGCACCTACGAGCGCTTGGGCATCCCGCTCGAGGAGCAGATGGTGCTGGCCGGCGTGGCCGTCGACGCGGTCTTCGACAGCGTCTCGGTGGCTACCACCTACCGCGAGAAGCTGGCCGAGAAGGGCATCATCTTCTGCTCCTTCTCCGAGGCGGTGCAGGAGCATCCCGAGCTGGTGCGCAAGCACCTGGGCTCGGTCGTGCCGGCTACCGACAACTTCTTCGCAGCCCTCAACTCGGCCGTCTTCAGCGACGGCTCCTTCGTCTACATCCCCAAGGGCGTCAAATGCCCGATGGACCTGTCGACCTACTTCCGCATCAACGCCCAGAACACCGGCCAGTTCGAGCGCACGCTGATCGTGGCCGAGGAAGGCTCCGAGGTCAGCTACCTCGAGGGCTGCACCGCCCCGATGCGCGACGAGAACCAGCTGCACGCGGCGGTGGTCGAGCTGGTGGCCATGGACGACGCCAGCATCAAGTACTCGACGGTGCAGAACTGGTACCCCGGCAACGCAGAGGGCGTCGGCGGCATCTACAACTTCGTCACCAAGCGCGGGCTCTGCAAGGGCAAGCGATCGAAGATCAGCTGGACCCAGGTCGAGACCGGTTCGGCCATCACCTGGAAGTACCCCAGCTGCATCCTGATCGGCGACGACTCGGTGGGCGAGTTCTACTCGGTGGCCGTCTCGCGCCTGCGCCAGCAGGCCGACACCGGCACCAAGATGATCCACATCGGCAAGAACACGCGCAGCACCATCATCAGCAAGGGGATCTCGGCCGGCCACGGCCAGAACACCTATCGCGGCGCGGTCAAGATCCTGCCCGGCGCCGACGGCGCGCGGAACTTCTCGCAATGCGACTCGATGCTGATCGGCCAGGAATGCGGCGCGCACACCTTCCCCTACATCGACGTGCAGAACCCGACGGCGCAGATGGAGCACGAGGCCACCACCAGCAAGGTCGGCGAGGACCAGATCTTCTACTGCATGCAGCGCGGCCTGAGCGAGGAAGAGGCCCTGGGCGTGATCGTCAACGGCTTCTGCCGCGAGGTCTTCCGCGAGCTGCCGATGGAGTTCGCGGTCGAGGCCCAGAAGCTCCTGGAGATCAGCCTGGAGGGCTCGGTCGGCTAGGCCGATCCGCCCGCCCAGCATCGATGAACGAAGACACGAGCGAGCACAGAGGAAACGACATGACGAAGCCCATCATCCAGATCGAGAACCTGCACGCCGGCACCGACGGCGTCGAGATCCTGCGCGGCATCGACCTGACGGTCATGCCGGGCGAGGTGCACGCCATCATGGGGCCCAACGGCTCGGGCAAGAGCACGCTGGCCCAGGTGCTGGCCGGCCGCGAGGACTACGAGGTCAGCCAGGGCTCGGTGACCTACCGCGGCATGGACCTGCTCGAGCTCGAGCCCGACGAGCGGGCCCGCGAGGGCGTCTTTTTGGCCTTCCAGTACCCGGTCGAGATCCCCGGCGTCAGCAACACCTACTTCCTGCGCGCCGCGCTGAACGCCATCCGCAAGCATCGCGGCGAGCCGGAGATCGGCACGGTGGACTTCATCAACCTGGTCAAACAGAAGATGCAGCTGGTCCATATGGACGAGGCCCTGGTCAAGCGCACGCTCAACGAGGGCTTCTCGGGCGGTGAGAAGAAGCGCAACGAGATCTTCCACATGGCCGTGCTCGAGCCCACCCTGGCCATCCTGGACGAGACCGATTCAGGCCTGGACATCGACGCGCTGCGCAGCGTGGCCGACGGCGTCAACCAGCTGCGGGACGAGGATCGCGGCTTCATGGTGATCACCCACTACCAGCGCCTCTTGAACTACATCGTGCCCGACGTGGTACATGTGATGATCGACGGCCGCATCGTCCGCTCCGGCGGCAAGGAGCTGGCCCTCGAACTGGAGGAGCGCGGCTATGCCGGCTTCGAGGCCGAGCTGGCCACCGCGCCGGCGCTCTAGGCCCAGGAACGAGCGAGCATGGAGACCCAGACCCCGGCCGCCCTCCCGGCGGCCCACACCCAGACCTTCCTCTCCGACTGGCAGGCCTTCGACGGCCGCCAGAACGGATCCCAGCCGCCGCGCCTGGCCAGCCTGCGCCGCGAGGCCATCGAACGCTTCGCCCGCCACGGCTTTCCGACCCCGCGCCTGGAAGCCTGGCGCTCGACCGACGTCGAAGCCATCCACGAGGCCAAGCCGAGCTACCGCGGCGCGCCCGGAAGGGCCAGCGCCGAGGACGTCGCCGCGCTGCGCTATGCCGGCTGCGCGCTGGCCGTCTTCGTCGACGGCCACTTCGCGCCCGAGCTCTCCGAGCTGGGCGACCTGCCCGCTGGCGTGACGGCCGGCAGCCTGGCCGCCGCCATGTCCGAGCAGCCCGAGGCCGTCGAGCGAGCCCTGGGCAGCCTGGCCCGCAGCGAGGCGCCGGAAGAGGCCTTCGTGGCCCTCAACACGGCCTACATCCGCGACGGGCTCTTCGTGGCGGCCGATCGCGGCGCGGTCATGGAGCGGCCCATCCAGGCCCTCTTCCTGTCCACCGGCGATGCGGCCGGCGCCAGCTACCCGCGCAACCTGATCCTGGCCGGCGAGAACAGTCAGGTGACGGTCATCGAGACCTATGCCACCCTTGGCGAGGGGGCGCATCTCACCTGCGCCGTCACCGAGGCCCTCTGCGAACCGGCCTCGGTGGTCGACCACTACAAGGTCCAGAAGGAGGGCCGGCAGGCCTTCCACGTGGCCGCGCTCTACGTCCGGCAGGACAAGGACAGCAGCTTCGACTCGCATTCGGTGCAGCATGGCGGCGCCCTGGTCCGCAACGACTGGGTGGCCGATCTGGCCGGCGAGGGCGTCAACTGCACCCTCAACGGGCTCTACGTCATCGCGGGCGACCAGCACGTCGACAACCAGATGCGGGTCGAGCACGCCGCGCCGAACGGCTTCAGCTTCGAACTCTACAAGGGCATCCTGGAGGAAGAGGCCGAGTCGGTCTTCAACGGCCGCATCTTCGTCCACGAAGGTGCCCAGAAGACCGACGCGGTGCAGTCCAACCAGAACCTCTTGCTCTCGCGCAAGGCCCAGGCGCATTCCAACCCGCAGCTGGAGATCTTTGCCGACGACGTGCGCTGCACCCACGGCTCGACCGTGGGCCAGCTGGACGAGGAGGCGGTCTTCTACCTGCGCTCGCGGGGCATCGGCGAGGAAGCCGCCAAGAGCATCCTGACCTATGCCTTCGCGGCCGACATCGTCGAGCGCATCAAGCCCCAGGCGGTGCGCGAGGACCTGGAAGCCTTCCTCTTCAACCGCCTGCCCGACGGTGACATCGTGCGCATGGCGGCCATTTGATGGCCAGCCGGGCAGACCTTGGCGGATAGGGAGATCGGCATGTTCGACCTCGGCGAGCTCTACCAGGAGATCATCCTCGACCACAACCGCAGCCCGCGCAATCAGCGCGCGCTGCCGGCGGCCACGCATCAGGCCGAGGGCTACAATCCGCTCTGCGGCGACCGGGTGCGGGTACAGTTGCGCGTCGCGGACGGCCGGGTGGCCGAGGTGGCCTTCGAGGGCCAGGGCTGCGCCATCTCCCAGGCTTCGGCTTCGGTGATGACGGAGGCGCTGACCGGCCTGCCCGTAGACGAGGCCGATACGCTCTTTTGTCGCATGGTCGCGCTGCTCACCGGGCAGGTCGAGATCGATGAGACCGACGATCTGCTGACCGAGCTGGGCAGCGCGGCGGCATTCGCCGGCGTGCGCGACTTCCCCTCGCGGGTCAAATGCGCCACCCTGGCCTGGCATGCCATGCACCAGGCGCTGGCGGAGGGCGCAGCCGACGCGGGCCCGAGCGGATCGAAGTCCGAGGCCGCTAGCCCGTGATCGCCCAGCCCCTGCTCGACGTCGAGGCCATCCGGGCCGACTTCCCGATCCTGGATCGCGAGGTCCACGGCCGGCCCCTGGTATACCTCGATAGCGCCGCCTCCAGCCAGAAGCCGCTGGCGGTCTTGGAGGCGATGGACCGCTACTACCGCCGGCACCACGCCAACGTGCACCGCGGCGCGCATCGGCTCAGCGAGGAGGCCACCGAGGCCTACGAGCGGGCCCGGGCCAAGGTGGCCCGCTTCATCGGCGCCGAGGAGCCGGCAGAGGTGATCTTCACCCGCGGCACCACCGAGGCCATCAACCTGGTGGCCAACGCCTGGGGCGCGGCCAACATCCAGGCCGGCGACGTCATCGTCGTCACCGAGATGGAACACCACGCCAACCTGGTGCCCTGGCAGCTCTTGGCCGAGCGCAGCGGCGCGGAGATCCGCGCCATCCCGATCACCGACGAGGGCCGGCTGGACCTGGACGACCTGGAGCGCATCGTCGACGATCGGGTCAAGCTGCTGGCTTTTTCGCATGTCTCCAACGTGCTGGGCACCCACAACCCGGTCGAGCGCCTGGTCGAGGCGGCGCGCGCGGTCGGCGCCGTCACCCTGCTGGACGCGGCGCAGAGCGTGCCGCATCAGTCGGTGAACGCCCGCGCGCTGGGCGTCGACTTCTTGGCCTTCAGCGCGCACAAGATGTGCGGACCCACCGGCATCGGCGCGCTCTGGGGCCGGCGGGCGCTGCTGGAGGAGATGCCGCCCTGGCAGGGCGGCGGCGAGATGATCGCCCGGGTCGGCATCCAGCGCTCGACCTGGGCCGGCCCGCCCCAGAGGTTCGAGGCCGGCACACCGGCCATCGCCGAGGCGGTGGGCCTGGCGGCGGCCGTCGACTACCTGGAGGGCATCGGCCTGCCGGCCATCGAGGCCCACGAGCGGCATCTGACCGACCTGGCGCTGGAGCGCCTGCCGAGCGTGCCGGGCCTGCGCATCCTGGGTCCGCGCGAGGATCGGGGCGGCGCGCTGGCCTTCGAGCTGGCGGGCATCCATCCCCACGACCTGTCGACCATCCTCGACCGCCAGGGGGTGGCCATCCGAGCCGGGCACCACTGCGCCATGCCGCTGCACGAGCGCCTGGGCATCCCGGCCAGCGCGCGGGCCAGCTTCTATCTCTACAATCGATCAGCGGAGGTCGACGCGCTGGTGGAGGCCCTCGGGACGGCCCGGCAGGTCTTCGGGCTGGACTGAGCTGGACCTGGCCTGACGTCGATCTCGAGACCGTAGGGGCGATGGCGCGCACCCCGGAGGACTTCACGATCGGGTGGGATCGGGTGTAGCATTCGCGCCCATCACCGCCGGCGCGATCGGCTGCCGAGC
The DNA here is from genome assembly GCA_964549495.1 of uncultured Anaerolineales bacterium. GTDB lineage: Bacteria > Chloroflexota > Anaerolineae > Epilineales > Epilineaceae > JACKBJ01. The sequence continues at coordinate 12,925 of CAZJWJ010000040.1, read as the reverse complement.
CCGCGCTACGCGCCCGACGAGGTCGATCATGCCACGCCTTGCCCTGTCCCGTTTCCTGCCCACCGCGACGCTCTTGCTCCTCGCCGCGCACTCGATCGGCGCCTGCCGCTCCGCGCCTGTTCTCGAAGCCCCGATGCTCCGAGAACAGGTCGAGGCCGGGGAGCTGCCGCCGCTCGAACAGCGGCTGCCCTCGGAGCCGGCCCGGATCGAGTCGATCGAGGGCCGCGGCCAGTACGGCGGCTCGCTGCGGATGCTCGACGCGGTGGAGCAGTACTGGAGCATGAACCTGGTCGGGCAGGCCGGCCTCTTCCGCTTCGATCGCCATGGCGTCGAGATCCAACCCGACCTCGCCGCGGGCTTCCAGTGGTCCGAGGACTACCGCAGCCTGGAGCTGCGCTTGCGGCCCGGCCACAAGTGGTCCGATGGTCATCCCTTCACCACCGACGACATCCTCTTTTGGTGGGAAGCCTATGCAAGCCACCCCGCCTTCGAGATGGAGGACTTCTGGCGCTTCGAATCGGGCAGCATGCAGCTGACCAAGATCGACGACACGACGGTCCGCTTCGACTTCCCGGAGCCCTATCCCGTGGTCATGGATCGCTGGGGCCGGGCGCTGCTCTCAACCGACGGCTTGCGCGGCCCCATCCTTCCAAGGCATTACCTCGAGCGCTTCCACCCGGACTACGATCCCGAGGCCGAGGCGCTGGCCGAAGCCGAGGGGCACGACAGCTGGCGCAGCCTCTTCGAGCAGCATGCCGACAGCACGCTCGGCCTCCGGCCGGAGCGCCCATCGCTGTGGATGTGGGTTCCCGAAGCGCGCGCCGACGGCCAGCCCGGCCTGGTGCGCAATCCCTACTTCCATCAGGTCGACCGATGGGGTAGCCAGCTACCCTACATCGACCGCATCGAGGGTCGGCTCATCGAGGCGCGACCCGACCTCGTCTCGGCCGTGGCCGGTGGCGAAGTCGACATCGAGGGCTTCTACATCGGCACCATCAACCTGCCTCAGCTGGAGGATCTGGCCCGCGGTCACAGCCTTCGCACGGCCACCAGCATGGAGACCTCTCTCTACACGATCCACTTCAACCTCAACGCGCAGGATCCGACGCTGCGATCGCTCTTCGGCCAGCGCGACTTCCGCCGGGCCCTGTCGCTTGCCATCGATCGAAAGGAAATCGCGGAGCAGGTCTTCGACGGGCATGCAAGGCCATCGCCGGCCTTGCCGCTGCCGCAGCACAGCTTCTACGATCCCGACTGGACCGAGCCGCTCCTGCGCTTCGATCCGGAGGAAGCGGGCCGCTTGTTGGACGGGCTGGGCATGGTCCAACGCGACGCGCAGGGCATGCGCCGATCGCCCACCGGCCAGCCCTTGCGGCTGACGATGCAGATGCACAACGACGGCTTGCAGAACCGGGCGGTCTGCGAACGGGTGAGCGCGGACTGGGCGGCCATCGGCATCGATGCCCTCTGCCGCGGCACGACGGTGCCACAGCTGTCGCAGTGGCAGATCGACAACGAGACGGAGCTGCCCGTCTGGGCCACGAGCCGCAGCACCCGCTTGCTGCGGACCGACCCGCGCTGGTTCGGCTTCGAGTCGACTGCCTGGCAGTGGTGGGCACCCCGCTGGACGGCTTGGCTCCGATCCGAGGGGCGCGAGGGCGAGCAACCTCCGGCCGGCATCCGAGAGCTGGACGCACAGTTCCAGCGTTGGCAAGCCCTTCCCTACGAGTCGGAGGAAGCCAACGCACTCGCGCGATCCTACTTTGGATGGTTCGCCGAGCAGCAACCGATGATCGGCACCGTCGGCCTTCAGGACCATCCCCTGGTGGTCGCCGACAGGCTGCGCGGCGTCCCGGATGACGATCTGTGGTGGGGAGCCGACATCAACTTCTATACCGCCTACCTGCCGGGGCAGTGGTGGTTGGACGACTGATCCGGTCTCGCGGCCCCATGGGGAGAGCAGGGCCGGGATACCCGGGCCGGTCCCGTGGACCATGCTGCATTGACGCCCCTTCGGCCGGCTCCTATCCTGAGCCCGCGCCCCGGCCTTCCGGGGAATCCACAGCGCGCTCTCGATCGACCCGCGCCATCAGACGAGGCAAGAACATGAGCAGCCACTCCCACGATCGCGTCGAGACGGACTCGCTCGGCGATGTCCGGGTACCCGCCGACGCGCTCTACGGTGCCCAGACCCAACGCGCCGTCGAGAACTTTCCGATCAGCGGCCAGGGCTTCGACCGACGCTTCATACGGGCCCTCGGCTTGGTCAAGCTCGCTTGCGCGGGCATCAACCGAGAGCTTGGCCATCTCGATGGCGAGCTGGCCGACGCCGTGGAGCAGGCGGCGCGCGAGGTGGCCGAGGGCCAGCACGACCAGCACTTTCCGATCGACATCTTCCAGACCGGCTCCGGCACCTCGACCAACATGAACGCCAACGAGGTCATCGCCAACCGGGCCAACCAGCTCCTCGGCCACCCGCTGGGCGCCAAGGAGCCGGTGCATCCCAACGACCACGTCAACATGGGCCAGAGCTCCAACGACGTGATCCCGACCAGCATCCACGTGGCGGCCAGCCTGGCGCTGGAAGAGGAGCTGCTGCCGGCCGTCGACCACCTGATCGGGGTCATCCGGCAGCGGGCCGAACAGGATGGCGACGTGGTGAAGACCGGCCGCACGCACCTGATGGACGCCATGCCGGTGACCTTGGGCCAGGAGATGGGCGGATGGGCCAGCCAGCTCGAGATGGCCCGCGACCGGCTCGAGGACATCCTGCCCGAGCTGAGCCAGCTGGCCATCGGCGGCACGGCTGTCGGCACCGGTGTCAACGCGCCCGAAGGCTTCGGCAAGGCCGTGGCGGCAAGGCTCTCGGCCCTTACCGGACAGGTCTTCGAGGAGGCGCCGGACCATTTCATGGCCCAGGCCAGCACCGACACGGCCGTCGCCACCTCCGCGCTGCTCAAGGCCTTGGCCGTCTCGATGATGAAGATCGCCAACGACCTGCGCTGGATGAACTCGGGGCCCAAGGCCGGCCTGGCCGAGATCAGCTTGCCGGCCCTGCAGCCCGGTTCGAGCATCATGCCGGGCAAGATCAATCCGGTCATCCCCGAGGCGGTGGCCATGGTCGCCGCCCAGGTGATGGGCAACGACGCGGCCTGCACGGTGGCCGGCCAGGCGGCAAACTTCCAGCTCTCGGTGATGTTGCCGGTGACAGCGCGCAACCTGCTCGAATCGATCGGCCTTTTGGCCTCCGCTTCGCGTGTCCTGGCCGACCGGGCCATCGCCGGACTGACCATCCGACACGATCACATCGCCTACTTCGTCGAACGCAACCCCATCCTGGTCACGGCGCTCAACCCGGTCATCGGCTACGATCTGGCCGCCAAGATCGCCAAGCGCGCCTACGCCGAGGGGCGGCGCCTGCAGGACGTCACGCGCGAGATGACCGATCTATCCGACGAGGAGATCGAGCAGCTCCTCGACCCGCGCAGCATGACCTGATGACTTCATGAAGTGCGCACGCTGCGGTCATCCGAGCCAAGGCGCCAGCTGGTACTGCGCCAATTGCGGCGCGGAGCTGGGCGACCTGAACGTGGCGGACAGCGGCAAGCGCCGTCCGCTGCCGCCCCTGCTCCGCTGGAGCCTGTGGCTGACCGCGGCAGCCCTGGGCATGATCGTCCTGGCCGCCCTGGCGATCGGCCTTTCGCGCCGGGGCGAGCAGGGCTCGGTGCTGGATGCGCTGCGCGAGGCGCAGGGCGAGCCATCGTCGCCGGAGCCCGGGACGCCGGCAGCGGGCGGTGGAGGCGACCCCGCCCGGGGCCGCCGCACCCCGACCACGGCATCGAGCGGGGCCGGCCCCCGATCGACGAGCGCCGCTCCCTCCGGAGCCCGGGCAACCTACGCATCGCCGCCGGGCATCCCGAGGCGCGCGGCCGCACCCCCCTGGCCCATCGAGCGGGTGGAGGTGCCCCCGGCCATCGACGGGCGTCTAGAGGACTGGGGCGCTCCCTTCACCCTGGCCGAGCCCTTGCCCTTGAGCAAGGTCGTCTTCGGCACGGAGAACTGGGATGGCAGGGCCGACCTGAGCGCCGAGGCCCTCCTGGCCTGGGATCCCGCGGCCTTGTACTTGGGCGTGCGCGTGCTCGATGACATCTTCTCGCAGCCCTCGTCCGGCGACTTGCTCTTTCGCGGCGACAGCTTGGAACTGCAGCTCGATGTGGACCTGGCACAGGACTTCGAGTCGGGCAGCTACAGCGACGACGACTGGCAATTGGGGATCTCGCCGGGCGAGCTGACCGAGACCGGGCGGGGGCCGGAGGCCTGGGTCTGGCGGCCCGAGGCGCGGTCGGGAGCGGCGGACTTCCCCATCGCCGCCCGCCGGCTCGACGATGGATATGTGGTCGAAGCGGCCATCCCCTGGCTGCTATTCGGCCTGGATCCGGTCGGGCTCCAGGCGATCGGCTTCGCGCTGAACGTCAGCGACAACGACCTGCCCAGCCCCGAGCAGCTCAGCATGGTGTCCAGCAGCCCGGAGCGCTTGTGGGGAGACCCGCGCAGCTTCGGTGTGCTGGTCTTCGAACGCTGAGCAGAGCTCGAATGCGCGGGCGCTCGAGCACCAAGACCGACCGATCCTGCGGACGGAGGACCGAGATGATCATCCGCGCCTTGATGATCCTGCTCTTCACCACGGCCGGCTGCGCGCGAGGCGTCGGCCCCGACGGGGTCGATCCGGCCGAGCGCGCGACCGATGCTTCGAACCCGGCCCAGGACGCGCCGGCCGACGGCGGCGCCGCGGACGGTGAAGCCCCCGGTACCGCCGGATTCGAGGCGCCGCCCTTCGTCGAACGGGCGGCGGACTTGGGCGTCGGCTTCGTGCACGTCAACGGCCTCACCGGTCAACGTTACTTTCCGGAAGTCAACGGTCCGGGCGGCGCGCTCTTCGACGCGGACGGCGACGCGGACCTGGACCTCTACCTGGTCCAAGGCGGCTCGCTCGAAGCGGGCCCCGACCCCTCGGTGGCCGATCGCCTCTACCGCAACCGGCTGGTCGAGGACGGCCGGCTGGCCTTCGAGGACATCACCGAAAGCTCGGGCATCCGGGCCTTCGGCTACGGCATGGGCGTGGCGGCCGGCGACATCGACAACGATGGCGACACGGACCTCTACCTGAGCAACTTCGGCCCCAACCAGCTCTGGCGCAACGAGGGGCCCGAAGGCTTCCGGGACGTGACCGCCGAGGCCGGCGCCGGCGTGGACGATCCGCGCTGGAGCACCTCCGCGGCATTCCTGGACTACGACCGGGACGGATGGCTCGACCTGATGGTGATCAACTACACCGACTTCACCCTGGAGGGGCACAAGGCCTGCTTCGCGCCCTCGGGCGTGGTCGACTACTGCGGCCCGCTGAGCTACGACCCGCAGCCCGATCGACTGCTGCGCAACCTCGGCGACGGTCGCTTCGAGGACGTGACGGCCGAGGCGGGCCTGGGCGCGGCCTACGGCGCCGGCCTGGGCGTGACCGCGGCCGACTTCGATGCCGACGGCTGGATCGACATGGTCGTCGCCAACGACGGCATGGCCAACCAGCTCTGGATGAACCGCCAGGGCCAGCGCTTCGAGGACGAGGCCTTGCTGGCCGGCGTGGCGATGAACGCCGAAGGCGCGGCCGAAGCCGGCATGGGTGTCGTCGCCGGCGACTTCGACGGCGATCTGGACTTCGACATCTTCATGACCCATCTAACCGACGAGACCAACACCTTCTATGCCAACGACGGCAGCGGATTGTTCCGCGATGCGACCCAGCAGGTCGGCCTGGGCGCATCCAGCCTTCCCATGACGGGATTCGGCGTCGGAAGCCTGGACGTCGACGGCGACGGCTGGCTGGACCTCCTGGTCTCCAACGGCGCCGTGCGCATCAATCCGCGTCAGTCCGGCGGCTTGGTCGACCAAGACGACCCGCTGGCCAACTACCGCATGCCGCGCCAACTCTTTCGCAATCTGGGCGGTCGCTTCGTGGACAGCGGGCTGGGCGATGCGCTGGGCGCACCGGCCCTGGGCCGCGGCGCCGCCTTCGGCGACCTGGACAACGACGGGGATCCCGACGCGCTGCTCACCGACAACGCCGGTCCGACCCGTATCCTGCTCAACCAGCTCGGCCCGCCCGCGGCCTGGCTCGGCCTGCGCCTGCTCGATCGAGGCCGCGACGCCTACGGGGCGTCGGTGATCGTCGAGTTGGATGATGGGCGCCGCCTGCTGCGACTGGCCGGGGCTGATGGCAGCCATCTTTCCTCCAGCGATCCGCGCAGCCTGGTCGGCTTCGAGGCCGGACGAAGCATCGTCCGCGTCGAGGTCCGCTGGCCCGATGGTCGGAGCGAGACCTGGGACTGGTCCGGCCGGCCGGTCGGTCGCTACGTCACCCTGGTCGCGGGCGAGTCCGCGCCCTGAGCCAGGGGACGGAGCCTCCCCGCCGGACCAGCTCCCGGCGCTTGCCGGACGCGCCCGGACCCGGCGGACGTTGACCCCTCGGTCGAGCGGCCGCTACCATAGCGGCATGCGACCGCTATGGCTCGATCGAAGGCTGCTGCCCCCCGGGCGTATGCGCAACATCGCGCTGCTCTGCGGCGCGCTGCTGGTCTGGACGCTGATGGCCTGCGGCGGCCCGGAGGTCGAGCTGCTGGCCGTGCCCGAACCGGAGCTCGCCAGCCTGACCGAGGCAGCCCAAGCGCAGCTGCGCGCGCAGCGGGCAAGCCTCGATCGGGCGATCGAGGACCCCCAGCTGGATGCGGCCGAGCTGGCAGAGGTCTTCGGCGAGACCGGCCGGCACTACCACGCCTACGAGCTGGCCAGCGCCGCCGATCCCTGCTACCGAAACGCCGAAGCCCTGGCGCCGGAAGCATTCGCCTGGCCCTATCTACTCGGTCATCTCCACCGTTCCGCAAGCGAGCACGAAGCGGCTGTGCGCAGCTTCCGACGCGCCTTGGAGATCGATTCCGAACACCGACCGGCTCGGGTCTGGCTGGCCGACACCTTGGTGGACCTCGATCGACTGGACGAGGCCGAGGCCGAAGCCGAGTCCGTGCTGGCGCGCGACGCCAACGCGGCGCCGGCGCTGATCGTGCTGGCCCGCGTCACGGCCGCACGCGAGGATCACGCGCGCACCGTGGAGCTGTTGGAACGCGCGCGGGGCCTGGCCCCCGAGGCCAGCGAGGTCAACTATCCCCTCGGTCTGGCCTACCGCGGTTTGGGTGACCTGGAGGCGGCCGAACGCTTCCTGGCCCAGCAGGGTCGGGTCAAGGCGCGCTTCGCCGATCCCTGGCTGGACGGCCTACAGGAATTGATCATCAGCGCGGGCGCGGCGCTCAACCGCGGCGCGCTAGCCTTGGGCCAAGGCGAGCTGGCACTGGCCGAGCAGGAGTTTCGCAAGGCGGCCGAGCTGGATCCGGAAAATCCGAGCGCCTTGACGAACCTGGCCTTCACGCTAGTGCAGCAAGGCGACGGAGCCGGTGCCCTAGCGGCCCTCGAGCAGGCCCTGGACCTCGACCCGGACAATGCCAAGGCCAACTTCAACATGGCCAGCCTGCTGGTCAGACTGGGACGCTCGGCCGAGGCGGATGCGCACTTCGAGGCGGCCCTCGCCGCCGATCCCAACTACGTCGATGCCCACTTCAACCACGCCAACAACCTCGTCCGCCTCGGCCAGATCGAGCGGGCCGCTGAGCATTACGCGCGGGTGCTCGATCTCGATCCGGCCAATGGCTCGGCCTTGCTCATGCACGGGGTGCTGCTGCTGCGGCTGGACCGCTGGACCGAAGGCATCGAGACACTCGAAACCGCCCACGCCGCTCGTCCGGACGATGCGCTGCTGTCCAACAGTCTGGCGCGCGCCCTGGCCACGGCGCCCCGGCCGGAGCTGCGCGATCCACAGCGCGCCCTATCGATGGCCGAGGCCTTGGTGAGCGGCGAGCGCAGCGTGGCCCATGTCGAGGCCCTGGCCATGGCCCTGGCCGCCGCGGGCCGCTTCGAAGAGGCGGCCGAGAGACAGAGCGACGCACTGGGGGCCGCGCGCGAGGCCGGCCGGTCGGATCTGGTCACCAGCCTCGAGCAGAACTTGCTACGCTACGAGGCCGGCCAGGAGGCCGTCGGTCCTTGGACCGAGCAGGACCCCAACATGCCCGGCGTTCGCTGATGCGCAACGATGCTCGCTCGGCGATCGGACTGGGACTCTTCGCCGCGGCCACGCTCTTGGCCTGCAACACGCCGCCGGCCGTTCCGGAAGGCCTGGCCCCCACGGGGGCGACGGCCCTTCCGACCCTCGAACCTCCGATCGTCGAGGACATCGATGCCATCGGCCTCGACGCCTTGGCGGTCGCGAACATCCAGGAGGCCGTGGCCGAGCTGCGGGCCGAGCCGGATGCGTGGATCCGTTGGCTCCGGCTGGGCATGCTCTACCACGCCAACGAGATCCTGCCGGAGGCGCGCATCAGCTACGAGCGCGCGGTGGCGCTCTCACCCGAACAGCCCAAACCCTACTACTACCTCGGCCTGCTGCACGGTCAGCTCGGCGAGCTCGATGAGGCCTTGGATGCGATGCACAAGGCGGTCGAGCAGGCCGAGGGCTTGCCGATTGTCCATTGGCGGTTGGGTTTCCTGCTGCTCGAGTCGGGCGATCCGGATGGGGCCGCCGAGGCCTTCGAGCGGGCGCTTTCCATCGATCCGAACTCGGAGGCGGCGCTGCTCGGGGCCGGGCGCGCCGCGGAGCAGCTCGGGCAGCCCGGCGAGGCCCTGCGCCACCTGGAGCAAGCCCTGGCGGTGGGAGAAGCGATCAATCGCGGCCATACCCACCGCTTGCTGGCCGGGGTATACCAGCGGCTCGGGCGAGAGGAGGCGGCCGAGCGCTCCCTGGCCCTTGCCGAGGCCAGCAATCCGATCTACGACGATCCCTGGGCCAGCGAGCTGGTGGCCTTGCGGACCAGCATCTCCAGCCGGCGCGACCGGGCCCTGCGCTTGCTGGAGGGTGGCCGAGAGGCCGAGGCGCTGACCATGCTGCAAGCGCTGGTTCAAGAGGCACCGGACGACCCACTCGCCTTGGAAGCCCTGGGGGTGGTCTACGCACGGCTGGGCCAGGTCGATCGGGCCGAGCCGATCTTCGAACGCCTGACGGTGGAACACCCGGACCTGGTCTCCGGCCCCGAGAACCTGGCTCGCGCCCTGCTGATCCGCGCGCAGGCGCAAGGGCAAGCCGGTGACGAGCAAGGGGCCGAGAATCTGCTGTCCCGCGGGATCGAACAGATCGATCGGGCGATCGATCTGGCCCCCGAGCGAGCGACGGCGCTGGGCCTTCGCGGCGACCTGTTGCGAGAAGCCGGGCGCTACGACGAGGCGGCGGCGGCCTATCGAGCGGCGGCGGAGCTGGACCGCCGAGATCCTCGATGGCTGGCCGCCGCCGGCCGCATGGAGCTCCGGCTCGAGCGCTGGGACCGGGCCGCCGAGGCCCTGGAGATGGTGACCGATCACAGTCCACAGGATGCCCAGGCATGGCTCGACCTGGCCCTCGCCAGGCTACGCTCGGATCGACTGGACGAGGCCGAACAGGCCTTGGACGAGGCCGAGGCCCTGTCGGGCGCTAGTCCCCGCCTCGAGTCGATGCGCGACGAGCTGGCCAGCCAACGCACCCAGTCCAGCCCCTGAAGCCGCGCATGCGAGCCCCATTTCCGCCAATCCGCAGGCGCAAGCGCCACTTCGGTCGCCCGACATGGCCCGCTTGGCCGCTGCTCTGCGCGCTCTCGGTGCTGATCGGCTCCGCGGGCTGCGATGCCGAAGCACCGGATCGTCCGATCGCCTCGATCGAACATCCGACAGCTTCGGACCCTCGAGAGGCGACCGCCGCCTCGCTGCAGGCCGGCGATCCTGACGCCGAGGGCCCACCATGGTTCGAGGAGGTCGCGAAAGCCTCGGGCATCGACTTCGTCCACGACAGCGGAGCGCGGGGCGCCATGCTATACCCCGAGATCATGTCGGGCGGTGTGGCGCTCTTCGACATGGACGGCGACGCCGATCTCGACCTCTACTTCGTGCAGAGCGGAGCGGTGATCTCCGATTCCGAAGATCAAGGCCCCGGCAACCAGCTATACCGCAATTTGGGTGGCGGGCGCTTCGAGAATGCCAGTGCCGGCAGCGGCGCCGACGATCGCGGCTACGGGTCGGGCGTGGCCACCGGCGACTTCGACAACGATGGCGATGCCGATCTCTACGTGACCAACCTCGGCGCGAACCGACTGCTGCGCAACGAAGGCGAAGGGCAATTCGAGGACGTCACCGCCGATGCCGGCGTCGGCGGACAAGAGTTCTCCTCCAGCGCCGCCTTCCTCGACTACGACCGCGACGGTTGGCTGGACCTCTTCGTGGCCAACAACCTGCGCTGGTCTCTTCAGGTCGAGCGCGACTGTGCGAACGCCAACGGCATTCCGGACTACTGTGGCCCGACCGCCTACGATGCGCCCCTGCCCGATCGGCTCTACCGCAATCTCGGCGACGGCCGCTTCGAGGATGTCAGCCGGGCGGCGGGACTGCAGGTCGAGTACGGCAATGGCCTGGGCGTCGTGCCGGCCGACTTCGACGACGACGGCTGGCCGGACATCTTCGTGGCCAACGACGGGCTGCCCGACCAGCTCTGGCGCAATCGAGGCGATGGCAGCTTCGAGGATGTCGGCCTCCGCTGGGGCGTCGCCGTGGATCGCTCCGGCCAGGCCAAGGCCGGCATGGGCACCGATGCCGCCGACCTGGACGAGGACGGCGACTTGGACCTGCTGGTCGTCAACCTCTACCAGGAAACCGACTCGCTCTTCCTGAACCAGGGCGGCTACTTCGAAGATGTCTCGGCGCGTTTCGGCCTGACCGGCGTCTCGCGCAGCTTCACCCGCTTTGGCACAGGCTTCGCGGACTTCGATCTGGATGGCCGCTTGGACCTTTACCAGGCCAACGGGCGGGTCCGCTGGCAGCGGGATCAGCTGACCGAGGACCCCTTCGCCGAGCCCAACCTGCTCTGGCGCGGCCAGGCGGACGGCAGCTTCCGCGAGCAGCGGCCGCGGGGCGGCACCCGCCCGCCTCTGGTGCACACCAGCCGCGGCGCGGCCTTCGGGGATCTCGACGACGACGGACGAATCGACATCGTCGTCGTCAACCGCGATGCCGCCCCCTATCTCCTGCGCAACGTCGCTGCGCCCGCGGGCCACTGGCTCCGGCTGCGCGTCCTCGCGGAGCAGGGGCGGGACGCCCTGGGTGCGCGCGTGAGACTGGAGCTGCAGGATCGACGCTTGATCCGCGAGGTCCGCAGCGCCTATGGCTACCTGGCGGCCAACGATCCCAGGATTCACCTCGGCCTGGGCGAGGCGGAGCGGCTCGTGGGCATCGAGGTCCGCTGGCCCGATGGCCGGACCGAGCGCTTCGCGCCGCCTGACGGCGTCGATCGCGATTGGGACTTGCGCCAGGGCGAGGGCAGCGAGCCCTAGCGGAGCCACCGCGTCTTACGCGCCTTCCTCGCTGCGCCGCATCGGCGCCGGCGCAAGGGATTCGCGGGTCGATCGTGTATCCGAGCATCGACCACGAAAGCGGCCCTCCCGCCGGTGGCGGGAGGGCCGCTGCTCTGTCGCTTGTGGGTTCGACTACGAGCGACAGCGGTTCGGCATCGTGGTCGACCTCACTCGGGCGTGACCAGCACCTGGCGCGTCGACTCGCACAGGCCGTTGACGCCCCAGCTGTTCAGCCAGGCCTCGCCCGTGAAGGGGTTCTGGGCCGTGATCGTCCAGTCACCAGCCGCGTTGCTGCCGTCGAAGGTATCGAGCGCACTGCCCGACTGCGTCTGGAAGGTCCCGTTGGTCAGCGGGCTGGCGCAGGCCGTGGTGAAGGGATCCGCCGCGTCATCGTCGAGGGTGGCAAGCCAGGGCGTGCCGGACGTAAAGCCGCACTGGTTGGCGAACATGGTGTCCATGACGCCGCCATGGCCGAGCATGACCACGTTGTCACCCATGAAGTTGGTGGTGATCTCCAAATCCAGGTTCACGTCGGTGACGCGGCAGCCGGCCGGCGCATTGACCGTGACCGTGTCCGTGGCGCCCGCCGAGGTGAACTCGAGCCCGCCCGTGCCCTCACCGAGGGTGTTGGCAGCGGAGAAGCTCACCTCCTCGATGATGGTCTGTAGAATCGGCTGGCCCGGGCAGAGCGGCAGGAAGCCGCCCAAACACAGACCGATGTTGCGATCGACCTCGAAGGGGATGCCGCGCGAGCCGGCTGCCTCGTCACCCGGGACGTCCTCGCCCAAGCGGGTGCCGGTGCGCTCGATGCCAACGGCGCCCAAGCCGACCAGGTTGCGGAAGAACTCGCCCGTCGGGCCGAACACATCGTGCTCCCAGAAGGTGGCCGAGATGATGGCCGAGCCCTTGAAGCCGTTGTTCACGTAGCCCCAGGTCTGCAGGTCGATGTACTCGACCTGGCGGTCGTGCAGCTTCTGGCAGACGAAGTCCAAGAGGCCGTTCTGGTCGTAGATGTAGATCGCGAAGTCCGTGAAGCCGGGCTTGGCCACCAGGTTCATGATGGCGACCTCGCTGGTCGTGCCCGTGCCGTCCAGGTCCTTGAGCAGGCTGGGGATGGCGATCAGGCCGACGCCCGAGTAGGTGCCACCCGCGCCGCTACCGACCTGCCAGATGTAGCTCTTGTGCTCCGGCAGCAGGTTGTAGGCGATCGCCTCCTGCGTGTCGGTGCGCGCGGCGTCCGAGTACTTCATCAGCGTCGCGACGCCGACGATGTTCGGAGCGTCCACCGGGTTCGTCCCCGGCGTCCACCAGTCCTGGCTCTCGATGCGGATCGAGCCAACCCAGGTGCCCGGCAGATCGGCCACCACCGGCAGGAAGAAGGTCTGGCTGCCGCGCGGGCA
>CAZJWJ010000039.1:0-43040 GCA_964549495.1 uncultured Anaerolineales bacterium | reverse complement strand
CCTCGTGGGGGTTTCTAACTGTCGCCGCTGTCCAATTCTAACTGTCGCTGAACAGTCGTTCCCCTCCCGTCCGCGGAGCATCCGGTCCACACAGCGCCGTAGAAGCGCGCGGTCGTTCGTCAGCTGGCAGGCCTCGGTTCCGGAGGTGGCGTAGGTGGCAATCCCCACCCTATGGTAGGTGATGCCACCACAGCACTGCCGACCATCGCCATCCAAGATCAATTCGATGAGCCGATTGGCCTCGTCGCGCACATCGGCACGATCCCGAGCCGGGACCGCCTCGCTGGCCGGCAGGACCAGCACCACGTGCAAATGCTGCACCCGGGTTGGGCAATGCGTCTCGATGCGCAGGGACATGTCCACCGCCTCGCCCGCCAAGGCCACCGGAGACCCAATCCGATGCGTGGCCGTCACCACACAGTCACTAACCTCGGCAGCAGACTCCATCGAGCCCGCACCTGACGCCACTCGCACCGGAATGGACATGGCCGGAGCGGACAGTGTCACCACCACCGCAGACAGGGCCAGCATCGATGCAACGGTGAGCGCGCCCCGCCCCACGATCCTCGAGCTCCTCATGAGAGCTACAACCCCAAACCACCCCCAATTTGGACACCCCGGGCCGCTCTCCCCTCCCGACCCGTCCCCCAAATCGACACCCCCAGCCGCGCTCCACTCTGAAATCCTGGGCCGTTCCCCCTATCGACCTCCCAATTCCCTCCCCCCCTTCCCAACCGACCAAGAGGGCGGGCGTGCCGTTTGGGCCGGGACTTGTTGTCCGAGGCAGACCAGATCCGCCACGCGCGAGACCGCCCGCTGCGCGCCCCCTTCCTTCGCCGCACTACCCCTCCACCGAGTTAAGGCCCGGCCCAAACGGCATGCCCGCCCTCTACAGGCGCGACCGCTTGATCGGACCCCCCCGCCCCCGCTTCTCCGCCAACAACTTCACCGCATCTTCCAAGGTCACCGACTCCGGATCCGTATCCTTCGGCAACGAAGCGTTGATCTTCCCGTGCTTGACGTAGGGCCCGTAGCGCCCATCGAGCACGTTCAGCATCTCGCCGTCATCCGGATGCTTGCCCAGTTCCTTGAGCACCTTGGCCTGCCGCCGGCCACCGCCCTTGCGGCGCTTGGCTTTCTCCGCCAGAAGCTCCAAACCGCGCTCCAGATCGACCGTCAGCACATCGTCGTCCTTCTCGAGGCTGGCGAAGGTGCCGTCATGCACCACGTAGGGGCCGTAGCGGCCGATGCCGGCGCGGATCTCCTCGCCGGTTTCCGGATGCTTGCCGATCAAGCGGGGCAGGGCCAAGAGTTGCAGGGCCAAGTCGAGGTCGACCGAGTTCGGCTCGGTGCCCTTGGGCAGCGAGACGCGCTTGGGGCGGTCCTTACCCCGGCCGTCCTCGCCCAGCTGGACGTAGGGACCGTAGGGGCCGTCCTTGAGGTAGACCGACTGGTCGGTCTCCGGGTCCTCGCCCAGGGCCTCGGGTCCGGTCTGGCCGCGCTCGATCAGCTCGGCGGCCAGTTCGGCGGTCAGGTCGCCCGGCGCCAGGTCGTCGGGCAGGGCGGCCGTGACGCGCTCCTCGCCCTCGCCCTGTTCCAGGTAGGGGCCGTAGCGGCCGATGCGGACCCGGATGTCGCCCAGGGCCACCGTGCTGGCGCTGCGCGGGTCGACCATGTCCAGGGCCAGCTCGACCTGCTTCTCCAGGCCTTCGTCGCCCTGGTAGAAGCGCGACAGGTAGCCTTGCCAATCGACGTCGCCCTCGGCGATGCGGTCCAGGTCCTCCTCCATCTCGGCCGTGAAGCCCACGTCGACCAGGCGTTCGAAATCGCTCTCGAGCAGGCCGGTGACGGCGAAGGCGGTGAAGGTGGGGATGAGCGTGCTGCCCTGCTTCTGGACGTAGCCGCGATCCTGGATGGTGCTGATGATCGAGGCATAGGTGCTGGGCCGGCCGACGCCACCGGCCTCCAGGGCCTTGACCAGCGCCGCCTCGGTGAAGCGCGAGGGCGGCTTGGTCTCGTGGCCCACCGATTCCAGTCGGCGCAGGTCCAGGATCTCGCCCTGCTTCAGCTCGGGCAGCGGTGCGTCCTGGTCCTCGATGGCCGCGTCCGGATCGTCCGAGCCCTCGACGTAGGCGCGGAAGAAGCCGGGGAAGAGCACGCGCCGGCCGCGGGCCCGGAAGCGCGCGTCGGCCGCCTCGATGGTCACGCTGGCGAACTGGAGCCGGGCGTTGGCCATCTGGGTGGCCATCGTGCGCTTCCAGATCAGATCGTAGAGCGCCGACTCGCGACCGGAGACGGGCAGGTCGGCCACCGGCTTCATCTCGCCGCCGGCCGGCCGGATGGCCTCGTGGGCTTCCTGGGCGCCGCGCGTCTTGGTCTTGTACTGCCGCGGCTTGGGGCTCAGGAACTCCTTGCCGTAGAGGTCCCGGATGCGACCGCGGGTTCCGTTGACGGCCTCCTCGGAGAGATGGACCGAGTCGGTACGGTGGTAGGTGATGAAGCCCTGCTCGTAGAGCGACTGGGCCACGCGCATCGTGTCGCGGGCGCTCATGCGCAGCTTGCGGCCCGCCTCCTGCTGCAGGGTGCTGGTGGTGAAGGGCGGGTA
Organism: uncultured Anaerolineales bacterium; assembly: GCA_964549495.1. Lineage (GTDB taxonomy): Bacteria > Chloroflexota > Anaerolineae > Epilineales > Epilineaceae > JACKBJ01. Next base: position 40,435 of record CAZJWJ010000039.1, on the reverse strand, counting down.
GGGCTTGCGCGTGGCGTCGCGGGTATCGACCGCCGTGACCGTCCACTCGGCCGGCTCGATCCGGGCCTGCAGCTCGCGGGCCGCCTTCTCGTCGAGCACCAGCACGTCGCGGCCCTCGGTCACCCGGCCTGTGTCGGCATCGAAGTCCTTGCCGCTGGCCACCGACTTGTCGCCCACGTGGGTCAGCGTGGCGCCGAAGGGCTCGGCCGAGCCCTCGGGACGCTTGTCGAGCTCGGCCGCCAGGTCCCAGTAGCTGCTGGCCACGAAGGCGTGGCGCTCGCGCTCGCGCTCGACCAGGAGGCGGACGGCCACCGACTGGACCCGGCCGGCCGAGAGCTTGGGCGCGATCTTCTTCCAAAGGAGTGGGGATAGGGTATAGCCCACCAGGCGGTCGAGGATGCGCCGGGTTTCTTGGGCCTTGACCAGGTGGTCGTCGATGCTGCGCGTCTCGGCCAGGGCCCGCTCGATGGCCTCGCGGGTGATCTCGTGGAAGACCATGCGCTTGACCGGGATCTTGGGCTGCAGCACCTCCAAGAGGTGCCAGCCGATGCTCTCGCCCTCGCGATCCTCGTCGGTGGCGATGATCAGCTCGTCGGCATCCATCATGGCCGCTTTCAGCTTCTTGATGGTGTCACGCCGGCGGGCGGAGATGACGTAGAGTGGCGAGAAGCCCTCCTCCACGTCGACGCCCAGGCGGGCCCAGCTCTCGCCGCGCACCGACTTGGGGATCTCGGTGGCCGAGGAGGGCAGGTCGCGTACGTGGCCCATCGAGGCCATCACCTCGTAGCCATCGGGGAGGTAGGCGCCGATGGTCCGGGCCTTGGTTGGAGATTCGACGATCACGAGCTTGGTCACGATGGTGCGTTCCTGCGCTGACTGGCCGGATCGACGGCGGGCCGTCGATCCGCGGCTACGGCTCCAAAAACAGGACGCAGCCGACAGGCTACCCGGCTTCGTCCCGGGCGCCGCACGGCCGCGGCCACTACGAGCCCTAACCTTATGCCCGGCGGACCGCATCGCAAAGTGCAGTCGGATCCAGGGAGGACGATTCGCGGGTTCAGGTCACCCGATCCCGAGCCTGACAAAGCTGCCTCGGGGCTTGAGCGCGCACGATCCGCTGTGCTATGCTGCGGCGGTCCACCGGCCGGCCCCGAGCCGGTGCCCACCCTCACCCCTCGTCGATCGAGCATCCAGGAGCCATCCCCAGCATGATGCCCGAAGCCCCCCGAAGCGTCCCGCCCCGAGTCGCCCTGCTCGTGGCCACGTCGATCGTACTCGCCATGATCTTCCTCGTCGGTCCGACCCTCCGGCCTGGCGCGCCGGCCGTGGCAGGGCCGGCGCAACAGACCTACACCTATCATCTGCCCGATGTGCAGACCCGAGGCGCTGCCTTGGGCCTGGAAGCGACCGGCGAAGGGCCACTGGGCATGGTCGGCTTCGGCAACAGCACGATCGAGCTGATCAACCGCGGTGACAAGAGCCTGGATGCTCGCATCGAGCTGGTCAACTTCGATCAGGACCGGCGATTCCAGCAGGCGCTCGGGCCCAGGCGTGCCCAGCGCATCCCGCTGCAGAGCCGGTCCGGCTTCGGGCTGGGCGACTACCATGGACGGGTGACGGCCCAGGATCACCTCGGCGTCCAGGTGCGCAGCGAATGGCCCGAAGGCGGGTCGGGCTTCACCTACGGCGCACCGGAGAGCGGCAGCGACTTGATCCTGCCGCTGGCCGCGCGCGGCGTCTACTCCTTCACCTCCAACATCCACATCCTCGACGCCAGCGGCTCGAGCGCGGAGAACGAGGTCGAGATCAACTTCTTCGACCGCCAGGGAGGGCTCCAGAAGTCGCTCGGACTGCGGCTCGGGGAGGGCGAGGCGGCCGAGTACGATCTGCTCTTCGATGCGCAGTTCGGCGACCTGCCGCAAAACTCCGTCGATGGCTACCTGAACGCCATCCACTTCTCGGCCGACGAGCCCGTGGCGGTCCTGGCGCTGGGCGACGAGATCTCGGGGATCGGAACCTCCTCGCTGCGCGCGCGGCCGGCCGGCCGGGCCAACAGCACGCAATACCTGCCCTTGGTTCGCGCCAACTACCTGGGCGATTCGCTGATCGGCATCGCCAACCGCGAGAACAGCGCCGTGCAGGTCACGCTCCGCTACCTCGGTGCGGCCGACAGCCCCGCCGGCGCCGGGCAGTCCTTCGAGCAGCAGCTGAGCATCGAGGCCCGCAGCGCCGCCTTCATCGATCTATCCAATCGGGGGCGTGGCAATGCGGTCGGCTCGGGTCCGCCGCGTGGCAGCGGGATCAACCAGGGCTTCTACGGCAGCCTGAGCATCGAGGCCAGCGGTCGCGTGCTGGCGGCGGTCGTCGAGCAGGCACACGAGGGCACGACGGTGCGCAGCAACGCCGCCTACAATGCCTTCGGCCCGGACGATCTGGCCCTGGCCTGGGCCGCTCCGGTAGAGGGGCACGGTAGCGAGGGACGCAGGCAGTCGCTCTTGGTCTACAACCCCAATCCCGATCCGGTGGGCATCGACTACGCATTGCTCGCCGGGAGCGGCCGCAGCTCGGAGGTATCGCACAATCTGGACGGTGGCGGGCTGATGGTCATCCCGGTGCAGGTGCCGGGGGGCTCGCAGGCCGACCAGGCACTGGTCGAGGCCACGGACCTGGTGGCCGTGCTCGACTACGAGACAAGCTTGACCGGGCTGGCCAGCTGGGGCAGCTGGGGGGCCGACGCCTTGGCCGAATGGGCCGTGCCGGTGCCGGGCGGGGGGGGCGAGAGCCCGCCGACCTACACGCCGAGCGTCACGCCGGATCCGCCGACCGCGACCCCGACGCCAACCGTCGAGCCCGGGACCACGCCGGCCACCGATACGCCCAGCCCCGAGCCCACCGGTGGAACGGGTGACCTCTTCATCTACCTACCGCGCTGCACGCTGAACCAGTAGGCGCGTCGGCGCCCGTCTGCCGACAACGCGAAGGACGGCCGGGGGGACCCACTTCCGGCCGTCCTTCTTGGCGTCATCGAGTTGTCCGGCGTCGGCGCTGGCGCTAGTAGGTCGGGATGTAGAGCGACTGGCCGGCGCGGATGTAGTTGACGTTGTACAGGCCGTTGGCCTTGGCGATGGACCAGGGCGAAACCCCATACCAGCGGGCGATGCTGTAGAGCGTCTCGCCGTACTTGACCTGGTGCCAACCCGTGCCGTAGCCGCCGTGGCCGTAGTGGGGCGTCTTGGCCGGCTGGTGGTAACCGCCATGGCCGTAGCCGTAGTCGACCTTCTTGGCCGGCTGATGGTAGCCACCGTGACCGTAGCCGCTGGGGATGTGAAGGCAGGCGCCGGCGCGCACGTAGTTGGGGTTGACGATGCCGTTGTGCTTGGCGATCGCGTAGGCCGAAACGCCGTAGTAGCGGCCGATGCTGTAGAGGGTCTCGCCGTAGCGAACGCAGTGGACGCCGTGGCCGTAGTTGTTGGCGCTGGCCGGCTTGGCCGGCATGGCCGCGAAGAGCAGGCCGGCGACGACGAAGGACATGGCGAAGAACAGGGCACGGGTCTTCATCTGGGAACAACCTCCATTGGAGCGAAGCGTCTGATGGGATGGAAGCGCGACCGCGATACGGTTGCCCCGCCGCAACTGGCGGGTGTGACGAGGGCAAGGAAGCATCGGGCCGAAGCCCCGCCCAATCGCACGGTCTGCTATCTCGATGCAAGGAATCGTAAGCGGGTCCGAAGCAGCGGATCCGATGGCGCGCCCGATCGGACTGCTGCTCGCGCGAAGCGGATCCCAAGGGACGGCATCCGAAGACGGCCGTGAATCGTCCACCCGCGCGATCGAACTAGCCCAATGGTAACCGCGGCCGCGCCGAATAGCGGTTAAGATTTAGTTAAGGCTGGCGTCGGGCCCGTCCTCCGGATCGGCGGAGCCGCCCGGGTGGAGGCTGTAGCGCACGGTAGGGGGGATGTCCTGGCCGGAGAGGATCTTGTCGCCGCCGATGGCGATCAGCAGCTCGGCCAGGGTCTCCCCCAGGGCACGGGGTTCGCCGGCCGGGCCCGACCACTGCATGCGGGCGGTGCGGGTGCCATCGGCGCTGATCACGATGCCGTAGATGGCCATCTGCTCGCCGTCGGTGAAGGCGTGCACGCCCACCGGGTCGCCGATCCGGCCGCCCAGTCGGGCCAGGCAGCTGCGCTCGGCCAGGATGGCATAGGCGCTGGCCTCGTCCTGCAAGGCCCTGGCCAGATCCCCGGCGCGCGGGTCTCCGGTGCGCGCCTCGATGGCCAATCCGCCCTGGCCGGGGGCCGGGATCATCTGGTCGTGATCGAAGCGTTCGGCGATGCGGTCGGTCAGATCCATGGCCTCGAGCTCCGCCGCCGAGGCGACGAAGGCTTCCAACTCGCCGGCATCCAGGGCCGCCACCAGGGCGCGAACCCCGCCGGTCAGGATGGGCGCGCGCAGATCGCTGCGCCGGCGCAGGAGCTGGCCGCTGCGGCGCGCCCGGAGGCTGCCCACCCGATCGCCTTCGCCCAGGTACTGCAGGACCTTGCCCGTGGTGCTGACCAGGGCCTCGCGCGGGTCCATGCGCTGCGGCACCGCGACCAGGCGGATGTCCTCGGCCGGGGCCAGCGGCAAGCGGTGGTAGGCTTGCAGGGCCAGGTCGGCCCGGCCGTCGCGCAGGGCATCGCGCAGGACTTCGGCCCGCGTGACGGCGATCTCGTCGGGCCCCGACGTCCCGGAGGCTTCGCCCGTGCCCGATGGCGTCTCGAGGGCCAGCAGCGTGGGCGGCTCCCGCTCGGGCCAGGCGGCCTGCAGATCGGATCGAATGCGCTCGGCCCAGACGCGATCCAGCGGCGCGTCGAGGTGGGCGATGACCAGGGGATCGCTCATGCGCGCCAGCCTCCTCTGGGCCTCTGGCCGAAGCTCAGGGCTGGACCGGCTCCGTGCCGAAGGGCTCGCCCTCGGCCTGCTCGGCCGCGGTGTCCTGGGCCTGCATCATCAGAGCCAACTCGGGATCCATGAACTGGCTGCGGATGGCCTCGAAAGGCTCCTGCTGCAGGCGCAGCACCCACTGCGGGACGCCGTCGATGACCAAGAGGTCGTCGTAGAGCGCGTTCTCGTCCAGCTGCAGGCGCACCACCTTCTCGTCATCGATCCTGCGGGCGATGCCGGCCAGCGAGAGGATCTCGTCCGGGCTCAGGTCGGTGTCGATGGTCTCGCGCAAGGCCGGGATCAGCTTGGGCAGGTCGAGGATGACGCCCAGGCGCGTGCCGCGATCGCGGATCGCCATCAGGACCTGCATCTGGCGGCGCGAGCGATCGAAGTCGCTGGTGGACTTGCGCGAGCGGGCGTACTGCAGGGCCTGCGCGCCGTCGAGGGTCTGCCGGCCCGGCGGAAAGTCGATGGTCATCGTGCCGCATTGCCCGTCTGGATACTCGCTGTCGTAGAGCCCGATGCTCGGATCCTCGGGCGAGGACGGCACGTCGACCTCGACCCCGCCCAGGGCGTCGACGATCTGCTCGAAGCCCTGGAAGTCGATGCGCACGTAGCGGTGGGCGGTCAGGCCGAGGTTGGAGCGGATGGTGTCCTTGACCAGGTTCGGTCCGCTGTGCGGGACCTCCCGGCCATCCTCGTCGAAGCGCGTGCCGAAGACGTGAGCGGTGTTGATCTTGCGCGCGCCGACGGGACCACCGCTCTCGCTGGCGTCGATGTAGACGTAGAGGTCGCGCGGGATGGACAGCATCGACACCGCATCGCTCTCCGGATCGATGCGCACCAGGATGATGGTGTCGGCGCGGCGGGTCAGGCCCTCGGGGGCCATGCAGTCGTCGGCGTCCAGGCCCAAGAGCAAGACGTTGATCGGGCCGTGCTTGTCCCAGACATTGACCTCGGAGATGATCGGCGCCTCCGAGGGCGTCGCCGAGATCGGTTCGACCCGGGTGATGGGCTCGGCCAGGTCGGGGCGGGCCGCGGTCGGCCGATCGCCGACGCCCAAGAGGGTGTAGCCGACCAGCGCGACGACGGTGAGCGCGCTGGCGCCCAAGGCGGCGAAGAGCAGGCCGAAGAGGGCGCGGAGCAACCAGCTCGAGCGACGGGCGGCCGGCGGCGTGGTGGTGGGGATGGGCGAGGTGATCTGGCTCATGCTGGCCTTGGAAGGAAGCTTCGACCGAAGGGCGAGGAATTGTAGCATCCGGCCGGCGGTGCCCCAATGCGCCCGAGCGTCGAATGGCCGCCCTTTCTCCGCCGTTCTGACTCGATCGCGGATCGCCGCGAACTTGCGGTCCAGAGGTCTTCGGCGGCCGGGGGCGTCCTTCCGAGCGCTTGTTTCCGCACCAGGCTCTGCCTACAATCGGCCGAGCGCGGACATACAGCGCCGCGAAACGGAGCGCTAGACCATGTTCTTGGACGAGGCCCAGATCGACGTGGAGGCCGGCCGCGGTGGCAACGGCGTCGTGGCCTTCCGGCGCGAGAAGTTCGTGCCGCGCGGCGGGCCCAACGGCGGGCACGGCGGCGATGGCGGCGACGTGATCCTGGTCGGCGACGAGGGCCAGAACACCTTGCATGCCTTCCGCTTCACGCAGCGCTACCAGGCCGGCCGCGGCGGGCACGGTGCCGGCCAGAACAAGCACGGTCGCAACGGCGAGGACCTGCGCGTGGCGGTGCCGGTGGGCACGGTGGTGCGCGATGCCGAGAGCGGCGAGCTCTTGGGCGACGTCATGCGCGACGGCCAGGAGTTGGTGGTGGCACGCGGCGGGCGCGGCGGGCGCGGTAACACGGCCTTCAAGAGCGCCACCAACCAGGCCCCGCGCGTGGCCGAGAAGGGCGAGCCGGGCCAGGCGCGGCGTCTGGAGCTGGAGCTCAAGCTGATCGCCGACGTGGGCGTGATCGGCTTTCCGAACGCCGGCAAGAGCACCCTGCTCAGCGTGGTCAGCGCCGCCAGGCCCAAGATCGCCGACTACCCCTTCACCACCCTGGTGCCGAATCTGGGCGTGGTCGAGATCGGCCATGAGACCATGGTCCTGGCCGACGTGCCGGGCTTGATCGAGGGCGCCAGCGAGGGCCAGGGTCTGGGCGACCGCTTCCTGCGCCACATCGAGCGCACGCGGCTGCTCTTGCACCTGATCGACGGCGCCGATCCCGAGCCGCTGGAGCGCTTTCGGGCCATCAACCGCGAGCTGGCGGCCTACAGCCCGGAGCTGGCCGAGCGGCCGCAGATCGTGGCCTACAACAAGATCGACCTGCCGGAGGCCCGCGAGCGTTGGCCGGCCCTGCGCGATGCGCTGGCCGAGGCCGGCGTCTTGGACGCCATGGCCATCAGCGCCGCCACCACCGAGAACACGCGCGAGCTGATGCAGCGCCTGCACCGCGCCCTCTCCGAGCTGCCCGAGCCCGAGCCGGCCGAACCCGAGTTGCCGGTGCTGCGCCCGGTCGATACCGACGCGGATGCCTTCACCATCCGCCGCGATCCGGATGGCGCCTGGCGCCTGGCCGGCCAGCGCGTCGAGCGCGCCGCCGTCATCACCGACTGGGACAACGACCACGCCATCGCCCGCTTCCAGCGCATCCTGGACGACATGGGCATCCGCGAGGCCCTGCGCGAAGCCGGCGTGGAGCACGGCCAGCCGGTGCGCATCGGCCAGATCGAGCTCGAATGGGTCGATTGAGCCGACTGGGCCTCTTCGGCGGCAGCTTCGATCCCATCCACCTGGGCCACTTGCTGGTGGCCGAGCAGGCCCGCGAGCAGCTGGGGCTGGATCGCGTGCTCGTCATCCCGGCCGCGCGCTCGCCCTTCAAGCCCGAGGACGAGCCGAGCGCGGGCCGGCATCGCGCGGCGATGATCGAGCGGGCCATCGCCGACCATCCGGCCTTCGCGCTCGAGCGCTGCGAGCTCGAGCGGCCCCCGCCCAGCCGCACGGTCGACACGGTCGAGCATCTGCGCGGGCGGTACGGTCGAGCGGCCGACTTCTGGTGGATCCTGGGCGAGGACGCGCTGGCCGGCTTCCCGTGCTGGCATCGTCCCGACGACATCTTGGCCGAGCTTCGGCTGGCGGTCTTCGGCCGGCCGGGATCCGAGCTCGACCTGGCCATGCTGGAGCGTGAGCTTCCGGCACTGCGGGGGCGCGTCGATCGCATCGAGGGGCCGCGGATCGATATCTCGGCCACCGATCTGCGTCGACGCGCGCGCCAGGAGCGCTCGCTGCGCTACCAGGTGATGCCGGCGGTCGAGGACTACATCCGGTCGCATGGACTCTACCGAGACGCCGCGGCGGAGGTCGAGGAGGCATCGCGATGAGCCAAGGGCCGCGGCTGCTCCTGGCCACCGGCAATGCGGGAAAGGTGCGCGAGTACCGCCAGCTGCTCTCCGATCTTTCGCTCCAGATCCTGGCGCCGGCCGATGTCGACCTGGGCCACCTCGATCCCGAGGAGACGGGCCGGACCTTCGAGGAGAACGCCATCCTCAAGGCCCGCGCCTTTGCCGATGCCTCGGGTCTGCCGGCGCTGGCCGACGATTCGGGCATCGAGGTCGATGCGCTGGACGGCTTCCCCGGCGTCCGATCGGCGCGCTGGGTCGAGGGCAGCGACCGGGATCGCGTCCAGGCCCTGCTCGAGCGGCTGAGCGAGGTGCCGGAGGCCGAGCGCGGCGCCCGGTTCCGGGCCGTCGTCGCCCTGGCCTGGCCCGGCGGCCAGGTCCATACCGCGGCCGGAACGGTCGAGGGGCGCATCGCCCGGATGCCGGCCGGCTCTGGCGGCTTCGGCTACGATCCGATCTTCCGCGTCGAGGATGGGGGCTACCATGGCGAGCTGACCTCGGCCGAGCTGCCGCCCGCGGAGAAGAATCGCCTCAGCCACCGCGCGCGGGCGCTCGAGGGACTGCGCCCCTTGCTAGGCCAGCTCGCCGCTGATCCGAGCGCTTCCGGAGACGAAGCGGCCGGGTCCGCCTGAGACTCAAGCCTTCGTCGCCCGGATCTCCAACACCTCCGACCCCACGCAGAGCGGACCGCCCCGCGCACGATCGTTGGCCTGCCATAGCGCCTCGAGATTGGCCTGCAACAGCATGCGGGATCCGCCATCGAGCTGTGTGAAGGCACGCGAGATCGGACCGAAGGTTTCGCGAAGGTGACCGACCATGCCCCGCGCGCCGTTCGGATGGGTCAGGCCGATCTCGAAGCGCTCGAAGCGCAGGTCCTCCACGGCGGAACCCAGGCGTCGCCGCATGGTCTGCTCGTCGCCCCAGAGCTCCGGCGGAGCCATCACCGGTGAAGGGGGCAGGTAGTCGGCGATCATGCGCAACATCCGGGCCATGAAGCTTCGAGGCGTCCATGCGGCCAGGTGGATCCGACCGCCAGGGCGGAGGACGCGGAGCATCTCGGAGATGGCGATCCAGGGCCGGGGTGCATAGATCACGCCGAAGTGGCTCGTGACCCGGTCGAAGGCGTCGTCGGCGTAGGGCAAGTCCTCGACGTCGCCGAGGTCGAAGGTAGGGGCGAGTCCCGCTTCGACGGGCCGGGAGCGCGCCCGCTCGATGGCGCCCGGATCGAGGTCGATGCCGGTCACGCGGGCGCCGGCCGCCGCCATCGCCCGCGAGAGGCTCCCGTCACCGCAAGCCAGATCGAGCACCCGCTGTCCGGGACGGATGGCCTGGCGGCGGAGAAAGGACCGAGCCGCCTGCTCCAGAACCGTGTCCGGCACGCCGAGTTCGCCCGATCGCCAGGTGCGCTCGAGCTCCGCCTTCAGCGCCCGCGTGGCGGGATCGACATCGACACGGGACATGGGAATTGCGGACGGAAGCGAGGTGGCGGAGGCTACTTGCAGGGCATGCATGGGATGCGGTCTCCTTGGACGAGGACTTCGAGGTGGAGCCGGCGATCGCCTGCGCGGCCGCTCGGCAGACCCAGTATCGCCCGGGAAGCAGGCGGCCCCCATGCGCGAGTGACCGTGAAGTGACAAGGAAGTGACAAGTCGAGCCGGGGCGCATCGATGGCGGTCTTCCTGACAGAGCACTCGGCCGCCAGCCCTCACGAATGCATGACCGGATTCCACCTGGTTCTACGCAGGATCGCGATCAGGGCTCGTCCTCGTCGAGGGTGCATGCGAGGCGGAGTCCGAGGTCGTCCGCCCTGTGTCGTGGGCGCTGGGGATTGCGGTTTACCGCGAAGCCACCGATCGGGAGGCCGTTCCAGGCGCCGCCCCGCGCCACGCGGGCGATCTGTGGCGGCAGATCGGGATCCTCGCGCCCATCGTCCGGATCGTAGGGATAGGAGAAGATCGACTCGCTCGACGGCTCGACCTCCCCGGTCGGGCCCCAGGCGCTGGAGGTCCAATCCCAGGTATTCCCGCTCAGGTCGGCCACGCCCGTCGGGCTGTCGCCCTCCGGGAAGACGCCGACCGGGGAGGGGCCGAAGAGGTGCGTGTCGACGGTGTTGGCCGCCATCGGCCGGTAGCCTTCGCCATAGGGCAACCGGCGCCCGTCCGGGCCTCGTGCCGCCGCCTCCCACTCGACCTCGGTTGGCAGGCGATAGCTTCGTCCGCTGCTGGCCGCCAGCCACGCGCAGTAGGCTCGCGCCTCGTACCAGGAGATGCCGACCACCGGATCGCCGGGCTGGTTGAAGCGCGCGTCGCGCCAGAATCGGGGCTCGTTGAGCCGGCCCTGCGGCCAGCGCTCCGCGAGCTCGGCTTCGAATGCTTCGTCGTCTTGGCGGCACCAGCGCCGCCATCGCTCCGCCGTCGCCTCGTCGAAGGTGCCCACGGCCAGGAAGTAGTCGATGCGTTCCGGAGAGCGTTGGAACTGCTCGCGCCAGGATCGGTTGTTCGATCGGGCATCCTCGGCCGTTCCCTCCCCCGAGCGCCAGGCTCGCGACGGCTCGCCCTGCCACCACCGCTGGTCCTCGTAACCACCAGCCGACAGAAAGCAAGCCCACTCGGCGTTGGTGACCGCGAACTTGCCGATGGCCAATCGCCGAAGCCCGATCATGTGGGCGGGACCGTGGCCGTGGAAGGCCTCCCCTTGCCACTCCAGCGGCGAGTCGTCGCCGATGCGATAGGTTCCGGGCTCGATCGTGACGAGCGGCGGTTGGATGTAGGGGCCGTGTGGGCCCTCTCGGCGCGGAAAGCGCGGATCGCCGAGCCGGCCGAGCACGCGCCCGGCATCGATGCGGGCGCGCAGGTCGGCCTTTGGATCCCGGCTGCGGTCCACCAGCCGCGATCGAAGATCTGCGATCGATGAAGGCGCCAGTCGTTCGGCCACCGCCGGCTGGGCCGCGGCGCGTCCGGCCAGGGCCAGATGATGCTCGGCCAGATCGCCGACGAAGCGATCGGGATCGGGCGCCATGGCAGCGGCCATGAGCATCGCCTCGCGCCAGGCGGGTTCCCAGAGGGCCGGCAGGGCCTCGCCCTGCCCCAGGCTCTGCAGGAGCACGCCGATGCCCGGCTCCACCTGGTCCGCGCGCCACGGCGTCGCGGCCCGCTGCGTCTCTCCGGTGATCGCCAGCCGGCGCGCGGCGAAGTAGTCCTGGAGGATCTGGTGGAAGAAGCGCAGCTCGTCCCGATCCAGGTCCTCGTCGAGCACGGCCAAGGCCAGGCCGGCCTGCACCACCGCCTCCGGATGATCGCTTCCGATCATGGTCAGGGCTGCGTCGAAGCGGACCTGGAGGGCCTTCCGACCGAAGCCGCCTTCCTCGCCGAGCATGGCATAGGCCAGCGACTCCAGGCCACCGATCAGCGGTCCGCGGCCCGGAAGCTCGTAGGGATCGCGCCATGCGCGCGCCGCCAGGACACGCTGCACGTCGCGGAGGTGTAGGGCGCGTCCGGGCGCCAAGGCGGGATGATCGCGCTCCACCTCCCGGCGCAACGCGCGCCGTAGGTATGCGGTCAGCAAGGCGGCGGGATCGAGGCCGGGATTCTCGTCGGGTGCTTTCGGATCCGCGGCCTCGAGGGCCGATAGCAGCAGGCGCAGCATGAAGGGCCGCTCGAGCAACTCGCGCTGCGGGGAGGCGCCGAGCACCTCGTCGAGCGAGCGGCTGGAATAGGCTTCGACGAAGTCCTCGATGCCGGCCTCGTCCAGGGCCTCGACCTCTAGCTGGGGAACGCGAAGCTCCGGCGTGGACAGCGTGGCGCTGTAGTCCAGGGAACGGCAGGAGAAGACCGCGCGGTTGCCCGTGCCGGCTAGGCTCTGCTGCAGGAAAGCCTTCCAGGCCAGGACCTGCCGCCGGTAGTCGGCAGGATCGCGGTGCGGGATCTCGTTCAGGCCGTCCAAGAGCAGCAGGAGGCGCCCTTCGGCCAGCCATCGATCCAGCCTTCCCAAATGCGGATGGCGCCGTTCCCAGAGGCTGCCGAGCCAGGCCCGCGGGGAGCGATCGCCCTGGCCGCGATCATCCGAGAATCCGGAGAGGCTGGCGAAGAAGGTGATCCGATCCGTCTCGCCGCGCAGCGCGGCACAGCAGGTATCGAGCTCCAGGCGGCGCAGGAGCGTGCTCTTGCCAGCACCCGGCGGACCGAGCACCACCACGGCCGGATCCGACAAGCTGGCGAGGGCCTCGGACAGGCTTCGATAGGGCTCGGGCCGGGATTGCCAGCGACCGCTGGCTGCGTCCGCACCGCGGTCGATCCACAGGGTCAGGTTGACGAATCGGGCTTCCAGGCGGTAGCGGGGGGGCCACCAGGTGGCGACACGCTGCAGGCGCTGCTGCCCGAGATCGCGCGGGGACAGCCGAGACAGCCGCGCCAGCAGGTCCGCCGGCGGCGGCTCCGCGTTCTGGAGCACGCTGCGCCGCAGGGCGTCCAGACCCGCTTCGATGTCGGCTGGGAGCTTCTGGTCGGGCGAGGCATCGGATCGCGCTTCGGAGTCCCGGGCCGATATCCCGCCGGGGGAGACCGGGCTGGAGGCTGCCGCGCCGGATTCGGTGGCCTTCCGATCGTCTCGCGCCTCCGGATCCGCGGCCGGCCCCCCCGCCTCCGCGGCGCGCAGAACGGCCAGCTCCCGCTCTCGCAGCTCGTCGGCCAACAGGCCGTAGCCGCGGTTCAGACGCCGGATGAGGGTCCGCTGGGTCGTTCCCAGCCGCTCGGCCAAGCTGAGATTCGTGCTGCGATCGTCCACGCCGTGCCGGAGCACCAGCACGCTCCAAGCTTCGCGGTCGATCTCGCCGGCCCGGAAATCTTCGACCATGTGCTCGACGAATCGGGCGGCAAGGAGATCCGCCTCCGGGATCTCATCCTGCCCGCGGCATCGGGCCAAGCCCTCGAGCAGCACCCGGTGGACCAAGCGCTGCAGCATCCAGGCGCGCATGGCCGGATTGTCTTCGAGACCTTCATCGCGCAAGGCCGCTTCGACCCAGCCCAGGCCGGAAAGCGGCGAGTGCTCGATCGGCTTGGCGAAGCGGATGGCCCGGAGCAGATCGCGGACGCTGTCCTCCGAAATCGCGGCGAGGCCGCTGCGATCGGAGGGATCCGGGAGCAGGCCGGACTTGGAGGTCGATCCCATGGCTCGCCGAGCATACCACAGCCTGCATCTCGTGCACCGTCATCGTCACCGCGCGCTCGAGGGCAAGTCGCGACGCGGTGATGTGGATGGGCCGGCCGGTCCAGGATGGAACAGGGATTGACCCCTCGAGATTCTCTGGTTACTCTGATCGCATCGTTCGATCGCGAATCGATCGATCCTTCGTGAGGTCCGGGGATCATCGAGGTCGAGGCGAAGGGTCGAAGGGCGAGGCTCACCAGGGCAGTCGAAGGAGGCGCGAGATGACTTGCAGGGTGCGACGGGTGGACTACTTCTACGCCACGGTGGCCGATCGGCCCGGCGAGTCCTACAAGCTGCTGGCGATGCTCGAGGGCCTGGGGATCCAGCTGGTGGCCTTCACCATCGTGCCTACCGGACCGGACAGCGCGCAGGTGGCCTTGTTTCCGGACGAGCCGGGCAAGCTGGTGGCCGAGGCCGGCCGCGACGGGCTGAAGCTGGACGGTCCGCACCAGGCGCTCCTGGTGCAAGGCGATGACGAGTTGGGCGCCATCGTCGACATCCACAACAAGCTCTTTCAGGCCAACGTCAACGTCTACGCCGCCACCGGGGTGACCGATGGCGACGATTCCTTCGGCTACGTGATCTACGTTCGGCCCGAGTCGATGGAGGCCGCGGTCGAGGCCTTGGGGATCTGAGGGGACGGACTCCGCGCGCGCAAACTTGTCGCCCAGGGCCGATTCGACTCGGACCGCAGCCGGGCGAAGACGGCCGCCTACCCTTCCTTCAGCTCCGCCACCAGGGCCTGCACGCTGCTCTTGGCATCGCCCAGCAGCATGCGGGTGTTCTCGCCGAAGAAGAGCGGGTTCTCGACGCCGGCGTAGCCCGGGTTGAGGCTGCGCTTGAGCACGATGCAGGTGCGGGCCATGTCGACGTCGATGATCGGCATGCCGTAGAGCGGGCTGGACTCGTTGGAGCGGGCGTCCGGGTTGACCACGTCGTTGGCACCGATGACCACGGCCACGTCGCAGGCGGCCATGTTGGGGTTGACGTCATCCGGCTCGACCAGCTGCTCGTAGGGCACGTCGGCCTCGGCGAGCAGCACGTTCATGTGGCCGGGCATGCGGCCGGCCACCGGATGCACCGCGAAGAGCACCTCGCAGCCGTTGTCCTCGAGCAAGGCCGCCAGCTCCTTGACCGCGTGCTGGGCCTGGGCCACCGCCATGCCGTAGCCGGGCACGAAGACCACCTGGCTGGCCGCCTCGAGGATGGGGTAGGCGTCCTCGGCCGTGATCGGCCGCGCCTCGCCCTGGGCGCCCCCGCCGCCAGCGGCCGAGCTGGTGCTGCCGAAGCCGCTGAAGAGCACGTTGCTCAGGCTGCGGTTCATGGCCTTGCACATGATGCCGGTCAGGATCAGGCCCGAGGCGCCGACCAGCGCGCCGGAGACGATCAGGACCGTGTTGCCGATGACGAAGCCGGCCGCGCAGGCCGCCAGACCCGAGTAGCTGTTGAGCAGCGCGATGACCACCGGCATGTCGGCGCCGCCGATGGGCACCACCACCATCAAACCGAAGAGGAAGCTCAGCGCGATGGCCGCGATCAGCCAGGCGTTCCAAGCGCCGCCGGGCGAGACGACGAAGAGGTAACCGAGGGCCAAGAGGCCGACCAAGAGGCCGATGTTGACGATCTGCTGGCCGGGAAAAAGCAGGGGCTTGCCCGGCAAGCGGCCCGAGAGCTTGCCCCAGGCCACCAGCGATCCGGTGAAGGTCAGGCCGCCGATGACCACGGCCAGGTAGAGGGGGACGAGGCCGCCCACGCCGAGGCTCTGGCCGCCCGCGACCTGGGAGGCCCAGCCGACGAGGAGCGAGGCGATGCCGCCCGAGCCGTTGAAGAGAGCCACCATCTCCGGCATGCCGGTCATTTGCACCCGGCGGGCGGCCAGGGCGCCGATGCCGCCGCCGATCAGGAGGCCGGCCAGGATCCAGCTCCAGGCGAAGCCGCCCTCGATCAGGGTAGCCAGCACGGCCAGCAGCATGCCGGCCGAGGAGAGCATGTTGCCCTGCCGCGCCGTGGCCGCCCGACCCAACTGCTTGAGGCCCAGGATGAAGAGGATGGAGGCCAGGATGTAGGCCAAGGCCTGCATTACTTGCCCCCTCGCTGCTTGAACATGCCCAGCATGCGGTCGGTGACCAGGTAGCCGCCGACCACGTTGATGGTGGCCGTGATCAGGGCCAAGAGCCCGAGCAGCGCCGCCAGGTCGCCGCCGCCGGCGCTCTGGCGCAAGGCCAGGATGGCGCCGACGATGGTGATGCCCGAGATGGCGTTGGAGCCGCTCATCAGGGGTGTGTGCAGCTGCGAGGGCACCTTGCTGATCAGCTCCACGCCGAGGAAGATCGCCAGGACGAAGACGAAGAGGGTCAAGCCCATTTCAGAGCCCATGGGTCAAGCCAAGCCTTTCCTTGATCAGGGGATGGACGACCTCCCCCGCGTGGGTGATCAGCGCGCCGGAGAGGATCTCGTCGTCGAGGCGCATCTGGAAGCCACCGGCCGCGGCATCCCAGAAATGCTCGACGAAGTGGGCCATGTTGCTGCCGTACATCTGGCTGGCGTCGAGGGGGACCCGGCCCTCGAGGTTGGTGTCGCCGACGATGGTCACGCCGCCGACGACCACGTTCTGGTCGGGCAGCGAGCCCTCGACGTTGCCGCCGGTGCCGGCCGCCATGTCGACCACCACGCTGCCGGGCTTCATGGCCGCCAGCTGCTCGGCGGTGATGAGGCGCGGCGCCGGCCGGCCGAAGAGCTTGGCCGTGGTGACGACCATGTCGGCTCGGGCGATGGCCTTGCCCATCTCGCGGCGCTGGATGGCCAGCTGCGCGTCGGTCAGCTCCTTGGCGTAGCCGCCGGCCGTCTGGCCCGTCTCGCCCAGGTCGATCTCCAGGAACTTGGCGCCCAGCGAGCGCACCTGCTCGGCGGTGACCGGCCGGGTGTCGAAGGCCTCGACGCGGGCGCCCATGCGCTTGGCGGTGGCGATGGCCTGCAGGCCGGCCACGCCGGCCCCGATGACGAAGACCCGGCAGGGCGCCAGGGTGCCGGCCGGCGTCATCATCATCGGTAGGCTGCGCTGCAAGAGGCCGGCGGCCACGATCACCGCGCTGTAGCCGGCCAGGCTGGCCTGGCTGCTCAGCGCGTCCATCTTCTGGGCGATGGTCGTGCGCGGGATCATCTCCATGCTCACCGCGCTGACGCCGGCCTCGGCAAAGCGCCGTACGTTGTCCAGGTCGATGAAGGGATCGAGGTAGCTGACGTGCAGCGCGCCGGCCCGCAGGCCGTCCGGTCCGTCCGGCTTGTTCAGGCGCAGGACGATGTCGGCCTCGGCCAAGGCCGGTGCCAGATCGACGACGATCTCGGCCCCGGCCTCGGCGTAGGCCTCGTCGGGGATGTAGAGGCCGGCACCCAGGCCGGCCTCGACCTGCAATCGGGCGCCGAGGGCGACCAGCCGCTGGGCGGCCTGGGGCAGGACGGGCAGGCGGGTTTCGCCGGGCCGCGTCTCCTTGGGGACCAGGATGCTGTTCATGATCGGGAACCTCTCGGCGCTGGCTGGGGTCTCGGGCGCATCATGGGACGGGATCGTCGGGTGGGCCTGTACGAGATGGCCGGCCGGCATGGACACCGCCCCTGGCGGGGGCCGCGGGGCGGTGCGCGGAGCCTATCGGGCTCGGCGAGGCCGGCTGCCGGTCCGACCGGCTCGGGATCAGCCGGCCAAGATGGCCTCGAACTCGGATCGATCGATGGTCTCGACCTCGATCAGGCGCTTGGCCACCGCATGCAGCTTGTCCAGGTTTTCGCGCAGGGCCTGGGTGGCCCGATCGTGGGCCCGCATGACGATGCTGCGCACCTCGTCGTCGATCTCCTCGGCGATGTCCTGCGAGTAGTTCACCTGCTCGCCGATCTCGCGGCCCAGGAAGACCATCTCCTCGCGATCGCCGAAGGTCAGCGGGCCCAGCTTCTCGCTCATGCCGTAGCGGGTGACCATGTTGCGGGCCATGCTCGTCACCCGCTCCAGGTCGTTGGAGGCGCCGGTGGTGATCTCGTCGAAGATGATCTCCTCGGCCACGCGCCCGCCGAGCAGGCCGGCGATGTCGTCCTCGAACTTGCTCTTGAGGGCCATCGTGCGGTCCTCCTCGGGCAGGTGCATGGTATAGCCCAGGGCCATGCCGCGCGAGACGATGGTCACCTTGTGGACCGGGTCGCAATGCTCCAGGCTGTTCATCACCAGGGCATGGCCGGCCTCGTGGTAGGCGATGATCTCGCGCTCTTCGTCGGTGATCAGGCGCGTGCGGCGTTCCGGGCCGGCGATGATCTTCTCGATGGCCTCTTGGATGTCGCGCATGTAGACGGCACGGCCGTCGCGCCGGGCGGCCAGGATGGCCGCCTCGTTGATCAGGTTCTCCAGGTCGGCGCCCGAGAAGCCCGGCGTCTGGCGCGCCACGACCTCCAGATCGACGTCCGAGGCCAGGGGCTTGCCGCGGGCATGGATGCCCAGGATGGCACGCCGGCCGCGGATGTCCGGCCGGTCGATGACCACCCGCCGGTCGAAGCGGCCCGGGCGCAAGAGCGCCGGGTCCAGGATGTCCGGCCGGTTGGTGGCCGCGATGACGATCACGTTGGTATCCGTGTCGAATCCGTCCATCTCGACCAGGATCTGGTTGAGCGTCTGCTCGCGCTCGTCGTGGCTGCCGCCCAGGCCGGCGCCGCGCTGCCGGCCCACCGCGTCGATCTCGTCGACGAAGATGATGCAGGGGCTGTGCTTCTTGGCCTGCTCGAAGAGGTCGCGGACGCGGCTGGCGCCGACGCCGACGAACATCTCGACGAACTCCGAACCGGAGATGCTGAAGAAGGGCACACCGGCCTCGCCGGCCACCGCGCGGGCCATCAGGGTCTTGCCGCAGCCGGGCGGCCCGACCATCATCACGCCGGCCGGGATGCGGGCGCCCAGGGCGATGAACTTCTCCGGCTCGCGCAGGAACTCGACCACTTCGGAGAGCTCCTGCTTGGCCTCCTCGACGCCGGCCACGTCCTCGAAGGTCACCGTCGGCGTGTCGCCGGTGAGCATGCGGGCACGGCTGCGGCCGAAGCTCATGGCCTGGTTGGTGCCACCCTGGGCCTGCCGGAAGAGGAAGATGATCAGCGCGCCGAAGAGCAGGATGGGCGCGATGGGGATCAGCACGCCCAGGATGCGGTCCATCAGGCGCGCCTCGGCCGTCTCGATGGCCACGGCGTCCAGCCGGTCCGGGCTGACGCCCAGGGCCAAGAGGGTCGGCCGGATCGCCAGGCTGCGCTCCTTGGACGCGATCACCGGATCGCCGTCCTCCAGCGTGATGCGCAGCGTCTGCTGATTCTGATCGACCTCGATGCGCTCGACCGCGCCGGCCTCGACCCGCTCGACCACGTCCGGGTAGAGTGACATGGGCTCGGGCGCCTGGCCGCCGCCGGCCAGCTGCATCAGCACCAGGAAGAGGAAGAGGACGATGGCCAGGTAGATGAAGGTGTTCTTGAAGACCCGCGTCATTGTCGTTGACCTGTCTGTCGATCCGTCTGCTACGGCGTCTGTCGTGCAGCGGACCGGCTATCGCGCGAAGGGAGCATAAGCTTACTCGCCGGCCAAGGGCCGCACAAGATGCCGCCCGACCCGAGCGAGTTCGCGAGGCATCCGCTTCGCCGCAGCTCCGCACCGCATTCGGCCGGAGGACGGCCGCACTGCGGAAACATGAACAATTACTAACAATAATACCTGAACAATACCTTGACAAACGGAGGCCGCCTAGCTAGACTCGCCCGTGAGACGACTTCGCCTTGCGTCACCGCACGCGAACCCCGGCGCCCTCGACGAGATCCGCAACCCGTCGGCGACCGGCCCGTACACAGCCCTCTTGGAACCTACCTCGACGGCCACCGCAAGATGCTCGAGCCGATGGCCTCGTATGGTCGTCGCCGCGAAACCGATGCTTTTGAACCGCAGTCCTTGGAGGAAGTCAACATGCCCTTGCCCCATCTCTCCGGCACCCACGCCCATCGAAGGCGCCGGCCGCAGTCGCGTCGCGCGATCGCCGCGGCAAGCCTGCCGCTCGGCTTGCTGATCGCCGCCCTGGCGGCCATCGCCCTGTCCTGGAGTGCATCCCCCGCGCCGGCCGCCGCCCAGGGCGAGCTGATCGCCTACCGCATGATCGACCAATGGCCGCAGCGCGACGAGGCGGCCGAAGGGCTCTTCCAGAGCCCGGCCGACCTGGACATCTCGCGCGACGGCCGAGTCTACGTCGCCGATCCTGGCATCGGCGGCGTGCACCAGCTGCTGCCCTCGGGCAGCTTCACCACACCCTTCGGCGTGGCCGGCGGCTTCCCGGCCCAGCTCGGCCGCGTCGGCGCCATCGCGGTCGGACCCGATCCGAACCTGCCTCCCTTTGCCGGCGAGCGGATCTACGTGCTCGATCCGGCCGTCGAGCGGGTGGTCATCTACGATCTGGATGGCAACTACCAGGCGGATTGGGAGGGTCTGAACGCCCAGGGCGTGGCCGCCTCCAACGACGGTCGGGTCTACCTGCTCGACCGCGACAGCAGCCAGGTGCGGGTGCTGGATGCCGCCAGCGGCCAGGAGCGCTTCGTCATCGGCGAGCGCGGCACCGAGGACGGCCAGTTCAGCAACTTCACCGACGTCGATGTTTCGCCGGATGGCCGGGTGCTGGCCGTCGGAGACCGGCGCGGCCTGCGCGTGCAGCTCTTCGACTTGGCCAGCGACCAGGATCTGGGCGCTGAGGACCCGCCGGCCGCCTTCGGCCTGCGCGAGGTCTACGACCTGCGGGCGCCCAAGTACAGCAGCCAGGATTTGACCTGCTCCGGCGACCGCGTCAACGCGCTCGGCGAGGACCGCGTCTTCGTCGGCCAGGGCAACGGCGCCTGCCTGCTCGATGGCCGCGACGTGACCTTTGCCATCGCCGCCAGCGCCAACTCGCGCAGCATCTGCAAGGACACGGTGCTGCTGCCGAGGCTCAAGGGCGAGGACTACTTCGCGCTGGCCGAGAACGATCCCAACGCCGGCCGCTGCGGTGAGAAGCGCGAGGAGCTGGATACGACGCCGGTCATCGTACAGTATGCCGACGAAGAGCTGCGCAGCGTCCAGACCATCTGGGAGGCGTCCTCGAACGAGAACTCGGACAACCCGCTGCTCTTCGCGCCCAACTCCTTGTCCATGCCGGCCGAGGACGTGATCTTCGTCCAGGACAACTCTTCACAGTTCCGCTTCTTCGATAGCGGCGGCATGCAGCTGGCCTCCAGCGAGCGCTCGAGCGTGGCCGGCAACTTCAGCAGCGACTTCCAGTTCACCGAGGTCGTCGAAGCCACCGGATCGGAGACCCTGGGCGAGGTCTACGGCTACTACATCGAAGGCCAGCTCTCCGGACAGACCTTCGAGGTAGAGGGCGGCATCGGCCGCTTCGAGACGGTAGAGAAGCGGACCCAGACCGGCCTGGAGCGCGCGCTCGAGGAAATCTGGACCGATCCGCTGATCTCCAGCTTCGAGGCGATCAGCATCCCGGCCATCCTCTACAGCCCGGTGGCCGGCGAGCTCCTGACGGTGCAGAGCGAGCGCATCGAGCAGCTGCGCCAGGAGGACGTGAAGATCGTCCGCTACGCGCCCGACGGCCGCAAGCTCTCGCCCGAGTTCGACCTGCCGGACGATGGCGAGGTCAACCCCTACGTCGACCTGGCGGTGGACCCGGATGGCCGCATCTACGCCCTGGACGACCTGGCCGACATGGTGCGGGTGATGGACGTGGATGGCAGCCCGCTCTTCGACGTGCCGGTGGCCTTCGACGCCCGCGCGGTGGCGGCCGGCCCAGCTTCGCCCGATGGCAACATCTTCATCCTGCGCGAGCCGGGCTCCATCGAGCGCTATGCCGAAGACGGCACGATCACGGCCCGATTGGACGGACGGCCGCTGGAGTTCTCCGACCCGACGACCCTGACCGACATCGAGGTCGATGCAGAAGGCCGGGTCTACGTGGCCGATGGCCAGTCCAGCCTGATCAGCGTCTTCGAGCCCTCGGACGAGGCCGACGCGATCCCCATTCCCAACGACGCCGAATGCCTCTTCCTCGGCCAGGCCGAGGTCGATCCGGCCAGCGTTCAGCTTGGCCAGGACGCCCGGGTCGACCTGTCGCTCTCCGGGCGCTGCGGCATCAACGAGGAGCCGGCCGACATCGTGCTGGTCATCCCCTACTACGGGCGCCTGCAACAGGGCGTCGACCCCTCGGTGGCCTTGCGCAACGAGGCCACGCAGCTGATGGCGCGGGTCAACTTCGGCAAGCACCGCGTCGGCATCGTCTCGCATTACAACACGGTGCTGACCGAGCTGCCCCTGACCGGCGATCGCGATGCCTACATGCAGGCGCTGCGCGACATCAACCGCTTCACGCCGCCCAACCCGGACATCAAGCCGCGCCTGAGGGACGCGATGGAGGAGGCGGCGACGCTCTTCGACGATGACTCGCGCCGGCGGGTGATGGTTCTCCTGCGCGCCGACTACTGCAACGCCGCCGACGAGTTCTTCCCCGGCCAGTGCCAGGGCTACCCGCCGGCCGAGGAGACCGCCAACGACATCCGCCAGGCCGGCATCACGATCGTCTCGATCAACAGCTTCGGCGCTTTCGACCTGGCCTCCTCCGACGAGGATGCCTTCTTCGGCATCGAGGGTGCCCATCGGCGCATGGTGCGCTACGAGCAGCCCGAGATCCTGGCCAGCGACCTGCGGCTGGTCGACGAGATCCCGGGCAACCTGCAGCTCGACGAGGCCAGCGTCACCGGCGGCAGCGTCTGGCAGGCGCCGAACCTCAGCTGGGATGTCGACGCCGTCGACTTCGACGGCTTGCGCGTCAGCCTGCGCTTGACCCCGCAGGAAGCCGGCAGGCTGCCGACCAGCCTGGGCACCGAGGCCCGGCTGACCGACGGTTGGGGCAATGCCCACACGGTGACCTTCCCCATCCCCGAGATCGAGGTCATTCCGCCCACCGCGACGCCGGTGGTCGAGACGCCGACGCCCGCGCCCAGCGCGACAGCCGAGCCCAGCGCCACGGCAGAGGCCAGCAGCACGCCGGAGCCGCGGGCGATCTACCTGCCCTGGCTGTCCAACCAGCTCTGCTTCCCGCTCGAGCGGAGCTTCGACATCGCCTTGGTGGTCGACGTCTCCTCTTCGATGGGCACGCCGGCCGCCGCCGGCAGCGCCGAGACCAAGCTCGACGTGGCACGGCGCAGCCTGCTGGCCTTCCTGAACTCGGTCGATCCGCAAAACGATCGCGTGACCCTGGTCGACTTCGCCACCGAGGCCCGCATCGCCTTGCCGCTGTCGGCCGATCGGGCCGAGATCGAGGCCGCCATCGGCGCCTTGGCCCCCCGTTCCGGGACGCGCATCGATGCCGGCATGTACGCCGCGCTGGACGCTTTGCAGGGGCCGGGAGCCCGCGAGCGCGCCGGCAAGGTGATCGTGCTCCTCTCCGACGGCCAGCAGGTCGAGTCGCCGGAGACGGCCCTCGCGGCCGGCGACCTGGCCGCCCGTCGCGGCGTGGACGTCTTCACCATCGGCCTGGGCGAGGGCGCCGACGCCGACTTGCTCGGCGCGGTGGCCAGCGATACCAGCCATGCCTACCTGGCCGCCGAGGCGGCCGATCTGGCCGAGATCTACGCCCGCATCGCGGCCAGCATCCCCGGCTGTCCCTGATGCTCGGCTAGCCGAATCGACGAGGCTCATCAGCGCGGCGCTCCCCGAGGAAGGGGGCGCCGCGCTCGCGTTTCGAGTCACGGCCGGGAGACTGCGAGCGTAGAAATTGATGTCGTCTCGGGGTCCAGACCTCATGGAGCCCCGGCGACGGTCGACTCGCTCGACGTCCGAGCGGCGCGCGGCTTCGAAATCGACTCCACGTGACCGGGATGGTTGGGCGGGTGCCGTGGCGGGAGAGCCCCTACGCCTCGGGTCGGACCTGCCCTAGAATCAGGTTGCGGCACGCGGGCCGCGACCCATTGCAGGAGGACGGCGATGAACGAGCGCGAGCTCTTCGACGCGGACGAGCAGTTCCGGCGCGAGATCGATCGCGAGAAGGTTCGCCAGCGTCAACAAGCCCGCCAGCGGGGGATCGACCAGCAGATCGCCGAGGCCATGGAGCGCGGCGACTTCGATGCCCTGCCGGGCAAGGGCAAGCCGCTGCGCTGGGACAGCGACCGCGACGACGAGGCCTGGATGGCCAACCACGTGCTCAAGAACGCCGGCATGGTGCCGGGCTGGATCGAGGATGCCAAGCGCATCCAGGCCGAGCGCGAGGATTTGAAGCGGGAGCTCGAGCGCATCGAGCGTTGGCTTGGCGAGGCGCGGGCGGAGCTCGAGGGTTCCGACGAGGCCGAGGCGGATGGGGCCTGGGTCGCAGGCCAGCTGCGGCAGCGCGTGGATCGGTGGCGCGAACGCGCCGAAGCGCTCAACCGCCTGATCGACCGCTTCAACCTGGAGGTTCCGCTGCGCGAGCGCCAGGTGATGCGGTTGCGCATCGACGCGGAGCTGGCGCGCTTCGTCGAGGACGGCGGATGAGCCGGCGGCTCACTTCGAGCGCCCTGACCTGTGCCCTGCTCGTCGGGCTCACCGCGGCCCTGTCGGGGGCGGTTCGGGCGCAGGAGCCGGCCGATCGACGCGAGCCTCGGCCGCCGGCCATCGAAGGCGCCGGGGACGCGCGACCAGACGCGGCGCTTCGCGCGCCGGCCGGCTTCGCGGCCGTCGACCGCGCGCCGCGGCCAGACGTGCACGATTGGGTCGACCAGGACGAGCGGCTCTACGACCCGGCGCGCTTGCGCGAGATCCGCATCGAGGTCGAGAGCGCCAACTGGCAGGCCCTGCTCGACCGCAACCTGCGGCGGGGCCTGGACGCGCCGGTGCGGGTGAACGTGGACGGGCGGCAGCTCGAGGAGGTAGGGCTGCGGCTCAAGGGCAATACCTCGCTGAGCGTGGACGGGCCCAAGAAGCCCTTCAACCTGTCCATCGATGCCTTCCGGCCCGGGCAGGAGCTCTGGGGCTACGACGTGGTCAACCTCAACAACGGCTGGGGCGACCCGACCATGCAGCGCGAGGCGGCGGCCTACCGGCTCCTGCGCGACTTCATGCCCATCCCCCAGTCGGCCTTCGCCAAGGTCTGGGTCAACGATCGCTACCTGGGCGTCTACCTGATGGTCGAGCAGATCGAGAAGACCTTCTTGGACGCTTGGTTCGGCGACAGCGGACTCTTGATCAAGGCCGACAACCCCGCCGACACCCAGCTCGAGTCCTCCACCTTGGACTACCACGGGGACCTACAAGCCTACCGCCGCGGCTACGAGCTCAAGCGGGGCTACGCGGACGAGGATACTGCCTTCGAAGCGCTCCAGACCCTGACCCGTGCCCTCGACGCGCCGGTGCGCCAGGGCGGCATCGCCGACGAGGACTTCGAGGCGGCGATCCGCGAGCACCTGGACGTGGATGCCGCGCTCTGGTACCTGGCGGCCAACAACGTCCTGCTCAACTACGATAGCTACTACGCCGGGCACAACTACTACCTGCACCAGGAACCCGCCGGTCGGCGCTTCCACCTGCTCAACTGGGATTGGAACCTGTCCTTCGCCACCTTCCACGCCTGGTTCGGCGAGCTGATCACCCGAAATCCGGTGCCCTTCGCCGAGACCGACCCCTTCGACCAGGCCGAGCGGCCGGACCGGCCCTTGATCCGGCGCCTCCTGTCGGTGCCGAGTTACCGAGCCGACTACGCCGCCCACGTCCGCAGCCTGCGCGACCAGGTGCTGGCGCCGGCCCACCTGGTAGCGGTGGCCCGCGCCGGCCAGGACCTGATCCGCGAGGCGGTGCGCGAGGAGCGCGAGGGCATCTACGAGTTCGAGGACTTCGAGCGCGGCATGGACCGGGATCTGCTCTACCACACCCCCTTCGGCAACCGCACTGTGACCACGCTCATCCCCGGCCTCTCGAGCACGGCCGAGGCGCGGCATGCCTTCCTCTCCGACCCGGAGCGGATGCCCGAGCTGGTCGCGCCCGCCCTTCGGCTGACCGAGCAGGGCATGCAGCCGGCCGAGCCGGATCGCGAGCAGGCCGTGCTCGTGCGGTCGCGGTTCGAGGGCAGCGATCGCCCCAGCGAGGTCGAGCTACGCTACCGGGTCGACGGGGGTGCCGAGTTGCGCCTGTCCATGGCGGTCGTCGAAGACGAAGGCCAGCGATTCTGGCAGGCCCGAATCCCGCCCCAGGCGCCGGGCAGCCGGGTCTCCTACGTCCTGCGCGCCCAGACCGCCGA
The DNA here is from genome assembly GCA_964549495.1 of uncultured Anaerolineales bacterium. Taxonomy (GTDB): domain Bacteria; phylum Chloroflexota; class Anaerolineae; order Epilineales; family Epilineaceae; genus JACKBJ01. The sequence goes on along the minus strand of CAZJWJ010000039.1, from coordinate 14,626 downwards.
CGGTCGCGTGGTCTTCGCGCCGGCCGCTACCCTGACAGAACCCTATCGTTACCGCGTGGCCGGCATCCGGCTGCCCGAGCGGCCGGCCGGCGACCTGGTGATCAACGAGCTGATGGCCGACAACCAGGGCACGCTGGCCGATGCCGGCGGCGACTTCGAGGACTGGGTCGAGCTCTACAACCGCGGCGATGGGCCGGTCGACCTGGCCGGCTACTTCCTCTCCGACGATCCGGTGCTCCCCTGGGCCTTCGCCCTGCCCGAGACGACGCTCCAGCCCGGCCAGCACCTCTTGATCTGGACCGACGGCGCGCCCGAGGAAGGGCTCGATCACGCCCCCTTCCGCCTGGACAAGGACGGCGAGCAGCTACTCCTGAGCACCCGCGAGGCCGTGGTCGACCGGGTCGACTACGGTCCCCAGCTGCCCGATCGCAGCTGGGGACGGGCCACGGATGGCCAAGTCGCCTGGCGCCCCTGCGACCGGCCCAGCCCTGGCCAAGCCAACGACTGCCGCCGCGTGGGCTGGCAGGCCTACCTACCGCGGGTGGAGCTGCGCTGACGTGCCCTAGGCACAGCGCGTGAGTGGCCTGCGATCCCGCGCTCGAGCATACGAGATCGCGCGATCTCGAGACCCGAGGACCAGGAGTCGATCCATGGCGCAAGAGCCCGCCCGCTACCTTGTCTTCCTGCTCGTGTTGACGCTGAGCCTCGTCGGCATGACGATCGCGATCGCTCCGGATGCTGCCTCGCCGGCCCGGGCCGCATCGCCCACCCGCGGACCCTTGCGGGTGCATCCCGAGAACGGGCGCTACTTCATCGACGCCGATGGCATGCCGGTGCTCCTGACCGGCTCGCATACCTGGTCCAACCTGGTCGACAATGGCGCTGGCTTCCCGCCGCCGGCCTTCGACTACGGCGCCTATCTCGATTTCCTCTACCGCCAGGAGCACAACTTCTTCCGGATGTGGACCTGGGAGCAGGCGCGCGGGTCGACCGAGACCGCCGACGAGGACTACTGGTACGATCCCCTGCCCTGGATCCGCAGCGGACCGGGCCTGGCGCTGGACGGCCGGCCCAAGCACGATTTGAGCCGCCTCGACCCTGACTGGCTGCGCCGGCTGCACGATCGGGTCGACATGGCGCGCGCCTCGGGCTTCTACGTGTCGATCATGCTCTTCAACGGCTGGAGCGTCTCGGCCGACAAGGGCGGCCATGCGGCCGGCAACCCCTGGCAGGGCCACCCGATGCACCGGGACAACAACGTCGACGGGATCGACGGCGATCCCGACGGGACCGGCAGCGGCGAGGCGGTGCACAGCCTGCGCCTGCCCGAGGTCACGGCGGTCCAGACCGACTACCTCCGGGCCGTCATCGAGACCCTGGCCGACATGGACAACGTGCTCTACGAGATCTCCAACGAGAGCCACGGCGGCTCGGAAGCCTGGCAGTACCGGATGATCGAGACCGTCCGGTCCATCGAGGACGAGCTGGGCGTCCGGCATCCGGAGGGCATGACGGTCGAGTGGCCCGGCGGCGACAACGCCGACCTCTACGCCAGCCCGGCCGACTGGATCTCGCCCAACGGCAGCCTGGACGATCCGCCGCCGGCCGACGGCCGCAAGGTGATCCTGGCCGACACCGACCACCTCTGCGGCATCTGCGGTGATCGAGCCTGGGCTTGGAAGGCCTTCACCCGCGGGCAGCACCCGATCTTCATGGACGGCTACGACGGCGAGGCCTACGGCTCCGGCGGCGCCGGCTTCGACTTCGACGACCCGCGCTGGCTGAGCCTGCGGGCCAATCTGGGCTTCATCCGCCGGCTGAGCGAGGACCTCGGATCCTCCCTCGCGGACATGGTGCCTCGCCCGGAGCTCTGCTCGACTCGCTACTGCTTGGCCGGCGGCGACGGCGAGCGCATCGACCAGGCGATGCTGGTCTATGCGCCGAGTGGCGGGCCGATCGAGGTGGACTTGTCGACTTGGGGCTCGACCGAGTACTCCTACTCCCCTCGATGGCTGGACCCGGAAACGGGATCGTGGCGCCAGGGTGAGGCCTGGGTCCCGGCGGGGAGCCAACGGCGGTTCCAGTCCCCCTTCGGCCACGATGCGGTGCTGCGACTGGAGGCCGCGGGATGGATCGATCCGGGTACCGAGGTGCCGACACCCGGCCCGGCCGAGACGCCGAGCCCGACGACCGACGCGAAGCGACTCTGGCTGCCTCGGATCGCGCGCTAGTCGTCTGTTCTGCGCACGCGGCCGATGCTCACTCGACCGCGTTCACGGCTCGATCCATGGCCGTCACGAAGGCGTGACCGGCGACCGGTCCGCGAGATCGCATCACGGGCGGTCGTCGTCCCGCACCCAGGGCAGCCAGAGCTGGCCAGCCGCTTCCAGCACCTCCAGCGAGGGCGCCGGGATGCCGCGCCGGCCCTGGTGGCCCGAAGCGTCCCGATACTCGAGCCGCGCCTCGAGATCCTCCGGCCAGCTGGCCGGCCCGCCCGCGCTGACCTCGGCCCGTAGCATGAGGGCTTGCTCCGGCCCGACCGGCCCCAGGGTCCACAGCAGGCGGTGACCTGCGGCATCGTAGCGCCCGCCGGGCTCGGCGCTACCGGGGCGATACTCGAATTCGGCGGGTAGCGGCAGCTCGACCTCGAGCGCCTCGATCCAGCCCTCGGTCGGCAGGCTGGAGAGCGCCGCGGCCAGCTCGGCCAGCCGCTGCGGCAGGGGCGCGAACCAGACCCGATCGCCGCCCCCGGCCACGCGTTCGAGCGGCAAGAGCTGGCGCGAGGGATCGAAGGCCTCGTTGACCCAGGCCAGCACCCGGACCCCGATGCCCGCCGCGCGCAGCTCGGCGGCGGCGGCCTCGGCCAGGGCGGGATGCTCGAAGGCGCCGTCGGTGATCACCAGGACCTCCTGGCGCGGGCCCGGCTCGGCTTCGGCCAGCAGGCGGCCCGCCATTTCCAAGCCCGATTCGGCCCAGGTGCCGCCATCGGGCTCGATGCCGGCCAAGGCCGGCGCGAAGCGCGAGGCCTCGCTGCCCAAGGGCAAGAGGAGCCGGGCCTTCTCGTCGAAGACCACCAGGGCCAGCTCCATCTCCTGGCGCTCGAGCATGGCCAAGAGCGCCTGCAGGCTCTCCGTCGCCATGGCCAGGCTGTCGCGGAAGCCCATCGAACGGGAACGGTCGAGCAGCAATACCAGCTGGGTCGGCCGGGGTCGGGCCGCGCAATGCCCGTCCAGCTGGACTTCGAGCTGGATCGACTGGCCGGTCAACGCGCGCTCGGGTCGGGCTCGCGCGCCGCCGCGCAGGAGACAGGCATCGGGCGTCGCTTCGATCGCCAGCGGCGGCTGGCCCTCGCGCTTCTCGTAGACCCAGACGCCGGCCGCGGTCACGGGATGGGCCGGCATGCGCAGCGACCAGGCAGCCGGGGCGTCGACATCCAGCTCGAGCCGGGCGTAGCTGACCAGGACGCGGCCCCGCTCGTCCACCGCGAGGTCGTAGGCCTCGGCTTGGGACCCGGCCCCGACATCCGGCAGCGGCCAGGCGCTGTCGATGCGGCCCTCCGGCGCCAAGGCGTAGATCCAGCCGTCGGCGCCCAGTACGAAGGCCTGGCCCGCGGGGCCGGCCGCGATGCGCCGTGGGGGCGAGGGCAGGTGCCAGCTGCCGAGCGCTCGGCCATCGAGGTCCGTCTCGACCACGCGGCGCCGGCCGCGGTCGGCCAGCAGCAGGCTCGTTTCGGTCGACGCCAGATCTACCGGCAGCAGGTCATCGCCGAGCAGTCGACCGGTCTGGATCGGCCAGCGCGACAGCTCGCCGCCCGCGTCGTCCATCAGGATCAGCGCGTCGCGGGCCGCGTCGATCAGGGACAGGCGTCCGCCCCCGGCATCCACGGCCACCAGCCAGGGCTCCGGGCCCAGGCCGCCGGGGTCCAGCGGCACGCGGGTCCAGGTCGGCCAGGGCTCCGCGTCGATGCGGCGCAGGGACACGCGGTCCATGACGAAGCGCGCGCCGGCGTCCATCGCGACATCGCGTGCCCGCCAGGGGCCGGGGCCGCTGCAGAGCCCGCGCGAGCCGGTGGGCTGGCCTCCGGACCAGGACTGCAAGGTCTGAGGGATGCTGCCGCGCGGTCCCGCGACCAGTCGGACGTCCGCCGCCTCGCGCGAGGGATCGTAGCGGCCCTGCAAGAGGGCCACGCTCTGGCCGGCCGCGATGGCCACCGGCAGCTCCGGCGCGCTACCGGCCGGCGCGCCGCCGATGTCGATCCAGCGCGAATCGCCGGCCGCGCGCGGATCGTCGAGGATGGCCAAGCCCTGCAAGCTGCAATGGCCGATGCCCAGCGCCAACCCGCCCTCGGGCCGGCCGGCCAAGAAGAGGCGCTCGCCGATGCCGGCGGCGGGGTTGCCGGCCGGCGCCGAGAGCAGGGGCAAGTCCTGGCCCAGCGAATAGAGCTCGAGGCCGCGCGAGACGTAGATGTCGCCCGCGCCGGCCGCGATGTCCTCGGCGGCGGTGAAGGCCACGAAGGCCTCCAGGGTCAGCTCCGCGTCGAAGATCAGGATGCCTTCCTCGGGCTCGGCCGGCGGCAGCTCCTCGGAAGCCGGTCGCGGATCCTCGCCCCCCGGCAGGTTGATGTTGGGCTGCACGCGGTTGACCACGTAGATGCGGCCCTCGGCGCTTCGCGTCAGGCTGCCGGGCTGGCCGAGCGCGGGCGGTGCGCGCCGGGCCAGGAGCCGGCCGTCCGGCGCGCGCAGCTCGACGGCCGGACCGGGGCCCCCCGTGTCCAGCGGCTCGCCCTCCAGGCTGGTGGGCTGGATGCGCGAGAGCAGGAGCCGGCCGGCGGCGTCCACCGCCAGGTCGCGGTAGGGTTGCGGACGGGCCGAGTGAAAACGCAGGCTGCTCGAGCGGCGGCCCTCGGCCGTGAGGCGGTCCAGCCGGCTGGCATAGCGCGTGCCTTGGACTCGCGAGGACCAGGACAACACGTGGATCGTCCCGCCGGGCCCGACCGCCAGCGCCTGAGCCTTCCAAATGTTGGCATCGCTGGCTTCGAAGAGCTCGAGGCTTCGCAGGGGGACCCCGGCTTCATCGAAGAGCTCCAATCGATCTCGGTCGGCATCGAGGACATACAGCCTGCCCGAGGGGCCGCGCGCGATGTCGCGGATGCTGGAGACCTGCCCAGGCTGCTCGGGGCGACTCCGCCCGCTCCAGGTCTCCACCAGCTGCCAGGGTCCTGCCAGGTCGGAGCGGGTCTGGACGGACGGCGCCGCGCTCGCCGCCATCGGCTCGAGCAGGCCGGCCAAGCAGAGCACCAGGATCAGGGCGCGAGCCGGCAGGGATCTGGACGTCGGGGTCATGGGCGTTCGATCACGGGCGATCGCAGGCCAAGCGCTCGGAGATGTCGCGGTAGACGGCGCTCAGGTCCTCGGCGCTGGGCGACTCGAGGTAGGCTTCGGGCCGGCCGGCCAGCGAGCGCAACAGCGGCTCGTCGATCTGGGAGCCCAGGCCGATGGCGTAGATCCGGCTGCCCGCCCCGCGCAGCCGCTCGGCCTGGCGCAGGACCGCCTCGCGCGGGGCCTCGGCTTCGTTCTGCAGGCCGTCGCTGAGCAGGATCACGACCGGCGTCGCGCTCGAGCGAGGGCTGGCGCCGAGGAGCTCCAGCGCGGCCGCCAGGCCCAGGTCGATGCGTGTGCCCAGGCCGCTCTGCAGCGCCGACAGGCCGGCGGAGAGCCGCTCGCGATCCGCGCTCAAGGGCGCCAGGACGCGGGCTTGGCCGTCGAAGGACACCAGGCCGGCCCGATCGCCCGGCTGCAGCAGGGCCGCGAAGTCCAGGCCCGCCTGCCGGGCCAAATCGAGCTTGCTGCGTCCGTCAGGGGCGCCCGGCTCGGCCATGCTGCTCGAGGCGTCGGTGACCAGGATCACGTCGATGGCGCCCGATCGGCGATGGCAGCGCGCCTTGTCGACCAGCGGCAGGTAGATGCGCACCGGGTCGCAGATCACCTCGACCTCGGGGATGGGGAAGATCAGCCGGCCCGGCTGGCCCAGCGCGTCCAGGTAGTCGGCCGTGGCCTCGATGTTGGTCGGCCAGAGGCCGCATTCCAGCGGCTGCAGGTCGTAGGTCAGGCGCAGGCCGGCCGCCGCGGTGACGGCGCCCAGCTCCCAGGTCAGGCTGTGGGCATCGGCGTCGTAGCGCGCCGGCGGATCGGCCGAGCCGGCCAAGTAGCGCATGTTGGCCGGGATGCGATCGAGCACGCGGATGGCCTCGAAGAGCCCGGGCTCCGGAACCAGGCCGGAGAGATTCCGGACCAGGGGCTCGAGATCCAAGGGCATGGGGTCGACGATCACGCGGGCGTCGGCGCCGGCCAGTTCGGCCATCGCTCGCCGGACGTCCTCGCTGTACTCGTAGGTGGCGAAGATCAGCACCTGCAGCTCGATGCCGGCGGCGCGGGCCCGCTCGGCGGCCTGGAGGGGTTCGTCCTTGGCCAGGCCGTCGGTGACCAGGACCATCACCCGCCGCGCCGACGGATCGCCGCGCGGGCCGGTCAATTCGGCGGTAGCCAGGTCGATGCCGGCGGCCATGCGGGTGTCGCCCTCCGGCTCGAGCGCGAGGATGGAGGAGCGCAGGGCGCCCGGGGCCGTGCCCAGCGGCTGGATGAGGCGCGCGCCTTCCTCGAAGCCGACCAAGCCCTGCTCGATGCCCTCCGGGTCCAGATCGAGGAGGCTTTGGGCCAGGAAGTCGCGGGCCCGGGACAGGGCATCGTCGAAGCTCATCGAACGGGAGTCGTCGACCACCCACATCAGCTGGGCCGGCGATCGGGCCGGCGGACAGGCGCCCTCCACGCGGAGCTCGACCTCGACCTGCCCGCCCAGCGGCAGGCGGGCCGGCCGGGCCTGCTTGTCGGGCGCGGCCAGGCAGGCGCCGCGGGCCGGCGGCTCGGGCGCGGCGGGCGGGCCCGGTTCGAAGACCCAGATGCCGGCCTCGGGCAATTCGAACTGCGGCATGGCCCGGCCGCGCGGACCGGAGTAGGGCTGGCGCCGGGCCCAGCTGACGTAAACCCGCCCGGCGCCGTCGACCGCGATGTCGCGGGCGTCGAGACTGCGATCCGGCATGGGCCAGAGGGCCAGCAGACGGCCGTCGGGCTGGTAGCGCATGCCCCAGCCGCCGGCGCCCAGCACGAAGGCGTCGCCCTCGGGGCCGGCCGCCACGGCCCGGGGACCATCGTGGGTCGGCCAGGCCGCCAGGCGCCGGCCGCCATCGGCGTGCAGCACCAGGCGGCCGCGGCCCGGCTCGGCCAGGTAGATCCGATCGCCGGCCAGGGCCAGGTCTCCCGGCAGCGCGCCGGGATCGTCGACATCGTAGGACCAGTCGGACAGCAGGCCGCCGTCGGCCGATAGCAGGCTCAGCCGGCGCCGGCCCAGGTCCAGCACCGCCAGGCGATCGGCATCGGCCGAGAGGGCGGCGAGCGCCGGGCGCTCTTCTGGGCCGGCCAAGAGGGCCGGCCACCAGGTCCAGCCGGGCAGCCGATCGTCCGGCCGTGCCTGGACCCGGTCGGGATCCAGGCTGAAGACCGTCCGGCCGTCCATCGCCACGTCGCGGGCCGCGTCGCCGCAGAGCCCGAGCTGGGATGTCGGCGCGAAGGGGGCGCGGGGGGTCGGGTCGGCCGCGCGGTCCGCGCCGGCCAAGGGCCAGCGTTGCACCGTGCGGCGCTCGGCCAGGTAGGGATGCACGTAGTAGCTGTGATCTGGCCGTGCGCCTTGCGTGCCGTAGCGGTCCATCATCACCGCCAGCTCGTCGCCGGCCGCGATGCGGCCCGGGTTGGGCGGTCCTTCCAGCTCGGGGTTGTCCAGCGCACCGCTGAGAATCGGCTCGGAGGGGATGATCGAGGGATCCTCGAAGCGCAGCAGGCCCTGGAAGTAGCAGTGGTTCATCGACGCGCCCAGGCCGCCGCCGGCCGGCGCGTCGAGGTTGAAGACGATGTCGTCGAAGTAGGCGCCGCTGAGCGCGCCGGTCGGGCCGCTGTAGAGCGGCTCGGCCTGGCCCAGCGGGAAGATCTCGACGTTGCGGGCCACGAAGGCGCCGGCCGGGCCGGCCGTCACATCCTCGGGGTTGATGAAGGGCACGAAATCGAGGTAGCCGTGGTCGGCGCCGAAGATCAAGATGCCCTCGGCGGCCGGCATCTCGTCCTGCTGCAGGACGCGACCCCCGCCCAGCGAGGGCTCCGGGGTCGGCGTGGCGCCCGGCGGGCCGGGCGAGTCGAGCGGGACCGGGCAGCGGTTGGCCACGTAGAGCCGACCGTCGGGCCCGAAGTCCAGGCGATCCGGCATGCAGGAGGTGAGCAGGGTCTCGAGCAAGACCCCGTCGGCGCGGTAGATGTCCACGCCCGGCGGCGGCAGGCCGGGCGGCTCCGGTTCGGGATCCGGGAACTCGAAGAAGGGGCTGTTGCCCGAGCGCGAGACGTAGATGCGCCCGTCCGGGCGGGCGGCGATGTCGCGGTACATGCTCGGCGTGCGCCGGCTGATCTCGAAGCTGAAGTCCAGGCTGCCGTCGGATTCGAGCCGATCGACGCGGTAGCGGTAGACGCCGCGGTCGACGTAGGGTCCGCGCAGGAGCAGGTAGAGCTTGCCGTCGGCCCCCACGTCCAGCCGCAGCGGATGCCACTGGCTGGCGCGCAGGCCCGGCACCTCGGCCGGCAGGTCGATGAAGTGGCTTGCCTGGCCCGCGGCGTCGGTGACGTGCAGGGCGCGCCGACGGCCGTCCAGCACGTACTGCGTCCCCTCGGTCGAGGAGCTGAGGTCCAGGGTCCGGCCGTAGCGGCCCGGCTCGCGCTCCCAGGGCGCGCGCTGCCAGGTGTCTACCAGGCGGTAGCTCGCCAGGGGCTCGCTCTGATCCGGTTCAGCGGCATTCCCACCGGAGGGCACGGTCAGGAACAGGGCCAGCAGGAGTGGGGTCAAGAGGAGCGGTACCCGATGCCGCGCCGGCAGCCCGGTTCGCCGGTTGGCGACCGGAGCGGGGTTCATCACCTTCTTCGCGGAATCGGGCGCGTTCTGACTTGCCATGAAGGGGTCCTCGAGATCGGGGCCTGGCTCAATGATAGACGCGGCCGCGTCGCCCAGCGATGCGGCGACGTGCCGGGGGCGAGTCGCGGCGATCCGGCCGTCATGGCGGTGCTAGAATCAGAGCCTTCCCTCGAGGTCGAAGGACCTTTATCCAGCGAGCAGCGCGCATGTCCGAGCCGGGCTACTATCGCTTCCCTAGCATCCACGGCCAGCAGGTGGTCTTCGTCTGCGAGGACGATCTGTGGACCCTGCCGGCCGAGGGCGGGGTGGCGCGGCGGTTGACGGCCAACCCGGGCCGCGCGCTGGCGCCCGCGCTCTCGCCGGACGGATCCTGGCTAGCCTTCATCGGCCACGACGAGGGCATGCCCGAGGTCTACGTGATGCCGGCCGAGGGCGGGCCCTCGCGGCGGCTGACCTTCATGGGCGCCCAATCGCGCGATACGGCTTGGACGCCGGAGGGGCGCATCGTCTTCGCTTCCAATGCCGGCCAGCCCTTCGCCGGCCAGTACGCGCTCTACTCGGTCCACCCGGAGGGAGGCGCGCCCGAGCGGCTGCCGACCGGTCCCGCGGTCAGCCTGAGCTTCGGCCCCGATGGCGGCCAGGTCATCGGCCGCAACACCAGCGACATCGCGCGCTGGAAGCGCTATCGCGGCGGGATGACCGGCGATTTGTGGGTGGATGCCGAGGGCGACGGGCGGTGGCGCCGGCTGATCGAGCTGCCGGGCAACCTGGCCCGGCCGATCTGGCTGGGCCCGCGGATCTACTTCGTCAGCGATCACGAGGGCATCGGCAACCTCTACTCCTGCACGCCGGCCGGCCAGGACCTGCGCCGCCACACGCACCACAAGGACTTCTATCTGCGCCATCCGGCCAGCGACGGCCGGCGCATCGTCTACCACGCCGGTGCCGACCTCTACCTCTTCGATCCGGAGTCCGGCGAGAGCCGAGCGATCGACGTGCGGCTGCACAGCCCGCGCTCGCAGCGCAAGCGGCGCTTCGTGCCGGCCGACGCCTACCTGCAGGGCTACGATCCGCATCCGCTGGGCCATCGCCTGGCGGTGACCAGCCGCGGCAAGCCCTTCAGCTTCGGCAACTGGGAGGGCGCGGTGCGCCAGCACGGCGCGCGGCAGGGCGTGCACCACCGGCTGGCGGCCTGGCTGCCCTGCGGCCAGCGCCTGGTGATGGTCAGCGACGCGGCCGGCGAGGAGGTGCTGGAGCTCCACGAGGCGGACCGGCCGGCCGAGGCGCCTCGGCGCCTGGAGGACCTGGACATCGGGCGCGCAGAGGAGCTGCTGCCGGCCCCGTCGGGCGAGCTGGTGGCCATCTCCAACCACCGCCACGAGCTGCTCCTGGTCGACCTGGCCAGCGGGCAGATGCGACAGCTGGACCAGAGCCCCTACGAGCGGATCCACAGCCTGGCCTGGTCGCCGGATGCCCGCTGGCTGGCCTACAGCCATCACGGCAGCGCCCAGACCTCCTGCATCCGGCTCTGCCGCATCGAGGACGGCGAGCGCTTCGACGCCACGCGCCCGGTGCTGCAGGACTGGTCGCCCTCCTTCGATCCGGAGGGCCGCTACCTCTACCTCCTCTCCAACCGCGACTTCGATCCGGTCTACGACAACCTGCACTTCGACCTGGGCTTTCCCTTCGGTGTGCGGCCGCACCTGATCACCCTGCGCGAGGACCTGCCCTCGCCCTTCCAGCCGGCGCCGCGTCCGCTGTCGGGGGATGGGGACCGGACGGGCGGCGATGGGGACGGAAACGAGGACTACGAGGACGAGGATTACGACGAGGACGACGCGGGCGACGCTGATATCGAGGCCGACGACGGAGATGCGTCGGACGAGGCGTCAGCGGGCGAGGGAGGTGCCGAACCGTCCGGCGAGGAGGGCGATGGCTCGGAGGCCTCGGAAGAGATCCCACCGCTGGAGATCGATCTGGAGGGCATCACCGATCGCCTGCTGGCCTTCCCCGTGCCCGAAGGGCAGTACGGACAGATCCGGGGGATCGAGGGCAAGGTGCTCTACACCCATACCGGCCTGGAGAGCACCATCCATCGCGAGGAAGATGCCGGTCAGGGCACGCTCTGCGCCTTCGATCTGGAGAGCCTGGAGGAGAGCACGCTGACCGACGGGGTCGACGACTTCTCGATCTCGATGGACGGCAAGACCCTGGTCTACCGCAGCGGCGGCGCGCTGCGGGTGGTCAAGGCCGGCGAGAAGCCGGGCAAGGACGGCGGCGCGAGCCGCAAGAGCGGCTGGATCGACCTGGGCCGGCTGCGGCTCTCCCTGGAGCCGGCGGCCGAGTGGGCCCAGATGTACCGCGAGGCCTGGCGCTTGCAGCGCGATCAGTTCTGGACCGAGGACATGTCCGGCGTCGACTGGCAGCGGATCTACCGCCGCTACCGCCCCTTGATCGACCGCGTGGCCACCCGCGCGGAGTTCAGTGATTTGATGTGGGAGATGCAGGGCGAATTGGGCACCTCGCATGCCTACGAGGTGGGCGGCGATTACCGGCCCGAGCCGCGTTACGCCCAGGGTTTCTTGGGCGCCGACCTGGTCTGGGACCCGGAGGCCGAGGGCTATCGGGTGGAGCGCATCTTGCGCGGCGACCCCTGGGACAGCTCCGCCAGCTCGCCCCTCATCCGGCCCGGTGCCCGGCTGCGGCCAGGCGACGTGATCCAGGCCATCGACGGCCAGCCGCTTTCGGCCGAGCTCTCGCCGGGCGAGCTGCTGGTCCACCGCGCCGGTTCGGAGGTGGAGCTGCTGGTCGCCCCGCGGATCGAGCCAGACGACGGGGCGCGGCCCAACGAGGAGAGCGAGGTCGATCGGGCCACGCCGGAGGCTGCCGAGATGCCTCCGGACGTCGACGGCGAAGATCGCGGCGGTGACGAAGCACGCGAGGAGGCTCCGGCGTCAACGGAGACCGAAGCGACCGCCGAGCCCCCCGAGTCCTGGACGATCACGGTCCGCACGCTCTCCGGCGAGCAGCCGGCCCGCTATCGCGAGTGGGTCGAGGCCAACCGCGCCGCGGTGCACCAGGCCAGCGAGGGCCGGCTGGGCTACCTGCACATCCCCGACATGGGCGCCCGCGGCTACGCCGAGTTCCACCGCGGCTTCCTCTCCGAGCTGGTTCGAGAGGGCCTCATCGTCGACGTGCGCTTCAACGGCGGTGGCCACGTATCGCCCCTGATCCTGGAGAAGCTGGCCCGCCGGCGACTGGGCTATGACGTGCAGCGCTGGGGCGAGCCGGTGCCCTACCCCTCCGAGTCGGTTTGGGGGCCTATCGTGGCCTTGACCAACGAGGTGGCCGGCTCGGATGGCGACATGTTCAGCCACGCCTTCAAGCTCTTGGGCCTGGGTCCTCTGATCGGCAAACGCACCTGGGGCGGCGTGGTAGGCATCCACCCGCGCCACCGCTTCGTCGACGGCGGCTACACCACCCAGCCCGAGTACTCGATGTGGTTCCGCGACGTCGGTTTCGGCCTCGAGAACCGGGGCACCGATCCGGACATCGAGGTCGAGATCCGGCCGCAGGACCACGAGGCCGGCCGCGACCCCCAGCTCGAGCGCGCGATCGCCGAGGCGCTGCGCCTGCTCGAGGCCAGCCCGCCGGAGCGACCGAGCTTCGAGCCGCGGCCGCGGCTGGACCTGCCGGAGCTGCCGGAGGACTGAGGCCGGCCATCGGGTTCGGATCGATGGTCGAGATCGCCCCCTCGTCGCGCACCTGATCGCCCGAAACGGGGGCGAAGCAGCGGGCCTTCCCTGGCGATGCCGCGGGTTGACAGCCCGCCCGCCCCTCCCTATGGTAGGGAGACTGTAGCAAGCCGCGATCGCTGCGCGCGATGCCCATCGCGTGATCGCGCCGCGCGACCGAGTGGCCGGTGAGTACCGGCCGCTCCCTCCCATCGGGACCGTGCTCCCTCGAGGAGGTTCGCCGTCGGGCGACAGCCAAGCCCCATCCAACTACCCAAAGGAATATCGACATGCACGCGAAGCATGTGCCCTGGCGCACAGGCCTCTTGACCCTTTTGCTCTTGCCCATCCTGGCCGCCTGCGGTGGCGGCGAGGCCGGCTCCGGCGCCGCAGGCGGCAGCCTGGGCGAGATCGACCTGGAGGGCGTCGAGATCGCCGTCGGGTCCAAGGACTTCGACGAGCAGCTGCTCTTGGGCGAGATGATGGTCCAGGCCTTCGAGGCGGCGGGCGCCAGCGTCGAGAACAAGGTCGACTTGGGCGGCACCAACGTGGCCCGCTCGGCGCTGGAGGCCGGCGAGATCGACGTCTACATGGAATACAACGGCACCGGCTGGACCCAGCACCTGGGTCTGGAGGATCCCAGCTTCGATCCGGAGGCGCTGACCGAGGGCGTGCGCGAGCGCGACCTGGAGGAGAACGACATCGTCTGGGTAGGCCGTTCGCCCTTCAACAACACCTACGGCTTCGTCTCCAGCCCGGAGATGACCGAGGCCAACGGCGGGGCCTTCGACATCCAGAGCATGGTCGACTACCTGGAGGCCAACCCGGATGCGACGCTCTGTTTGGAGTCGGAGTTTCCCAGCCGCTCGGACGGTCTGGTGCTGACCGAGGAGTATGCCGGCTACGACATCCCCGATGACCAGATCACCATCCTGGACACGGGCATCATCTATACCGAGACGGCGGCCGACAACTGCGACTTCGGCGAGGTCTTCACCACCGACGGCCGCATCCCGGCCTTGGGCCTGACCTTGGTCGAGGACCCGGGCGTGAACATCGTCTACAACGTCTCGATGACCATCCGCCAGGAGACCTACGAGCAGGCGCCCGAGGCCTTCGACCAGATCGCCGAGATGATCCTGAGCCCGCTGGACAACGAGCGCATGGCCGAGCTCAACGCGCGCGTTTCGGCCGAGGGGGAAGATCCGGCCGACGTGGCCCGCGACTACCTGATCGCCGAGGACTTGATCGAGGGCTGATCGGAAAGAGATCGACGACGAGGGGCCCGGCCCGCGAGCCGGGCCCTCGATCTTCTGACCTCCGGACCCATATCGAGGAGAATTGGTGGACGCCATCCAAAGCTGGTTCGGCTACATGGGAAGCCGGCTCGACGACATCGCCGTCGGGCTCTACGAGCACGCGATCTACGTGGTGGTGGTGGTCCTGGCCGCCACGCTCACCTCCCTGGCCATCGGCATCTGGGTGCGCGAGCGCCCGGTGGCCCGCGAGTTGGCGCTGGGCATCGCCTCGGTCTTTCTGACCCTGCCCTCTCTGGCCCTGTTCACGCTCTTCATCCCGCTGGTGGGGTTGGGCTTCGCGCCCTCCTTCATCGCCCTCTACCTCTACGCGCTCCTGCCCATCCTGCGCAATACGGTCACCGGACTCCGGCAGGTCGACCCGGCCGTGATGGAGTCGGCGCGGGGCATGGGGCTCGGCGCCTGGCAGCGCCTGTGGCAGGTGCAGCTGCCCCTGGCCTGGCCGGTGATCCTGACCGGCGTGCGGGTCTCGGCCCTCTTGACCACCGGCATCGCCGCCATCGCCACCTTGGTGGCCGGCGGCGGCCTGGGCGACTTCATCAAGAGCGGCCTGGCGCGCCTGCCCTTGCCCAA